>JANRFG010000001.1:0-20137 GCA_030725715.1 Opitutales bacterium
GGCGGAGAGGGAGGGATTCGAACCCCCGGAGCCTTGCGGCTCGGCTGATTTCAAGTCAGCTGCAATCGACCACTCTGCCACCTCTCCGTAAGCGGGATTCAACGGCGGCTGGGGTCTTCCCTCAAGCGGATTCGGTGCTTAACCCTTGGGCTTTCTCCTGATTTCCCAAGCGCCGGGGATTCGGCGTGGATACGCGCATGAGCACCTGCGCACGCGTCGAGGAGATCGACGGCCCCTACGGCCCCTTCGCCATCGGCGAACGGGCCATCCAACGCCTCTGGGCCTCCGGCGAAGTCCGCGGGCCGATGGCCGCCGCCTCCGGCGCGACGATCGAGATCCTCCATCCGGGCGATTGGAACCGAGGCGCGGGGCCGGATTTCCTGGCGGCGGAGATCCTCGTCGATGGCCGACGTCTCCGTGGTGACATCGAGATCCATCTGCGCTGCGCCGACTGGAACGCCCATGGTCACGACCGCGATCCGCACTTCGGCGGCGTGATCCTTCACGCGGTGCTGCTCCCAGGCACGAAGGATGTATCGACACACTCGGGTCACCGCCCGGAGACGGTGGTACTCCTACCTTACCTACCACGCGACCTCGAGGATCTCGCCGAAGAAGACGCGCTCCTCGAACTGCGCGGCCGCTCGCGAGAGGTCGCCCGCCGCGTGCTCGCCGCGGAACCCAATCTCGTGCTCGGCCTCCGTCGCCGCGCCCTCGAACGTTTCCGCAATAAGACCAAACACGCCCGGGCACGCGTGAAGGAGGTCGGCTGGGACGCCGCCTGCCACGAACTCTTCGTCGAAGCCCTCGGCCTCGGTGGCAACCGCGCCCCGATGTCCGAACTGGCCCGCAGCCATCCGCCGGACGAGATGCTCGTCCTCGGACTCGATGCGCTCTACATGGAGAAATGCGGACGGTGGCGTCTGCGTGGCCTTCGCCCGGCCGGCCATCCGCACCGCCGGCTCGCCCAATACCTCGAACTACACCGCCGCCGTCCCGACTGGCGTGAACGCCTGCGCGACTGGGCCCTCGCCCTGCCCTCTTCGCCGCTCAAGTCCGCCCGCCGACGGCTGATCGACGAGGTCTTCGCCTGCCTGCTCTCCGATGGACGCGCGGACACCCTGTGCATCAACGCCCTGCTGCCCTTGCTGCAAGATACCCGTCACTCGCTTGACCGGAGCTGGCTCGATTGGCCCCCGGGACATCACCCCGACGACATCCAAGACGCCCGCGGACTCGTCGGCCTGACCGGCTCCGCCCGTAACTGGGAGGTACAGGGCATCCTCGACGTCCTGCGTCGTTCGATGAATCAGACCGAGCCGACCGCCAAGGCTTAGGCCATCATCTTCCGCGCCTTCTCAAGCGAGACGGCCAGACGGTCGACTTCCTCGAGGGTGTTGTAGAACGCGAAGGAAGCGCGGGCGGTGCCACTGAGGCCGTAATGCTTCATGAGCGGCATGCAACAATGGTGGCCGGTGCGGATGGCGATGCCGTCCGCATCGAGCAGCGTACCGACGTCGTGCGGGTGCCCGCCCTCGAGATTGAAGGAGATGACGGCGACCTTCTCAGGCGCTTCGCCCACGATGGTGAGTCCTTTGATGGCCTTGAGGCGCTCGGTCGCCGCGGCGAGCAGGACCTGCTCATGCGCGTGCGCGGCCTCCTGGATCGGCATCACGTATTCCAAGGCGACGCCGAGGGCGATGGCGCCGGAGATATCCGGCGTGCCGGCTTCGAAGCGCTCAGGGGCCTCGCGGAAAGTGGTGCCGGCGAAGTCGACCTTGCGGATCATATCGCCGCCGAACTGGTAAGGCGGCATGGCGTCGAGCAGCTCCGGGCGGCCCCAGAGCACGCCGATGCCGGTCGGTCCGAAGGTCTTGTGGCCGGAGAAGGCGTAGAAGTCGCAACCGAGCGCGGGAACGTCGACCTTGAAGTGCGCGGCGGCCTGGCAGCCGTCGATGAGTACCACCGCGCCCGCGGCCTTGGCGAGACGGGTCATCTCGGCGGCGGGATTGACGGTGCCGAGGGCATTGGAGACGTGCGCGAAGGCGACGAGCTTGGTACGGGCGGAAAGCAGTCCCTTGAAGGCCACGAGGTCGACCTCGCCGCGCGGCGTGACGGGCGTGACGACGACCTTGGCGCCGGTGCGCTCGGCGATGACCTGCCAAGGCACGATATTGGCGTGGTGCTCGAGGTGGGTGAGCAAGATCTCGTCACCGGCCTTGAGGTTGGCCCGGCCCCAGCACTCGGCGACGAGGTTGATGCCCTCGGTCGCGCCGCGCACGAAGACGCAGCCCCGGGTGTCCTTGAGGCCGAGGAACTTCGCGACGGAACCGCGGGCGGCTTCGTAGGCGGTGGTGGCCTCCTCGCTCAGGAGGTGGACGCCGCGATGGACGTTGGCGTTCTGCTCGGAGTAATAGCGCTCGAGGGCCTGGATGACGACCGATGGCTTCTGGGAAGTCGCCGCGTTATCGAGGTAGGTCAGCGGACGGCCGCGCACGGAACGTCCCAGGATCGGGAAGTCCTTGCGGCAGGCGGCGACGTCGAACGCGGGCATAGGGCCGAACGTAGGAGGACCGGGGCGGGGCGCAACCGGGAAGCGAACTTCAGGGCGCCGGCGGCAGGCGCACGGCCTTGCGGATGTACGCGGGCACGTCGACGTCCTGGCCGTCGATGAACGTCATGGGCGTGCCGCCGAACAGGCCGCGGCGCATCGATTCCTCCGTCGCGAACTCGAAGATCGGCTGCGCGGGATCCTCGCCCTTGCCGCCCTTCTTCGTCTTGGCGGGGGGCTTCGGCGCGGGCAGCGAAGCGCCGAGCACCGAGACTTCGATGCGGTCGCCGAGCGCGGGCTCGACGCGTGCGCAGAGGATCGTGGAGGTCTCGCCGCCGAAACGCGCGCGGACCGCGGCGACCGCTTCGAAGGCCTCGGTCGAGGTCATCGCGGGACCGCCGGCGACGTGGACGAAAAGCGAGGCCACCTTGGCGACGGCGCCGGGCGCATGCGCCAGCGGACATTCGATGGCGGCGCGCGCGGCCTTCATCGCGGCGCCTTCGCCCTCGCCCAAGCCGAAGGCGAAGAGCGTCGGCGAACCGGGCGTCGAGAGCAGCGAGCGCAAAGCGGCGGGATCGACGGCGATGAGCGCGCCAGGCGCGAACGCGCTGGCGAGCCCGCGCAAGGCTCCGCCCACCCAGGCATCGGCGGCGGCGAAGGATTCCGACAACGGGGCGTCCGGCGCCACCTGCTGCAGGAGGAGGTCATTGTGCACCACGACGAGGCCGTGGCACTTCTGGCCGATCCTGACGGCGGCCTCGTTGGCCTGACGCATCCGGCGTTCGCCTTCGTGCGAGAAAGGCATCGTCGCGAAGGCGAGCACCGTGGCGCCCGTCTCGGCGGCCAAGCCGGCGACCGTCGCGGCGGCGCCGCTGCCGGTGCCGCCACCGAGGCCGGTCACGAGGACGACGACCGGCACGCCGGTGAAGAGCCGACGCAGAGCCGGCTCCTCCGCTTCGGCGGAAGCCAGGCCAAGGGCTGCCTCACCGCCCGTGCCCATCCCGCGCGTCTGCGCACGACCGAGCTGCAGGCTGGCGCCGGGTCCGCCGGCGGCCAGGGCGCGCGCATCGGTGTCCAACAGCGCGACGGAGACCTCGGCCGGAAGCTGCGCCGAGAGCCGGGTGACCATGGCGCAGCCCGCGCCGCCGAGGCCGACGAGGAGGATGGAGGCGGGCGTGGCCATCTTAGAAGCGGAAGAGCGCCTTGAGCTGGGCGAGGAAGCCGCGCGGACGGGCGACCGCCGGCGGGGCGTCGGCCAAGGCCGCGGTCATGAGGCCGACGACGCCCGCATATTCGGGTTTGCGCAGCGATTCGTTCTCGAAGTCGGGTACGCCGACGCGGGCGGAGACGCCCGTCACGAGCTGGACCGCTTCGGCGGCGTCGGCGAGGTTGGCCGAACCGCCGGTGAGGATCACGCCCGAGGGGATCATGTTCTGGTCGAGGCGCACGGCGTGGCCGGGGAAGATCTGCTCGAGGCGTCGGAGCACGTCCTTGCGGACGAACTCGATCGTCTCCTGGTAACGCAGCGAAAGCACCTGGGTGATCGTGCCGCGGTTGAACTGCTGGTCGCCCACGCCCTTGTCGCCGTCCTTCCAGATGGTCTGGTTGACGTCGGTCTCGCGGTGCAGCGCCGAACCGAAACGCTGCTTGAGGTCCTCGGCCGTCTCGCGGCTGATGCGCAGCGCGACGCTGAGGTCGTTGGTCAGATGCTCGCCGCCCACGGGGATCGAGCCCGCGCAGAGGATGTGCTCCTTGTAGTAGAGGATCCAGTCGGTCGTGCCGGCGCCCATGTCGATGACGAGCACCCCGCCCTGCTTGTCGGCGTCGCTCGCCGTCGCGCAGGCGGCGGCATGGGAGGCGAGGATGAAGTCGCGGACGCGGATGCTCAGGCCGTTGACCATGCCCACGCGCATGCGCATGTTGCCCTCTTCCATCGTCACGCGCCAGAAGTTCACCTCAAGGCGCTTGCCCGTCATGCCGACGGCGTTGCCGACCGGACGGTTGTCCAGCATCGTCGGCTGGCGCATGTACAGGAGCGTGCTGCGTCCCGCCGGCGGCTCGAGGCGTTTGGCCGAGGCCACGGCGTCCGCGACGTCCTTGGCGGTGACCTTGCCGTCGTGCGCGGGCACGGCGATGAAGCCCTTCACGCGCTCGCCTTCGGCGGCCGGACCGGACAACGAGAGATACACCTGCTCGACCGCGCGGTTGGAACCGCGTTCGATGTCGTTGACGACCTCATGCACGCACTGGGTGAGCTTCTCGAGGTCGGTGACGGTGCCTTTGACGACGCCGTCGGTGCGACGTTCGCTGAAGCTGAGCATGCGGGCCTTGCCGTCGATGACCTGTCCGAGGAGGCTGGCGGTCTTGTGCGTGCCGATGTCGATGACGGCGATGAGGGCTGGAAGGGGCTTGGAGGTCATCGGAGAGGGGGGCTGGCGGGAGAGGTGACGGGGACGAGACGGGGTTCGGGGATCGGCGAAGCGGCGTGGGTGCGGTTCTGGATGGACATCTTGAGCACGTAGGCCGACGCGGTCGCGCCGGGCCGGCGCAGGAGTTCGTCGACGTTGATGCGGCCGAGCAGGATGAGTTCGTTGCGCCAGTTGGCGGTGGAGAAGACGATCTCGACCAGGGCGGGCCGGTCCAGCGGCTGGGTGCCGGGGCGCACGGTGACCCGGAGGTTCGAGCCGGGCGAGTCCTCCTGCGAACCGAAGCAGTCGCGGAGCGAGACGGCCGACCACTGCTTGTAGAACTGCGGATAGTTCGTGCGCACGGTCAGCAGGAAGGGGGCGGCGATCTCGATGCCGTCGATGAGCAGCTTGTCGTCGGCGCCGGTCGCGCGGTAGTCCTGGATCTCCGGCAGGTTGCGGACCGCCTGCTCGGGGTAGCCGACGCCGGCGAAGGTCTGCCCGTCCGCGGCCACGAGCCGCACCTGCATCGGGGAGCCTTTGCCGGTCAGGCTCACGATCTTGGCGACGGCGAGCCGCTCGCGCAGGCTGATCTCGAGCGTGCCGTCGCCGCGCCGGCGCACGTCGGCCGCGACGACCTGGTTGTCGGCCTCGAGCTCGGCCTTGATGGAACGGACGTCCCGCGCGAAGCCTTCGGGCCCCGCGGCGACGACCTTCTTCACGAAGGCTTCGGAAAGGAAGCCGTCCGTCTGGAAACGCAGCTTGGCGGCGGGGGCCCCGGCCGTGGACTCGTCGACGGCCCACCAGAGCAGCGCGAGGAGCACGCCGAAGAAGAGCGCGGCGACGACGGTCGGCAGTTTGGAGCGCACGACGCGCTTGCGGCCGAGCTCGCCGGCCGGCACGCGCTGCACGTCCTGCGGCACGAGGGCGCGCCAGTCACGGTCGGCCTGCCCGCGGAAGGCGTCGCGGCGGCGGCCGAACAAAGAATCGAAGAGGCCCATGGTCAGCGTTGGTCGGAGTACGCGGCGCGCGCGAGGGCCGGGGCGGCCATGCGGCGCACGAGCGCGGGGAAATCGAGCCCGACGCAGGAAGCGCTCTTGGGCATCAGGCTGGTGGCGGTCATGCCGGGCATCGTGTTGATCTCGAGGAAATAGAAGCGGCCGTCCGGCTCAAGGAAGACATCGGCGCGGGCGAAGTCCCGGCAGCCGCAGGCGGCGAAGAGGCGCGCGGCGGCCTCGCCGATGGCGGCGGTGAGTTCGGCGGCAATCGGCGCGGGGAAGAGATACTCCGAGGCGCCTTTGGTGTACTTGGTCCGGTAATCGTAGACCCCGGTGAGCGCGACGATCTCCACGAGCCCCATGGGGCGGCCGTCCAGCAGGCCGACCGACATCTCGCGACCGCGGAGGCGGCGCTCGGCCATCCACTGGCCGGAGGCGGGAATCTCGGCCAGGGCCGTGGCCACGGCGGCCTCCCCTTCCAACATATAGAGGCCGACGCTGCTGCCCTGGTCGGAAGGCTTGATCACCAGATGTTCGCCCAAGGCGGCCACGAGCGCGGCGGCCGTCGGTTTGGCGGCGCCCGCGAAGGCGACCTCGGGGATGGCCGGGACGCCGGCGGCGCGCATGGCCTGCTTGGTCGCGACCTTGTCCATGCAGAGCCGGTTGGCGGCCGCAGCACAGCCGGCGAAGGCGACCCCGCGGGCTTCGAGTTCGGCTTGGGCGCGGCCGTCCTCGCCCCAACCGCCGTGCAGGACCGGGAAGACGACGTGCCGGGCGGCATCGAGCCAATCGGGCAAGGCGTCGGCCGTCAGTTCGACGAGCCGGGCGCCGGGCAGGACTTCGGCCACGGCCTGGCCGGAACGGAGCGAGACCTCGCGTTCGGACGAAAGACCGCCGCAGAGGACGATGATCTGCCGGGCCTCGCTCATAGGAGTTCCTTCCATTCGCGGCCGAGGGCGACGATCTCCGGCTGGAGTTCGACGCCCTGGCGGGCCTTCACCTCGGCGCGGACCGTCCGCATGAGCGCGAGGAAGTCCGCGGCCTTGGCGTCGCCGGCGTTGACGAGGAAGTTGGCGTGGGTCGGCGAGACCGAGACGGGGCCGACGGCGCGGCCCTTGAGCCCGCTGAGGTCGATGAGCCGGCCGGCCTTGTCGCCTTCGGGATTACGGAAGACGCAACCGGCGCTCGCCTCACGCGGCTGCGAGGCGCGACGGCGCGCGGCCATTTCGTCCATGCGGCCACGGATGGCGGCGGGTTCGTCGGCCGAAGACGAACGCAGGACGGCGGAGAGCACGACGGCGCCGTGCAGCTGAGGGCAATCGCGGTAGAGGGCGTCGAAGCAGTCGCGACGCGCGGCGCGCACGCGGCCCTGCGGCGTGAGCCATTCGATGGATTCGACGACGTCGAAGATCCAGCCGCCCATCGCGCCGGCGTTCATGCGCAAGGAGCCGCCGACGGTCCCGGGGATGCCTTCGAGGAATTCGAAACCGGCACGGCCGGTTCGCGCGGCCACGCCGCACAGTTCCTTGAGGCGGGTGCCGCCGCCGACGCGGAAACGGCCTTCGCCGAGGTCGGTCACGGCGCCCCAGCGGGCGGCGTCGAGATGCAGGATCAGGCCGTCGTAACCTTCGTCGGGCACGAGCAGGTTGGAACCACGGCCGAGGACGAACCAGCGGAGGTCGAGTTCGGCGGCCGCGCGCAGGAGCGTGACGAGGTCGTCGACGGAGGCGGGTTCGGCGTACCAGCGGGCCGCGCCGCCGAGGCCCAGCGTGGTGCGGCGGGCGAGCGGTTCGTTGGCGCGCAGGACGCAATCCGCGGACAGACGGCCGGCGACGAGGTCGGGCAGGTCCGCGGACAGGACGCCTTCGCCGCGACGGCGCAGCACCTTGGCGTAGGCCTCGGCGTCGCGCTCGATGTCACCCGCGCCCACGAAGGCCACCACCGTGTCGGCCCCCTCGGCGAGAGAGTCGAGCAAGCCCGGCAGCGCGCGGCGGTCCTCGACGAGCCGGTGCGCGGAACCGGCCACGATCGCGTCCGAACCGCCGCCTTCGACGGCGGCTTCGCCGGCGGAATAGACCGGCAGCACGAGCGCCTGGTCGGCCACGGCGAGCGCGTCGCGGAACTCGCGCGCATACTGGCGCGTGCGGGTGTGGCGATGCGGCTGGAAGACGACGAGCAGTCGGCCGGCATGCGTCTCGCGTACCCACTGCAGCAGCGCGGCGATCTCCGTCGGATGATGGGCGTAATCGGCGAGCACGCGCAGTCCCGTGCGCTCGAAGAGGACGTCCTGCCGGCGACGGATGCCGCGCCAGCGCGCGAGCGGTTCGGCGACGAGTCCACCGGTGATGAAATGCGTGACCGCGAGCGCCAGCGCGGCGTTCGAACGATTGAAGGTGCCCGCGACAGGAAGATTGAACTGGCCCGCGGGGAAACGGCCGCCGAGCGCCACGACCGACGAGGCATGGCCGCCCTGCACGAGCCGGCAGGAGTAGTCGCCGTCTTCGCCCACGCGGATGACCGGCACCTTGAGGCCTTCGACGAGGCGTTCGAGGCGCGCATTGCCGATGGGGATCACGACGGCGGAACGGGTGCGTTCGAAGAGCGCACGGAAGACGGCCTCGAGCGCGGCTTCGTCGCGATAATAATCGGGATGATCCCAGTCGAGGTTCACCGCCACGGTGACGTCGGGCGAGAACGCGCCGACCGTGCCGTCGCTCTCGTCGACCTCCGCGACGACCCACGGCGAAGCCGCCGAGGCGCGGGCGGGCGGGAACGTCGGGTCGCGGAAGAGGCCGCCGAGCACATAGCCGAAATCGGCGCCCGCGCTGGCGAGCGCGGCGACGAGCAGGCCGCAGGTGGTGGTCTTGCCGTGGCTGCCGCAGACGGCGACGAAACGGCGTCCGGCGACGGCTTCGGCGAGGAGTTCGCCGCGACGCAAGGTGCGCACGCCGTGGCCTTCGGCCAGGGTCAGCGCCGGGTGGCCGGGCTTCACCGCGCTGGAGCGGCCGACGACGGTCGGACGACGGCCCGCGGCCCAGGGATCGCGCAGGAGCGGCACTTCGCCGTTGGCGAGCTGGAGCTCCATCGGGCTCCCGGTCGCGTCATCCCAGCCGGAGACTTCCCAGCCGTCGCCTTTCAGGTAGAGCGCGAGCGGGCCGACGCCCATGCCGCACGCCCCGAGCATCCAGGCGGAACCGCTCATGCGGGGGCGCCGCCGGCGAGGGCGACGGTCTCCGTGGCGAGGGCTTCCCAACGGTTGGCCGCGTCGGCCAGCGCGAGCGCGTCGCGCATGGCGGCGAGCGCCGCGTCGTCATGCAGGCGGGCGAAGACGAGTTCGGCGAGGCGACCCAGCTCCGCTTCGGGCAGGAGGAGCGCGGCGCCGGTCCGCTCGCTCTCGCGGGCGTTGGCGGTCTGATGGTCGTCGGCGGCGGAAGGCAGCGGGACGAGGACGGCGGGCGTCCGGCAGGTCGCGAGCTCGGCGAGCGTGCCCGCGCCGGCGCGCGCGACGGCGAGGTCGGCGGCGGAGTAGGCCGCGGCCATCTGATGGCAGAACGGCAGGAACTTCACCACGGACTGCGGCGTCCGCACCTCGTCCTCGCGGCCGCCGGGGCCGGTGAGGCAGAGCACGTGCGCGCCGCGCTCGGCGAAAGCCGGGAGATGGGCTTCGACCCAGCGGTTGAGCCGGGCCGCGCCCTGGCTGCCGCCGACGACGAGCACGAGACGGCCGGCGGGCGGCAGGCCGAGCGCGCGACGCGCGGCCTCGCGGGCTTCCGGGCGGATCTCGGCGCGCACGGGATAACCGGAATCATGCTGCCGCTCCGCGGCGACGGCCGGCAGGCGGACGCCCGCGGGCAGGTGGACCGACGTCGCGAAACGCGCGATCAGCCGCACGGCCTTGCCGGGCCGGCGGTTCGCCTCGTGCACCAGCACCGGCACGCCGGCGAGGCGGCAGGCGAGCGCGGGAGCGAGGCTCATGAAGCCTCCGAAACAGACGAGCACCGACGGACGGAACTCCCGCAGCAGGCGCCACGCAGACCAGACGGCGCCGAGGAGCGCGGGGAAGAAGAGCAGGCGGCCGACGAGGCCCGGGCCGAAGCCGCGGCCCTTGCCCGGCACGAAGCGCAGGCGCGGGTAATGCGCGGTCATGCGCGCGTCGACGGCCTTGCGGCTGACGATCAGCCGGCATTCGTGTCCGTCCTCGGTGAGCCGCTGGGCGAGGGCGATGCCGGGCGCGAGATGGCCGCCGGTACCGCCGCAGGCGAGCAGCACGCGGCTCATGCGCGCGCCTCCTTCGGCACGAAGGCCGGCTGGCCCGAGGCGCGGACGCAGTTGAGGATCAGGCCCACCATGCAGGCCATGATCACGAGGTTGGTGCCGCCGTAGCTGATGAACGGGAGCGAGATGCCCTTGGTCGGCAGCAGGCCGGTCACGACGCCCATGTTGATGAGCGCCTGGAAGACGAGGAAGAGCGTGGCGCCGAGGCAGACGTTGAAGCGATAGAGGTCGGCGGTGTGGCGCATCGCGCGGTAGGCGCACCAGAAGATGCCGAGGTAGGCCAGCGCCACGAGCGTCGTGGCGACGAGCCCGTACTCCTCGCCGATGACGGAGAAGACGAAGTCGGTGTGGGCTTCCGGGAGGTAGGCGCGCCCCTGCAGGCCGTTCGCGGCGCCCTTCCCCGTCAGGCCGCCCACGCCGAAGGCCACCATGCCTTCGAAGAGCTGATAGGCCTCGTCGCCGCGCTTCTCCCACGGCTCGAGGAACGAGGTGAAACGACGCAGGCGGTTGGGCCAGTTGAGGATCAGGATCGTGAGCCCGCCGAGGCCGAGCAGGAAGCTCGGGATGACGTAGGCCCAGCGGACGCCGGAGACCAGCATCATCACGCCGCCCACGGCGCAGCAGAGCAGGATCGTGCCGAGGTCGGGACCGCAGGCGATGCAGGCGGCGATGCCGAGCAGGACGCCGAGGGGCTTCACGAAGCCTTCGCGGCAGTCGATCCAGCCGCGGTCCGTGAAGATGAACGGCTTGCGGTCGCGCAGCCGGTAGAGCGGGAACTTGTTCGGCAGCGTATGCCGCTGCATGACCGCGAGGAAATGCGAGAGCACGAGGACCAGGGCGAGCTTGCCGAGGTCCGACGCCTGC
The DNA here is from genome assembly GCA_030725715.1 of Opitutales bacterium. Lineage (GTDB taxonomy): Bacteria > Verrucomicrobiota > Verrucomicrobiia > Opitutales > UBA953 > UBA953. The sequence continues at coordinate 11,094 of JANRFG010000001.1, forward strand.
AGGCGGAAGAAGCCGAAGTCGATCCAGCGCCAGGAGCCGTTGACCGAGACGCCGATGCCGGGCACGCGCGCGAGGATCATCAGGCCGCACGCGCCCCAGAGGACCGGCATGCGCCAGGCGCGCGCCATGTCGAGGTCGAGCCGGAAGAACGCGAAGCCGGCGGCGAACGCGACCGGGACGTAGGCCAGCTGGCGGTAGAAGGCGGCGGTGCGGTTGCTGGCCGAGAGCGAGATGCCCGCGCTGTACTGCACCATCAGGCCGAACAACGCCAGGGCCACGGCGAGCACGAAGATGCCGAGGGCGTACCCACCCAGGGCGCCCGGCTCCTCCTGCTTGACCTTGATGACCATGGCGTGCGGCGGCGCGAAGGCTTACTTCTTGTCCGGCGCGGCGACCGGGGCGGGCGCGGTGCCGGTGAGCGGGACGAGCTTGAGCGGAGCGAAGGTCGGGGCGGGAGCCGGCGCGGCCTTGGGCGCGGCGGCCTTGGGCGCGGCGGAGGGTGCCGAGGCCGACGGGATCGTCAGGACCTGGCCGGGCTTGAGCATGGCGTTCAGCGGGAGACCGTTGGCCTTGGCGAGCGCGGCGAGCGTGACGTTCTCGTTCCGGGAGACGCTGTAGAGCGTCTCACCCTTGACGACGGTGCGCTTGCCGCCCGGACCGACGGGACGGTTCGCGGTGAGCTTGGTCGGCGCCGGGGTCGGCAGGCGGTCGGAGGGCGCGGCGACGGGCGCGGCGGGCGCGACGGCCGCGGGGGCGGCCGTGACCGGGCGGGCTCCGCCGGAGAAGGCGGCGTTGTCGCCGGGCTGTTCGAAGCCGCTGGTGCTGCGGCAGCCGTTGACGCCGACGAGGACGGCGATGACGCAGAGGTGCACGAGCACGACGGCGGTGACGGTGATGATGGGGCGCATGGGTGGTGTGGGTGTTGGGCTGGGTGGGTTCGGTGTGAGAAGATCAGGGACGCTGGGCGAGGGCCGTGGCCGCGCGTTCGAAGACGAGGCCGCGCTCCGCGTAGCCGCGGAACTGGTCGAAACTGGAGAAGCCCGGGCTGAGCAGGATCACGGCGGGTCCCTGCGCGTCCTTGGCGGCGCCGACGACGGCGTCCTGCAGCGCCGGATAGCAGCGGGCGGGCTTGCCGAGCTCGTCGAAGTGGCGCTTGAGCTCCTCGGCGGTCTCGCCGATCAGGCAGGCGGATTCGATGAGCGGGGCGATGCGGCGCACGAAGCGGCCGAGGTCCCCGCCCTTCCACTTGCCGCCGCCGATCCACCGGACGGGGACGCTGAACTGCGCGAGCGCGGCTTCGACCGCGTGGAAATTGGTGCCCTTGGAGTCGTTCCAGAACTCGACGCCCTTGTTCTCCGCGACCTTGCGGAGGCGGTGCGGCGGGATGCGGAAGAGGCGGGCGGCCTCCTCGAGCTGGCGGAGCGGCAGGCCGCGGGCCTGCCAGTACTTCACGAGCAGGGCCCAGTTCTCGCGCTGCGGCCAGCTGTCGAAGACGGAACCCGCCGGCACGCTGTCGGCGACTTCGGCGCGCGTGGCGACGAGCGTCTCGGCGGGCAGCTCGATGCCGAAGGCGCGCGCGGCGGCGACGACGGATTCGCCGACGACGAGGATGCCGCCCGGCATCATGCGCTCGATGAGGCGGTACTTCGCCCGGAAATAACTCTCGAGTTCGCCATGACGGTCGAGGTGGTCCTCGTCGAAGTTGGACCAGAGCACCGCCTCCGGCGTGAAGTGGCGGAGATCCTCCGCCTGGAAGGAACTGACCTCAACGACCGCGAGGAAGGAACCGTTGGAGACGGTGCGATGCAGCGAGGTGAGCGGGAGGCCGACGTTGCCGCAGGCGATGGCGTCGAGGCCGGCGCGCTTGAACGCGAAGGAAAGGAACTCGGTGATGGTCGTCTTGCCGTTGGTGCCGGTCACGGCCACGGCCGGACCCGTCCAGAGGAGCGCGCCGAAATCGAGCTCGGTGAGGCAGTGCAGGCCCGCGCGGCGGGCGGCGAGCAGCCACGGGTGCGTCTGCGCGAAGCCGGGACTGTAGACGAGCAGGTCGTGACGCGCGGCCTCCTCGGGCCCGAACCCGCGGTTCTCGCCGCGCTCGTCGTAGATGACCGAGGCGAAGCCGCCCGCGGCGAGCGAGTCGGCGACGGAACGGCCGCTGACGCCTTCGCCGAAGACGGCGGCGGGCCGGGTGAGCCGGCGGCGGAGGGACTCGGGGAACTCGCTCATCGCAGCTTGAGGGAGAGCAGCCCGAGCAGGCCGCAGAGGAGCGAAAGGATCCAGAAGCGCGCCACGACCTTGGTCGCGGGCCAGCCCTTCTTCTGGAAGTGGTGATGGATGGGCGTCATCAGGAACAGCCGCTTGCCGCCCGTGCGCTTGAAGTAGGCGACCTGCAGGATGACCGAGATGGCTTCGACGACGAACACGCCGCCGACGATCGCGAGCAGGAAGGGCTGGCGCATCAGGCACGCGACCGCGCCGAGCGCGCCGCCGAGGCCGAGCGCGCCGACGTCGCCCATGTAGATCTCGGCCGGCGCCGCGTTATGCCAGAGGAACACGAGGCTGCCGCCGAAGAGCGCGGCACAGAAGACCGCGAGCTCACCGGCGCCCGCGACGTGACGGATCCGCAGGTAGGAGGCGAACTCCGCATGGCCCGCGAGGTAGGCCACCACGCCGAGGATGGCGGTCGTGATCAGCACGCAGCCGATGGCGAGGCCGTCGAGGCCGTCGGTCAGGTTCACGGCGTTCGAGCAACCGACGCAGACGAGGATGAAGAACCCGCCTGCGACGGCGAGGCAGGCGGCGAGCGGCCAGCCGAGCGAACCGGCGGACCACAGCGGCTCCTTGAGGACGGGCAGCCAGATCTCAGCGAGTCCGTCGCGGTAGGCAGGGTCGAGCAGCACGACGCCGAAGGCGGTGAGCGCGACGAGCCCCTGGCCGGCGAGCTTGAGGCGGGCGGAGATGCCGTCCGAGCTGCCGTGGCGGACCTTGAGCCAGTCGTCGTAGAGCCCGACGAGCCCCATGCCGACGAGGCACCAGAGCGAGGCGAAGACGAGGACGCCCGGACGCGCCCAGAGGAGCACGGCGGGGATGGTCGCGGCGGCGATGATCAGCCCGCCCATGGTCGGGACCTTGCCGCCTTCCTTGGCGAGGTCGCCCATCAGGGCCTTGGAACGCTCGGGCTGGCGCAGGCGCGCGAGCACGCCGATCAGCCGGCCGGAGAAAAGCATGCCCAGCAGGAGGGCCGTGACGCCGGCGAGGATCGCGCGGACGGTGATGTAGTCGAAGAGGCGGAAGGGCCCCCAGGCGTGGACGAGTTCGCTGAGACGGTAAAGCATCCTAGTGGAAGGAAAGCGCGGCGCGCAGGTGAGCAGGCAGGCAGCGTTCGAGCGCGAACGAGCGGCTGCCCTTGAGGAAGACATGGCCGCGATGGGCGGCCACGCGGGCGGCGGCCTCCTCGATCGTGGCGGCGACGAGACCCTCCTCCGGGTGCGCGACTCCCTGCAGGAACGCGGCCGCATCGCCGCCGAAGACGACCACGCGGTCGTCCGGACGGAGAGGCAGCTGCGCGCCGCAGTCGCGGTGGAGTCGCGCGGAGGTGGGGCCGAGCTCGGCCATGCCGCCGAGCACGAAAAGACGAGGTTCCGCCGAAGCGCGGCTGCGTCGGTCGAAGGCCTGCGCGGCGTCGAGCAACGAGGCCGGACTGGAATTGTAGCAGTCGACCGTGAAGGTGCGCGCGCCGTCGACGTGCACGCTGCCGCGACCGGCCGGCGGCGCCCAGGCCGCGAGCGCGGCGGTGAGTTCGGCCGAGGCGCGGCCGGCGAGCTGCGCGGCGACGACGGCGAGCACGGCATTGCGCGCGAGGCCGTCGGACAGCGGACCGAGCGGGAAGGTCGCGCCGTCGAGCGCGAGCGTGCGGCCCCCGTCGGCGGCGACGCCGAAGGAGGCCCGGACGAGCCGCGCGGGCGCGACCGCCGGGAGCGGCTCATCGCCGAAGGCCACCGCGACGCAACGGTCCGCGTAGGCGGCGAAATCCGGCCAAGCGAGCAAGGCCACGGGCAGCACGGCCTGTCCGCCGGGAGCGAGGGCGCCGACGAGCGACGCCTTCTCGCGGGCGATGCCGGCGAGCGAACCGACGCCCTCGAGGTGGACGGGCGCGACGGCGGTGACGATCGCGATATCGGGGCGGACGACGGCGGCCGAGACGCCGAGTTCGCCCGGCAGGCTCATGCCCGCCTCGATCACGGCGTAACGGTGACGGGCCGGGTCGGCGCGCAGCAGCATCAGCGGGACGCCGATGGTGTTGTTGAGGTTGGCTTCGGTCGCGAAGGCTTCGGCGCCGAGCAAGGCGGCGAGGAGCTCCTTGGTCGAAGTCTTGCCGACGCTGCCGGTGATGCCGATGACGACGCCGGGGAAAGCGGCGCGGGCGCGGGCCGCGACGCGGCGCAACGCAATGAGCGGATCGGCGACGACGAGTTGCGGCAGCGGATCGGCGACGGGACGGCCGACCAAGGCCCCGGCGGCGCCGGCCGTGCGGGCGGCGGCGAGGAAGTCATGGCCGTCACGGCGCTCCGTGCGCACGGCGACGAACATCTCACCGGCGCGCAGGGCGCGCGTGTCGATGCCGAAGCCCGCGACGGGCACGGCGGGCGCGGCGGTCCAGCGTCCCTCCGTCCAGGCGGCGAGGTCGGCGGCGGCGTAGGCGTAGGCGAGGGTCATGCGGAGACGCCCCTCCGGAGCTCGAGGATCTCGCGGACGACCTGCCGGTCGTCGAACGGGACCACGGTGTCGGCGAATTCCTGGGTCGTCTCGTGTCCCTTGCCCGCGATCACGACGCAGTCGCCCGCCTTCGCGGCGGCGAGGGCGCGGCCGATGGCGTCACGACGGTCGGCGACGAATTCGACGGAGGGCAGCGGACCAAGGCCTTCGCGCATGTCGGCGAAGATCCGTTCCAGCGGCTCCTTGCGCGGATTATCCGCGGTGGCCCACGCGAGGTGGGCGGTCTCGGCGACGGCCCGGGTCATCGCGGGGCGCTTGCCGCGGTCGCGGTCGCCGCCGCAGCCGAAGACGCAGAGCACGCGGCCGGGCGTGATGTCGCGGAGCATGCGCAAGGCGTTGCGGAGCGCGTCGTCGGTGTGCGCGTAGTCGACGAAGACGGGGAAAGGCTGGCCGGCGTCGACGCGCTCCATGCGGCCGGCGACGCCGGGGAAGGCGGCCACCGCCGGCGCGAGGGCGAGCGGATCGCGGCCGAACGCGGCGGCCATCGCGAGGGCGCAGAGGACGTTGGAGACGTTGTAATCGCCCGGGAGGGTCGACTTGAAGACGGCGGACCGGCCCGCATGACGGACCGTGAAGACCGCGCCGCCGGTGTCGAGGGCGAGGTCCGTCGCGCGGACGTCGGCGTCGGCCGAGAGACCGAAGGTGAGCACCGCGCCGCGGCGGCGGCAGGCCTCGGCGAGCACGCGGCCGGAAGGGTCGTCGACGTTGACCACGCAGACGTCCGGCACGGCGCCGTTGCGGCCGTCGAAGAGCATCGTCTTGACGTCGAGGTACGCGGCGAGGTCGCCGTGGTAGTCGACGTGGTCGCGGGTGAGGTTGGTGAAGGCCGCGACCTGGAAACGGAAGCCATGGACGCGTTCCTGATGGAGCGCGTGGGAGCTCACCTCGAGGCAGGCGCCCGCGCAGCCGGCGTCGGCCATCTGGCGGAAGAAGGCGGCGAGGTCGGCCGAATCGGGCGTCGTCTTATAAGAGGGGATCGAGCGGCGGCCGAGGTGGTAGCGGACCGTGCCGACGAGGCCCCACTGCGAACCGTCGTCCTGGAGCAGGTGCCGGAGCAGCGTCGAGACCGTGGTCTTGCCGTTGGTGCCCGTCACGCCGGCCAGGCGCAGGGCCTCTTCGGGGTGGCCGTAGAAACGGCGGGCGATCTCGGCGAGCAGCCGGCGGGGATCGGCGACCTGCGCGGCGGCGACGGCGGGCAGGCCGGCGACGGGCTCGCCGGAGACGATCGCGGCGGCGCCGCGGGCGATCACGTCGTCGAGGAAGGCGTGGCCGTTGGCCCGCAGGCCCGGCAGGGCGAAGAAGAGCGCGCCCGGGATCACGCGGCGGCTGTCCGTCACGATCGTGGTCACGCGGACCGAACCGTCGCCCGTCCGGCCGAGCACGGGCAGCCCCTGGAGCAGCGCGTTGAAGGTCGGACGTTCCATCGAGGCGGGCATCATCGCGGGAGGAGGCGTCATCGGCCGAGGTCGGCCACGGGGCCGCGCGGGAGGGTGGAGACGGGCGGGAGGTCGAGCCAGCGGATGCACTTCTCGGCGACCTCGCGGAAGATCGGGGCGGAGACCTTGCCGCCGTAGCCGACGCCTTCGCCCTGCGGCTCGTCGACGATCACCGTGATGGCCAGCTTCGGGTCGCCGACGGGGAAGAAGCCCGCGAACGAGGCGACGTGGTGGGCGGAGGAATAGCGGCCGTTGACGATCTTCTGCGTCGTGCCCGTCTTGCCGGCGACCTCGTAGCCCGGGATGTCGGCGACCGGGGCGGTGCCGCCCTTGCCGCAGACGGCGCGCAGGAGCGTGGCGAGCTGCGCGGCGGTCGCGGGCGTGACCGCGCGGCCGCGCGAACGCGGGGCGTAGTCGAGCACGGTGGCCTTGGTCTTCGGGTCTTCGACGCGGAGCACCAGCTGGGGCTGCATCAGCAGGCCGTCGGCGGCGACGACCGACATCGCCAGGTGCATCTGCATCGCGGTGACGCTGACCGAGTGGCCCATCGGCACGCGGGAGATGGTCAGCCCGTCCCAGCGCTTGGGCGGGATGAGCAGGCCGGGCACCTCGGCGCCGGTGATCAGGCCCGTCGGGGCGCCGAAACCGAACGATTTGATGAGGCCGAAGAAGCGGTCTTCGCCGAAGCGTTCGGCGTACTGCATGCCGACCTGGACCGTGCCGCGGTTGGAGGACTCACGGACGATCTGGCGGATGTCGGCGGCACCGATGGCGTGCGAGTCGGCGGGGAGCGAGACCATGCGGCCGCGGTAGGGCACGCTCGTCGCGTCGCAGTCATAGACGGAGTTCGGCGTGATGAGGCGCTCCTCGAGCGCGCCGGCGACGGCGACGATCTTGAAGACCGAACCCGGCTCGTAGACGTCGGAGACCGCCCGGTTGCGCTGGCTGTCCATCGGCGCGGCCTGCGGATCGAAGAAGCGGTTGAGGTCGAAGGTCGGCCAGTTCGCGAGGCCGAGGATGCGGCCGGTGCGCGGTTCGCTGACGATGATGACGGCGCCCTTGGGATTGTAGCGGGCCGCGGCGGCGGCGAGCGCCTCCTCGCAGGTCTTCTGCACGAGGCTGTTGATCGTGAGGACGACGGTGCTGCCGTCGACCGGGGCGACCTCGCGCAGGCGGATGCTCGTGAGTTCGCGGCGGCGGCCGTCGCGTTCGGACTCGATCCAACCCTTCTGACCGACCAGGAGCGGGTCCATCACGCTCTCGATGCCGGCGGCGGGGACGCCTTCCTTGTTCACGTAACCGAGCACGTGGGCGGCGAGCTGGCCCTTGGGGTAGCTGCGACGGTACTTCAGTTCGGCGCGGAGCGCCTTGATGCCGAGGGCCTTGACGCGGTTGACGACGTCCTCGCCGGCCTCGCGCGCGAGCACGGACCAGCGGATGACGTGCTCCTCGCCGGCGGAGTCGGTGCGGACGGTGGTGTCGAAGGCCAGACGGACCTTGGCGGCGGGCAGCCCGAGCGCGACCGCGACCTCGGCCGCGCGCTCGCGGTCCGCCTTGGTGAGCACGTCGGGATCCACGCCGATGTCCCAGACGTCCTCGGAGACGGCCAGCAGGTTGTCCTGCGCGTCACGGATGTCACCGCGGCGGCACGGCTTCTCCTGGAGCACGCGCCGGGCCTGCAGGGCCTCCGCGCGCAGACGAGGGGCGTCGACCCAATGCAACCAGACCAGCCGTGTGACCACGGCCAGGAAGCAGGAGGGGACGACCCATGCCAGCAAACGGTAGCGCGTTCGCCTGGCGTGGGGCAGGCTCATCGCGGGCCGGGTCCTCCCTGCGCTCCCGAACCGAGGAAGGCGGTTTCGCGGGCCGTCATCCGGGGGCTCGCGGAGAAAAGGACGGCCGGGGACGCGGCCGAAGGGCTGAAGCGGATCCAGACGACCTGCTCGGGGACCGGCGGCTTGAGGGCGTCGCCGATGCGCTGCTGCAGGTAGAGGATGTCGACGGCCTGCTCGCGATGGCGGCGGGCGGATTCGAATTCCTTCTTGGAAAGGGAGGTGTCTCGTTCGAGGCGCTGGATGCGGCTGCCGATGGTGTCGGCCTCGACGCGCAGGCGCATGATGTTGATCGTCCCGACGGCGAAGGCCGCCACGGTGGCGAGGACGCAGGCCCAGGTGAGGAGGCGCGGGGTCATGCGGCGAGGCGGCGCACGGCGCGGAGGCGCGCCGAGCGGCTGCGGGGGTTGCGGAGCTGTTCGGCTTCGGAAGGCTGGACGGCCTTGCGGGTGAGGAGGTCGGCCTGCTTGACGCGGTCGTCCTGGTTGCGGGAGTCGTCGCGGTCGACGGGCCGGCCGGCGACCTCGTTCATGTAACGCTTCACCATCCGGTCCTCGAGGGAGTGGAAGGAGATGACGGCGAGCACGCCGCCGGCGTTGAGCTTGCCGAAGGCGAGCGGGAGGGCGTCGGCCAGGGCGCCGAGCTCGTCGTTGACCGCGATGCGGACGCCTTGGAAGGTGCGGGTGGCCGGATGCGGCCCGCGGGGGCCGGGCGCGGGGGGCGCGGCTTCGGCGACGAGTTCGGCGAAGCTGGCGGTGCGGGCGAGGCGGCCGGTGCCGCGGGCGGCGACGATCGCGTTGACGACGCGGAACCAGCGGGGCTCCTCGCCGTAGTCGCGGACGGCGCGTTCGAGTTCGGCGCGGTCGCCGCGCTCGAGGAACTCGGCGGCGCTGCGGCCGACGCGCGTGTCCATGCGCATGTCGTTCGGCGCGTCGAAGCGGAAGGAGAAACCGCGTTCCGGGACATCCAACTGGTACGAGGACACCCCAATGTCCATCAG
>JANRFG010000001.1:20237-51558 GCA_030725715.1 Opitutales bacterium
GCGAGGAGCGTCAGGCACTCCTCGAGCAGGACTGGGACGTGGCTGGTCATGCGGCGGGCTGTGAATAAGGTGTGAGCAGTGTAAGTAACTTCCGGATACGCTTCACAGGCCGAGCTCGCGCAGCGCGCGGAGGATGGCCTTGGCGGCGTCGGAATCGCGGTCGGCCTTGGGCGGCGTCGGCGAGGCGATCCGGAACGTGGTGAAGCCGCCGCGGAAGATCACCTCGCGCTCGAGGCGGGCCTCCCTGACGATGTGGTCGTTGAGCGTGATCCGGCCGGCCTTGTCGCAGGTGACCTGGATGCTGTTCGCGCCGAGCAGGCTGAGCGCGTCCATCTTCTCGGGATCGCTCACCGTCACCTGCAGCGCGGCGTCGTGGATGCGCGCGGCCATCGAAGGCGGGAACACGACGATCGCGGCGAGGGCCGGATGGTACATCGCGAGGAAGGTCGTTTCCGCGTCGAAACGCCAGGCCGCCGGGATGGTGACACGGTTCTTCTCATCCAACTTTCCGTTGTGGATGCCGGTGAAGAGACCGTTGTTGGCGCCAATAGACATTGCGAATGGGGGAGTACCCCCAGTTCGCCCACTTTCCCCCACCCTTCCCCACGGGTCAAGAGTTTAGCCCCCGATCGCTCCAAATTCTTGTTCACAGCGCGGCCAGGGCGTTTAAATGAGTGTTTTCACTCTTAATTATATGTAAGTTGCTCTATTTGAATGTTTTATGTATTTTATTGGCCGAAATCAGCTTTTCGCCGCTTCCGGCCCCCTGCCCGGCCGCCCCTGGGCGATCCGCCCGCGCCGGTCCGGGCCCGGGTTTGTAATTGGATTCACACTACGAATTAGGCTGGTGCGTAGCCGCGAGGCGAGGGCGAAACTGTTTGCCAACGGCCGCCGGCTGTGTTTTGTGTCCAACCACTCAATCACGTCCTTTGCACATGAAAACCGCCCTCGCCCTCCTTGCCACCCTCCTGCTCGCCGGTTGCGCCACCCAGATCGGCGTGGACAACTCGCAGAACCGCGAAGCCTCCTTCTCCAACGTCACCGGCGTGCTGACCACCCGCTACACCTCCGACACCGAGGCCGTCTTCAACGCCGTCAAGCGCACCATCGACGCCATGCCCGGCACCCTCCGCACCGGCGAGACCGACGACCGCGGCGCCAACAAGGAGCTGAACAGCGTCATCGTCTTCGCCCGCACCATCGGTGACCTGGAGATCAAGATCACCATCGAGAAGGCCGAGGACGAACAGACCAAGGCTGTCTTCACCCAGGTGATGGTCAAGTATGGCGCCTTCGGCAACCTGCCGGAGAGCCAGCAGCTGGTCTCCAAGATCACCTCCAACCTGCGCTGAGCGCCGGGGCGGAACCGCCAAACGGACGCCGCCCAGCCCCCCGGCTCGGCGGCGTTCATTTTTTACCACCTTCCACACATGGGCAACATCCACGGACATAGCTTCCGCATCACCACCTTCGGCGAAAGCCATGGCCCCGCCCTCGGCGTCGTCATCGACGGCTGCCCGCCCCGCGTGCCCTTCGACGCCGCGTTCCTCCGCAGCGAGCTCGACCGGCGCCGCCCGGGCCAGAGCGCCCTCACGACCCAACGCAAGGAAGCCGACGCGCCCGAGGTGCTCTCGGGCGTCTCGCCCGACGGCCTCACGCTCGGTTCCCCCATCGCCATCGTCATCCGCAACGGCGACCAGCGCCCGCAGGCCTACGCCGAGATGAAGGCCGCCTACCGTCCTTCGCACGCCGACTTCACCTACGACTCGAAGTACGGCATCCGCGCCGTCGAGGGCGGCGGCCGTTCCTCCGCCCGCGAGACCGCCGCGCGCGTCGCCGCCGGCGCCGTCGCCAAGACGGTGCTGAAGCACGCCTGCGGCGCCCGCATCATCGCCTGGGTCGAGAGCGTCGGCGACGTCCGCATGCCCGCCGCGCCCAAGGCGCCCACGTTGAAGCAGGTCGAGGCCACGCCCACGCGCTGCCCGCACCCCGCCACCGCCGCGAAGATCGACGCGCTCATCCGCGCCGCCCGCGCCGACGGCGACTCCGTCGGCGGCGTCATCTGCTGCGTCATCGAGAACCTGCCGGCCGGCCTCGGCTCGCCGGTCTTCGACCGTTTCGAAGCCGACCTCGCCAAGGCCATGCTGTCGCTGCCCGCGACCAAGGGCTTCGAGATCGGCAGCGGCTTCGCCGGCACGGTCCTGCGCGGCAGCGCGCACAACGACGTGTTCGTCCGCAAGGGCGGCCGCATCCGCACCGCGACCAACCGCTCCGGCGGCACGCAGGGCGGCATCACCAACGGCGAAGACGTCGTCTTCCGCATCGCCTTCAAGCCCACCGCGACCGTGCTCAAGCCGCAGAAGACCGTCCGTCCCGACGGCCGCGCCACCGAGCTCAGCGCCAAGGGTCGCCACGATCCGTGCGTCCTCCCGCGCGCCGTGCCCATCGTCGAAGCCATGGCGGCCCTGGTCGCCGTCGACCACTGGATCCGCGACCGCGGCCAGAACGCTCCCTTCGGCCGCTGCGGACGCAAGGCATGACGCCCCTCGTCATCATCCTCGGGCCCACGGGCGCCGGACGCGCCGACGTCGTGAAGGAACTCGTCGCCCACGCCTGGCCGGAAGGCCGCAAGGTGCGCGTCCTGCGCGAAGTCCGCGAAGGCGGCGTCGCCCCGGACGCCTGGGAGTTCAAGGACGGCCACGCGGTCGTGCCCGCCCCCGGCGACGAAGACGCCGCCGTCCTCGTGACGCATGGCTCGCTGCACGTCATCGACCAGATGGAGGCCCTCCACCGCGCCGTCCGTCCGATGCAGCCCGACGCCGTCTGGCGCGTGGCCCGCATCCTCACGGTCGTCGACTGCCCGCTCACGATGAAGCATAAGGCCGTCGAGGAATGGTACCGCCCCTGCGTGCACTTCTCCGACGCGGTCATCATCAACCGTCGCTGGGAAGTCCCCGGCCAGTGGGTGAGCAAGTTCCTCGAACCGTACGAGAAGGAGTTCTACCCGTGCCTCTTCTTCAACCTGACGAAGATCGGGGCGATCAACAACCCGCCCGCGGTCATCGACGGGGAGCCGCTGCGCCTGTCGCACATCTTCGATGACATCGACGCGGTGGATGAGATGGAGTTCGACGAGGACAACCTCCCCGACGAACCGTTCGACCTGGTCCGCCAGGTCGACAAGTATTTCGAGCGAGACGAACTGGGCCGCCGACGCATCGTGACCCCGGAGATCGCCGACGTGCTGCGCCACGAAGGTCGCGCCTGACCCGCCTGCTCCGGGCGACCATCGCCGCCTACGCGTGGCTCCTGACCAGGCTGCCCGAGGCGGCCGCGCGCGCGCAGGTCCGGCTGCTCGGCGAGGCGCTCTGGCTGCTCCGCGGACGCGTGGTCGGCCGCAACCTCGGCCGGGCCTTCCCCGCCGCCGCCCCCGCGTGGAGGCGCCGCATCGGCCGGCTCTCCTGCCGGCGCACCGCCGAGATGGCGTTGTTCGCCCTCGCCTCCCCGGCGATGTCGGAAGCGGAACTCCGCGACCGGATCGCCGCGGACGACAGCCTGACCGATCCGGCGCGCGGACTGCCGCCGCCGGGACCGGGCGTGGTGCTCTTCGTGCCGCATCTGACGATGCTCGAGACGGTCACGACCGCGACCTGGCTGCGCCCCGAACTCGCCGCCCGCTCCTGGCATGTCCTCTACCGGCCGCTCGACCAGCCCGCCGCCGACCGCTGGGTGCGGGAAGGCCGCGAGCGGTTCGGGATGAGGCTGATCTCCCGACGCGACGGGCTCATGCGGCTCATGCGTGCGGCCCGGGAGGGTCAGGTCGCGGTCGTGCTGTTCGACCAGACCACCCAGACGGGCGCGCCCGGCAGCTTCTTCGGACGCCCCTGCGCCGTGACCCTGCTGCCCGGACTCATCGCCCGACGCTTCGGCTGCGCGGCGCGGATCTGCTGGACCGAACGTACGGGATTCTGGCGCAGCCGGGTCCGGACGGAAGCGCTGCACGCGACCGACGCCGAGGGACTCACCGTCGAGGCGCACGCCTGGCTGGAAGGACGGCTGCGCTCAGGCGACGAAGCCTGCGCCGACTGGCTCTGGGCGCACGACCGCTGGAAACACGCGGCCGCCGCGCCGGTCAGCGGACCGGCGGCGTAGCCTCGCCTTCCGGCGGCTTGCGGCGCTTGGGCGCGGCGTCCTTGGGTTCGCCGCCCTTCGCGCGTTCCTTCGCGAGCTCGGGACCGTATTTCTCGGCGAGTCCGCGGATGAATTCGAGGCGCTGCTCAGGCGTGAGCCCCTGGATACGGGCCCGCTCGGCCTTGGCCTCGTCCTTGCTGAGCCGCTTGAAATGGTGCTCGAGTACGCGCGATCCGAAACCGCCGCGTTCGCGCAGGTCCTTCATGATCTTGTGGCGCTCCTCCGGCGAGGCGGATTCGTAGCGCACGAGGCCGGCCGCGAATTCGCGGCGCGACTCCGGCGACATGCGCTCGATCTTCTCGATCGCCGAACGCATGCGCTGCAGCCGCTCGGGGGGAAGTTCGAGGATCTTACGGATGGTCTGGATCTCCTCGACGGTCGGTTCGCCTTCCGGCGGACGCGCCCCCGGCGACTGGGCGGAGAGGGCGAGGACGACGAGCAGGAGCGGCAGGCTCAGCAAGAAACGGCCCATGGTCAGAAGCCCGAGGCGACGAAGGTTTCCACGACGGCCGGACGCTCCGCCACGGGGGCGAGCAGCGAAAGGTCGTCCGCGGCGCCGAAGAGGTCGGCGAGCTGGGCCGACTCGTCGCGGGCGACGAGGGCGAAGGTCTCACGGTTCAAGGCCTCCTCGGAGGTGGCGGGCACGGTGAGCAGCGCGACGAAGACGGCGGCCGCGCCGGCGAGGGCCGAGCCCCAGCGGACGACGATGCGGCGACGGCGTTCGGCGCGGACGACGGTGACGACGCGGTCCGCGAACCCGGCGACGGCCACGGCGCGCCCGCGACGGAGCGTCGCGGCGAGCTCCTGGTCGAAAGGCGTCTTTTGCGGGTCATCCATGGCGGGTTACGCCCATGTAACACCGGGCGGGGCGGGAAGTTGCGGGTTTCATTCTTGGGCGTAGAAATCTTTGAGAAGTTCGCGCAGGCGGGCGCGGGCGCGGTGGATCCAGGTCTTCACGGAGGACACCGGGGCGTCCATGATCACGGCGATCTCCTCGTAGGGGAGCTCCTGCTGCACGACGAGGAGGATGGCCGTACGCTGCTCGGGGGCCAGCTGGAGGATGGCGCGCTGGAAGGCTTCGTCGAGCTCGGCGACCCGGCGGGCCGACCCCTGGGAGAGGTCGCCCGGCTCGGCGGCGAACTCCAAGGCGGTGGTGGGCTTGCGCCCGCGCCGCCGCCATTCGTTGAGGACGAGGTTGCGGGCGATATGGATCAGGTAGGTGGTCAGCTTGGCCTCGGGACGCCACCGGGCCGCGGCGCGGTGGAGCCGGATGAAGACCTCCATGGCCAGTTCCTCGGCCGTCGCCTGCGAACCGACTTCGCCCCGCAGATAACCGACGAGCCGGGCATGATGCCGGTGCACGAGCAGGCGCAGGGCGTCGTCATCGCCGCCGGCGACGAGGCCCATGAGGCGCTTGTCGTCTTCGTCGTCGGGGAGCAGCGGCTCTTCCTGGGACATCGGGATGGAACTCCGGAAAGGAGCAGTAGTTACGCGTCCCGCGGGCGCAGGGCGAAGGTGCGGAGCGTCCGCAGCAGGAATTGTTCGAAGGCCGCCAGGACCTGGTAGTTCAGCTCCATGCGCCGGCGGGCGGCCTCGAGATGACCCACGGCCTCGGCGACCTGTCCGGCGCAGCCGGGGTGGGCCCGGCCGACGAGCCGGAGCTTCTCTTCGACCGACACGAGCATGCGGGCGCGGATACCGCGTGCGATGGTTGCCTCGTAAGCCTTTTCGACACCTTCCTGATCATCATCGCTGACTGGCGGAGGCGGCGCGGCCTCGAGGGCTTCTTCGACGAAGAGTTCAAGGAGCACCTCGAAGCGGGCGCACAGGGCGTACAGCGGGATGAAGACCTCGGAGACGCGCGCCTGCGGCGAGGCCGGGCCCTTCACCATGCGCGTGAGCAGGCGCTCCATCTCCCGTAGCCAGTCCTGCCATGATGCGTCGGCCAGCGCCGGCGCATCGCCCGAGACATGGAAACGCATGCAGCGGCTGAGAATCGTCGGCAACACTGCATAATAATTAGCCGTCTGGAGCACGATGAGCGTCCCAGGCGGAGGCTCTTCGAGCGTCTTCAGCAAGCAGTTCGAGGCGTGCGCATTGAGCCGGTCAGGCTCGTGGATGATCACCGCACGTCGCTCGCTTATGGAACTCAGGCCTAACATGGCCACCACTTCGTGCGCAGCTTCGACGTTGATGATACGCGAGAGGCCGGCGGGCCGCAGCACGCGGCAGTCCGGATGCGCCAGCGGATCGGCCTCGCCGAGATGCATGGCCGCGAGCTGTTCGGCGGCGCGGGCGAGCACGGCCCCGTCGGCGCCCGTCAGGAGCACCGCGTGCGGCATGCGGCCCTCGGCGCGGGCGCGGGCCAGCACCTTGAGCACCGGCAGGTCGGCGACGTCAGCGGAAGCGGCGGACGACTTCATGCCAGATCTCCTCCTCGATGGCTGCGGGCGGACGCGCGGCGTCCACGACGAAGAAACGCCCGGCCTCCTCGCGGGCGAGCGTGTGGTAAAGTTCGCGGACGCGGCGGTGGAAGGCGTCGCCGAGGAGTTCGAAGCGGTCCGCCTGCCCTTGGTCCCGCACGGCGGCGCGGCCGAGGCCGCGGCCCGGGTCGAGGTCGAGCAGGATGGTCAGGTCCGGGCGGACCGGACCGCAGGCGAGGCGGTTCGCGCCTTCGATCAGGGCGCGGTCCAGACCGCGGCCGCCGGCCTGGTAGGCGACGGTCGAATCGATGAAGCGGTCGCAGATCACGACCTGCCCGGCGGCGAGGGCCGGGGCGATGACGTCCGCGACGAGCTGGGCACGGCAGGAGGCGAAGAGCAGCGCTTCGGCCGCCGGCGCCAGCGAGGTGTCCGGCTGCTTGAGCACGTCGCGCATGCGTTCGCCGAACGGAGTCCCGCCGGGCTCACGGAGTCCGAGCACGGTCGCCCCATCCGCGCGGAGACGCTCCGCGAGACGGGCGAGCTGCGTGGATTTGCCCGCGCCCTCCCCTCCTTCGAACGTGATGAATCTGCCCGCGATCGGCATCCGCCCCAAGATGCCGTCCGTCGCCCTCAAAGCGAGCGAGGAATGGCGGACAAGAGAAAGGCCCGGCGGATGCCGGGCCTTCGCTCAGACGGGACGGACGGAAGTTCAGCCGCCGCTCGCCGAAGGATCGAGCTGCTTCTGTTCGACGGTACGGTTCACGTTGTCGGAGATCCGGCGCAGGTTGTCGTCCATGGTGCCGCCGCCGCCGTTGCTGGAGGAAAGCGGGGCGCCCGGGGCGCCGGCCTTGCTCTCGACGACCTTCACGTCGGTGACCTGGCTGTCGGTGATGACCTGGCCGAAACCTTTGGCCGGCTCGGCGGCGCCGTTCGGGAAGATCGCCTGGCGCGAGGGTGCGGTCTGCGCCATCGCGTTGAGGGTCGCGGAGACTTCGGCCGGCAGCGTGGAAGCGGCGGCGAGGATCGCGGAAAGTTCGCCCAGCTCTTCGGCGGGGATGGGGAAGAGCAGGACCTTGACGGGCGCCAAGGCGGCGGCGGCGGCGGCAGGAGCAGGGGCGGCCTGACCGGCGGCGCGCGCGAGATTGCTGATGAGCGCCGCGCTCGGGACGGAGCTGGCGGTCTGCATGCCCGGGTCGACCGTCACGGGGCCGGCGTTGGAGCTGTAGACGACGGTCTCGACGGAACCGCGCACGCAGGAGACGACGACCTGGCCGAGTCCGTCCGGACCGACGCGGTACTCGACCGCGAAGACGGTGCCGCGGATGCGCACCAGGCCGGCGGGCGTCTTGACGGTGAAGGTGGACAGGGCGTTGAGCTTGCGGACCTCGCCGATGATCTTGCCGCGCGGGACTTCGACCTCGGTGACGGACGGGCTCGGATCCTTCATGATCTGGCGATAGGGGTCGGTGATGCCGGCGGAAGGCACCTGACGGAAAGTGCGCAGCTCAAGCAGCGTGCTCGGAGTGAGGACGACGGAAGCGCCGTTGGAGAAGACCAGTTCGGCCGTGGAATGGACGCCGGTCTCGACGCGCGAGCCTTCCTGGAAGACGGCGCCGGTGGCGAGCGGCTTACGCTGCGACTTGGCGTCGATCAGGGTGGCGGTGCCGGTGATCTTGCCGACCTGCACCTTGCCGGACTGCAACGCGGCGGAGGAGACGAGAGGGAGGAGCGCAAAGGCGACCATTCCTAGGTGCTTGAAAAAGGAAATCATGGGGACTGGGGGGAAACGTCAGCCTAGGGTTGTCCCAAGGGGAGGCAAACCCTTTAAAACAAAAAGACCCCCCGAAAAGGGGGTCTTTATTCACAATCCGAACGATCAGATTCAGACGGTGACGTACTTCTCGAGACGGCGCTGGACAGCGATGGCCGAGAGCTGGGCGTACTTCGGAAGTCCCTGATCGTAAGGGAGTTGCATTTCCCCTTGGATGAGCGGGAGGGCGTAACGCACGAAGTCCGGGTGGATGGACATCTTGTCTTCGCCGATCCACTTCTCCGGGAAAGCCTTCACGCCGTTGGCGATCTGGTCGAGGGGAGCGAGCAGGGTCTGGACCGCGTAGGTCTCCTTCTCGGAGCGGGTCAGGATGACCATCTTACCGGACTCGCCTTCGAGGGCGGCCTTGACGGCGGCGCCACCGCAGAGTTCGGCTTCATCGACGTCGGTCTTCGAAGCATTGTGCGAAGCGGCGCGCTGGGTGATGCCGAGCTTGGAGGAGCGGGCCTTGACGCCGTCGAAACGGGCCTCGACGAGCGTGCGGAGGTATTCGCCGGCGCCGCCGAGGACGGCGTGGCCGAAAGCGTCGGTGCTGGAGGTGTCGGCGCCGAGGTAGTTACCGGTGGCGTCCTGGACGCCTTCGGAGACGACGACGAAGCAATGTCCGTTGCTCTTGAGGACTTCTTCGACGCGGCGGATGAAGGCGTCGGCGTTGAAGGCGACTTCCGGCAGCAGCACGATGTGCGGGGCGGAACAGGCGTAGTGGGTGTTCTTGACGGCCTTGTCGTCGTTCTTGTCGCGGCGCTGGGCCAGGACGGAAGAAGCGGCGAGCCAGCCGGCGTTGCGGCCCATGACTTCGAGGATCGAGACGAAGTCGTTCTGGCCCATGGCGGCGTTGTCGAGAGCGGTCTCGCGGATGGTCACGCCGATGTGCTTGGCGACGGAGCCGTAGCCGGGGCAGTGGTCGGTGAGGGGCAGGTCGTTGTCGATCGTCTTAGGCACGCCGACGACGCGGAGTTCGTAGCCGCGCTCCTTGGCGAGGGCGTCGATCTTGGCGGCGGTGTCCTGGGAGTCGTTGCCGCCGATGTAGTGGAAGTAACGGATGTTGTGGGCTTCGAAGACCTGCAGGATGCGGTCGAAGTCTTCGGCCTTCTTCACCTTGTAGCGGCAGGTGCCGAGGGCGGCGCCGGGGGTGTGGCGGAGGGCGCGGAGGGTCTGCTGGGATTCGGCCGCGAGGTCGACGAGCTGCTCATGGAGCACGCCCTGGATGCCGTTGAGTCCGCCATAGATCTCGACGATCTCATCCTCATGCTTGAGGGCTTCCGAGATCACCCCGGCGAGGCTGGCGTTGATGACAGGGGTCGGGCCGCCGCTCTGCGCGACGAGAAGGTTGCCAATGAGGGGAGAAGACATGGGAGTGAACGAGTTGAAAAGTGGTTTGTGGGAAGCCCCACCCCCCTTGGCAACACGGAAAACCCTCCCCTGCCAGCGCCCCCGTCTTAGGCCTACAAAATGCGTCCGGCTTTGACTTGGGCGGACTCCGGAACCTTCCGGGTCCAGTCGGCGGCCTGCTGGACGAACACGTCGACCTGCGCCCCGGCGGAACCGGTCAGCTCACCCGCCTTGGTGACGGCGTCGAGCAGGACGGACTTGGGCAAACGCAGGCGCGCGTCGGCGGCGAGGCGGTCGACGAGGTCGTTCCGCTCGATCTGGCCGGTGCGGAGCTCCTTGGCGACGGCGACGGCGTGTTCCTTGATGGCCTCGTGGGCCTCTTCGCGGCCGGCGCCGGCCTTGACGGCTTCCATGAGGAAGGTGGTCGTGAGCAGGAACGGCAGGTAGTGGCGCGACTCGCGGTCGATGACGGGACGGTTGACCTCCATCTGGCCGAGCACGGTGAGAAAAGCTTCGAACAGTCCGTCGATGGCGAGGAAGGCGTCGGGCAGGAGCACGCGGCGCACGACCGAGCACGAGACGTCGCCTTCGTTCCACTGCTCGCCGGAGAGCGAGGCGGCCATGGCGAGGTGACCGCGCAGGATCACGTGGAAACCGTTGATGCGCTCGCAGGTGCGGGCGTTCATCTTGTGCGGCATGGCGGACGAGCCGACCTGGCCGGGCAGGAAGCCTTCGCTGGCGAGCTCGTGGCCGGCCATCAGGCGGAGGGTCTTGGCGAAGGACGACGGGCCGGAAGCGGCGGAGAGCAGCGCGGCGACGACCTCCATGTCCATCGAGCGCGGGTAGACCTGGCCGACGGCGCCGAGGGCGTGAGGGATGCCGAGGTGCGCGAGCACGCGAGTCTCGAGCTGGGCGACCTTGGCGATGTCGCCGGAGAAGAGCGTGAGCTGGTCGAGCTGCGTGCCGACGGCGCCCTTGAGGCCGCGGGCCGCGAAGGCCGCGAGCGCGGCGTCGACCTGCGCGATGCCGCGGAGGCATTCCTCGCCGAACATGGCCCAGCGCTTGCCGACGGTGGTGGGCTGCGCGGCGACATTGTGCGTGCGGGCGGCGATCAGGACGTCGCGGTCGGCCTGGGCGCGGCGGGCGAGCGCGGCGAGCGCGGCCACGCCCTTGGCGCGGACGAGCTGGAGCGAGCGGAAGACCTGGAGCTGCTCGACGGATTCGGTGAGGTCGCGGCTGGTGAGGCCCTTGTGGACGTGCTGATGGCCGGCGAGGGCGCAGAACTCGTCGATGCGCGCCTTGACGTCGTGGCGGGTCTCTTCTTCGCGACGGCGGATGGACTCGAAGTCGACCTGGTCCTTGACCTTCTCGTAGGCGGCGAGGGCGGCGGCGGGGATGTCGAGGCCGAGGTCGCGCTGGGCCTTCATGACGGCGATCCAATACTCGCGCTCGAGGACCACGCGGCCGCGGGTGGACCAGACGGCCTTCATCGCCGGGGAGGCGTAGCGGTCGGCGAGGACGTTGGGGACGTTGTCGGATTCCATCGGGATGAAGTAAGGTTTATATCAGGCGGGACGCTTCACGGCAAGCGCTCGCAGGAACATCGCGCGGACGGAGGACTCGTCCTCGCCGCGGTTGGAGGCGTCGAAGCAGTCAGCGCACGCGAGCTGGAGGTCGACGAGCTCGGCCAGGGTGTAGCGGGCCGCCGCCGGGGCGACCTTGTTGCTGACATACCAGGCGTTCTGGGAGAAGAGGTTGGCCGAGGACTTGGCGGCGGAGCCGAAGGTCGGGCCGTGGCGGCCGCTGGCGGCCTCGAACTGGCCCTTGGGCAGGCCGGCCTCGCTGACGCGGAAGTCGCCGGAGTCGACGAGGCAGCGGATCTGGATGAGCAGGCGCAGGCGGTTCTGGAGCGCGCTCAGGAGCGGGCGGCTGGAATCCTCGTTGAAGAAATAACGGTCGAGCGAGGCGAGGCCCCACGCGAGGTCGCGCGCGGCGAGCGCTTCGATGGGCTCGAAGAAGTCGCCTTCGCCGAAGGTCGGGACGAGCAGATGCACGTCGGATTCCTTGATCGTGCCGCCCGGCCCGACGTAGGTGGCGAGCTTCTCGCATTCGCCCAGTACGAGACGGGTCGACTGGCCGACGCGGCCGACGATGACTTCCGGGACGCCGCGGTCATACTTCACGCCGAGCGCCTTGAGGCGGTCGACCGCGAGGGCGACCTGGTTGTCGGCCTGGGCGTCGCCTTTGTCGAACGGGCTCTTGGACGCCGAGGCATGGACGATGAAGTCCTGCGCCGCGGACTTGAGCGCGCTGAGGTCCTTGCGCCGGCCGTCGTAAGGCGTGGCGGAGATGATGATCGAGACGGAGGGATCCGCCGAGGTCGCGACTTCGAGGATGTTGGCGAGGTTCTTCTTCACCTCCTCCGACTTGGCTTGGACGGTGTCGGCGACGAGGTTGAGGTTACGCAGCCAGATGACGCGCTTGCCGCCGAACATGGACAGCGTCTTGACCGACTCCGCGAACTGGAGCTCGAGCACGCGCGCGTCGTCGACCCGCAGGATCTGCGCGGAGATGATCTCGGCTTCGGCGTCGGGGCCCGCGGCCTTCCGGGCCTTGTCGTAACAGGCACGACCGTCCTGATCGACGAGGTATTCGTCCTTACCAGCGATGATGGCGAGATAGCCGGGCACGCGCCTAATCTCCCGCCCTCCCCCCTCGTGGCAATCCTTTGTCATTCGCAGGCCCTAAGACAGGCATGAAAGGTAGTAGCGGTTGGCGGCAAGCGGTTGGCGGCAAGGAAAGACCCGCACTCCAAGGGGAGACCGGAAACCGGGAAGAAAGCTTCGGTTCTGCTTCGGGTAGGGCGGCCAAGGGTAGGGGCGTGGCTACGCCGCGCCCTCCGTCAAAGAAGTGCACGATGAATCGTGCCCCTGCCTGCGTTCGCCCTGCGGCGAACGAGATACGGCTGTGTCGTGACGCGGTCCCGACCCTACCCAGATCAAGTCTTAGCGGTTAGCGGATAGCGGTTGGGACTCAGAGGTATAGTCTGCCTCTCATCCGCCATCTGTCCTCTGTCATCCATTCAGCCCTCCATTCAGTCCTCAACGCAGACCTCTACTCAGTCCTCTAATTTTACGCCCTCCGGTCCTCCGACCTCGGGCCCTCGCCTCCTGCCGTCAGGCCCCGTGGATCAGGTCCTCGACGCGGTACTTGTTCAGCTTCCGGCGCATGAAATCGAGGGCGGTGTTCACGGCGCGCTGCTTGATCTGGCGGCGGTCGCCAGGCAGGGCGACGCGCTGGGACCAGACACCCGTCGGGGATGCGTAACCGAAATAGACGGTGCCGACCGGGTCGGCGTCGGTGCCGCCGCCGGGTCCGGCGTAGCCGGTGACCGCGATGGCGTAATCGGAGCCGAACTTCTCGATGGCACCCGTCGCCATGGCGGCGGCGCACTCGGCGGAGACGGCGCCATGCTGGGCGATGAGGCAATCGGGCACGCCGAGGAGGTTCACCTTGGCGTCGTTGGCGTAGCAGACGGCCGAACCGGCGAAGACCTTCGAGGCGCCGGGGACGTCGGTGAAGGCGTTGGCGAGGAGGCCGCCGGTGCACGACTCGGCGAGGGCGACGGTCTTCTCGAGGCTGCGCAGCTGCTCGACGACGAGCGTGGCGAGGCAGGCGTGGCCGGTGGCGACGAAATCTTCGCCGACCGCGTCGCGGATCCTGCGGGCGACTTCGCAGAGCTGATCGGCCGTGGCGCCGCCGCCGGCGGACGAGATGCGGGCGTCGACGACGCCGGTGTGCGTGCCGAAACTGAGGGCCATGCCCGGCGCGAGGAGCGGACGAACGATCGCCTCGAGGGGCACGGCGCCGATACCGAAGGTGCGGACCTGCACGTAGGCTTCGCCTTGGCAGGCGCAGCCGACCTGACGGAGACGGGGCACGACTTCGTCTTCGAACATCGGACGGAGTTCGAGCGAAGGACCGGGGAGCATGACGAGCGCGCGGCCGTCGCGATGCAGGAAGACGCCGGGCGCGGTACCACGCGGATTGGGCAGCGAGTCAGCGCCGGCCGGGACGTAGCACTGGCTGAGATCCGCGGCGGCGACCTTGCGGCCGATCATCTTGAAACGATCGCGCAGGGCCTGCTCGGCGGCGGGAACATGCGTGAGGGAAAGTCCGAGCGCGCCGGCGACGGCTTCGCGGGTGTGGTCGTCGGAGGTCGGACCGATGCCACCGGTGGTGACGATGAGGTCGTAGGCGCCCCAGGCTTCGCCGACGGCGCGGGCGATTTCAGCGGCGTCGTCACGGACGACCAGGGAACGGGTGATCGGCAGACCGCGGCGGGCGAGGTGCTCGCCGAGCCAGAGAAGGTGGCCGTTCTCGCGGAGGCCGTCGAGGAGCTCGTCGCCCACGTTGATGACGAGGACCTGTCTGGGTCGGCTGTTGCAGGAAAGCATTTGCGGAAACGGGGCGTGCCAGCAGGGTTAGAGGCTCAGGCTCAAAATGCAAACCGACCGGGAAGAACTTTCGCCCAAGGCCAAGGCCCGGCGTGCCCCCCATACCCCGGGCGTCTACCTGATGAAGGACGCCGCCGGGCTGGTCGTCTATGTAGGCAAGGCCAAGGACCTCAAGAAGCGCCTGGCCTCCTATTTCGTGCCCCGCCAGCGGATGACCCCCAAGGTGGCCGCGATGATGGATACGGTGGCGGACATGGAATGGCATGAGGTCCGGTCCGAGACCGAGGCCCTCCTTCTGGAAGGCAAGCTGATCAAACGCTGGCGCCCCCGCTGGAACATCCTCTTCCGCGACGACAAGCAGTTCCCTCAGGTCCGGGTCGACCTCGCCGACCCCCTGCCCCGCTTCCGCATCGTCCGCGCCCGCACGACCGACGCCTGCCGCTACTTCGGCCCCTTCCCTCACCAGCAGGCGGTCCGCCGCACGCTCAACGAGATGCGCAAGAAGTTCGGCATCCTGCTCGCCGACAGCAACCCGGTCGCCCAGCCCGACGGGACGTGGAAACTTTACGACGACGCCCGCGCCGAGATCCAGAAGCACGGCAACGTGATCACCGCCGAAGAATACGCCGTACGCGTGACCGAGGCCTGCGCGTTCCTGGAAGGCAAGGTCGAGAGCTGGGCCGAACAGGTCGAGGCCGACATGCGCAAGGCCGCCGCGGAGCGTGATTACGAAAAGGCCGCGAGCCTGCGCGACCTCCTCGACGCGCTGAAGCGCACCACGGAGAAATCCCGTCGCTTCCTCCGCGAGAACCCCCTGCCCCGCCGCGACGAAGCCGGCGCCCTCGCCTCGCTCGCCGCCGCCCTCGGCCTCGAACGCCCGCCCGCCACGGCGGAGTGCTTCGATATCTCGCACATCTCCGGCACGCTCGCCGTGGCGTCGATGGTGCGCTTCGTCGACGGCCAGGCCGACAAGTCCGGCTACCGTCGCTTCAAGATCAAGTCCTTCGAAGGCAACGATGACTTCCGCTCGATGCAGGAAGTGGTCGGCCGCCGCTACACGCGCCTGCACGAAGAGCACCGCGCCTTCCCCGAACTCGTCATCATCGACGGCGGCCTCGGCCAGGTCGGCGCCGCGCTCGCGGCCTTCAAGGAGCACGACCTCGCGCCGCCTCCGCTCATCGGCCTCGCCAAGCGCGAAGAGACGATCGTCTTCCCCGACGGCCGCGAACTGAAGCTGCCGCGGCACGACGTCGGTCTCGCCCTGCTCATGCGCATCCGCGACGAGGCCCACCGCTTCGCCAACGACTTCAACGCCGAGCTCCGCAGCCGCAAGCTGCGCGAGTCGCTGCTCGACGAGATGCCCGGCCTCGGGCCCAAGCGGAAAGACGCCCTCCTCGCGCACTTCGGCAGCATCCAGAAACTGCGCAAGGCCACCGTCGAAGAGATCGCCGAAGTCGCCGGCCTCAGCGACAAACTCGCCGGCGAAGTGAAAGCGTATCTAGAGGCGAGAGGCTGAGGTAGGGACGCGATGACATCGCGTCCGTTTTCAGAAAGACAAAGGGAGACCGGAAACCGGAAAGGATGCTGGTGATATGATGTCCCCAGCCAATCATCCGGTTTCCGGTTTCCCTTAGAGTTATCCATCGCCTCTTCCCGCCACCTGCCACCCGGGGCCGCCACCCGCCACCTGAGAATGGAAGCAACTAGGGCAGCACGCGGTGCTGCCCCTACCTAGAGACAAGCGGATGCGATGTCATCGCATCCCTACCCGTTGCCTGTCATCAACGCAGCCCTCCATTCAGTCCTCAATTCCGCCTCTACCTCTTCACCGCCATCTCCCGCTCCACCAGATCCGCCACGCGGTCGGCGCCGCAGGCGTCGCCGAGTCCGTCGACCGAGGCTTTCCACTTCTTCCAGAGGGCCCAGTCGCCGGTGAAGGCCGCGGCGATGACCTTGCGTGCCGACTCCGGCGTCAGTCCGTAGGAGCCGGCATCATGCTCGGCGATCAGGCGGCCGTTGCCGGCTTCCTGGCCGGGGATGACCTGGGTGATGATCATCGGCACGCCGGCCGCGACGCACTCATGCGTGGTCGCGCCGCCGGCCTTGCTGACGACGAGGTGGCTCGAAAGCATGAGCGCCGGGATCCGGTCGGTCCAGCCGAGCACTTCGGCGCGGCCTTCGACCGCCCGTTCGACGGCCTCCTTGAACGAGGCGTCCTTGCCCACGGTGATGGTAAGTTCGAGGCCCAG
Source organism: Opitutales bacterium (assembly GCA_030725715.1). Lineage (GTDB taxonomy): Bacteria > Verrucomicrobiota > Verrucomicrobiia > Opitutales > UBA953 > UBA953. Next base: position 36,721 of record JANRFG010000001.1, read on the forward strand.
CGTAGAAAGGGCCGTGGCGAGCTCGACGGCGTCGCGCTTGCCGGGATTGAGCATCAGGAGCACGCGCGGGCGTTCGCCGGCCTTGGCCGAAGAACGCGGGGCGAGACGCGACGAGACGGGGAAACCGTAAGGCAGGACCTTCGCGGCAGGCACGCCCTGGCGGATCATGACGTCGGCGGTCGCCTGGTTCGGGGTGACATACCAGTCGGAGTGCGCGCGATGCCAGGCCCGGTTCACGGAGATGGAATCCGTGACGACGGTGATCAGGCGCGGACGTGCGGGATCGTCGCGACGCCAGCGCCGGGCCATCATGTAGTTATAGAGCGGGTAGGCCGAGACCACGACCGGCGGCTGCGTGACGTCGAGCATCGCGTTCAAGGTCTTCTCGACCGGACGGACGAACGGGAGCGAGGCGCGGACGAGCGGCAGACGGTCGAGCGCCGTATACATGCAGCCCCAGAGGCGCGGATACTTGTTCGCGACGCCGATGTAGCTGTCGCGCTGGCTCCGGGCCTTCTCCGCGCCGTAGGCTTCGAGGAAGAGGTCGTGCAGTTCGCCGGTCAGACCGGGCTTGCGGGCGAGCGCTTCGATGATCGAACGGGCCGCGGCGTTGTGGCCTTCGCCGAAACCGGCCGTGAGGACGGGGATGACGCTCATCAGGCGACGAACGCGATCGTGGAGCTGGCCTCCGCGCCGGGAGCGGGCGCAGCGTTCTTGGCGGCCTCGAAAGCGGCGCGGCGTTCGGCGATGCGGCGCAGGAGCTCCGGACGTTCCACGACGCGGATGGTGCCGTCGTCTTCTTCGACCACCGCGGTCAGGGATTCGACCCAGTCGCCGGAGTTGATGTAGCGGACGTCACCGATCATGCGGTCCTCGGCCTTGTGGATGTGGCCGCACATGACGCCTTCGCAGCCGCGGCGCGCGGCCAGGGTCTGCAGGTGCTCCTCGAAGCTCGAGATGAAGCTGACGGCCGACTTGACCTTGGCCTTGATGGCCTGCGAGAGGGAGAAGTATTCCTTGCCGCGCCAGGCGCGCCACTTGTTGTAGAAGCGGTTCAGGTCGAGGAGGATCTGGTAGCTGATGTCGCCGATCACGGCCAGCCAGCGCATCTTGACGGTCACGGTGTCGAACGCGTCGCCGTGGATGCAGAGGTATTTACGGCCGTCCTGGGCCACGTGGATGTGTTCTTCGGCGAGCTCGATGCGATCGAGCACGAGCGGGATCAGCCGGCGGATGAAGTCGTCATGGTTGCCGCGCAGGTAGACGACCTTCGTGCCGTCTTTCTCCGCCATCTTCATGATGCGGCGGATGACGGCCGTGTGCGCCGGGCTCCAGTGGTTCTTCCGCTGCAGCGACCAGAGGTCGATGATGTCGCCGTTGAGGATGAGTTTGTCGCAGCGGATGCCGCGCAGCACGTCGAGGAGCTCGCGCGCTTGGGCGTCCTTGGTGCCCAGATGGAGGTCGGAAAGGACCAACGTCCGGAAGTGGATCTTGTGCTGCCCAGGGACCTTGGTGGTTTCTTCCATGGGACCGAAGATTACGTGACGATGGTGTCAATCCCGCGTCAGGTGCGTCTTAATAAGGAAACAGGTGTATCGGGTTTTGGCGGTTAGCGGATAGCGGTTGGCGGTTGGGAAGAGACCAAGCGCGTAAGTTTGGGGCCATGATACCCCGGCCAATCATCCGGTCTCCGGTTTCCCTTTGGATTTTATGATTTCGCTTCGGGTGGCAGGTGGCAGCCCCGGGTGGCCGGTGGCGGGGCTTTTTCAATTCAGTCCTCCACTCAGTCCTCAACGCAGTCCTCCATTCGGTCCTCCCCGTATTACCACCCTCTGTCACACAATCGTCACAATCGTAATAGCCTGATGTTACGATTGTTACGGAATAGTGTCGAACTGGGCTTGCCCCCCTCCCCCGACCCCACCTTGAACGGATTCACCCAAACACCCATGAAAGACTTCCTCAAGAAGGTCCTCGGTAAGGATGAAAAGTTCTACGAACTCCTCGAAGCCAGCGCCGACGAGGCCGCGAAGAGCGCGAAGTCGCTCTCGAAGCTCTACGCCCAGGTCGGCAAGCCGGACTTCGAGCAGTGCTTCACCGAGCTCGTCGTCGCCCGTCGCGTCGACAAGCGCATCGGCCTCTCGATCACCCAGGAACTCTGCCAGACCTTCGTGACCCCGCTCGAGCGCGAGGACATCGAAGCCCTCGCCAACGCCCTCTATAAGATCCCGAAGACCTGCGAGAAGATCGGCGAGCGCCTTGCCATCTGCCCGTCCCAGTTCTCGACCGACATCGTCGACAAGCAGGTGCGCATGCTCGAGCAGGCCACCGAAGTCACCGCCTCCCTCGTCCGCAAACTGCGCAAGCTCTCGAACGTCGAGGAGATCCAGGACGACTACGAGACCCTGCAGACGATCGAAGGCGACGCCGACCGCCTGATGGTGGGCCTCCTCCGCGACCTCTACCAGGGCAACGTCGACGCCAAGGAAGTCGTCGTGCTCAAGGACATCTACGAACTCCTCGAGCGCGCGATCGACCACTGCCGCGACGCCGGCAAGGTCGTGTTCCAGATCGCCCTCAAGTACGCCTGAGCCCGCGCCCCGTCTCCGGCTATGGATCCCTTCCTGCTGATGGTGATGGTCATCGTGGTGGCCGTGGTGTTCGAATACATCAACGGCTTCCATGACGCGGCCAACGCCATCGCGACCGTCGTCTCGACGCGCGTGCTCACGCCCCGCCAGGCGATCATGCTCGCGGCGGTGACCAACCTCTTCGGCGCCTTCTGGGGCACCGCGGTGGCGAAGACGATCTACTCCGGCTACATCGACATGGCGGGAGGGCATATCGCCATCGAAGGCATGCAGCTCGCCATCGCCTGCGGCCTGATGGGCGGCATCGTCTGGAATCTCATCACCTGGTGGTTCGGCATCCCCTCCAGCTCCTCCCACGCGCTCATCGGCGGTCTTTGCGGCGGGGTCCTCGGACTGACCCACCTGAACTGGAACAGCCTCATCTGGTCCGCGACGGATTCCGCCGGTAAGACGGTCGGCCTCTGGCCGAAGCTCATCAAGCCGATGGTCATCTCGCCCTTCGTCGGCTTCACGCTCGGCGTGATCTTCATGATGCTCCTGACGATGCTCATCGTACGTCTTTCGGTCCGGCCCAGCATCGTCAGCAAGGTCTTCGGCAAGCTGCAGCTGGTCTCCGCCGGCCTGATGGGTTTTTCGCACGGCTCCAACGACTCCCAGAAGACGGTCGGCATCATCACCTTCGCCCTCATCGTCGGCGTCGGCGCCGGGGCCTTCGATCCGGCCCACGCCCCGTCCTGGGCCCAATGGTTCAAACCTACCTTGAACGCCAAGAACGGCGTAGACCAGGTGCCGCTCTGGATCATCGCGCTCTGCGCGGTGACGATGGCCGCGGGCACGGCCGCCGGTGGCTGGCGCATCATCCGCACGATGGGCCACAAGATGGTGAAGCTGCAGCCGGTCCACGGCTTCGCGGCCGAGACCGCCGCCGCGATCACGATCACCGGCGCCTCCGAACTAGGCATTCCGCTTTCCACCACGCACGTCATCTCGACCTCCATCCTCGGCGTCGGCGCGTCGAAGCGTTTCGACGCGGTGCGATGGGGCCTGGTCGGACGTATCGTCTGGGCTTGGGTCCTGACCATCCCGATCACGTTGACGCTGGGCTATCTCTTCTTCCGAGGCTGCGTGCTGGTCGGCTGGGCGAAGTAGACTAGGGCTAGGGCCAGAGCCAGGGCTAGGGCTAGGGCCTCAGCGGGAACTAAGGTCGACCCCTGCCCGCTTAGCCCACGCCATCCAAGCATCCGCCAGTTCCTTGAGCTTGGCGGGCTGCGTGGCCGCGAGGTCGTGCTGCTCGGACGGATCCTTCGAGAGGTCGAAGAGCTGCCAGGTGACGGGCGCGTTCTGGCGCTTGCCCCAGACGATCTTCCACTGGCCGAGACGATAGCCGCGCGCGCCTTCATGGGCGGTCGGGATGCCGCGCTGGGGCGTCGGTTCGCCCCGCAAGTCAGGCAATAAGGACCGACCGGAGACCGGGCGGATGGGCCTCCCGGCCCGTTCCCGCGGATACGTGGAGCCGGTGGCCGCGGCGATGGTCGGGAGGAGGTCCATGACGTGCGCAGGCGAGCGGATCCATTCCGTCGCAGGCTTCAGGCCGGCCGGCCACGAGACGAGCAGCGGCGCGCTGACACCGCCTTCGTGGCAGAAGTGCTTATAGAGGTTGAGCGGCGTGTTGCCGAGATTGGCCCAGGCCGAGCCGTAGGAAGAGTGCGTGCCGGCCTGGCCCATGCCGTCGAGCGCGGCGCCGACATGCAGGTCGGTGCGACCGGCGCGGGAACGTCCGTCGAAACCGAACGGGCCCCACTCATAGCAAGCGCCGTTGTCGGACGTGAACACGACGAGGGTGTTCGCGAGTTCGCCGTTGCGCTCGAGGTCGGCGAGCAGCCGGCCGACGCCTTGGTCGACGTGCTCGACCATCGCGGCGAAGGTGGCCATGCGACGCGCGAGGTCTTCGCGACGGTCCGCGGGGAGGCTGTCCCAAGAGGGGTTCGGCTTGCCGGAGAATCCGTTGGCGATGGCGTCGTCCGTCTCGACCGGCACGAGCGAAAGCGGCGGCAGTACCGCGTCGGCGGCGACGAGCCCCAGCGCCTTCATGCGCGCGAAGCGTTCGGTGCGTAGGACGTCCCAACCCCGACGATAAGTCGCCATGTGCCGGTCGATCGAAGCCTTGGGCGCCTGCACGGGGAAGTGCGGGGAAGAATGCGCGAGGTAGAGGAACCACGGCTTGTCCTTCTGCGTCCGCGCCTGACGGAGGAACTCGAGGGCGTAGTCAGTGAAGACATCGGTGACGTAGAACTTACCGGCCTCATAGGCGAGTTCGGCGGGCGTGCCCGCGGGCAGGCGTACGTATGCGTCCGGATTCCATTGATCGTTGGAATGCGCCTGCAGGTTCTTGTAACCGTAATAGGCGTCGAAGCCGCGCTGGATCGGCCCGGGCGAACCCATGTGCCATTTGCCGACCATCCAGGTGCTGTAGCCCGACTGCTTCAGGAGCTCGGGGATGGTGATGTTATCGTCAAGCAGGTGACCGGTGTAGGCGGGGCCGCGTTTCGGCGCGGGCTTGGCGGAGACGAAATCACCGATGCCCGCTTCGTGCGGATGCAGGCCGGTGATGAGCGACGCGCGTGTCGGACAGCAACGCGCGGACGTGTAGACCTTCTCGAAACGCACGCCGGCCCGGGCGAGACGGTCGAGGTTCGGCGTGGGAATCTCGCCGCCGTAGCAGCCGAGATCCGAGTAGCCGAGATCGTCGGCCAGGATGACGAGGATATTGGGACGACGGGTTTCCGCCGCGGCCAGCACGGCCGCGCCGAAGATGAGAAGTAAACGGAGGATCATGGGGTCGTGACCGCGAGGCCGGAGACGGCGCCCTGCAGGGGCTTGAGCTCACCGTAGAGTCCGACGGGCTTACCGTTGTCGTGGCCGACGCAGAAGTCCTCTACCGGCTGGCGTGGGAGCACGCCCTTGGCCTTGCCGGCCACGGCGTCCTGGCCCGCGACGATGAGCTTCATCGCGCCATCGGCGGCGAGGCTCGCGGTGACGGCGAAAGCTCCTTTCAACTCGGCGGGCGAGACGATCTCGACGACCTCGTCGGCGCCATGACGCACGGCGAACGCGACACGGCCGCCCTTGAGGTAGAGTGCGTGGCCGATGAGTCCGCCCTGCGCGAGGATCACGGCGTCGCTTTGCGCGGTCTCCACGGAGACGGCCACGGTGAAAGCCTTCTGGCCGACCTGCGGGGCGGAGGCCGAAGCGATGGTGTCGCCGGGCTTCGCCTGCGCGAGCGCGACGGGCTTGGCGGCCGGCTTCTTCGCCGCCTTCGCGGCACCCTTCTTCGCCGTCGGCTTCTTGGCGTCGTTTTTCTTCGTGTCGTTCGGCACGTAATCGACGGTCGGATAAAGCGTCTTCGCGTCCTTCACCTCGCCGGCGGGACGGCGCGCGGTCGGCGTCTTGCCGCCGATCTCGGCCGCCATCTTGTCGGCGAGCGCCTTCAGTTTCGCGACGACTTCCGGATGCTGCGCGGCGACGTCGGTCTGCTCGCCGATCTCGGCGTCGAGGTCGTAAAGACGCAGGCCAGGCGGGGTCTTCGCCGCCTGCTTACCCATGCCTTCCGGCTGCGGCATGAGCGCGAGTTTCCAGCGACCTTGGCGGACGGCCTGCAGGTCGTAGCCGGCGAAATAGTAATGCGCTTCGCGGGCGGACTCCTTCGACTGATTGAGCAGGATCGGCGTGATGTCGCGTCCGTCGATGACCGGCGTGGCGGGCACGGCGCCGCCGGCGAGCGCAACGAACGTCGGCAGGAGGTCGATCGTCGCGGCGACGGCGTCATTGACGGATCCGGCCGGGATGCGGCCCGGCCACCAGGCGAGGGTCGGCACGCGCACGCCGCCTTCCCAGGTCGAACCCTTGCCGCCGCGGAGCGGACCGGCGCTGCCCCCGTCGGTGCCCTTGGTCAGCCAAGGCCCGTTGTCGGAAGTGAAGACCACGAGCGTGTCCTTATCGAGCCCCTGCGCGCGCAGGGTATCGAGCACCTGACCGACGCTCCAGTCGACCTCCTCGACCCAATCGCCGAAGCGACCGTTCTGGGATTTACCGGCGAAGGCGGCCCCCGGCCAAATCGGGGTGTGGACGGCGTTATGGGCGAAATAGAGGTAGAACGGCTGGTCCTTGCTGCGGGTGATGAAGTCGACGGCCTCCTTGGTATAGAGCTCCACCATGCGGCGCTGCCCTTCCCCATCCATCAGCTCGACGACCTTCTCATCCCGAAGGACCGGTACGACCGGGACCTTGGTCTCGGCGCTCTTCTTGAGCATGTCGTTCGAGTAAGGGATGCCGTAATAGTGGTCGAAACCCTGCCGGGTGGGCAGGAATTCCGGCTGGTCGCCCAGGTGCCACTTGCCGACCATCTGGGTGGTATAGCCTTTTTCTTTAAGTCTTTCTGCTACAGTTACTTCAGATGGATTTAACCCTACCGATTGACCCGGAAAATAGACCCCTGGGACGGAGATGCGGGCGCCATAGCAGCCGGTCATCATCTGGGCCCGGGAGACCGAACAGACCGGGGCGGCGTAGAAGCTGGTCAATTTCATGCCCTCCTTGGCCATCCGGTCCAGGTGGGGGGTGCGCTGCTTGGTCGCCCCGAAAGGCCCGATGTCTCCGTAACCCATGTCGTCGATGAAGATCACCACCACGTTCGGGGGTCGGGCGGGGGAGGAGGCCGCAAGCAAGGCGGCCAGCAGGACGAAAAGCGTCTTCATGGGGTACCCCACTAGAACAATCCCCGCGGGGTTTAGTTGCAAGCCTCCCTCCCGAACCCCTGTTCACGCTACCGACCCCGATTAGGAGCGATAAAAACGCCATTTTTGCCCCTTCCCGCTTGCTCCCCCTAGGGGTCACCCTAACTTGCGGCGAACGACCATGGTCAAATCCGATTTCGGCTACAACAGCAAGGTGGAGGGCGAGGTCATCGTGACCCGCGCCGACGCCGTCGTCAACTGGGTGCGCAGCCACTCCGTGTGGCCGATGCCCATGGGTCTCGCCTGTTGCGCCATCGAGCTCATGGCCGCCGGCGGCTCCCGCTTCGACATCTCCCGCTTCGGCATGGAGGTCATGCGCTTCTCCCCCCGCCAGGCCGACTGCATGATCGTCGCCGGCACCGTCACCTACAAGATGGCCGAAGTCGTCCGCCGCATCTACGACCAGATGGCCGAGCCGAAGTGGGTCGTCGCCATGGGCGCCTGCGCTTCCACCGGCGGCATGTACCGCTCCTACGCCACCCTGCAGGGCGTGGATAACATCGTCCCGGTCGACATCTACATCTCCGGTTGCCCGCCCCGCCCCGAGGCCCTCCTCGACGGCATGATGCTCCTCCAGGAGAAGATCCGCCAGGAAGGCGGCTCGCTGCGCCGCACCTTCCGCGGTCGCACCATCGAAACCAAGATCGTCAGCTGAGCACGGACATGGACGCCGCCGCGCTCACCTCCCGCTTCCCTGCCACGCAGGACCTCGCCGGCAAGGACATGCCGACCTTCCGCGTCGCGGGTGCCGACCTGCTCGCCGCCGTGGCTTGGCTGCGCGACACGCAGGGCTTCGACCTGCTCGCCGACCTCTGCGGCCTCGAACTGCAGGCCCGCCCGGCCCGTTTCGGCGTCGTGATCCATCTGCTCAGCACGACGAACAAGGAATATGTCCGCCTGCACGTCGACGCCGCCGATGACCGCGTCCCGAGCGTCTCCTCCCTCCACCCCGGCGCCAACTGGCACGAGCGAGAAGCGTACGACATGTTCGGCATCGTCTTCGAAGGCCACCCGGACCCGCGCCGCATCCTGATGTGGGATGCGTATCCCTATCACCCGCTCCGCAAGGACTTCCCCCTCGCCGGCATCGAAGTCCCCTTCCCCGCCGCCGACGTCGCGGAAGTGACCGGCCAGAAGGTCGAACCCGCGCCGATGATGGGCGGACCGTTCGTCTCGCACGGCGGCAAGCTTTCCGAAGGCGAGCCTTCCGCGCTCGACCAGTCCTGGACCGAGGAAAAACCCAAAGCCTGATTTAACGTGAAGATCACCAAGGAAATCTCCATCGGCGACGTCGCCGCCCGTTCGGAAGAACTGCGCGGAGAGAACATGACCCTCAACATGGGTCCCTCCCACCCGGCCACGCACGGCGTGCTCCGCCTGAGCCTCGAGCTCGACGGCGACAAGGTCGTGAAGTGCGACCCGGTCATCGGCTACCTGCACCGCGGCGACGAGAAGATCGCCGAGAACATGACTTACAACCAGTTCGTCCCGTACACGGACCGCCTGGACTACCTCGCCCCCCTCGCCAACAACGTCGCCTACGCCATCGCCGTCGAGAAGCTCGCCGGCCTCAAGCTGCCCGCGCGCTGCGAAGCGATCCGCGTGCTCACCTGCGAGATGGCCCGCATCTCGTCCCACCTCCTCGGCATCGGCGTCTACGCGATGGATACCGGCGCCTGGACGGTGTTCATGTATACCTTCAACGAGCGCGAGAAGCTCTACACGCTGTTCGAGGAGCTCACCGGCGCCCGCTTCACCACGAGCTACACCCGCATCGGCGGCGTGACCCGCGACATCCCGGACGGCTGGCTCCCGAAGGTCTCGGCCTTCTGCGACGGCGTCGAGCGCACGATCGACGAGGTCGACAAACTCCTCACCCGCAACGGCATCTTCCTCGAACGCACCGAAGGCATCGCCACCATCTCGAAGGAGATGGCGCTCGGCTACGGCCTCACCGGCCCGAACCTGCGCGCTTCCGGCGTGCCGTTCGACCTCCGCAAGGACAAGCCCTACTCCGGCTACGAGCAGTATGACTTCGACGTCCCCGTCGGCGCCAAGGGCGACTGCTTCGACCGCTACCTCGTCCGCATGGAAGAGATGCGCCAGTCGGTCCGCATCCTCCGCCAGGTCATCAAGTCGATGCCGGGCGGCGCCTGGTATGCCGAAGATGCGAAGAAGATCTTCCTCCCGCCCAAGGCCAAGGTGATGACGAAGATGGAAGAGCTCATCCAGAACTTCATGCTGGTGACCGAAGGCCCGCAGATCCCGGCCGGCGAAGTCTACTTCGAGGCCGAGAACCCGAAGGGCGCGCTCGGCTTCTACGTCGTCTCCAACGGCGGCGGCGTCCCTTACCGTCTCCGCATCCGCGGACCGAGCTTCGTCTCGCTCTCCATCCTTCCCGCCATCGTCCCCGGCAACTTCCTCACCGACGTCGCTTCCATCCTCGGTTCGCTCGACTTCGTCATGGGCGAATGCGACCGCTAAACCCCATGCACGAATCTCCTTCCTCCGCCCCCGCCCGCGCGCTCAAGCCTGAGACGCTCGCGCAGGCCCCCGCCATCATCGCGCAGTATCCGCAGCCGCGCAGCGCGACGATGCCCCTCCTGCACCTCGTGCAGGAAGACCGCGGTTACATCACGCAAGAAGACATGACCTGGGTCGCCGGGCTCGTCGGCGTGACCCCGATGCAGGTGCTCGAAGTCGTCACCTTCTACCCGATGTATCGCCAGTCGCCGATCGGCCGCCGCCACGTGCGCGTCTGTCGCACGCTGTCCTGCGCCCTCCGCGGTTCCTACGCGCTGATGGAGAACCTCGAACAGTCCTTGAACTGCAAGCGCGGCGAGACCTCGCCCGACGGCGACTTCACCCTGGAGTTCGTCGAATGCATCGCCGACTGCGGCTGCGGCCCGGTCGTCCACGTCGACGCCTCGATGCACGAGAACGTGAAGCCCGAAGACGCCGACCAGTTCGCCGCCCAGCTCAAGGCCACGCTCAAGGATCCGTCCTACGGCCAGAACCCTCCCGTCCCCGGCACGCCCGAGTGGAACGGTTAACCTAAAACTCTCCGCGACATGCCCGCCGTCGAACGCCCTCTCATCTACGCCAACCTCCGCAAGCCGGGGTACACGGTCGATATCGACTGCTACCTGCGCAACGGCGGTTACGAAGCCCTCAAGAAAGCCGTCGCCCTCAAGCCTGAGGAAGTCTGCAAGGAAGTCGAAGTCTCCGGCCTGCGCGGCCGCGGCGGCGCCGGCTTCCCGACCGGCATGAAGTGGAAGTTCCTCGACCGTAAGTCGGGCAAGCCCGCTTACCTCGTCGTCAACGCCGACGAATCCGAACCCGGCACCTACAAGGACCGCCAGATCATCTACAAGGACCCGCACCAGATGCTGGAAGGCATCGCGATCACCGCGTGGGCCATCCAGGCCAAGCAGGCCTTCATCTACATCCGCGGCGAGTTCATCCACGGCGCGAAGATCCTCGAGCGCGCGATCGCCGAAGCGAAGGCCAAGGGCTTCCTCGGCCAGAACATCCTCGGCTCGGGCTACTCCTGCGAAATCGTCGTCCACCGCGGCGGAGGTTGCTACGTCTGCGGCGAAGAGACCGGCCTGATCGAATCCCTCGAAGGCAAGCGCGGCTACCCGCGCATCAAGCCCCCGTATTTCCCGGCCGTCCTCGGTCTCTACAACTGCCCGACCATCGTCAACAACGCGGAGACGATGGCGCAGGTGAAGCACGTGCTCGCCTTCGGCGGCGCGGAGTTCGCCAAGATCGGCATCCCCGGCGACAGCGGCACGCATATCTGGGGCGTCAGCGGCCTGGTGAAGCGTCCGGGTCTCTACGAGATCGAAGCCGGCAAGGCCACCTTCGGCGAACTGCTCTACGACCTCTGCGGCGGACCGCTCGACGGACGTAAGATCAAGGCGATCATCCCCGGCGGCTCTTCCACCAAGATCCTCAAGGTCGGCGAACGCTTCAAGGGCAAGCTCGCCAACGGCACCGAGTTCGACTGGGCGCTCGAGGACATCCCGCTCGACTCCAACAGCATCGCGGCGTGCGGCACGGGCCTCGGCACCGGCGGCACCATCGTCATCGACGACTCCGTCGAGATGATCCAGGCGCTTTCCAATCTCAACGCCTTCTACGCCCACGAGACCTGCGGCCAGTGCACGCCCTGCCGCGAGGGTTCCCTCTGGCTCTCCCGCGTCTCGAAGCGCATCACGACCGGCGGCGGCCTCGAGACCGACGTCCCGCTGCTGCTCGACATCGCGAACCAGGTGGCCGGCCGCACGATCTGCGCCCACGGCGAAGCCGTCGCGTGGCCCGTGCAGTCCGCCGTCCCGAAGTTCAAGGACGAGTACCTCGAGTCCATCCGCAAGCGCCAGAAGGGCGAAGAAGTCCCGAAGCTGAAGCTGATCTGATCGCAGCGAGTATCGTTGGCCCGAGTATCGGGGTAACAGGGACCGCATCACCTGCGGTCCTTTTTTGTGCCCCAGCCAATCATCCGGTCTCCGGTTTCCCTTCGGGCCCCCGTCATCTCTTCCCGCCACCTGCCATCCGTAGCCGCCACCCGCCACCTGAGAATAGATTCAATCGCTCTGCCATCTGTCCTCTGTCATCGATTCAGCCCCCACTCAGTCCTCTCATCACCCCCTATACTCGATACTCCATACTCTGATTTTACCTACCCCTACCCCTGGACCCAACCTGTCATTTCGGTTCTACCTATCCGCCAACCGCTCACCGCCGACCGCTGTTACCTGTTACTTTTCCTTTACCCTCCCTCCCCCTCCCCTTACCAAATCCGTCCCATGGAATTCAAAAACGTCACCGCCGTCGCCAAAGCCAACGTCTACTTCGATGGCAAGGTCGTCTCCCACACGATCCTCACCGCCGATGGCGCCAAGAAGACGGTCGGCCTGATCTACGCCGGCACCTACCACTTCGGCACCGACAAGGCCGAGATCATGGAGATCACCGACGGCTCGTGCGTCGTGGTCCAGGACGGTTCCAAGGAAGAGAAGACCTACGGCGCGGGCACCCACTTCACCGTGGCCCCGAAGTCCGGCTTCACGATCACCGTGCAGTCCGGCATCTGCCAGTATATCTGCAGCTTCATCGGGTAATCTGACCCGTCGGAGCGGCCGGGGCTTGCCAAGGACGTAGCCTCCCCGAACCTGTCGTCATGTCCGAGCCGACCAGCATGCTGCCCAACATCCCCGCGCCCATCGCGCGCGAGAAGCCATGGGTGCAGCTGAAGACGTTCACCTCCAAGCCCGCGATCTTCCGCTCGATGGTGGGTGAGGTGTCGCCCGACGCCCGCCAAGGCGACGTGGTCACGGCCTACGATAAGCAGGGCTCCTTCATCGGCTACGGCTTCTGGAACGCCGGCGCCCCCATCGCCCTCCGCATCCTCAAGGCCACCCCGGGCAAGCCCGACGACGCCTGGTTCGAACAGGCCATCCGCCGAGCCGCCGCCCTCCGCAAGGACATCCTCAAGCTCGACGCCGACACGGATGCCTATCGCGTGGTCAATGCCGACGCGGACTTCCTCTCCGGACTGATCGTCGACCGCCTCGGCGACGTCCTCTCGATCGAAGTCTCCTCCATCGGCGTCATGCGCCGCCTCCCCCGCTGGATCCCCATCCTGCACGACGCCGTCGGCACCAAGCGCGAGATCGTCCAGGTCGACCCGCACGTCGCCCGCATCGAAGGCATCATGCCGACCGACGTCCCGAAGTCGTCCGTGCGCTTCGTGAAGATCAAGGAGTTCGGCATGATCCAGGAGGTCGACTTCGCCGAAGGCCACAAGACCGGCTTCTTCTGCGACCAGCGCGACAACCGCCGCCGCTTCGGCGCCCTCGCCAAGGGCCTCAAGGTCCTCGATCTCTGCTGCTACTCCGGCGGCTTCTCCATCGCCGCCAAGCTCGCCGGCGCCACCGAAGTCACAGCGGTCGACCTCGACGAGAAGGCCATCGAGATGGCCAAGCGGAACATGAACCTGAACAACGTCCGCATCGATTTCGTGCACTCGGACGCCTTCACGTGGATCCGCCAGATGCAGAAGAACGGCAAGACCTGGGACCTCGTCCTGTGCGATCCGCCCAAGTTCGTCGACAGCCGCGACGAGGAATTCGAAGCCGAAGGCCTCAAGAAATATAACGACCTCAACGTCCTCGCCATGCAGCTCGTCGCCCCCGGCGGCCTCTTCGTCACCTGCTCCTGCTCTGGCCTCGTCTCCCCTGAGTCCTTCGAGGACCTCGTCAGCAAGGCCGCGCACCGCTACCAGAAGCGCCTCCAGATCTTCGATCGCACCGGCCCCGGCGGCGATCACCCCAACGCCTCCAACCACCCCGAAGGACGTTACCTCAAGGTGCTCTGGAGTCGGATTGCCTGAGGTAGGGACAGCACCACGTGCTGTCCTAGAGTTATCCATTATCAGGTGGCGGGTGGCAGCCCCGGGTGGCAGGTAGCGGGGTAAAGGCATCCCACTCAAAGGGAAACCGGAGACCGGATGAGGCGGCGACCAGGTAGGGATGCGATGACATCGCATCCGCCCCATATGTCGTGACGCGGTCGGCGGGACCGCCCGTACCTACGAATACCACTCAGGCGGAGCTCCAAATTCGCCCGATGCATCTGTCAATCGCAGCGGGAACTGAGCTTTCTCCAGCTGGGCCCAGGTGACGCCGCCCCGATAATACGAGGCCACCTCCTTGAGCGCGATGCTTCCCCTGCATCGACGCCGACTAGGACCCGATAAACGCTGCGGGTTGATCACACCCACTGGCTTGCCGATATTCCGGGTCACCATGCGAATGGGCGTAACCAGATCCGAATCACCAGAGATAACCAAGGCCACGTCGAATGATTCGCCCAAAGCATCATAAAGCAGATGTGAGGCTAGGTTAACATCTGAGCCCTTCTCCTCTGCCCTGACAATTTCTACCATGTCCGGCGGCGGATTAGCGGACTTGGCCCAAGTCTTCCTCACGCGGAAGTGGCCCTCGATGATTTGGGCCACAGATAAGGTCATCAAAGCTCTCCAGTAGTTGGCCTGACGCTTAGCCTTCCCGTCTAAGTCTTTAGCTTCAGCGATCTTAGCTGTAAAATACTTGCAGCCGACGATCTCGAATGCCGGGAACACCTGACTGGATAAAGCGACAGGGTTAAGCCATCGCAAGGGCGTCGCCTTCAACGCTCCGTAGTATAAATTAAAACCATCCACATAGACGATGGCCTTACGCCGTCTGTGATTAAAACAAAAGGGGGCGGCACCTTCCGGAGCCGCCCCACGACCAGCCGAGTGATCGGCATGGAGGGATGTGAAGATAGGTTCGGTCATGAGCATTACAGTTTCAAGATTTTTGTGACGCTTGACCCAGCCCATGGAAACAAGACACCCGTGGGTAGTTTATCCTGACATGATTCGCCTAGGTTATATCGCCTCTCCC
>JANRFG010000002.1:0-1116 GCA_030725715.1 Opitutales bacterium
CAGACCCACTCGGGCAGGCCGAGGAGTTCGGGGAGTCGGAGTTTGCCGTAGGCGCCGACGGGTAGGATGTTCGCGGCGACCCAATCGAAGGTGAGCGCGTAGGCGATGCCGCCGACGATCATCCCGGCGAGGCCGGCCAAGGCGTCCAGACGGCCCGTGGCGATGGCGGCGAGGCCGGTGCCGGGGCAATAGCCGTAAAGGACCATGCCGACCCCGAAGATCGCGGCGCCGAGGCCGACAGCGAGAAGGTTGGTCGCCTTGATGTGGTATTGCGCGAGGTCCTGACCGTGCAGGACGGCGATGCCGACGCCGCCGACGGCGATGGCGGTCATCATGACCTTGATGACGGTGAAGTCGCGGAACTGGAAGAGGCGCACGATGACGTCGAAGTCGGTCACGCCGCCGCGGTGCAGCAGGAAGCCGAAGACAAGGCCGAAGGCGACGGCCGACCAGAGGAGTTCGGTGCCGGTGAGGAAAGCGAGCGGGAGAAGCATGGGTTTGGGTCTCGGTGCGGGTTCAGGCTTGGCGGGAGCGGCCGTAGAGCAGCTTCGCGGTGAGGATGCCCGAGGCGAACATCACGATGAAGAAGAGCCAGCCGCTGACGGCCAGCTGCAGGCAGCCGCTGATGCCGTGCCCGCTGGTGCAGCCGTCGGCGAGGCGGGCGCCATACATGATGATGATGCCGCCCAAGAAGGCCGCGATGAGGCGCTTGGTCTTCGAAGGGCCGAAGCTCTCGGTCCAGACGGCGGAGTCCGCCGAGAACTTGAACACACCGCACAGGAGGGCGCTGAGGAAGGCGCCGAGCATCGTGCCGACGAGGAAGAGCGTGCTGTAGTCCCAGGTGGGGATCGCGGTCTTGGCCCAGTAAGTATTGGCCGCGACTTTATCCGCGCCGAGGATCGGCAGCGCGCAGGCGCCGGAGGCCTGGGCGAGTCCGGTGGACATCCCGAGCGGCTTGTTCACGAGCGTGAACGTGAGGATGCTGAGCAGTCCGATCAGCGCTCCGACAAGGTAGGGGTTCCAGCGTGGGTTCTTCATGGGGTCACACACAGGATGGAGGATGAAGGGGAGGGGATGAAGGATGAAGTTGGGGGATAAGCGGTTGGCGGTTAGCGG
>JANRFG010000002.1:1216-27994 GCA_030725715.1 Opitutales bacterium
CTCCCCTTGTCAACGTGTCACCTTGCCCGCGTGTCCCCTGGCTCGCTTACGCGAGCCTATTCGCCGCGCTGACGAGGGCCTTGAGGCCGGCGAGCTCGATGTTGGCGTCGACGCCGCAGCCCCAGGCTTTGCGGCCCGTGGCGTCCTGCACGCAGACGTAGGCGGCGGCGGACGATTCCGAGCCGGAGGCGAGGGCGTGCGAGCGGTAGTCCTTCACGGTGAAGCCGGCCCAGCCGTGCGGTTCCAGGGCGTGCACCAGGGCGCTGATCGGTCCGTTGCCCTCCGCGCGCAGGTCGAGCACCTTGGCGCCGGGCACGCGCACCTTGATGCGGCAGGCGACCATCCCTTTGCCCGCCGGATCGGAATCGAATTCGAGGAGTTCGAGGGGCGTGGAGACGTTGACGAAGTTCGCGCGGAAGCAGTCGTGGATCTCGGCGGGAGTGAGCTCCTTGCTGAGCTTATCGGCGTGCTTGCCGATGAGATTACCGACTTCCGGGTGCATCAGCTTCGGGAGGTCGAAGCCGAACTCGCGGTCGAGCACGTAGGCGACGCCGCCCTTGCCGCTCTGCGAGTTGATGCGGATGATGGCCTCATACGAACGGCCGATGTCCATCGGGTCGATGGTGAGGTAGGGGACGTCCCAGAGGGCGTCGGGGCCGATCTTGCCGCGACGGTCCATGCCCTTCTTGATGGCGTCCTGGTGGGAGCCCGAGAAAGCCGTGAAGACCAGGTCGCCGCCGTAAGGATGACGGTCGTGCACGCTCATGCGGGTCACGCGCTCGTAGACCTCGCGGATCGCGCCGAGGTTGCGGAAGTCGAGGTGCGGGTCGATGCCGTGCGAGAACATGTTCAGCGCGACGGTGACGATATCGAGATTGCCCGTGCGCTCGCCGTTGCCGAAGAGCGTGCCTTCGACGCGGTCGGCGCCGGCCATCAGACCGAGCTCGGTGGCGGCGACGCCGGTACCGCGGTCGTTGTGCGTGTGCAGGGAGACGATGGCCATCGCGCGGTTGCTGAGATGACGGCAGAACCATTCGATCTGGTCGGCGTGCGTGTTCGGCGTGCCGGCTTCGACGGTGAGCGGGAGGTTGAGGATGATCTTACGCTGGGCGGAAGCACCCCAGGCCTTGGCGACCGCTTCGCAGACCTCGAGGGCGTAGTCGGGCTCGGTGAGCACAAAGGTCTCCGGGCTGAACTCCAGCTGCCAATGCGTGTCCGGCAGGGCGTCGGTGAGCTCACGGATGAGCTTGGTGCCGTTGACGGCCATCTCGAGGACTTGCGCCTTCGAGAGGTTGAAGACGATCTCACGCTGGGCCGGGTTGGTCGGCGTGTAGAGGTGGACGATCGCGCGATGGGCGCCCTTGAGCGAATCGATGGTGCGGCGGATGAGGTGTTCGCGGGCCTGGACGAGGACCTGGACCGAGACGTCTTCGGGGATGAGCTGCTGTTCGATGAGCTCGCGGGTGAAGGCGAACTCCGTGTCGGAGGCGGACGGGAAGCCGATCTCGATCTCCTTGAAGCCGATGCGGCAGAGGGTCTGGAAGAGCTCGTGCTTCTCCGCCACGTTCATCGGGATCGCCAGGGCCTGGTTGCCGTCGCGGAGGTCGACCGAGCACCAGCGGGGCGCCCGCTCGATGCGCGCGTCCGGCCAGCGGCGGTCGGGGAGGCGGACGGTCTCGAAGGGGCGGTATTTCTGCCGGGGGGAATCCATGGCGGGCGAAGGTCGGATGGTGGGAAAGGAGGGAAGGGCTGGCGAGCGTGGGTTTGGGCTCCTAAAAGCAAAAAACCCACCCGGAAGTCCGGGTGGGTTTTTTCGCAAAGGCGCGAGACCCGGACTTAGGCTTCAGGCTTGGTCTTCGGAAGCTTGGTCACGCGCTTCAGGTCCTTGACCGTGCCGCGCTTCTTGAGCAGTTCCACGCGCTCGAAGCGCTTGAGGACGTTACGCTTCGCTCCGGAGGAGGAGGCGCTGGACTTGAAACTGTTGTGCTGGGTCATGGCCGTAAGGTGGGTGGAAGTTTGGAGAAAAGGGGTGGATGGGGCGGGAGCAAGGGGAAAAGCGGTCAAAATGCCGACTTTGCCCCTTTCTTCGTCGGTTTCCCCCCTCAGGCGTGCTTCAGCATGCCCTTCACCACGTGGCCTTCGACGTCGGTCAGGCGGAACTGGCGGCCCTGGTAGCGGAAGAGGAGCCCCTCGTGGTTGATCCCGAAGAGGTGCATCAGGGTGGCCTGCATGTCGTGGATGTGGACCCGGTCCTTGGTGATGTTCCAGCCGAAGTCGTCGGTCGCCCCGTGGACGTACCCCGGCTTCACGCCGCCCCCGGCGAGCCACCAGGAGTAGGCGCGGCCGAAATGGTCGCGGCCCTTGAAGCCCTGGCCCTGCTGGTTCTGGGCGAACGGCGTGCGGCCGAATTCGCCGCCCCAGACGACGAGCGTGTCATCGAGGAGCCCGCGCTGCTTGAGGTCCTTGACGAGCGCCGCGCTGGCCTGGTCGGTGTCGAGGCACTGCTGGGCGAGCTGGCCGGTGGTAAGATTGTTATGCTGGTCCCAGCCGGCGTGCATGAGCTGGGTGAAGCGCACGCCGCCTTCGGCGAGGCGGCGGGCGATGAGGCAGTTGTTGGCGAAGGTGCCGGGCTTGAGGACGTCGGGACCGTACATCTCGAGCACCGACTTCGGCTCGTTCTTGAAGTCGAGCAGGTCGGGCACCGAGGCCTGCATGCGGAAGGCCATCTCGTATTGCGAGATGCGCGTGTCGATCGCCGGGTCGCCGGCTTCGCCGAGGTGGGCCCGGTTGAGCGCCTGCATGTCGTCGAGCATCGTGCGACGCGCCTCGCGGCTGACGCCGGCGGGATTATTGACGTAAGGAACCGGGTCGCCGACGCCGCGGAAGCGCACGCCTTGGTGCTTGCCGGGCAGGAAGCCGTTGGACCAGTAGTGTTCGAAGAAGAGCTGGCCGCAGGTCTTGGCGGCGTCGGAGGACGTCATCACGACGTAGGCCGGCAGGTCTTCGTTCATCGAGCCGAGGCCGTAAGACAGCCACGCGCCCATCGACGGGCGGCCGGGGATCTGCGAGCCGGTCATGAAGAACGTCACGCCGGGCGCGTGGTTGACCGCCTCGGTGTTCATCGACCGGACGACGCAGAGCTCGTCGGCGATCGCGCCGGTGTACGGCAGCATCTCGCTCATCTCGATGCCGCTGGAGCCCCATTTCTTGAAAGGCTTGATGGCGCCGACGCACGGGAACTTCGCGTAGCCGCTCGACATCGTGGAGAGGCGGGTGTCGCCGCGCACGCTGGCGGGGATGTCCTCGCCGGCCATCTTGGCGAGCAGGGGCTTATGGTCGAAGAGGTCGACGTGCGAAGGGCCGCCGCCCTGCCAGAGGCAGATCATGCGCTTGGCCTTGGGCGCGAAGTGCGGGAGGCCGGGGAGCGCGCCCACGGGATTCGGCGCGGCCTTGAGGTCGCGGGCGAGGAGCGAGGCGAGGGCGACCGAGCCGATGCCCTGGACGCCGGCGCTGAGGAAGCTGCGGCGCGTCAGGCGCTCGCGCCATTCGGAGGGAGAGAGTTCGAAGTCCATGGGGTTCAGTCGCGGGTGACGGCGGCGTCGAGATTGTAGAGGGCGAGGCAGGTGGCGGTGAGCGCGGCATGCTCGGCGGCAGGGATGGCGGCGTCGCGCGGGCTCTCGCCGACGGCGAGGAGCGCGTCGGCGGCCTTGGCGTCGGCGGCGTAGACCGCGCGCTGGTGGGCGAGCATCTTGGCGAGCAAGGCGGGTTCCGCGCCGGCCGGGGCTCGGCCGAGCACGCGGGCGAAGGCGCGGGCGAGGCGGGCCTCATCGGTCGGCTGCTCCTTCGTCACGCGCTGGGCGAGCACGCGGGCGGCTTCGACCCAGGTCGGGTCGTTGAGCATCGTGAGCGCGTGCAGGGGCGAGGACGTGACCGCCGTGCGCACGCGGCAGGTCTGGCGCGCGGAGCTGTCGAACATGTTCACCGGCGCGATGGTGCGACGCCAGAAGGTGTAGAGCGAACGACGGTAGAGGTCGGCGCCCTTCGACTGCGGGTAGGTGAAGTCGCGCTCCTTGGTGATCGCGAGGCTCTCCCACGGGCTGTCGGGCAGGTAAGGGTAGACCGGCGCGCCGCCGACCTTGGGGGTGAGCAGGCCGCTCGCGCTGAGGGCGACGTCGCGGAGGATCAGCGAAGGGAGACGCAGGCGCGGGGCGCGGGCGAGCAGCTTGTTCTCGGGGTCCTTCTGGAGGTGCTCCTTGGTGACGCGGCTGGACTGGCGGTAGGTCTTGCTCGTCACGATCAGGCGCTGGAGGGCCTTGGTCTTCCAGCCGGATTCGCGGAACTCGACCGAGAGCCAGTCGAGCAGTTCCTGGTGCGTCGGGCGGTCGCTCTGCACGCCGAGGTCTTCGGAGGTGCGGACGATGCCGAAGCCGAAGAAGTGCTGCCACTGGCGGTTGACCTGCACGCGGGCGGTCAGCGGGTGTTCGGGGCGGAACAGCCACTGCGCGAGGCCGAGACGGTTCTTCGGGGCGTCCTTCGGCAACGGCGGCAGGAAGCCCGGCGCGTCGAAGGTGACCTTCTCCTTCTTCGAGAGGTAGGCGCCCCGGTCGAGGATGTGGGTCTCGCGTCGCTGGGCGTCGCTCATCACCATCACGCGGGGCAGGATGTCGCCGCGGTAGCCGTCGAGGAGCTGCTTCGCGCGGTCGAGCTGCTTCATCGCGGCGATCTTCTTCCGGTCCTCGGTAAAGACGTTCTTGTTATAGTGATCGCGGAGCTTCTTCGTCTCGGCCGCGCTGCGCTTCTTATCCGGAGCGAGCAGGGCCTCGAGTTCCTTGGGCAGCATGCCCTTGTCCTTGGACGGTTTGGCCAGCCAGGCTTCGAACGCCTTGGTCTGGTGGGCGGAGAAATCCTTGTTCAGCGCGTCGAAGTTCGCCTGGAGCTTCGCGAGTTCGGCGGCCTGTTCGGGCGAAGGGACTTCGACCACCGTGCCGTCGAGACGGAAGCGGCTGCGGCCACCGGCCTGCGTCGGTCCGCCGCTCGGGGTGCCGCGTTCTTTCACCTGATTGAAAGCGTCGAGCCACTGATAGTAGTCCTTCTGTGTGATCGGGTCGTATTTGTGGTCGTGGCACTGCGCGCAGGCGACCGTGAGGCCGAGCCAGGTGGTCGTCGTGCTCTCGACGCGGTCGAAGAGGCTCACGAAGCGCTGTTCTTCGGCGATGTTGCCGCCCTCGCCGTTGAGGATGTGGTTCCGGTTGAAGGCCGTGGCGATCTTCTCCTCGAGTCCCGCGCCCGGGAGCAGGTCGCCCGCGAGCATCTCGGTGCTGAGGCGGTCGAACGGCTTGTCGGCGTTGAGGTTCTTCACCAGCCAGTCGCGCCAGACCCACTGAAACGTTTCGCCGTCCTGCTGGAACCCGTTGCTGTCCGCGTAACGCGATGCGTCGAGCCAAGGAAGGGCCATGCGTTCGCCGTAGTGCGGCGAGGCCATCAGGCGATCGACCTGCTTCTCGTAGGCATCGGGGCGCTGGTCGGCGAGAAAGGCGGCGGTCTCTTCCGGCGAGGGCGGCAGACCGGTCAGGTCGAGCGAGACGCGGCGGAGCAACGTGGCCTTCGGGGCTTCGGGCGAAAGGGTCAGGCCGGCCTGGGCGAGCTTCTCGGCCACGAAGGCGTCGACGGGATGCTTTTCGCCGTTGGCGGGCAGGGCGGGGCGGACGGGCGTCACATAGGCCCAGTGCTGTTTATACTCAGCGCCTTCCGCTATCCAGCGCTTGAGGATTTCTTTCTGCGCGGCGGTCAGCGTGCGGTGTGAATCCGGCGGCGGCATCACCTCATCGGAATCGCTCGAGACGAGGCGCTTGATGAGTTCGCTGGCCTCGGCGTCGCCGGGGACGAAGGCTTTCTTCTCCAGCGCGGCTTCCCGGACGTCGAGACGTAGCTTGGCCTTGCGCTTGTTGGCGTCGGGACCGTGGCAGTAGAAGCAGTTCTCCGACAGGATCGGGCGGACGTCCTCGTTGTAGTCCACCTTCGCGCCGAAGGCGGGCAGGGCGGCGAGGAGCGCGGCGAGGAGGGGGCTGATCCGGGGCATGGGGAGATTTTAACAGTTCAGTCCCGACCAAGGAATGGTCGGGGCCGATGGGCAGGTTGTAGAATACGACCAACCGTCGGCGGGGGTTAGCATACAGACAGCCCTCCCCGCGGCAGGTTGCAACCCGCGGCTCCGAATCAGGCTCGGCGACTGGGTTTGGGGTTGCTGGCAAGGCCGGGGCGGGTGTCATTCTGACCCGTGCGTCTGCTCGACCGCTACATCCTCGCCGAATGGGCCAAGGTCTTCGCCTTGGCCTTGCTGAGTTTCGTGGGCCTGATGCTGCTTTCGGACGGATATAACCGGATTCCCGAGTTCCTGGCCCTCGACGCGGGTTGGGGCACCATCATCGCTTACCTGCTGCTCGGCCTGGTCCGGAATCTCTCCCTGCTCATCCCGATCTCCCTCCTGATCTCGGTCATCTTCGTCCTGGCGACCATGAACCGGAACCAGGAGATCGCCGCCTGCCGCGCCGCCGGCATCGGCATGGGTCGCCTGACCGCTCCGCTCTGGGCCGTGGGCGGCCTCCTCGCCGGCCTGTTGGCGCTCCTTAACGCCGTGCTCGTGCCGGACGCCTTGGAGGCCATGAACGCCCTCCAGGATGAAGCCCAGTTCGCCGCGCTCAAGGCCAAGGGCGGCAATGCCATCCCCCGCGGTCAGGCTTCGTCGGTCTCCTTTGAGAACTCCAAGGCCCGCCGGCTGTGGCTGATCTCCAATCTCGGCCTCAGCACCGGTCAGGCCTTCGAGGTCGTCGTGCACGCCTTCGATGCGAACCAGCGGGAGGTCCGCCGGATCTCCGCGCGTTTCGCCGAGTTCCGCAAGACCCCGCAGGGCTGGCGCTGGACCTTCCGCGAAGGCCGCGACCTCCGCTTCGACCCCGCCACCGGTTCCCTGATGGCCCAGCCGCGCTTCCAGGAACTCACGCCGGACTTCAACGACGATCCCGAGGTGATGTTCTATTCCACCAAGGAGCCGGCCAAACTCTCGCTCCGCGAGGTCTCCCGTTTCGTCGACCAGGCCGGCTTCAATCCCGGCGGGCCCAACGCCGCCTACGCGATGCGCTATCACGCCATCCTGTCCGTGCCGGCCATCTGCCTCATCGTCATCGCCGTCGCCATCCCGTTCTCGGTGGTGCCCGGACGCGTCAGCCCGATGGTGGGCGTCGCCAAGACCTTCGGCCTTTTCCTCGGCTTCTACTTCCTCACTTCGTTCTGCGCCGCCTTCGGCGAGAGCGGCGCCTTGCCGCCGGTGGTGGCGGCGTGGATCCCGGCGACGCTCGTCGCGTGCTGGGCTTTCCCGAAGCTGAAGGCCGCCAATTGATCCATGCTTAGAGCCATTCGTATCCGCCCCGGACGTCCCGTGCGCGCCCTCCGGGGACATCCCTGGGCCTTCCTCGGCGAAGTCGAGTTCGTCGGCGAGCCGCCGGTCGACGGCGACTGCGTCGAACTGACCGACCTCAAAGGCCGCTGCCTCGGCGCCGGCCTCTGGAACGGCAAGTCCCAGATCGCCTGGCGACGCTACTCGCGCCGCCCGATCACCCTCGACGGCCCGCTGCTCGAGGAGCTCGTCACCGCTTCGGTCAACCGTCGCGCCGGCAAGCCGGTGTGCCGCCTCATCTGGTCCGAGGCCGACAGCCTTCCGGGCCTCGTCGTCGACCGTTACAACGACCTCATCACGATCCAGGCCCTGACCTGCGGCATCGACCGCCGTCTGGCCACGATCATCGACGTCCTGCAGCGCCTGCTGAAGCCGCGCGAGATCGTCCTGCGTAACGACGCCGCGACGCGTAAGCTCGAAGGCCTGCGCCAGGAGATCCGCACGGTCTCGGGCCAGCCGCTCGAACCCGCCTGGATGGAAGTCGGCGGCGTGCAGGTGCTCATCGACCTCATGGGCGGCCAGAAGACCGGCACCTACCTCGACCAGCTCGACCAGCATCAGCACGTCGCCAAGCTCGCCCAGGGCCGCCGCGTGCTCGACGCCTTCTGCAATCAGGGCGGCTTCGGCCTCGCCTGCGCCAAGGCCGGCGCGACCAGCGTGCTCGGTCTCGACCAGTCCGAGGACGCCATCACGGCCGCCCGTTCGGCCGCCGAGCGCAACGGTCTCAGCGCCTCCTTCGAAGTCGCCAACGTCTTCGACTGGTTCACGGAGCACCGCGAAGCCTCCTTCGATCTCATCATCCTCGATCCGCCGCCCTTCGCCCGCAGCAAGGACGCCGTCGACGGCGCCCTACGCGGTTACAAAGAGCTCAACCTCCGTGCGCTCCGCTTGCTCGCCCCAGGTGGTATCCTGGCGACCTATTCCTGTTCGCACCGCGTCTCGGAAGAGATGTATCTCGAGGTCATCGAAGCCGCCGCGTCGGACGCCCGTCGCGAGGCCGTGATCCTGGAACGCACGTCCCAGCCGGCGGATCACCCGGTGCTGCTGAACTTCCCCGAGAGCCGTTACCTCAAGGGCTTCATCATCGAGATTCGGGCCTGACTCCCGGACCGCTTCCGCTTTCATCGCGTCATGATCGTCTCCCTCCGCGGCAAACTCATCGAAGCCGGCGTCCTGCGCGTCGTCATCGAGTCGTCGGGCGTGGGCTACGAGGTCAACGTGCCCGTCACGACCGCGGAGCGTCTGCCGAAGCTCGGTGCGGAAGTCTTCCTGCTCGTCCACCACGTCTTCCGCGAAGACGGCCAGGCCCTCTACGGCTTCGCCGTCGCCGAGGAACGCGAATTCTTCAAGCTGCTCGTCGAGAAGGTGTCAGGCGTCGGCCCCAAGATGGCGTTGAACATCCTTAGCCGGATGGCGCTCCCGATCCTGCGTGATGCGATCATCCGCGGTGACGTCGCGCTGCTTTCCCAGTGTCCGGGCGTCGGCAAGAAGACCGCCGAACGCCTCGTCATGGAACTCAAGGATAAGGTCGGCCTCGACGGCCCCGGTGTCACGCCGGCGGCCGCCGCGACCATCGTGTCCGCCCAGCCCACGCCTGCCACGGACGCCGTCGCCGCGCTCATCGCGCTCGGCTTCAAGGCTCCCGACGCCGACAAGGGCGTCCGCGCCGCGCTGGCCAAGCTCGGCGCCGGTGCGACCGCCGATCAGTTGGTGAAGGCGGCGCTCGGGCGCTGAGGCGCGCAAGCGAGGGGACACGTGGGCACGGTGACACGTGGACAAGGGGCGGAACCAGGTTGATCAGTTGACCAGTTGGCCGGTTGACAAGGGGAGATGCCCAACACCATGCGCTCTGAGGACTGAGTTGAGGACTGCGTAGAGGGCTGAATTGAGGACTGAATGGATTAGAGGCAGGGCGCTCACTATCAGTTCCCAGCCGCCAACCGCTCACCGCTAATGTCTTTCATGGGTAGGGCCGGGACCGCGTCACGACATAGTAACCCTTCAGAATGGATGACTGCATCGATGGCAGATGACTGAATCGATGGCGGAAGCGAAAGCTCGGTCATCGGTCTCTGGAAATCAACTGCCGGCTTGCTCTGGCCCACGTGGCCTCGGGTCCTCCAGTCCTCGTTTGTCCCCCGCCACCCGCCACCTGATATGAAGCCGCTAGGACAGCACGTGGTGCTGTCCCTACCTCGATGCAATTACCCATCCGCTAACCGCTAACCGCCTACCGCTACGACCTATCTCTTATTTGAGCCCGAGGACATCTTCCATGCCGTACAGGCCGGCGGGCTGGCTCTTGAGCCAGCGGGCGGCGCGGACGGCGCCACGCGCGAAGATCTCGCGGTTGGAAGCCTTGTGCGTGAGTTCGAGGCGTTCGCCTTCGGCGGCGAACAGGACGGTGTGGTCGCCCACGACGTCGCCGCCGCGGATGGCGTGCACGCCGATCTCATCGAGCGGGCGTTCGCCGACCAGGCCGTCGCGGCCGTGCTTGAGGGCTTTCTTGGCGAGCTTACGTTCTTCGAGGAGGATCTTGAGGAGCGTCTCGGCGGTGCCGGAGGGCGCGTCCTTCTTGAGGCGGTGGTGCATCTCGAGCACCTCGATGTCCCAGCGGCCGGCGTCGGCGAGCGAGCGGGCGGCCTGACGGACCAGCGCGTTGAGGAGCGTGACGCCGACGGAGTAGTTGCCGGCCCAGACGACCGGGAGGCCTTTGATGGCGGCATTGATCGCAGTCTTCTCTTCGGCGGTGTGGCCGGTGGTGCCGATCACGAGCGGCTTCTTGTGCTGGGCGCAGAGCTGCGCGACGGCGAGGGTCGCGGAGTGGAAGGAGAAATCGATGACCACGTCGGCGCCGATGTGCGCGGCGATATCGTCGCCCTGGTCGACGCCGGCGGCGATGACGGCCTTCTCGGAGACCGCCACGTTGATGATGGCGAGGCCCATGCGGCCCTTGGCGCCGTTGAGGAGGATGCGGAGTGGCTGGCTCATCGGAGGGAGGCGAGGGTGGCGTCGGCGACCTGCTCGACGAGGAGGCGGTTGGCCTCGGACATCTCGCAGAGGGGCAGGCGGACTTCGTCCGAACGGATGATGCCGGCGCGCAGCATGCAGTGCTTCACGGGCACCGGGTTGGGTTCGACGAAGAGGGTCTTGAAGATCTCGGCGAGCTGGTCGTGCAGGACCTTCGCTTCGGCAAACTGCTTCGTGCGCGCGAGCTTGGCGAGCTTGGCCACCGGGCCGGGGATGAGGTTCGACGCGACCGAGATGATGCCTTGGGCGCCGACTTCGGCGAAGGGCAGGGTCAGGGAGTCGTCGCCGCTGAGGACGATGAATTCCGGATCGGCTTCGCGCACGAGGCGCGCGGCCTTCTCGACCTGGCCGCCGGCTTCCTTGATGCCGATGATGTTCGGATACTTCTTCCGGAGGCGCAGGGTGGTCTCGACGGTGATCTCGATGCCGCAGCGGCCCGGGATGGAGTAGAGGATGATCGGCTTGGCGGTGGCCTCGGCGAGCACCGCGAAGTGGCGGTAAAGGCCTTCCTGGCTGGGCTTGTTGTAATACGGGGCGACGAGCAGGAAGGCATCGGCGCCGGCTTCGTCGGCGCGCTGGGTCAGGTCGAGGGCTTCGGTCGTGGCGTTGGAGCCCGTGCCGGCCATGACCGGGACGCGGCCGGCGGCGAACTCGACCGTCTTGCGGATGACTTCGATATGCTCGTCGTAATCGAGGGTGGGGGACTCGCCCGTGGTGCCCACGGCGACCAGGCCGTCGATGCCGTCCTTGATCTGGAATTCGACCAGCTTCTTCAGATCATCCCAGGCCACCGCTCCGTTGAGGAAGGGGGTGACCAAGGCCGTGTGGGCTCCCACGAAAGCGCGGGGGCCGAAAGGACGGCGGGAAGGGCTGGAACCGGTCGAGGACATTGCGGCGTGAAGTGACCCCCGAACCAACCGCCCCGCGACGAAAGAGACAAACCCAAAAACCCCACCGAGCGGGCCTGACCCCGCTTAAGGGGCCGGACCGACGAGGATTCGGTTGTTTTCCGTGTCGGTCACGTAGAGGCGTCCGTCGGGTCCGATGCGGGCGCCGTGCGGCCGATTGAGCTGCGTGCCCGCCCAATCCGCGCCGACCGCGGAGCCCTTCTTGCCGTTGCCGATGATCGTGCGGATGGTCTGCTTCACCGGGTCGAAGAGGCGCAGGCAATGGTTCTCCGTGTCGAGGATGAGTACGTTGCCCTTCGTGTCCATTGTCACGTATTTCGGACCGCGCATCGTAGCGTCGGCCGCCGGGCCGTCGGTGGCGGGGCCGGCCTTGCCGGCCTTGTTCACGACCACGTTGAGCTTGCCGTCCTTGACCGCCACGAGCGCATTGCCGCCGCGTAGCAACGCGTAGACCGTGCCATCCTTCGCCACGCAGGTCGCGCGCACGTCGCCCATCGGGGCGTTGAGCGCGTCGTCGCCGTCCTTCGGCAGGCCCTTCTTACCGTTGCCGGCGAGGGTCGTGACCACGCGGGTCTTGAGGTCGATGCGGCGGACGCGATGGTTGCCGATGTCGGAGATGGTCATGAACGAGCCGTCCGGGCTGAGCGTGCCGCACATGGTGATATTGAACTGCGCCTGTTCGGCGGGACCGCCGTCGCCGCCGAAACCGGCCTTGCCTGTGCCCGCGAAGAGCGTCGCGACGTGCGTCTTCGGATCGAGGCGGACGATGCGGTGCTGGAAGCTGTCGGCGAGGTAGATGGCGCCGTCCGGGGCGATGGAGATATCGTGCATGCCGTTGTAGACGGCCGGCGAAAGGTCGAGGAGCTTGGCCGGGGCCGGAAGTTTCGGCGCCTTGCCCATGCTGTTCCACTTCACGCCGGAGATGTACTCGATCTTGCCGCCG
The DNA here is from genome assembly GCA_030725715.1 of Opitutales bacterium. Classification (GTDB taxonomy): domain Bacteria; phylum Verrucomicrobiota; class Verrucomicrobiia; order Opitutales; family UBA953; genus UBA953. The sequence goes on from JANRFG010000002.1 coordinate 13,551, forward strand.
TGCCATTTGAAGACGCGGTTCGCCGGTTGGAACTCGACGCCGTAAGCGTCTCCTTGGGCGTCGAAGGCGATGCTGAAGGGCTCGTGCAGGTCTTCGGCGCCGGGGGCTTTGACGACTTCGATGGCGGCGAACGCCGAGGCGGCGCAGGCGAGCAGGGGGATGAGGCGGGAGAGCATGCGTCGTTCTTAGTTTAGTGACGCCGGGGTTCAAGCCTCGGCGGGAAAATGGTTCGACCTCGGGCGGGGCGCCTCCACCTTGGCTTTCTTCCCGTGCCTGTCCCGCTTCCATTGATCGTCCGCGAACTCGGCGGCGCCGGCGCGCCCCTCGTGGTGCTCCACGGCCTGCTCGGTTCGTCGCGCAACTGGCAGTCCGCCGGAGTGGCGCTCGCTGAGCGCGGCCATCGCGTGCTCGCACCGGACCTGCGTAATCACGGCTCGTCGCCGTGGGGAGAGGATTGTTCCTACGCCGCGCTGGCCGCCGACGTCATCGCGCTGCTCGACCGTCTCGCGCTCGGTCCGGTGCACCTCGTCGGCCATAGCATGGGCGGCAAGGCCGCGATGCGTCTCGTGATGGACCGCCCCGACCTCGTCGCGCGGCTCACCGTCGTGGACATCGCCCCGCGGGCCTATTCCGACCGCGTGCGCGTCGAATTCGCCGCGATGAACGCCTTGGACCTCGCGTCGGTGAAATCGCGCAAGGACGCCGACGAGAAACTCGCCGCCCGGGTGCCTGAATGGGGCATGCGTCAGTTCATCCTCACCAACCTAGGCCAGGACGCCGCCGGCCGCTGGGCCTGGACCGTGAACCGCGAAGCCCTCACGAACTCCCTACCCGAGATCCTCGGCAATCCGCTGGCCGCGGGCGAGGTCTGGAACGGGCCGATGCGTTTCCTGCGGGGCGGTAAGTCGAACTATATCCGCGACGAAGACGCTGCGACGATCCGCGCGCACTTCCCGCAGGCGGACGTCATCACGCTCCCGGACAGCGGACATAATCCGCACTTCGAGGCGCGGGCCGGGTTCGTCGAAGCGACGCTCGCTTAGGCCGCCGACCTCGCGAGGCGGCGGCGAAGCATCAGGAAGCCGAATACCAAGGCCGCCGCGACGATGAGCATCGTGCCGCCGCAGAGGATCAGCATCCGTCGGCCGAGGTGTCCGGTGTCCTCATGCGCCTGGATGAGCGGGGATTCGTCGCCCGCGACCATCATCACCCAGCGGGCCTTGGCGCCCGGCTTGGTCTCGTCGACGAGCCAGAGCAGCACCGTGTGGGGGCTCTCGTCGGGCAGGCGGAGGATGAAGTTGTGCGGGTCGGGCGTCCAGCGCCACTCCGCGCTCTCCAGCTGATAAGACTTCGCGAGTTCCTCGGCCGTGTGCTGGAACGGCGAATCCAGGTCGAGTTTCGTGGCCGACGAGAAATCCGGTGCGCCCGTCGCTTCCTTGAGCGCGAAGCTGTCCTTCCCGGTCGACACCGTGAAGAGCCCCTCGACGGCCTTCGCGAGCTCCGCGCGTTCGCGGATGTTGTAATTGCCTTCCAGGTCGGCGGTCACCTTGAGCGAGCAGGAGCCGTCGGCGTGCAGGGTCAGGCGGCTCAGGAGCACCTCGCCGTTATGGGCCGAGACGAACAAGGGGAGCACGAGGGCTCCCCAGGTCAGGACCAGCTGGCGCAGCGCGCGGATCACTGGCGGTTCCAGCGCAGCACGCGACCGAAGATGTTCCACTCGGTCTCGAGGATGTTGCCGGCGTTGTCGAACGTGATGCCGTGGGGCGAGGTCACGACGCCTTCGCGCCAGTCGGCCGGAGCGACCTTCGGGGTGTTGGTCTGGCCCTTGGTGTCATTGGCGCCGAGCGCGGCGACCATCTGGCCTTCCTTGTTCCAGACGGAGACGCGGCCGGCGATCTCGGCGACGCACATCAGTTCGCCGTGGAAGGAGGCGGAGGAGGGATTACGCAGGCCTTTGTTGGCGATCATCTGCGGGTCGGTGCCGTCGAGCCCGACGTGGAACATGCGGTTGTTGCCGCGGTCGAGGCAGAGCAGGCGGGCCGGGCTGAAACGCGTGTCGACGAAGACCTTGTGGGTGTTGGCGAAGCCCTTGCCGTCCACGACCTGCGTCGGGCCGCCGAAGACGGACTTGAACTTGCCGTCGGCGCCGAAGACGAAGACCCAGCTCTTGCCGTAGCCGTCGACGATGTAGATGTCGCCGTTCGGGGCGACGTCGCAGCTCGTGAGCTTAAGGGCGTTGACGGACTTGCCCGCCTTGTCCTTGGACTTGCCCTTGTCGGCCGGGAAGGCGTCGGGCTTGATCTCCATGACGACCGTGCCGTCGAGCCTGGCCTTGATGAGGCGCTGCTCGGCGAGCACCGTGCCGTAGAGGAATTCGCCTTCGGCGGACTTACGGATGACGAAGCCGTGGAGCGACATCGGCAGGGCGAGGGTCTTCAGGTACTTGCCGTCCTGGCCGTAGACCTGGATGCCGGCGTCCTTCTCCTGGACGCTGACGTAGATGAGGCCGGCGGAGTCGACGGCGATCTCGCCGTGGCCGTTGCCGATGGTGGCCTTGCCGGGAGGCGTGCCGAGGAAGTCGGGGGCCAGCTGATACTTCACTTCGGCGGCGGAGGCGGAGAGGGCGGTCACGGCGAGGAGGGCGAGGGCGCGGAGGGTGGGCATGGGGTCAGAGGAGGGGTAGGGGTAGGACCGTCGGGAGGCAAACGGAATTCGGCAGGCACGTTTTCATAATCGGCATCGCTCTGTGGTTGTCAGTCCACCTCCTGCCCCTATCCCTACCCCCACCCCTAACCATGAAATCCCTCCGTCTCCTCGCGGCCCTCGCCGCCCTCGTCGTCGTCGGCTGTGCCGGCCATGACCAATCGGCTCCGGTCGCCGCCGTGAAACTCGAATCCGCCTTCAACGGCAAGGACCTGTCCGGCTGGAAGACCTCCGGCGCCGACGCCTTCTGGACCGCCGCCGACGGCGTCCTCACCGGCGTGAACGACCTCGCCTTCAAGGACTACAAGAAGGGCAACATGCTCTACACCGAGAAGTCCTACCAGGACGTCGTCATCGAGTGCGAAGTCCGTTTCAGCGGCGAGATCGACAGCGGCATCATGGTCCGCAAGGACGCCGCCGGGAAGAAGGACATCCAGATGCAGATCGGCGTCTCCCGTTCCCTCAAGAAGGACATGACCTGCACTTTCTACGTCGGCAAGTATCCCGAAGCCGGCTGGGCTCCGAAGGTCCCGGCGCTCTGGAAGAACAACGACTGGAACAAGATCCGTTTCCAGGCCAAGGGCGACACCTACACCGTCTGGCTCAACGGCGAGCAGGTCTCGAACTACGTCGACGCCGGCTACCCTCAGGCCGCTCCGGTCGGCCTGCAGGTGCACGGCGGCGTGAAGATGAAGGTCGAATACCGCAACATCGCCATCGGCGAGATCAAGTAAGCCGGAGCGTCGTTTCGGTCCGGAAGGGCGGGAGCAATCCCGCCCTTTTTCATTGGGGCAGGTCCGGACGCCTGCTTAATGAGCGCATGCCCCCGTCGCTGCCCCGCCGTCGATTCCTGCGCCAGCTCGCGCTCGGCGTAGCCGTCGCGCCGTTCGTCGGCTGCGCGTCGCGGAGCGAAGGCCTCGAGGTCGGGATCATCGCCGATCCGCAGTATGCGGACATCCCGGACCGAGGCACGCGCGCGTATCGCGCTTCGGTCGCCAAGCTCGGCGCCGCGGTCGAACATTTCAATTCCCGCCCGCTCGATTTCTGCGTGAACCTCGGCGACACCATCGACCGCGAGTGGCGGAGCTACGACGCGATCCTGGCGCCGCTCGCCGCGTCGCGCCACCGCTGGGAACACGTCCTTGGCAATCACGATTTCGCCTTGCTGGACGGGGAGAAGACGCAGGTCGACGCCCGGCTGGGCATCGCCGCGCGCCACCGTTACTTCGACCGCCCCGGCTTCCGTTTCGTGGTCTTGGACACCGGTGCCGTGAGCACGTATGCGTCGCTCGCCGGCACCGAGGCGCGCAGGGAAGCCGTCGCGGAACTCGCCCGCGTCAAGGCGCGCAAACTTCCGCAAGCGCAGGATTGGAACGGCGCCGTCGGGCCGAAGCAGCTCGCGTGGTTCGAAGGCGTCGCGGCGGACGGAGCACGTCGCGGCCTCAAGGTCGTCGTGTTCGCCCATCACCCCGTCGCCCCCGTCGGCGCCTATGATGCCTGGGATGCGACCGAAGTCCTGGCGGCCTTGGGGCGTCACCGGAACGTCGTCGCCTGGTTCAACGGGCACAACCACGCCGGCGGCTTCGCCCAGGCGGAGGGGCTCCCTTGCGTGACTTTCCATGGCATGGTCGAGACCCCGGATCGCAATGCCTTCGCCACCGCCCGGTTCCTGGCGGACCGGGTGATCGTGACCGGACACGGACGGGAGCCGACCAGAGAGCTGGTTTTCAGGTCTTAATGATTATACTCGGTCGTTTATAGGGATTAATAGATTGAACCAATCAATTGCCGGCTGGTCGGCATATATAGGCGAAATCTTCATATTTATTCGCAACCTCTCCGTCTTCCAACTGTCTCATAGGCAACACCCGACAGACCATGAAACTCCACCGCAACTGCGAAGGAAATCACCCCGACGTTCTCTCCGCGCTCAGCCGCCGCGACTTCATGCACATCGGCATGATCGGCACGCTCGGCCTGAGCCTCCCGAACATGCTCCGCCTCAAGGGCGCGGAGATCCCCGGCGTCGAGTCCTTCAACGCGATGGCGGACTCCGTCATCCACATCTACCTGCCCGGCGGCATGGCGCAGCACGAGTCCTGGGACCCGAAGCCGTTCGCTTCGCCTGACTACCGCGGCCCGTACACGCCGATCAAGACCTCGGTCCCCGGCGAATACGTCGGCGAGAAGTTCGTCAACATCGCGAAGATCATGAACAAGCTGACCGTCGTCCGTTCGATGACGCACGGCGAAGCGGCCCACGAGCGCGGCACGCACAACATGTTCACCGGCTACCGTCCGAGCCCCGCGATCAAGTTCCCGAGCTACGGTTCCGTCATCTCCCACGAGCAGGGTTCGCGCAACAACCTGCCGCCTTACGTCGTCGTCCCGAGCCAGAGCATCCCGGAGCAGGGCACCGGCTACATGAGCAGCGCCTTCGGTCCGTTCGCGCTTGGCAGCGACCCCGCCGACAAGGGCTTCGCCGTCCGCGACCTCCTCGCCCCGAAGGACGTCACCACGCAGCGCTTCGACCGCCGCCGCAACATGCTGGCCGCCGTCGACGAGCATTTCCGCGCCACCGAGAAGTCCGACGCCATCGGCGCCATGGACAGCTTCCAGCAGGCCGCCTACGGCCTCGTCAGCAGCGCCAAGGCCCGCGAGGCCTTCGACCTCTCCAAGGAGTCCGACAAGCTGCGCGACGAATACGGCCGCAACACCGCCGGCCAGCGCTTCCTCCTCGCCCGCCGCCTCGTCGAGGCCGGCGTCCGCATGGTCTCCGTCACCTTCGGCGGCTGGGACCACCACTCGAACATCAAGGGCGCCTTCGACCGCCAGGCCCCGCAGTTCGACCAGGCCTTCGCCCGCCTCATCACCGACCTCCAGGACCGCGGCATGCTCAAGCGCACGCTCGTGCTCGTCAGCTCCGAGTTCGGCCGCACGCCGAAGATCAACGGCACCAACGGCCGTGACCACTGGCCGCGCGTCTTCTCCGTCGCCATGGCCGGCGGCGGCGTGAAGGAAGGCTACATCCACGGCGCCTCCGACGCCCTCGGCGGCGAACCCGACCGCGACGCGGTCGGCCCGGAAGACCTCGCCAAGACCATGTACCGCGTCCTCGGCATCAACGCCGAGAAGCGCATCATGTCCGAAGGCGGCCGTCCAATCGACATCGTCAACGGCGGTCGCGTGATGACCGACTGGCTGGCCTGACCTCGCGCCCGGTTCCCATCCGCGCGCCGCTCCGGCGCCGCGGGCGGGCCGCGCCCCGCTCAACCGACTTATGAAGCTCCGTCTCCTCGCCGCGCTCCTCCTCGCCCCGTTCGCCGCGCGCGCGGCCTATCCTGACATGTCGACGCTCAAGCCGCACGGCGGCCAGATCGGCGCCGACGTGAAGCTGACCATCACCGGCGCCCGCCTCGACGATTTCGAAGACCTCTTGTTCTACACGCCCGGCTTCAAGGTGAAGAGCGTCGAGAGCCGCGCCACGAACAAGGTCGAGCTCACCCTGTCCATCGACAAGTCCGTCCGCGCCGGCAACCACGTCATGCGCGTCCGCACGAAGTCCGGCGTCTCGCACATGCGCCAGTTCTTCGCGAGCCCCTACCCGAACGTCGAGGAGAAGGAGCCCAACAGCGAGTTCGCCGGCGCCCAGGTCATCGCGCTCAACCAGACCGTCGAAGGCGTCGTGCTCGCCGAGGACGTCGACTACTACAGGCTGACCGTGAAGAAGGGACAGCGCATCGGCGTCCAGGTCGACGGCCTGCGCCTCGCCACGATCCCGCGGGGGGCGATGGATCCGTACGTCGCCATCCTCGACAAGGACCGTTTCGAGAAGGCCGCTTCCGACGACACGATCCTGCACCGCCAGGACGGCTACTGCTCCTTCACCGCCGAATACGACGGCGACTACTACGTGATGGTGCGCGAGTCCTCCTACCGCGGCTCGGGCAATTCCTTCTACCGCCTGCACGTCGGCGACTTCCGCCGTCCCGACGCGATCTACCCCGCCGGCGGCAAGCTCGGCTCCAAGGTCACCGTGCGCTTCCTCGAGCCCCGCGACTCCTTCGCCGAAGAAGTCACGCTCCCCGCGGAGGACGATCCGGAGTTCGTGCTCTACCCGAAGTCCCAGCCGCCCGCGCCCTCCGGCAATATCTTCCGTCTCTCGTCCGTCGACAACACCCTCGAGGCCGAACCCAACGACTCGCTTGAGAAGGGCACCCTCGCCGCCGAGGCCACGGCCTATGCGCTCAACGGCATCATCGAGAAGCCCGGCGACGTCGACTGCTTCCGCGTGCCCCTCAAGAAGGGCCAGGTCTTCGAATGCCGCGCCCTCGCCCAGATCCTGGGTTCGCCCCTCGATCCGGTCGTCAACGTCTACACGCCCAAGGGCGCTTCCATCATCGGCAACGACGACGGCGGCGGCATGCGTCGCCTCGACTCCCGCTTCAAGTTCACGGCCGCGGTCGACGGCGTCTACTCCGTGCGCGTCACCGATCACCTCGAACGCGGCGGCGCCAACTTCGTCTACCGCATCGAGATGGTCGCCTCGCAGCCGAGCCTGACCTTCGCTTCGCCGGACTACACCGTCAACGACACGAGCTACCGCCAGTTCCTGGCCGTGCCCAAGGGCGGCCGCATGGCGCTCCGTCAGAACTTCACCCGCAACGGCGTCGGCGGCGACTACCGTTTCGAACTCAAGGGGCTGCCCGCCGGCGTGAAGCTGCTCGAAGACGAAGCGCCCGGCAGCCTGCCCGGCGTCCCCCTCGTGCTCGAGGCCGCGGCCGACGCGCCCCACGGCGGCGCCATCGTCACCCCGCTGCTCCTGCCGAAGGATCCGGCCAATAAGATCGTCGGCCAGATGCGCCGCACCTACGACATCGTCCGCATCGGCAACGTCATCTACTACCAGGGCATCGAGGACCAGCTCCCGGTCGCCGTGGTCGACGAAGCCCCTTACTCGCTCGAGATCGAGACGCCGAAGACCCCGCTCGTGCGCAATGGCATCTTCAACCTGAAGGTCGTCGCCAAGCGCAAGGAAGGCTTCAAGGGCGCGATCCGCGTCTTCATGGTCTGGACCCCTCCCGGCGTCTCGTCGCTCGGCGTGCAGACCATCGGCGCCGACGCCACCGAGTGCGTCTTCCAGCTGAGCGCCAACGCCAACGTCGACACCAAGCCCTGGAAGTTCGTCGTCCAGGGCGAAGCCGACGCCGGCAAGGGCCGCGTCTACAATGCCTCGCCGTTCGCCGTGCTTGCGACCGAAGCGCCTTACGTCGCCGCCAACGCCATCCCGCTCACGGCGATGGAGGTCGGCACGCCCGGCTTGATGGTCACCAATTTCGAGGTCCAGCGTCCGTTCGAAGGCGAAGCCGTCGCCCAGCTCGTCGGCGCGCCCGACACGATCCGCATCGCGCCGATCAAGGTCACCAAGGACACCAAGGTGCTCCGCTTCACCGTCGAGACGGACGGGAAGTCCCGCGTCGGCAAGACCGCCAACATGTTCGTGCAGGTCGACATCCCGACCGGCCAGGGCCTCGCCACGCACCGTATCGCCCTCGGTTCCATCCTGCGCCTCGACGCGCCTCGCAAGGCCGCGCCGGCCCCGGTCGCCAAGGCCGCCCCGCCCGCCGCCGGCAAGCCGGCCGCTGCTCCGGCCGCCGCGCCCGCCCCCGTCGTGCTTTCCCGTCTCGAACAGCTCCGCCTCAAGAACGAAGCCCCCAAGAACTGATCCCTCCTCATGTCTTTCCGCCGTCTCCCGCTCCTCGCCTTCCTCGCCGCCGGCCTGACCTCCGCCGCGACCGCCGCGCCCGTCGCCTTCGACGAGGTCCGCGCGATCTTCGAGGGCAAGTGCCTCGAGTGCCACAATCCGGACAAGACCAAGGGCAAGCTGCTCATGACCACCCGCGAGGGCTTCCTCAAGGGCGGCGAGAGCGGCGCCGCGCTCATCGGCGTCGACGCGGAGAAGAGCGAACTCGTGAAGCGTCTCGTCCTGCCGAAGGACCACGACGACATCATGCCTCCGAAGGGCGGGCCTCTGCCGGCCGCCGAGATCGACGTCATCCGTCGCTGGGTCGCCGAAGGCGCCGCCTGGCCCGCGGGCGTCGTGCTCGCCGCCAAGGACAAGGCCAAGGAAGAAGCCAAGGCCGAGCTGGCCCAGAAGCTCACCACCCTCGAGAAGCTCGAGATCTTCCCGGAGTCCGTCACCCTCGAGACCAAGCGAGACTTCCACCGCATCGTCGTCTTCGCCACCTTCAAGGACGCCACCACCCGCGACGTCACCGCCTTCGCCGACCTGAAGGTCGCCGACGCCAAGGTCGCCGCCTTCGACGGCTACTCCGTCCACGCCGTCGCCGACGCCGGCGCCACCGAGGTCGTCGCCTCGCTCGGCGGCCGCACCGTGCGCATCCCCGTCGCGGTCAAGGAAGGCCACAAGGACCGCGCGGTCTCGTTCCGTCAGGACGTCATGCCGGTCTTCCTGCGCGCCAACTGCAACAGCGGCGGCTGCCACGGCGCCGCCCGCGGCAAGGACGGCTTCCGTCTCTCCCTCTTCGGCATGGATCCGGACGGCGACTACGTCCGCCTGACGCGCGAGCTCATCGGCCGCCGCATCAACCTGGCCATCCCGGAGGAGAGCATGCTGGTCGAGAAGGCCGTCGGCGCCGTCCCGCACTCCGGCAACCAGCTCTACGACGCCGACTCGCAGTACAATAAGACCATCCTCGAATGGATCGCCAACGGCGCCAAGGACGACGCCCCCGGCATCGCCAAGGTCACCGGCATCGAGGTCTTCCCCAAGCAGCTCGTGCTCGAAGGCAAGGACGCCACCCAGCAGATCACCGTCCGCGCCACCTATTCCGACGGCACCGACCGCGACGTCACCAAGCTCGCGCTGTTCATGTCGAACAACGACCCCGTGGCCAAGATCGACAAGGACGGGGTCGTGAAGTCCGGCGACCGCGGCGCGGCCTTCATGCTGGCCCGCTTCGACGTCTTCAGCGTCACCGCCCAGGCCATCGTCATCCCCAAGGGCCTCGTCTACGAGCGCCCGAAGGTCGCCGAGGTCAACTACATCGACAAGGCCGTCAACGAGCGCCTGCACCGCCTGCGCATCGTGCCGTCCGAGACCTGCACGGACGAGGAATTCATCCGCCGCGTCTACATCGACGTGGTCGGCCTCTACCCGAAGCCGGCCGAGCTGACCGCCTTCCTCGCGGACAAGCGTCCCGACAAGCGTAAGCAGCTCGTCGAGGGTCTCCTCCAGCGCAAGGAGTTCACCGAGCTCTGGGTGATGAAGTGGGCCGAGCTCCTCCAGATCCGCTCCGGCATCAACGCCGGCAACAACGCGCCGCCTTTTTATAAGAACGCGCTCCTCTACTACAACTGGCTGGCCGATGAGATCGGCAAGAACCGCCCGATCAACCAGATCGTCGTCGACCTCCTGTCCGCCAACGGCGGCACGGTGTCCGTCCCGGCGGTGAACTACTACCAGAGCGAGCTCGACCGCCTCAAGCTGTCCGAGAACGTCGCCCAGGTGTTCATGGGCATGCGCATCCAGTGCGCCCAGTGCCACAACCACCCGTTCGACCGCTGGACGATGAACGACTACTACGGCTTCAACGCCTTCTTCGCCCAGATCGGCCGCAAGAAAACCGACGACCCCCAGGAGGTCATCGTCTTCAACAGCAAGGGCGGCGAATCGCAGCACTTCCTGACCAAGAAGAACGTGCGGCCCAAGTTCCTCGGCGGCGAGGAGCCTGACCTCAAGCCCGGCGACGACCGCCGCCGCGTGATGGCCGAATGGCTGGCCTCCCCGCGTAATCCGTATTTCGCCCGCAATATCGCCAACCTCGTCTGGGCCCACTTCCTCGGCGTCGGCGTCGTGGATCCGGTCGACGACGTGCGCGTCTCGAACCCGCCCTCCAACCCCGAGCTGCTCGACGAGCTCGCCGCGAAGCTGACGGAGTATAACTACGACGTCCGCCGCCTGGTGCGCGACATCACCGCCTCGGCCGCCTACCAGCGCAGCTCTAAGACCAACGACTCCAACGCCGGTGATAAGCTGAACTTCGCCCGCGCGCAGGTCCGCCGCGTCCGCGCCGAGGTGCTCCTCGACGCCATCTCGCAGATCACCGAGACCCCGAACAAGTTCCAGGGCCTCCCGCTCGGCGCCCGCGCCGTGCAGATCGCCGATGGCGCCGTCTCGAACTACTTCCTGACGACCTTCGGCCGCTCGAAGCGCGAGTCCGTCGCCTCGACCGAGGTGAAGACCGACCCGAACCTCTCGCAGGCGCTCCACCTCATGAACGGCGACGCGGTCAACGACCGCATCCGCCGCGGCAAGGTGGTCGAGAGCCTCATCGCCGCCGGCAAGAAGGACGACGAGATCGTCACCGAGCTTTTCCTACGCGTCTTCGGCCGCGCGCCCCGCGAGCCCGAGCGGAAGTCCGTCGCCGCCGCCGTCGCCGCCGATCCGGCCAACCGCCAGATCGTCCTCGAGGACGCCTTCTGGGCGCTGATGAACTCCAAGGAATTCTACTTCAACCACTGATCTGAGCCGTCCGTATGGCCGCCGCCCCTTCGTCGTTCCGCTGGCTCACCCGCCGCTGCCTCATCCTGGCCGCCGGGCTGGTCGCCGTCGCTTCTCCCGCGCAGGAGAACGAGAAGCTGACCTACGACGACCACATCCGTCCGTTGCTCGAGAACAAGTGCTTCTCCTGCCATAACCCGGACAAGAAGAAGGGCGGCCTCGAGCTGACCAGCTACGCCGGCCTCATGAGCGGCGGCAGCGGCGGCGCGGTCGTCGACGCCGGTAACCCTTCCGGCAGCCGTCTCTGGACCTGCAGCGCCAAGAAGGAAGAACCCTTCATGCCGCCGGAAGGCGCGCCCCTCGACGCCAAGGACCTGACGCTCCTCTCCAAGTGGATCGCCGGCGGCCTGCTCCAGGCCAAGGGCAGCGTGGCCAAGGCCTCCAACAAGCCCAAGGTCGACCTGACCTTCGCCGGGGGCGCCGGCAAGCCGACCGGCCCCGTGGCCCGTCCGGAGAACGTCCTGCTCGAGCCGGTCATCGTGACGCCCCGCACTTCCGCGGTCACCGCGATGGCGGCCAGCCCGTGGACTTCGCTCCTCGCCGTCGCCGGCCAGAAGCAGATCCTCCTTTACGATACGGACCGCCACGAGCTCGCCGGCATCCTGCCGTATCCCGAAGGCTACGCCCGTTCGCTTAAGTTCAGCGCCAACGGCTCGCTCCTGATCATGGGCGGCGGCCGCGGCGGCAAGTTCGGTCACGCCGTCGTCTGGGACGTCAAGACCGGCAGGCGCGTCACCGAGGTCGGCAAGGAGTTCGACCAGGTGATGTCCGCCGACATCACGCCCGACCATCGCAAGATCGTCATCGGGACCAATTCGAAGAAGGTGAAGTGCTATGACGTGGCCACGGGCGAGGAGCTCTACGTCATCGCCAAGCACACCGAGTGGGTCACCGGCGCGGATTTCAGCCCGGACGGCATCCTGCTCGCGACCTCGGACCGCAACGGCAACGTCTTCGTCTGGGAAGCCGACAACGGCGGCGAATTCTATCCTCTCGGTCAGCATAAGGGCAGCGTCACCGACCTCGCCTGGCGCGCCGATTCCAACGTCCTCGCCAGCTGCTCGGCCGACGGCGTGATCACCACCTGGGAGATGAAGAACGGCAAGCAGGTCGCCACCTGGTCCGCCCATGGCGGCAACGTGCAGTCGGTCTCCTTCCTGCCGGACGGACGTCTCCTTTCGTGCGGCGCCGACGGCACCACGGCCATGTGGTCCATCGACGGCAAGCGTCTGCCGCACGCCCAGGGCGTCAAGCAGGCCGACCAGGTCGCCAAGGTGGTCGGTCTCTACGACTCCAAGGCCTTCGTCTCCGGCAACTGGCTCGGCGAAATCCGTTTCTTCGAGAGCGAGACCGGCCGTGAGGTCACCCAGGTCTCCAGCAATCCGCCCAAACTGGCCGACCGCCTCGCCGCCTCCGAGAAGCGGCTGGCCGAGCTGATTCCCGCGTTGGCTCCGGCCGAAGCCGCCGCGAAGGCTGCCGAAGCGCCTATCCCGGCCGCTGAGGCGGCGTTGGCCAAAGTGAAGGAAGCCGGCGAGCCGGCCTCCAAGAAATTGGCCGAGTTCGAAGCCAAGCTCGCCCAGCAGCAGAAGAGCATGGCCTATTGGCAGTCGATGCAGGGTAAGGCGAAGAACGCCGAAGAGCGCGCGAAGGCCGACAAGGCCGTCACCGCCCAGTCCAAGGCGATCGATTATTTCACGAAAGAAGCCGCCAAGGTCCGTCCGGTCGCGGCGGCCTATCGCGCCGCCGAAGCCGGACTCGCCAAGGCCAAGGCCGATCTGACCGCCGCCCAGGCGAATGTCCGGAACATCGTCGCCGAGACCGCCGCCCACCGCGAACGCCTCGTCTCCCTCAAGGCCGCCCAGTTCAACGTCGGCGTGCTCACGGAGCAGGAGAAGCTCGCCAAGCTCGAGCAGGACATCGCCGACCTCGTCGCCGCCAAGGCCGAGAACGAAGCCGCCAAGGTCGCGGCCGCCGCCCGCATCGAATCTTCGCAGAAGACCATCGCCCAGAACGAAGCGCAATTGCCGAAGCTCCAGGCCGAACTCGAAGCGCTTAAGGCGGAGTTCGCCGCGCTCGATAAGACCCTTTCGCCCCTGCGGGTCAGCGAAGCCGAAGCCATGGGTAAGATCGAGGCGCAGCAGAAGCTCATCGATACCCAGAGCGAGGCCATCGTGCGCCTCGGCCAGGATCGCGACGCGATCGTGGCCGTCGCCACCGCCGCCGCCGCCGCTTATCGAGACAAGCATACGAACCCCCTCCGCGCGCGCATCACTGAGCTGACCGCCAAGGTCGAAGCACTGAAGAAGGCCGTCGCCGCCGCCCAGCTCCTGCACGCCAAGGCCATGGAGGGCGTCGCCGCCGCCAAGGCCGCCTTGCGTACCGCTTCCGCCGAGGCCGAGAAAGCCGTCGCCGTCGGCAAGGCCTCCGCGGAAAAGGTTGCCATTGCTGAAAAGGCCTACGGCGAAGCCCGCACTTTCAGCGCCGTCTTCTCCTTCAGTTACTTCTCCCGGAAGAAGCAGACCGAGCAGGCGGTGGCCGAAGCCCGCGCCGCCCTTGCAACGGTCCGAAAGACCGAGGCCGCCAAGGTCGCCGCTGCCGCCCACGCCGAAGCGAACGTCGCCGCGGCTAATCAGGTCGTGGCGAAAGCCGCCGCCGGGGTGGCCGCCGCCGAGAAGGCCGTGATCCCGGCCCAGGCCGAAGTCGTCGCTGTCACGAAGGAGCGCTCCAAGCATATCGTCGAACGTGAGAAGCTGGCCGCCCCCGGCGTCGCCGCGCAGAAGGATTACGCGGCCAAGCTGCCCGCCCTCCAGGCTTCGCTGCAGAAGGCCAAGGAAGGCCTGCCGGTGCTGGAGAAGGCGCTCGTCGCCGTCCGCGCCCAGCTGACCGAAGCCGGCAAGCCGGTCGAAGCCAAGCGTCTCCTCGTCGAAGCCGCCGCCAAGACCCTCGAACTCACCAAGAGCGAGAAGGCCAACGCCGAGAAGGCCGTGGCCACCGCCCAGAAGGATATCCCGCAGCGCGACAAGAATCTCGAGGAGATCGCTAAATCTTACGCTGAACTCACCCCGCAGGTCGAACCGCTGAAGGCCAAGGTGAAGGCCGTGCAGGAGCAGTATTTCGCGATGCTGCCCAAGCGCGAAGTCGCGAAGAAGTGATGATT
>JANRFG010000002.1:28094-50301 GCA_030725715.1 Opitutales bacterium
AAGGGTGGTTTGACTCAATCCACCCCAACCCCTACCCCTATCCCTACCCCTGATAACAATGCTCTCTCGCCGTCGTTTCCTGGAATCCGCTTTCGTGGCGGCCATCGCCGCATCGCTCGGCGCCGCCGAAGGCAAGCGCGCCCCGCGCGTGGTCCTGCGCTCGTCCTGGCAGACGGTGAACATCGGGGATATCGCCCATACGCCGGGCATGCTGGCTCTGCTCGAGAAATATTTCCCGGAGGCCGAGGTCACCCTCTGGCCTTCGAACGTCGAGAACGGCGTGAAGGAGATGCTCGCGGCCCGCTTCCCGAAGCTGAAGTTCGTCGGCCCCAAGCCCGATGTCGCCAAGCTCTACGCCGAGAACGATTTCCTGCTGCACGGCTCCGGCCCTTCGCTCGTGGGCGAGAAGCAGGTCGCGATGTGGCGTAAGCAGGGACCGAAGCCTTACGGCGTGCTCGGCATCACCCAGGGTAAGCCCACGCCGGAGACGGTCGAGATCCTCAGCGGCGCCCAGTTCGTCTACTTCCGTGATTCGGTCTCGCTCGAGACCGCCAAGGCCGGCGGCGTGAAGTGCCCGGTGATGGAATTCGGTCCGGACGGCGCGTTCGCCACCGACCTGCGCAACGAGGAGACCGCGGAGGCTTTCCTGCACGGCTGGGGCCTCGAGCGCGGCAAGTTCCTCTGCTGCATTCCCCGTTATCGCAGCACGCCCTATTGGCTCATCAAACCCGGTACGACTTTCGACCCGGTGAAGCAGAAGCGTAACGACGAGATGAAGGAACATGATCACGCCCAGCTACGCGCCGCGATCATCGCCGTCGTGAAGCAGACCGACCTCAAGGTACTCATCTGCCCCGAAGACCGCACCCAGATGGCCTTGGGCAAGGAGATCCTTTTCGATAAGCTCCCCGACGACGTCAAGGACCGCGTGGTCTGGCGTCAGGATTACTGGCTCACCGACGAGGCCCTCAGCGTCTATGTCCGCAGCGCCGGCCTCTTCGGCAACGAGATGCATTCGCCCATCATGTGCGTCGGCAACGGCATCCCGGCCATCGTGTGTCGCTGGGCCGAACAGACCTCCAAGGGTAACATGTGGAAGGATATCGGCCTGAACGAGTGGCTCTTCGACCTCGATGACGAACCGCAGCTCGCGGGCATCGTCCCGGCCGTGCTGGCCATGGCCAAGGACCCTGCCGCCGCGAAGGCGAAGGTGCTCAAGGCCCAGGCGGTCCTGCGCGAGCGCCAGTCCTCCGCGATCGGTCGCGTGCGGAAGGGCGTCGGCGCCTAAGTCGGCTTACTTCTTGGCCGGAGCCTTCGGCTTCGGCTGCTCGGCGAGCATGACCGTCACGGCGGGCGTCGGCTCATTCACGCCGGCGAAGGCGTTGTAGGCCTGCTGGAAGGCGGCGGCGTCGCGGACATCGCCTTCGGCGATGAGCCACTGGTAGCGCAGCTTGAAGGGGGATTCCGGCGTGGCGACGCCCTTCGGGAAGGCGCCGAAGCGGCCGTAATCGCGGTAGGCCGAGAAGGCTGTGTCCTTCGGATTCGACGGATGGTTCAGGATCAGGGCCGTGAAGGTCTTGCCTTCGACCGTGAAAATCTCGGCGACCCAGGTGAGGTCGCGGACCTTGTGAATCAGGACGTCCTTGCCCGGATAGACGTAGGTGGTCTTCGTGCCGTCGATCTTCTCCGACGGACGGAACTGCGCGCCAGCGTGCTCGGGGTCGCCGTCGATCTTGGCTTCGCCGTGGTCGGGCTTGAGCGTGCTCTTCATCTCGATGCCGACGTAGAAGGGCGCGGCGGCCTTCGTGAACGTGAAGGCGCGCTCCTCGGTGAGGATCGGCTTGTCCTGGGCCGTGGCGCCCTGCCAGTCGATGGCGGCGACGAAGCCGTCGGTCGTCGGCTTGACGTCGGTGACGACTTGGTCGCCCTTGGTCATGTGCCAGCGGTCGTAGGTCTTGCCATCGACCGTGATTTTCGCGAAGCCGAGCATGATGCCGCGGTGGTGGGTGAAGTTGAAGCCCGGGCCCTTGGTCAGGCGCAGGGCGCCGCTGGGATCGAAGACGTGAAGGTAGGGCTTGTAGTGATCCAGTCGCTTGGCCGGGGTGCTGACGTCGTGGGACATCATGAAGCGGGCGACGACCTTGCCGTCCTGGGCGACGTCGACGGCTTCGTTCGGGGTGACCGTGATGTCGGCGGCCGAAAGGGTGGCGCAGGCGAGCAGGGCGAGGAGGCAGAGCGGGGCTTTCATGGGGTGAGGGCATCGAAAGCGGACTTAGGGCCGATGACAGCAAAAACCTTTCCTCCGTGCTTTTCGTCCGTAGTTTGGCCGCACCCCATGAAAGCCGTGCTCCGCTATTTCGCCTGCCTTTTCCTCGGTTTAAGCACCGTCTTCGCGGCGGACGAAGTCCTGACAGACAAGTCCTCGTCCGCGAAGGTCATGGCATTGTATCAGAAGGTCCTGGCCGGGGCGCAGAAGGCTCCGCCGGCACCCGGAGGCATCATCTGTATCGGCAGCTCGCACATGCAGTTCTGGAAGGGCGTGAAGACCGACCTGGCGCCTCTGACCGTCCATAACTACGGCATCGGTGGCAGCCGGATGAATCAGGCCGCCGATCATTTCGTCGAAAACCTCGCCATCCCGTTCAAGCCTCGCGCGGTGATCCTTTACGAAGGCAGCAATGACATCAACGCCGGCGCCAAGCCCGAGACGGTCCTGGAGAACTTCCGGAAGCTTTACAGCAAGCTTCACGCCGCCTTGCCGCAGACGCGACTGTACGTCCTCGGCGTCGTGCCCAGCCCCGGCAAGCGCTTCCTCAAGATCGCCGAACTCCGGAAGACGAACGAGCTGCTCGCCAAGGAGTGCGCCACGCAGCCGTGGATGAAGTTCATCGACATCACCGAGCCGCTCATCGGTGCCGATGGCCAGCCCAAGGCCGAATGCTTCATCCCCGGTGACATCCACATGCTTCCCGCCGGCTACGCCGTGTGGAAGTCCGTCATCGCCCCCGTCATCGTTCCCGCCGAAAAACCTTACGAACATGCCCAATAATCCTCCCTCGGATTTCAAACGTAACCTGCGCCGGGAGGTCGCCGGATATTTCATCGTCGTCCTGTGCGCCTTGCCGATTCGTTTCTGGCTTTATTCGTTCGTGCAAGACCAGGACGGATGGTTGGGCTTCCTGGCGGGGCAGGCCTTCGGCTACCTGACGATCGGCCTCGTCTCCGCCGTCTTCGTCTCCAAGCTCAGTCTCCGGACCAGGCTCATCCTGACCTTCTTGATTGTCGCGCTTTGAGGGCGGTGGGGTCAGCGATTCATCCTCGGGCCTAGGGCTTGGACGAACTTCGGGAGGTCACGCCGGAGTTTCTCCAAGGTCTTCACAGGTCCATGTCTCCGGGCCATGTGCTCGACCTTCGCGAGCATGTCGACGGGTCGGCTTCGCATGAGTTCAAGGACGAAGGCGTCCGGATGCTTGGCTTGGATGCCCCAAGGAGCGAGGGCAGGGGCGGGAAAGTCCCGTAGGTTGAAGGTCACGATGGACTCCGCCTTGCTGACGATGGCGGCCCCGAGGACATGCCGATCTTTGGCTTGATTGCGAAGCCGCGTGATCAGCTTGGCCGGAGCGGAGAAAGCGGCTTCGGGAAAGCACGCGGTGACGTCCTCCTGCCAGCTTTCCGCCAAGGCGTCAGGCCAGGCGAGCTTTCGATGGGTGCGTCTTACCTCGCTCAGGATCTCTTCGGACCACCTCGGCAGGATGAGCGGCGGATCCTCGGCCAATCTGAGCAGCAGGTCCGCCACCGTCTGGTTCGCCAGCACGCACGCGTCGAGGACCACGATGGGCGGACGTGCCGGCATTCCTCAGTCGTCCAGCCCGGCGGCTTGGATCTTGTCGCGCAGCCGTTCCAGTCGGGCGCTGCGTTGGGCGGCCCGTTTGCGGGCATAGGTCTCGACGTCTTTGCGCCGGATGCGGCGATGAGAGCCCACCTTGTGGAAGGGGAGTTCGGCCTTATCCAGCAGCCGCATCAGGAACTGGCGGGACATCCCCAGGAAATCCGCCGCCGTCTGCGGGGTCATCTCGTCTTCCGCGGAGAGGATGACCACCGAGTTGCCGGACCGTAGTTCGCCGGCGACCTGGATGAGCAGTTGGCAGAGGTCGCCCGGAAGGGGGATGGCCCGCCCGGAGGCGTCCATCAGGCGTAGGAGCCCGCGTTTGCCGCCACGCATTTCCGCGATTCGGCCGAGGTCGGCGCGCGCCTGCTTGTTCTTCGGAGGTTCCATCGTGGTCGGGTGCATGGCTTCGAAAATAACTGCTACATCTGCAACCTGTCAATCAGGAGCAGCCGCGCGTCGATCGGCCATGAGGCGGTGAGGCTTGGCGGTGCGGGTGCTTGTTCAATCTCGGGAGTATGATGCCTATTCCCTGAGGCCTGCCTCTTTCCCAGAGTAGGGGGCTTGGGTCGGTGAAGTTGGGCCAGGTCAGCACGCAGTGCTGACCCTACCAGGATGCAGGTTGTTAGAGTCTTTGTCAGAGTAGACTGATCTAACCCGAGAAAGGCGTGCCTTTCTGGCTCTAATCTAACTGGCGGAGAGGGAGGGATTCGAACCCTCGGTACCTTGCGGTACACTGCATTTCCAATGCAGCGCGATCGACCACTCTGCCACCTCTCCTTTGTTACCAGCTAGAAGGTGCATCAAAGGGAGGGCGGGGGGTGGGTCAAGGGAGATTAAAGCGAGGATTCGAGGACTCGTGGCCCGAGGGCTGGAGGGCCTAAGGGGGTGATCGGTTGATGAGAGGGCCGGTTGGCTGGAAAGGGGGTAGGGATTGGGGTAGGGGTGGGGGTAGGCGTCGTTGATCAGGGTACAAGTGGGCGGGTTAGGGGGTAGGGATGCGACGACGTCGCATCCGTGGGCGGATGGATGTGGTAAGGCCCAAAGGCATGCCCGGATTGGGTATGCTAAGTGGCGAACGGACGCGACGTCGTCGCGTCCCTACCTTGGGTCCTGAAAAGAGGAAAGCCGCCTAGCGGCGGCTTCCTGGTGGTATCATACGGAACCCAGAGGGTACTTTCAGATACGGATTTATGTAAGTGCTTTTCAGTGTCTCGGTCAAGCGACGAACGGACGCGACGTCGTCGCGTCCATGCCAAGAGACAGAGGACAGCACGTGGTGCTGTCCCTACCTTACTTCGCGACGGCCTTGGCCCAGGAGTCCTTCAGGCCGACGGTGCGGTTGAAGACGGGCTTGCCGGGCTGGGAGTCCTTGGCGTCGGCGCAGAAGTAGCCGGTGCGTTCGAACTGCACGCGGGTGCTCGGCGCGAGGGCGAGGAGGGCGGGCTCGACGAAGCCGCGGATGGTCTTGAGCGAGCCGGGATTGAGCAGGGTGCGCCAGTCGGTGCCTTCGGGGATGTCGTTCAGGTCCTCGTGCGCGAAGAGGCGGTCGTAGAGGCGGACCTCGACGTCGCCGGCGTGCTTTTCGGAGACCCAATGGATGGTGCCCTTGACCTTGCGGCCGTCCGGGGCGTCGCCGCCGCGGGTTGCCGGATCGTAGGTGCAGGTGACTTCGATGACGTTGCCAGCGGCGTCCTTCTTGCAGCCGGTGCAGGTCACGAAGTAGCCCCAGCGGAGGCGGACCTCCTGGCCGGGCGTGAGGCGGAAATATTTCTTCTCCGGGATCTCCATGAAGTCGGCGCGCTCGATGAGCAGCGTCTTGGAGAAGGGCACCTTGCGGGTGCCGGCGGAGGGATCCTCGGGGTTATTGACGGCGTCGAGTTCGTCGACCTGGCCTTCGGGGTAGTTCTCGATGACGAGGCGGACCGGATCCAGCACCGCCATGAAGCGGGAGGAGGTCTTGTTGAGGTCGTCGCGGACGGCGTGCTCGAGCAGGGCGACGTCGGAGAGGGAATTATGCTTCGTGATCCCGATCGTCTCGCAGAACTTACGGACCGCGGCGGGCGTATAGCCGCGGCGGCGCATGCCGGAGATCGTGGGCATGCGGGGATCGTCCCAGCCGGACACGCGCTTTTCCTGCACGAGTTCGAGCAGGCGGCGCTTGGACATGACCGTGTAGGTCAGGTTGAGGCGGGCGAATTCGATCTGCTGCGGCTTGGCGGGGGTATCGAGCGTACGGAGGAGCCAGTCGTAGAAGGGGCGGTGCACCTCGAACTCCAGCGTGCAGATCGAGTGGGTGATGCCTTCGTACGCGTCCTCGAGCGGATGGGCGTAGTCGTACATCGGGTAGACGCACCACTTGTCGCCGGTGTTGTGGTGATGGTCCTTGCGGATGCGGTAGATGACCGGGTCGCGCATGTGCATGTTCGGCGACGCCATGTCGATCTTGGCGCGGAGCACCGCCTTGCCTTCGTCGAACTCGCCGCGGGTCATCTTCTCGAAGGCCGCGAGGTTCTCGTCGACGGACGCGTCGCGGGTCGGGCTCGGCTTGCCGGGGTGTTTCTCGTCGCCGTGGAATTCGCGGATCTGGTCCTGCGAGAGGAAGCAGACGTAGGCCTTGCCGAGTTTGATCAGCTTGATGGCGTCGGCGTGCATGCGTTCGAAGTAGTTCGACGCCTGGTAGTAGTGCTCGTTCCACTCGAAGCCCAGCCAGCGGACGTCCTCTTTGATCGAGTCGACGTATTCGACCTCTTCCTTGGTCGGATTCGTGTCGTCCATGCGCAGGTGGCAGCGGCCCTTGAATTCCAGGGCGAGGCCGAAGTTCAGGCAGATCGACTTCGCGTGGCCGACGTGCAGGTAGCCGTTGGGCTCCGGGGGGAAGCGGGTAGCGATGGACGCGTGCTTACCTGCGGCCAGGTCGGCGTCGATGATCTGCTGGATGAAGTGGCGGTGGGCCGCCGGCGCAGGGGTTTCGGAGGACATGACGGATTAAGCGGCGTAAGCCTTCAGGCGGGCGAGGGTGGTGTCGCGGCCGAGGACGCGGAGGACGCCGAGGAGGTGGGCGCCGCCGCCCTGGCCGGAGGTCGCGAAGCGGACCGGGGCGAAGTAGTCGGTGGGCTTGCGCTCGTTCGCGGCGCCGACGGCGGCGAAGGCGGCCTCGAGGGCGGGCTCGTTCCAGGCGGCGGTTTCGAGGGCGGGCAGCAGTTCGCGGACGCGGGCGACCGGGTCGCCGCCCTTCTTGGTGAGGTTGGCCTTGGCGCCTTCGTCTTTCTTGAAATCAGCGGTGAAGAAGAAGCCCATGAACTCCGGCAGGTGTTCGAGCGAGATCACCTTCTCCTGGACGATGCCCAGGACCTCGGCGAGACGGGCGTCGGAGACCGAAGCGTCGACGACCTTGGTCTCGAGCAGGATCGGGCGGGCGAGCGCGGCGAACTCGGCGGCGGGCAGGTTGCGGAGCGTCTGCGCGTTGACGTGCGACATCTTACGCTCGTCGAAGCGGGCGTTGGACTGGTGGACCGCGGAGATCTCGAACTGCTTGATGATCTCTTCGATCGGCAGCACTTCCTTGCCGTCGGCGGGCGTCCAGCCGAGCAGACAGAGGTAGTTGCGGACGGCGGAGGGGAGGTAGCGGCGCTGCTGGTATTCCTCGATGAGGGCGCCCTTGTCGCGCTTGGACATCTTGCCCGGGCCGTCGGTCTTGAGGATGAGCGGGATGTGGGCGTACTTCGGCGGCTCGACGCCGAAGGCCTTGAAGAGCTCGAGGTGCTTCGAGGTGTTGGAGAGGTGGTCCTCGCCGCGGATCACGTGCGTGATCTTCATCTCGATGTCGTCGACGACGTTGACGAAGTGGAAGACCGGTTCGCCGTTGGAGCGGAAGATCACGAAGTCGCGGTCTTCGACGCGGGCGACCTGACCGCGGACCATGTCGTGCAGCACCATCGGGGCGGCGTCGACCTTCTCGTAATCTTTCTTCAGGTGGTCGTCGTAGGCGGCGGTGCGGGCGCCTTCGAGGCGGAGCCACCAGGCGCCGTCCTTCTCGTAGGCGCGGCCCTTGGCGGCGAGCTCCTGGAGCTTGGCCTTGTAGAGTTCCGTGCGCTGCGACTGGAAGTAGGGACCGTAGTCGCCGCCGGCCTCGGGGCCTTCGTCCCAATCCATGCCGAGCCAGCGCATCGAGTCGAAGATCACCTTCAGGAAGGCGTCGGAGTTACGCTCCTTGTCGGTGTCCTCGATGCGGAGGATGAACTTGCCGCCCGTGTGACGGGCGTAGAGCCAGTTGAACAGGGCCGTGCGGGCGCTTCCGATGTGGAAGAAGCCGGTGGGGCTGGGAGCGAAGCGGACGCGGACCTGGGACATTTGGATAGGGAAAGGGGTAGGGGTTGGGGTAGGGGTTGGTAAAGCCGTAATCGGGGCCAAATAAAGAACCCCTCGGGAGGAGGCCTCCGGAGGGGTTCCCGTGGGCCTTAAGACTCCCTTACTTGTCTTGGGCGGGGGCCGGGATGATGTCCTGGACGAGGCCGATGCCGGTGAAGTAGGCGTTACGCTGCGAGATGCGTTGGGCGAACAGGCGGCTCTCTTCGGCGGTCGCGCCGTCCTTGGGGAGGTCGGCCTTGGCCGGGCGGATGAAGACGTAGTCGCCGTTGGCGGTGCGGATCGGCGAGGTCACCTTGCCGACGCCGGCGGCTTCGATCAGGAGGCCGGTGTTCTCATTGGCGCCGTTGAGGGCTTCGGGCACGCCGTAGACCGAGAAAGCCTCGGGGGAAGCGAGGGCGAGCTTACGGGCCTTGGCGCTGTCGGTGAAGCTCTTGCCCGCGGCGATGTCGTCCTTGATGCCCTTGGCGAGCTTGTTGGCTTCTTCGGCGAGGAGGCGGTTGAACTGCGACTTCTTCCAGGCCTCGACGGCCTTGGTCTTGGCTTCGTCGAAGGTCGGCAGGCGGTCAGGCGTGCGCTGGTTGAGCAGGATGAAGGTCGCGCCGGCTTCGGAGCGGTAGACTTCGGTGCGCCATTCCTTCTCGGTGAGTTCGCCGGCCACGCGGAGGGCTTCGGCGGGGACTCCGGCGACGGTCGGCGTGGCGGTCACGTCGAAGGCGGGGACGGTCGTGAGCTTGGCGTTCTTGGCCTTGATCCAGGCGGCGAGTTCCTTGCTGTCGGCCTTGGCGGTATCGACCGGGAACTTCTCGGCGAGTTCGTCGGAGATCTGGCCGGCGAGGTTGGTGATGGCGCGTTCGGCGCGGACGAGCTTCTCCAGCTCGGCGCGCTTGGCGAGGGCCTGCTCCTTGACCTTGCCGGTCTCGAACTTGAACTTCTCAGCCTGGTTGTAGCCCGTGTTGATGATCTCGTCGTCGCTCACCGGCGCGGTGTCGGCGACGGTCGAAGCGATGGTCACCGCGGTCACGGCCACGCGGGCGGGCAGGCGGTAGTCCTCGATGTTGGTGTTGAAGGCTTCCTTCACCTTGGCTTCGTCGACCTTGACGTCGGGCTTGAAGCCCGCGGCGGAGAAGGTGGCGACGTCGACGGTCCACTTGGTGCGTTCGCGGTCGAGGATGCGCTTGATCTGGCTGGCGGTCGCGTGGCCGGAGCCGGCGAGGGCGCCGAGGGCCTTCTGGATGCGCCAGGTGTCCTTGATGTAAGTCTCGAAGCGCGCGCGGACGTCGAGGTCGGAGGCGTCAAGCTGCTTGGCGGCGAACTCGAGGAACTTGTTGAGGCCGTCGTTGCCCTTGCTGTCGGCGGCGGTCGTCATCTCGCGGGCGATGCGGCGGATCTCCACGGCGGAAGGAGCGGGGATGCCGAGGCCGTCGGCGAGGGCGAGTTCGGCGACGCGCTGGACGAGTCCGTTGGGGTCCATGCGCTGGCCGGTCATCTGGCCGAAGAAGACGGCGTCATTGTGGCGCTTGCGGACGGCGGGGTCGTTGAGGTTGACGCCCTGATACATGTAGGCGGGTCCGCCGGTCAGGGCGCCGCGTCCGGCGAACCCGTAGAAGACGAAGGAGACCACGATGACCACCAGCAGTAAGCCGAAGATCAGACGGTGGTGCTTGCCGGTGGCGTTCTGGAGCCAGGTAATCATTCAGGCAACTTACCCTAGGCTTTCGGCGGGTGTCAACCCGTCCAAGTCCGCCCAGCGCTTGCTTTTGCGGGGGTTGTTCACATCCCTTGGCCCGTGCCCAAGCCCCTCCAGTGCATCGTCGCCGTGGCCCGGAACGGGGTCATCGGGCGCGAGGGCAAGCTTCCGTGGCATATCCCGGAAGACTGGGCCTGGTTCATGGACCAGACGGCCGGCGGCGTCATGATCGAGGGTCCGGCCTGCTACGCCGAGCTGGGCAAGGCCCTGCCGGGCCGCGGTACGGTGGTGGTCTCCCGCGACCCCGCCAAGTCGTTCCCCGGGGCCGAGCGCGCCGCTTCTCTGGCCGAGGCCATCGTCATCGCCGACCGCATGGACCAGTGGCCGGGTCCGGTCTGGATCACCGGCGGCGAGCGGATCTACGCCGAGGGCACGCCCCTTTGCGAACGCCTGCTCATCACCCGCATCGACCGCGACTTCGAAGGCGATCGCTTCTTCCCGGCCGATTGGCAGAAGATCTTCACCCGACTTGTTTCGTCGAAGAAGGGTGAGCATGAGGGGTTGGGGTATGCGTTTGAAATCTGGGAACGGTAGTCGTTCCCAGATTTCAAACGAGGGGGCACGTGGGCATGGTGACACGGGGACATGGGGAGAAGCTGAACTCAAAGGGAGACCGGAAACCGGAATGTATGCTGCGGACATGTCCCCCAGCTAACTATCCGGTCTCCCCATGAGCTATGTCTCGGGGTAGGGGCGCGACGGCGTCGCGTCCGTTCGCCGAATGGCCGCCGCAGGGCGGCCGAAGGTAGGGGCGTGGCTTCGCCGCGCCCTCCGCATGGGAGGGCACGATAAATCGTGCCCCTACCATCGTTCGCCCTGCGGCGAACAATAGGCAGCTATGTCGTGACGCGGTCCCGACCCTACCTTGTTCCCGTGCCAGCGAAACCCGTGTCCCTTCGCGACTATGCGTGATTTGGCTCCCACGGGCCGCCAAATCACGCATAGTCGCGCTATGCTGTTACCCTTGCTTCTGCTGGCTGCGATTCCGCCGACCATCTCCGAAGAGTCGAAGGTCCCGCCGTATACCTTGCCCGATCCGCTCGTGTGCGCCGATGGACGCAAGGTGACGGACGCAAAGACGTGGAACGAGGTCCGTCGTCCGGAGGTCTTCCGTCTCGTCGAGGAGAACATGTTCGGCCGCGCTCCTGATACGAAGAAGCTGCAGGCCGACGCCGTGGTCGAGATCCGCGAGCAATCCAAGGACGCCTTCGGCGGCAAGGCTACGCGCACCCAGTTCAAGGTCTGGCCGATCGGCAAGAAAGGCCCGTCGTTCGACATGCTGCTTTACGTGCCCAACGCGGCCAAGCGTCCGGCTCCCGTCTTCGTCGGGCTTAACTTCGGCAGCAATCACACTACCACCGCAGACCCGGCGGTCTTCGTCGCGTCGACTTGGGTTTCTAAGCAGTGGGCCTTGAAGGGTACGACTCAGGCCGATCCGGCCTTGCGCGGCGGGCAGGCGCGTCGCTGGGAGTTCGAGGCCCTCATCGATCGCGGCTACGCTTCGGCCACTGTATATTATGGTGATTTCGAGCCCGATCATCCCGAGGGCTGGAAGGACGGTTTCCGCGCGGCGCTCTCGCCCGACGGCGTGAACACGAAATGGAAGGACGGCGACTGGGCCGCCATCGGCTGCTGGGCTTGGGGCCTGTCGCGCATGCTCGATGTCCTGGAGAAAGTCCCGTCCGTCGACGCCCGGCGCGCCGCGGTGCACGGCCATTCGCGCCTCGGCAAGGCTTCGCTCTGGGCCGGCGCGCAGGATCAACGTTTTGCGTTCGTGATCTCCAATAACTCCGGTTGCGGCGGCGCCGCGCTCAATAAGCGCATCTTCGGCGAGACTGTCGGCGTGATCAGCGGACACTATCAAGGCCGTGGCTTCCCGCATTGGTTCACCGCGCGCTTCGCGACCTTCTCCGAGAAGGAAGACCAGCTCCCGCTCGACGCGCATTACCTACTCGCGCTCGCCGCCCCGCGTCCGCTTTACGTCGCCAGCGCTTCGGAAGACAGCTGGGCCGATCCGCTCGGCGAATTCCTCGGCGCCGTGCATGCCGATCCCGTCTATCGCGTGCTGGGTCAGCCTGGTCTCGGCGTCAAGGAGCAGCCGCCCATCAGCAAGCCCGTCGGCCAGACCATCGGCTATCACCTTCGTCCCGGTAAGCACGACATCCTGCTCGAGGACTGGAAGAACTACGCGGATTTCGCCGATCGCGTGATGCCCGCCCGTTGAGGCGGGGCGGGGAAGGGTTGACTCCCGTGGGCCCCCGCGGCTTCATTCATGGCAGGTACCCGTATTTCAATGGATAGAATTCTGGCCTCCGAAGCCGGCGATTTGGGTTCGAATCCCAACGGGTGCACCACTTTACGCGAACGAGTTCGCGAGGGATAGGGGCAGGGGTTGGGGTAGGGGCAGCACCGCGTGCTGCCCTAGCTGGATCCGGCCGCCGAATGGTGGCCATAGGTAGGGGCAGGACTACGTCATGCCCGGCGTCCAAGGGCGCGGCGTAGCCTCGCCCCTACCTTGCGTTCACCATTCGGCTAACGAAGTCGGTCAGGCCCTCTCCTCCTGCTCTCCCGTCACCTTGCTGCCGACGGTGAGCATGACGAGCAAGCCGATGACGGCGTAGCAGATCGACGAGCCGAGGAGCACGTTGCGCAGTTTGAAAACGTCGGTCATCCAGCCCATGATGATCGCGGCGAAGGGCAGGAAGCCGAAGAAGCTCAGGCCGGCGACGGCCGAGACGCGGCCGCGCAGTTCGGCGGGCGAGCGTTCCTGGACGATGGTGTTGGCGAGACCGACGAGCGTCGAGACGCCGACGGCGAGGCTGACGAGCGAGGCGCCGGCCCAGACCAGTCCGGTGGCTTGGCTGAGGCTCACGAGAGCGCCGCAGGCGAGGACCATGCCCGTCAGGATGGCGAGACGACGCAGCGAAGGCCGCAGGGCCATGATCAACAGCGAGCCGGAAACCGAGCCGGCTCCGGAACAGAGCATCAACAGGCCCATCTGCTCCGGCGTGGCGTGGAGGTCATTCTTGGCGTAGAGCGGCAGCAAGACGATGATGACCGGGAAGACGAAGAGCGTGTTCGTGGCGAGGAGCGCGACCATCGCGAGACTAGGCTTGTCCTGACGGACGTGACGGAAGCCTTCGCCCGCGCCGCCCTGACGCTTCTGCTCTTCTTCGGCCGTGCCCTGCGGACGTCGAGGCAGCGTGGCCAACACGACCATCAGCGCCACGAACGAGGCTGCGTTCAGGTAGAAGGCCCATTCGGCGCCATACTTACCGACGAGATAACCGGCGGCGGCCGGGCCGACGAGACGCGTGGCGTGGAAGACCGCGCGATCGACGGAGATGGCCTTGGCGACGTTCTCCTTGGCGACGAGTTCCGGGACGATCGCCGCGGCGGCAGGCATCTCGAACGAGCTGGAGACGCCGAGCAGCGCGGCGGCGACGATGAGGTGCCAGGTGTGCAGGGCGCCGTGGGCGATGAGCTGTCCGATCGCGAGCGCGAAGCCGATCTGCGCGACCTGGCAGACCTGCAGGATGAAACGCTTGTCGTGGCGGTCGGCGTAGGCGCCGCCGAGACGGAAGAGGAGGAGCATGACCAGGCCGCTCGCGAGGTGCGGCGCGGCCTGCAGCAGGCCTTCGTAGCTCTGGAGTCCGTCGCGGACGACGACCTCGGTCATCACCCAGCCGAGGGCCATGCCCTGCATCCAGGTTCCCGTCATCGAGATTCCTTCCCCGACCATGTAGCGCGTGAACGGCCCGTTCGGGAAACGTTCGGCGGTAGGACTGGCGGAGGGTTCGTGCATCGGGCGGCAAAATTGAGGACAATGGCTTAAAGAGCAAAGGGAATGGTGTGGGTTTGCCGCGAGGTGGTAGCGGCTGGCGGTTAGCGGTTAGCGGTTGGCGGTTGGCGGTTGGATCAGCTGCGTTTTTCGCCGTAGGGCGAAACAGGGTAGGGGCACGATTAATCGTGCACTCCGCAGGGGAGGGCGCGGCGTAGCCACGCCCCTACCTTAGGCCGCCCTGTGGCGGCCCAAATGGATCTTGTTTCTCCTAACCGCCAGCCGCTAACCGCTATTACCTTTTAAATGCCGCCTCCGTCGCCTGCCAGGCGGCGTCGACGGCGGGGCGGATGACCTTGAGCATCGCGGCGTAGCCGGCTTCGGAGGGGTGTAGGTTGTCCTTCAGGTAAAGTCCCGGGCGGGGCTCGCCGTCGGGGAGGTTGAGCCCGGGGTTGATGTCCACGAACCGGACCTCCGGATGGGCGGCGGCGAGGGCGCGGAAGCCTTCGTCGGCTTTCTTCATCTCGGCCCACTTCGTCCGGCGGGAAGGCGCCTGGGTGGTCGAAAGGAGCACGAGTTGGGCGTGCGGGTTTTCCGCGCGGAGGCGACGATGGTATTCGGTCACGCGAGCGATCACGGCCTCGGCGGTTTCGCCGGCGTTGATGTCGTTGCTGCCGCAATGGAAGACGACCACGCGAGGGTGGTAGGGCAGCGTGATGCGATCCATGTAGCCGAGCACTTCCGTGGTCTTCGAGCCGCCGAAGCCTCGGTTCATGAGCGGGTAAGGGGAGAAGTCGCGAGCGGCCGTCTTCCAGAGACGCAGTGAGCTGGCGCCCGAGAGCAGTAACGCGCCCTGAGGGGGAGGCGTGGCCTTGTCGGCGGTTTCAAAGGCTGCGATGTCTTTGTCGTATTTGGCCGACGTGAAGGCCGGCTTGGCGGCTTCGGCCGCGAGGGCGGAGAGGACTAGGAGCGGAAGCCAGGCGAGGAAGCGGAGCATGGGGAGTGAAGGGGTCGGGGTCGGGGTAGGGGTAGGAAAGGCAGGCAGGGGAGGAGGGCAACACTAGCGAGGGCCGGAGTACGCGAGGACAGGAGGATACGTGGGCCGGAGGACCGGAGGGTGCGAGGACACGCAGTTGATCAGTTGATCCGTGGGCCAGTTGGCCAGAAGAAGAGGTGCAAAGGTGCAAATGTTAGGTGTAAGCGGATAGCGGTTGGCGGTAAGCGGTTGGGAGCACCAGCATGCAGGGGTAGAAAAGAAGGCGGAAAGCTGCCCCCGGTGGTAGGCTCCATAGCCCATCTCCCGGTCGTCCTTTGTTTTTCCTATCCGCTAACCGCCAACCGCTATCCGCTAAGACCTAACTCGGTTTTAATCTTCCATCCTTTATCATCCCTCTTTCATCTTCATCTATCTTCCCACCCATGCCCCTCGTTCCTGGTCTCCTCAGCCCCTATGAAGCCGTCCGCGGCTTCGTCTACCTTCCCCGCCTGGTCTCGAAGATCCGCCTGCATGCGGCCGGTCAGCTGCACGCCGACTTCGTGAACAATCTCGGCAAGGCCTTCGATGACCGCTGCTGCCAGTATCTCGGCATCAAGTACGACGAGCTGCGCGTCTGGGTACTGCAGAATCCCGCGGCGACGCAGGACGAGGTGCTCGCCTGGGCCGAAGCCAAGGGCCGCAAGCTTTCCACGAACGACATCGAGATCTGGAACGGCTTCATGACCAAGCGCGGCTGGCGCGACGAAGCCAATGAAGTGCTCGTCCGTCGCCTCAAGGAGAACGGCCTGACCGTCGACGCCGGCGTGGATACGATGTTCGACTACATCGAGGTCGACGAGGGCCGCCCGGCCCGAAAAGCGGCGCTTTAAGGCCGATTTTTCAGATTAACCTTATTATTAGGGGTTGAGAGGGGAGGCGGCCGGCCCAAGGCTGAACCTCCCCTTTTTACGAACCGTATCCTTAGGGGTACTCCTCCGCCTTGCGTCGCCTCCTCACATCATCGCCCCGTCCCGCGGGGAACGGCCTCCGGGCCGGGGAGGGACGCGCATGACCTTGGCCTTGGTCCTCGCGGAAGTCGCGGAGCAGGCCGCCCCGGTCAAGGGCGTGGCGGCGGTCGCCAACAACTTCCAACTGGCGCTGCTGGCGTTCAAGTCCGGTGGCTGGATCGTCGCCTTGATCGGCGCCGCCGCGATGGTCGGACGCCTCCTCGTCGACGAAGCCGCCGACGCCAGCTGGCAGCGTTCGCTCCGTCATGTGCTCGCTGCCGCGATCTTCGCGGTCATCGCCTACTTCCTGATGTTCCAATGGGAGCTGTCCTCGCTGAACAAGGCGATCGTCCAGGGTCTCTGCGGCGCCGTCGCCCCGGAGCTCGTCGACTGGATCACCTCGAACATCCGCCGTAAGCTCGGCTTCAAGGACAAGCCGAAGACCCCCGGCTGGAAGAACCTCTTCTCGCGGAAGAAGAAGTCGAAGCGCCGTCGCCGGCCCGGCGCCGCCGCGAAGAAGGCCGCCCCGGCCAAGGCTCCGGCCAAGCAGGCCGCTCCCAAGAAGGGCGCGAAGAAGCCCGCCGCCAAGAAGGCGCCGGCCAAGAAGGCTCCCGAAAAGAAGCCGCGCGCCCCGAAGCCGGCCGCACCCAAGCCGGATGACGGCCAGGCCACCCTCAACCTTTAAACAACAAACGTCATGTGCGCCCAGCGTATCCGCGGTCGATCCGCCAAGAACAACCTCATCCAAGCCGAGATCGGCATCGTCGGCATGGCCGTCGTGACGCTCCTCGTCTCGCTGGCCGGCCTCTGGTTCAGCCATGAGCTCAAGGGCACGACGGAGCGCGTCCGCACGACGACCCTCAGCGTGCAGGCTTCCGTCGAGGCTTATAAGTCGGCCATGAAGTCGGCCGAGACTTCGGTCGTGCTGCTCACGGACGAAGGCACGAAGTCCGACAATAAGAACGTCGAAGTCACCGCGAACAACGCGACCTCCGCCTTGGTGCTGGCCGAACGCGACACGAAGGAGTCCGTCAAGCTGCTGGACCAGGTGATCGAACTCCTCGCGACTTATGAGACCGTGACGGTCACCTTCGGAGCGTCGGCTTTCATCTTCGCGCTCTTCGTGGCCATCCGTCGCTTCCGCATGTGAGCGGGCCGGTGGCTCAGGCGAAGTGACCGAAACCGCGGACCTTGATCGGTTCGCCGTCCGCCAGGTCGCGGGCCAAGCCCGTGCCCGCTTCGACCGTGCCCAGGCGCGTGAGCGGCGTGAGCGGGAACGCTTTGCGGAAGGAGGCTTCGAGCAGGTCGGCCCGGTCGGCGCTGACCGCGAACAGCAGCTCGTAGTCCTCGCCGTCCTGCAGGGCGTGTTCGAGGACCGGCTTGCCGTCGGACTTCGCGAGCGACTTCGCGGCATCGGAGACCGGCAGGGTGGCCACGTCGATGCGGGCGTCGAGTTTCGGCCCTAGCAGGCCGGGAAGGTCTTTGGCGAGGCCGTCGGAAAGGTCAGTGCAGGCCGTCACTTCCCCGTGGCCGCAGAGCCATTCGCCTTCGGCGAGACGCGGGGAGAAATCAAGGTGCCTGCCGTAGAGCGAGCCGCCGAGCTGGCCCGTCACGAAGAGCGCGTCGCCGGGGGCCGCGGTCTTGCGGGTCAGGATGCGGTGGGCGAAGCCTTGGACCGCGAGCGTGCCGAGGAACGAACCGTGCGCGCCGCGGCAGATGTCGCCGCCGACGATGCGGAGGCCCGCCTTGGCGGCGGCGCGTCCGGCGCCATGGGCGAAGTCGGTCAGCCATGTCGCGTCGACGTCCGGTCCGATCACCAGCGAGAGCAGGGCGTCGGAGGGCACGGCGCCCGCCGCGGCCAGATCGCTCAGGTTGCGGTTCACCAGCTTGGCGCCGGCGCGGATGCCGTCGCAGGCTGCGTCGAAGTGGCGGCCGAGGATCACCGAGTCGATCGTGCTGGCGCGGATGGAGCGGCCGCCCGTCGTCGGGAGGTGGGCGCAATCCCCGCCCGGACCTTCGGGGAAGGCCGGGGCGGCGTCGGCCAAGGACTGCACCACGCGGCGGATGATCTCCTCCTCGGTCAGCTTCGCGACCGAGCGGTCGGCCAGAGTCGTGAGGGCGCCCATGGGGTCAGAGCGTGGAGGCGGCGGGCGCCAGTTTCAACCAAGCCAGGTTCCAGCCATTGAAGCACGCATGGGCCGCCATGCAGGTCAGCAGGCCGTAACGGTCGCGGACCAGGCACATGAACGCGCCGAAACCGAAGAGGGGCAGGGCGGCGGAAGGGCTCTGATGGGCCGCGCTGAAGATCGCACCCGTGAGGCAGGCCGCGATCCAGCGTTCGTGGCGCGCGGAGCCCGCGAGGAAGAGGCGGCGCAGGCCGGGGTAGAGCATGCCGCGAAAGGCGAGTTCCTCCATGACC
Organism: Opitutales bacterium; assembly: GCA_030725715.1. Lineage (GTDB taxonomy): Bacteria > Verrucomicrobiota > Verrucomicrobiia > Opitutales > UBA953 > UBA953. Next base: position 46,282 of record JANRFG010000002.1, read on the forward strand.
GGGGCGCCGATGGTGACGGCGAAGATGATCGTGACGAAGCGCCAGCTATCGACGTCCGTCTTGAGCACCGAGTCGACGATGTCCTGCGGCGCGTCCGCCGGCGGCTCGCCGGCCAGCCCGTGCTGGAAGAGCTGCGTCCAACCGACGTGCACGCCTTTCCAGACCGCCGCGAGGGCCAGGCCGAGTCCGAAGAGGATCAGCAGCACCAGCAGCAGTCGGGAGAAACTGAAAGCGCGGACCGCGCGAAGCAGCGGGCTCTCTTCCGTTTCGGCCGCGGGGGCTTCCGGGGCCCAGCGCAGCGTCTCCGGTACGAGCGCGCCCATCGCGATCATCGTGAGGGCGGCGGCGGACTGGCCGATGAACGCGGCCGTGAACACATGGGCCTGGGCGATGCCGAAGTGCGAGGAGAACGCCTGGGCCGCGGCGGCGGTCACGATGCCGAAGATCAAGCCGAAGGCCATCACGCCGGTCACCACGCCGAGCGCGGCGTTCGTGGCGGAGACCGGGAGGGGCGGCAGGACGCCGCGCATCCCGCGCCAGCAGCGCAGGCCGAAGAAGCCGAGCACCGCCGCCGTGAGGTTGGCGCCGACGCATGCCCAGTCCCACGGCCCGAAGGCTTCGAGGGCTTGGGTCAGTTCGTCCATCGTCGCTTAGGCGCCGAAGACCTGACGGCCGCCGACGAACGTGGCGCGGACGCGTCCCGTGAGGGCGCGGCCGACGAGCGGGTTGTTGCCCGATTTCGAGACGAGGTCGCTCTTCGCGGGGGTCCAGGCCGCCTTGGCGTCCAGGACGACCAGGTCGGCGAGCGCGCCGACCTTCAGCGTGCCGGCGGCGAGGCCGAGGGCCTTGGCCGGACCGAGGGTCAGGCGGGCGATGAGGACGGAGAGGTCGGCGTGGCCGTCGGCGACGAGCGCCGTGTGGGCGGCCGCGAAGGCCGTCTCGAAAGTCGCGGCGCCGAACGGAGCCAGGTCGAACTCGCAGTCCTTCTCGGTGGCCGTGCAGGGGGAGTGGTCGGAGCAGACCGCGTCGATCGTGCCGTCGACGAGCGCGGCGATGAGCGCCAGGCGGTCGGCCTCCTCGCGGAGGGGCGGATTCGTCTTCAGGCTCGTCGGGTAGTTCGCCAGCGCGGCGTCGGTGAGGAGCAGGTGGAGGGCGGAGACCTCGGCCGTGACCGCGAGCTGCTTCGCCTTGGCGCGGCGGACGATCTCGGCGGAGCCGCCGGAGGAAAGGTGCTGCAGGTGGATGCGGGCCTGGGTGAGTTCGGCGAGCAGGCAGTCGCTCGAGACCACGATCTCTTCGGCCGCGCGAGGCAGGCCGCGGAGGCCGAGGCGGAGGGACCAGGCGCCTTCATGCATCTGGCCGCCGTCGGTCATGCTGCTGTCCTGGCAGTGGTCGAGGACCACCAGGCCGAACATCGCGGCGTATTCCAGCGCGCGGCGCATGATCTCGTTGTTCTGCACGCCCGAGGTCGTGTCGGTGACCGCGACCACGCCGGCTTTCTTCATCGTGCCGAGCGGGGCGAGGGCCTTGCCTTCATGGCCTTTGGTGAGGGTGCCCGTCGGGAGCACGCGCACGGCGGCGTCGCGGGAGCAGATCTCGCGGAGCAGTTGGATCGTGCCGACGTTGTCCGCCGCAGGGAGCGAGTCGGGCATCGTGACCACCGTCGTGAAACCGCCGGCGGCGGCCGCGCGGGTGCCCGTGCGGATCGTCTCGCGGGCCGTGCGGCCCGGTTCGCCGAGGCGGCAGTTGAGGTCGACGAAGCCCGGGGCGACGACGAGGCCCGTGCCGTCGATGACGCGGGCTTTGGCCTGGTCGGCGGCGGAGAGCTGGTCGACGAACTTGCCGTCGAGGGCGAAGACGTCGCCCTTGGCTTCGTCGCGCTTCGCGGAGGGATCGATCACGCGGGCGCCGCGGATCCAGAGGGGGGAGTTGTCGGCGGGATTCATCGGCTGATGGCTCCGGTGCAGAGGTGAAGGACGGCCATGCGGACGGCGACGCCGTTCCGGACTTGTTCAAGGATGACCGAGCGGGGGCCGTCGGCGACTTCGCTTTCGACTTCGACGCCGCGGTTGATGGGGCCCGGGTGCATCACGATCGCATCGGGCTTGAGCCAGGCGGCGCGTTCGGGGTTGAGGCCGAACTGCGAGGTGTATTCGCCGAGCGAGGGGAAGTGGGTGGTCGTCTGGCGCTCGTGCTGGATGCGCAGGAGCATGACCGCGTCGCAGTCCTTGAGGGCTTCCTTCAGGTCATGGACGATGCGGACCTGCGGGAAGGCTTCCTTCAGCGCGGCCGGGACGAGGGTCGCGGGGCCGGCGAGGGTGACCTGCGCGCCGAGCTTCGACAGGCAGAGGATGTTGGAGCGGGCGACGCGGCTGAAGAGGATGTCGCCGAGGATCGTGACCTTGAGGCCTTCGACCTTGCCGAAGCGCTGGCGGAGCGTGAAGGCGTCGAGCAGGGCCTGCGTCGGGTGTTCGTGGGCACCGTCGCCGGCGTTGACCACCGAGATGTCGAGGACCGAGCCGAGGTAGCGGGCCGAGCCGGCGGAGGAGTGGCGCATCACGATGGCGTCGACGCCCATCGCGCGGATGTTCTCGGCCGTGTCGCGGAGGGTCTCGCCCTTCACCAGGGAGGAGGCCGTCGTGTTGATCGAGACCACTTCGGCCCCGAGCTTCTTGGCCGAGATCTCGAAGGCCGTGCGGGTGCGGGTGCTCGGCTCGAGGAAGAGGTTCACCACCGTGCGGCCCTTCATCAGGTCGAGGCCCTTGCCCGGCGCGAGGGCGGGCAGGAACTGGTCGGCCTGGCGGAAGAGAAGTTCGATCTCGGAGCGGGAAAGCTCTTCGATGCCGGTCAGGTCTTTTTTCGTCCAGGTGTCTTGTTGGGCCATGCGGTGCGGTTCCGGTGGCCCTAACGAGGTTAGGACCATGGGGAAAGTGAGGAGGGAAGGCTCTTGGTCAAGGGATTAGAGGATAGCGAAGGGGTAGGGGTGGGGGCAGGGGTCGGGGTAGGAGCGGACAAAAGGCAGAGAGCCCCTTGTTTTATTTAACTACCCCAACCCCGACCCCTATCCCACCCCCGTGAATTATTTGGCCAACAGCTCCCGGACCTTCGCGCCGATGGCGGCGGCGGCTTCGCCCTTCTTGTCCTTATGGGCGGCGACGACGTTCACGAGGGCGCTGCCGACGACCACGCCGTCGGCGACCTTGGCGATGGCCTGGACGTGGGCGGCGGTGGAGACGCCGAAGCCGACGCAGATGGGCAGGGCGGTGTGCTTGCGGATCTCGGCGACCGAGGCCGAGAGGTTGGCGGCCAGTTCGGAGCGTTCGCCGGTCACGCCTTCGCGCGAGACGTAATAGATGAACCCGGAGGCGTGCTTCGCGATGAGGCCGATGCGCGCGGGCGGCGTGGTCGGGGCCACGATGAAGATGTTGGCGAGGCCGTGCTTCTTCGAGGCCGCGATCAGTTCGTCGGCTTCTTCGGGCGGGCAGTCGAGGACGAGCAGGCCGTCGGCGCCGGCGGCGCGCACCTTGGCGCAGTAGCTGTCGAGGCCGAACGAGAACAGCAGGTTATAATAGCAATAGAGGACGATCGGCTTGTCCGTACCGGCGCGCACCGCGCGGAGCACGTCGAGCAGGCCGTCGTAGGTCATGCCGCCTTCGAGGGCGCGTTGGGCCGCGAGCTGGTTGGTCAGGCCGTCGGCCAGCGGATCGGAGAAGGGCACGCCCACTTCGAGCACGTCGGCGCCGTTCTGCGCCAGGGAGAGCAGCACGGCCTTGGACGTCTCGACGTCGGGGTCGCCGGCGCAGACGTAGCTCACGAAGGCCGGGCGGCCTTCGGCTTGGCAGCGGGTGAACGTCTGGGCTAAGCGATCCATGCGCGGAAGGAAGCCGGGTTTGGTCCCGAGGGCAAGGCGAAGGCGAACGCCGTCCGCTTTCCCGGGTTGCCAATCCGAGGCGCGTCCGCACCTTGGCTGCGTCGGCCCAAGTGGTGGAACGGTATACACATCAGACTTAAAATCTGCCG
>JANRFG010000003.1:0-6326 GCA_030725715.1 Opitutales bacterium
TAAGCCCGCGGGCCGAACTTCCGCTGCGGGGGCTGGGTCGGCGGCACGGGCTCGATCTGCACGCCGGCGCAGGCCGGATGGCGGCCGAAGAGGCCGTAGCTCTCGGTGTCGAAACGGGTCGTCATGCCACGGGCGGCTTCGGCCACGAGCACGCGGCCGTCCGGCTGGATGAAGCCGACCTGGACCATCGTCGTCCCATCCACCTTGCGGGTGTGGGCCATGATCTTGTCGAGGAAGTCGTTGGCGTCCGGGCCGGGCTTGAGGGCGAAGAGGATCTTCTTGATGAGGCTCGGGGCGCGGCGGAGCGTGCTGATGGCGTGGGCGCTGAGCGACCACTCGCCGCGCTCTTCGCGCCAGTTGAGGCGGGCGTCGACGATGACGTGCGAGCCGTCCATGAGCAGGGGGAGTTCGCCGTCCTTGAGCTGCGCGGCGGCATCATAGGCGTCGGAGAACATCATCACGGGGATGGTGACCGAGCGGGAGGCGACGGTGAAGAGCGCCCAGGGGCGGTTGTCCTTCTTGGAGATCTTCTTCTCGAGGCCGCCGACGATCCCGCAGAGGCGCACGGTGTGCCGCTGCTGCTTGTCGAGGTCGACGCGGTCCGGGGTGACGACCATGGTGGCGATGGCTTCGTCGAGGCCGTGGTAGTCGGCGAGCGGGTGGCCGCTGAGGTAGAAGCCGAGGAGCGACTTCTCGCCGCTGAGCATCTCGAGCTTGGGCATCTTCTCCGACTTGCGGAGGATGAGGTCGGTCGGGCGGGCGGCGCCGGCGTCCTCGGCGCCGAGGAGGTCGAAGAGGGATCCCTGACCGCTGGCGCGCTCCTTGCGTTCGCCGGCGAAGTGACGGCGGACGGATTCGATGGAGTCGACGAGGTGACGGCGGTCTTCGCCGGTGAAATCGAAGGCGCCGGCGCGTACGAGGCAGTCGAGGGTGCGGGCGTTGAGCTCGAACTCGCCCATGCGGCCCACGAAGTCGGCGAAGTCCTTGAAGGGCCCGTTCTTCTCGCGCTCGGTGACGATATTGCGGGCGGCCTGCTCGCCGACGCCCTTGATGGCGCCCATGCCGAAGCGGATGGCGTTGTCCTTGATGACCGGCGTGAAGTCGGTGTCCGACTGGTTCACGTCGGGACCGAGCGCCTTCATGCCGAGGGCTTCGACCTCCGCCATGAATTCGGCGAGCTTGTCGGCGTTGCCCTGTTCGGACGTGAGCACGGCGGCCATGAACTCGACCGGGTAGTTGGCCTTCAGGTAGGCGGTGCGATACGAGAGGATCGCGTAGGCGGCGGAGTGCGACTTGTTGAAGCCGTATTCGGCGAACTTCTCCAGGGTGGCGAAGATCTCCTCGGCCTTCTTCTTCTCGATGTTGTTGGTCGTCTTGGCGCCCTCGACGAAGATCGAGCGCTGCTGCTCCATCTCCTCGCGGATCTTCTTGCCCATCGCGCGACGGAGCATGTCGGCGCCGCCGAGCGTGTAGCCGGCGACCACGCGGGCGGCTTCCATCACCTGTTCCTGGTAGACCAGGATGCCGTACGTCTCCTTGGCCACCTTCTCGAGGAGCGGGTGCGCGTATTTGACGTAGCTGGGGTCGTCCTTGCCCTTGATGTAGTCCGGGATGAACTGCATCGGGCCCGGACGATAAAGCGCGATGAGCGCGACGATCTCGTCGATCTGCGTGATGTTGAACTTACGGCAGAGCGACTGCATGCCGCCGGATTCGAGCTGGAACACGCCGATGGTCTTCGCCTCGTTGAGCAGGGCGAAGGTCTTGGGGTCCTCGAAGCCGACCTTCTCGATGTTGAAGTCGGGCTGCTGGCGATGCTTGCGGACGAGGTTCTGGGCGTCGTCGATGATGGTGAGCGTCTTGAGGCCCAGGAAGTCCATCTTCAGGAGTCCGAGCTTCTCGACGGGGTCCTTGGCGTATTGGGTCGTCAGGTCGCCTTCCTGCATCGTCACGGGGATGATGTCCGTGAGCGGGCGGTCAGCGATGATCATACCGCACGCATGCTTGCCGGAATTACGCACCATGCCCTCGATGACGCGGCCGGTCTCGATGATGCTCGCGGCCTGCGGGTTGATGCTGACCTCCTCGCGGAGTTCGTTGGACTTCTTCAGGGCGTCCTCGAGCGAGATGTTGATGTCGTCGGGGACGAGCTTGGCGAGGCGGTTGGTCTCGACGAACGGGAGGTCGCGGATGCGGGCGAGGTCGCGGACGACCATCTTGGCGCCGAACGTGCCGAAGGTGATGATGTTGGCGACGCGGTCCTCGCCATACTTCTTGCGCACGTAGCCGACGACCTGGTCGCGACGACGCATGCAGAAGTCGATGTCGAAGTCAGGCGCGGACACGCGCTCGGGATTCAGGAAGCGTTCGAAGAGCAGGCCGAAGCGGATCGGGTCGATGTCGGTGATCTTGAGGCAATACGCCACGATCGAGCCGGCACCCGAGCCACGGCCCGGACCGACGGGGATATCCTGCTGGTGCGACCAGTCGATGAAGTCCCAGACGATGAGGAAGTAGTCGACGAAGCCCGTGCCGGCGATGACGCCCATCTCGTAGTCGACGCGGCGGCAGAGTTCGGCTGGGCTGGTCTGACCCGGGCCGGGAATCTTCTCGTCTAGCCAGGACTTGGGGTCGTCGTAATCGACGCCGTAACGTTCCTTGAGGCCGGCCTTAACCTGCTCGAGCAGGTAGGAGCCGTTGGCCCGCATGGCCTTGCGCTTCTCGGCTTCGATGACGAACTCGCCCGGCTTGCCGGCGGCGACGAGCAGGCCGTTCTTGAGCTTCTCGTAGCCATCGAGGATGGCGTCGATCTTGTCGGTGGCCTTGGGCTTCACGCCCTCGCTGAAGATGTAGACGGGGTAATTGTTCTGGCCGACCGGCAGCTTGACGTCGCACATCTCGGCGATGGTGACGGTGTTCTTGATGGATTCGGGGACTTCGCCGAAGACGCGGAGCATCTCGGCCTCGCTCTTGAGGTAGAACTCCGTGGCGGAATAGCGCATGCGGCGCTCGTCGGCCAGGCGGGCGCCGGTCTGGATGCAGAGCATCGCATCGTGCGCGACGGAATCGCCGGCGTCGACGTAGTGGACGTCGTTGGTGGCGACGACGCGGAGCTGGAACTCGCCGGCGAGCTTGAGGAGGTCGGCGATGATGCGCTTCTGCTCCTCGAGGCCGTGGTCCATGAGCTCGATGACGAAGTTCTCGCGGCCGAAGATCTCGACGAACTTACCGCAGGCCTTGCGGGCGGCTTCGTAGTCGCCACGGAGGAGGGCCTGGGGGATGACGCCCTGGAGGCAGCCGGAGAAGCCGATCAGGCCGTCGGCGTGCTTGGCGAGCTGCTCGAGGTCGGTGCGCGGCTTATAGTGCAAACCGCGGACGTGCGCGTCGGAGACGAGCTTGGTGAGGTTCTGGTAGCCTTTGAAATTACGGGCGAGCACGCCCATGTGGAAGTACTTGTGCTCGCGACGATCGGGCTTGTCGGTGAGCGCGTGGTCCCAGACGAGGTAGAGCTCGCAGCCAAGGAGGGGCTTGAGCTTCACGTCGCCCTTGGAGCGCTGCTTGGCTTCGTTCCAGAAATCGAAGAGCCCGAAGAGGTTGCCGTGGTCGGTGATCGCCACCGCGCGCATGTTCATATCGCATGCGCGCTCCATCAGGCGGTCGATGCGGCTGCAGCCGTCGAGCATGCTGTAGTCCGTATGCACGTGGAGGTGCACGAAGTCTCGGCTGATGGTTTCCGGGTCGGCCATGCGGGAGGGTGATAATAGGGAGCCGTCGGAGGGCAGGGGAAGGCATTAATCCGGCGGGTTATCCGCGGACTTATGCACAGCCGGGTCTTGCCCGTCGGCATGGCCGGGCCAGACTCGCCCGCATGACCCCGCGCCGGCTCACCCCTTTTCGGCAGGCCCTCCTCGGACTGGCGCTCGGCGTCGTCTACGGGCTGATCTGCCGGCTCATGTTCGACCCGAGGGGGGATCCTTCGACGGATTCGCTCCGAGTGCTCTTGGCCATCATGAGCGTGAGTTTCATTTTCCTGGTGCCGCTGGCGCTCGGCTTCCTGGTGATCTGGTTCGGGGAGTCCGAAAAGAGCTGGGTGCGCCGCGTCTTCCAGCCTTGGCTCGCCGGCCTCGCTTTCCTGGCGGCGGCGATCCTCTTCCAGCTCGAAGGGCTCATCTGCGTGATCCTCTGGCTGCCGCTGGTCTGCTTCATGTCCTCGCTCGGCGGAATCATCGCGGGCGGTCTCCGTGACTTGCGCGCGTCGGGTGGGTCGAAGCGCCTTTGCGTGGCCGTCGTGGCCCTGTTGCCCTTCGTCGCCGGGCCGCTGGAATCCCTCCGCGAACGCGAGACCGAGATCCGCACGGCCCACACGTCGATCGAGATCGCGGCCTCGCCGGCGCAGGTCTGGCGGCAGATCCGTTCGGTGCCGCGCATCACCGAAGCCGAACATGGTCCGTCGTGGAGCCATCGGCTGGGCTTCCCGCGTCCGACCGAGGCCGTGCTCGAAGGCACCGGCGTCGGCTCCATCCGCTACGCCCGTTTCGAAGGCAACGTGCTCTTCGTCGAGAAGGTGACCGAATGGGAGGAGAACAAGCGCCTGTCGTTCTCGATCGAGGCCGACACGAAGAATATCCCGCCCACGACCTTCGACGAGCACGTGACCATCGGCGGACCGTATTTCGACGTCCTGCACGGCTCCTATTGGATCGAAGCGCGCGGCCCGGATCGCGTCGTCCTGCACCTCGCGAGCGACCAGCGCCTCTCGACGGGCTTCAACTTCTACTCCCAGTGGTGGACCGTGTGGCTCATGAACGACCTGCAGTCCTACATCCTGCGGATCATCAAGGCCCGCGCTGAAAAGGCGGCCTGAGCGACCGGCTTACTTGACCTTCACGAAGGTCCGTTTGCCGGCCTGGATGACCAGTTCGCCGGAGGGCGGAGCGACCTTCAGGGACGGGTCGGAGACCTTGTCGTCACCGATCTTGACCGCGCCGCCTTCGATGAGGCGACGGATCTCCTTCTTGGAGGGGAAGAGGTTCGTGGCGGCGAGGAGGTCGACGATGCTGACTTCGGCCGCGCCGCCGGAGACGGCGGCCCAGGCGAACTCAGGCATGTCCGTGCGGACGCCGCCCTTGGAGAAGACGTTCTCGAACTCGGCGCGCTCCTTGGCGCCGGCGCCCGCGCCGTGGAACATGTCCGTCAGGCGCGTGGCGAGCTGCTTCTTGGCTTCCATCGGGTGGCCGGCCTTGAGCGCGGCGAGCTCTTCCGGCGTCGAGAGCAGGAGGAGGTCGTAGTACACCCACATGGTGGCGTCGGGCACCGACATGATGCGGCCGAACATGTCCTTCGCGCCGTGGTTGAAGGCGATGTAGTTGCCGAGGGACTTCGACATCTTCTTCTCGCCGTCGAGGCCGACCAGCAAGGGCATGCCGAGCACGGCCTGCGGGGCCATCTTGTCCTGTTCCTGCAGGTCGCGGCCGACGAGCATGTTGAAGAGCTGGTCGCTCCCGCCGATCTCGATATCGGCCTTGAGCATGACGGAGTCGTAGCCCTGGAGGAGCGGGTAGAGGAACTCGACGATCGAGATGGGAGTGTTCGACGCGTGACGCTTGGCGAAGTCATCGCGCGCGAGCATCTGCGCGACGGTCATGCGGCGGCTGAGCTGGAGGGCGTCGAGGAACGACATCTTGCCGAACCACTCGCTGTTGCGGCGGACCTCGGTCTTCTTGGGGTCGAGGATCTTGAAGGCCTGCTCGAGGTAGGTCTTGGCGTTCTCCTCGATCTCCTGCTCGGAAAGGACCGGGCGCGTCTCGGACTTGCCGGTGGGGTCGCCGATGCGCGTGGTGTAGTCGCCGATGATGAGGACGGCCTGGTGGCCGAGCTCCTGGAACTGGCGGAGCTTGTTGAAGACGACCATGTGGCCGAAGGTCAGGTCGGGGCGGGTCGGGTCGACGCCGAGCTTCACGCGCAGGGTCTTGCCGGCTTCGAGGCGCTTGAGGATCTCCGCCTCACCGATGAATTTCTCGGTGCGGGATTTCATGACCTTCAACTGTTCCGCGGGGGACATAGGTTCACTCTTCCCAAGGGGGAGGGGAGGGGGAAGACAAAATTCCAGATTCCAGAGTATGGAGTATCGAGTATGGAGTATCGGGGCAAAGGCGAGGGCTGGAGGACACGAGGGCCGGAGGGATATAAGCGAGAGGCCCAGAGGCCCGGATGCTCGGTGGACCAGAGGAATACAACGTTAGTTGACCGGTTGATCGGTTGGCCAGTTGGCCAGGGAGGCAAACGAGAGGCCCGGAGGGCACGAGCGATGCAGTGGGTAGGGTCGG
>JANRFG010000003.1:6426-10831 GCA_030725715.1 Opitutales bacterium
TTCCTTGCCTAATGAAGCCATGGATCTCGTCCGCGAACTGACCGAATACGTGAAGCATGCCAGCGTGTCCACCGACCCGGCTTTCAAGGCGGGGATGGACGGGGCCCGGGAGCATATCTGCGGACTGCTCAAGCAGGCGGGCCTCGAGGTCGAAGTCGTCCCGACCCCCCTCCACCCGATCGTGCTCGGCCGCCGCCGTGGTCCGAAGGAATGGCCCCACATCGTCCTTTACGGCCACTATGACGTGCAGCCGGCCGACCCGCTGAATCTCTGGACTTCCCCCGCTTTTGAGCCGGTCGTCCGCGACGGTAAGGTCTGGGGCCGCGGTACGGCCGACAACAAGGGTCCGCACCTGGTCGCGGTCGTCGCTCTGGCCCGCCTCCTGAAGCGCTGCCCGAACCTGCCTCTGCGCATCACTTTCCTGATCGAAGGCGAAGAGGAGATCGGCTCCCCGAGCTTCCCGGAATTCCTGCACAATCATAAGGCCGAGCTGTCCGAGGCCGATTGCGTCATCCTCTCCGATACCGCTTCGCCGTCGTCCGATCAGATCGTCATCACGACGGCCCTCCGCGGCATCGTCGGCCTCGAGGTCGGCCTGACCGGCCCGAAGTCCGACCTGCACTCCGGCCTCCATGGCGGCGCGGTCTATAATCCCATCCAGGCGCTGGCCGAACTCTGCGCTTCGCTCCACGACGCCGATAACGCCGTCACCGTCGAAGGTTTCTACGAAGGCGTCGAACAGCCGACCCGCTGGGAGCGCGAAGAACTCCGCAAGCTGCCGCTCAGCGAAGACGGCTACCGTCGTGCCTTGGGCGTCGACGAACTGCATCCCGCCCCTGGCCTCGACGGCCTCGAAGCCGTGCGCTTCGCGCCGACCCTCGAGTTCAATGGCATCGGCGGCGGTTACCAGGGCAAGGGTTCCAAGACGGTCATTCCTTCGAAGGTCTTCGCTAAGATCACCTGCCGTCTCGTCCCGGGCCAGGATCCGGCCGATATCCATCGCAAGGTCGCCGCGGCCATCCACGCCCGCGCGCCGAAAGGCGTGCGTGTCGACCTCATCGAGATGCAGGGCAACGCGGCTTACTTCGTCTGCCCGCCGGACCGTCCGAACACTCCGGCCGGCCAGAATCCGATCCTCGCCAAGGCTTTCCGCGAGGCCGACAAGGCCATCGGCGAGGCCTTCGGCAAGCGCCCGCTCTATCTCCGTGAAGGCGGCAGCGTGCCCATCATCGGCGACATCCGTCGCGAGACCGGCCTCGATTCCGTCATGATCGGCCTGTTCACGCCGGAGTCACACCTGCACGCCCCGGACGAGAACTTCGAACTCGTCATGGCCGAGCGCGCCGTGAACGCCTACGAGAAGCTCCTCGAGCGACTCGCCGGGTCCGAACGCGGCCCGCGCTGAGCCGGCGAGGTCGGGTTAAACCCGGGTTTACGGCCGTTTTCGAGGGTCGAGGGGCTGGTTTACCCTTTCGCTTTCGCGGATAACTCATCAATCTCCGGGCACTCACCATGGCTGTCTTCCGCAAGCGTACGCACACCCCGACTCCGAAGAAGAAGGATATCCCGGCGGGTCTCTGGACCAAGTGCCCCCTGTCGGGCGAGATGGTCTATACCAAGGACCTCGAAGCCAACTGGAACGTCTTCCCGGTCAGCGGCTACCATGACCGCCTGACGACCAAGCGCCGCATCGCCCTCCTGATCGACGAAGGCACCTGGAAGGAGACCGACAGCAAGCTGGCCTCCAAGGACCCCCTTAAGTTCACCGCCGGCGGTTCCTACCCCGAGCGCCTCGCCCAGCACCAGAAGAAGTCCGGCCTCCGCGACTCCGTCGTCTGCGGCCACGGCCTGATGGACAGGCTCCCGGTCTCCCTCGCGATCATGGACTTCTCGTTCATGGGCGCCTCGATGGGCTCCGTCGCCGGCGAGAAGGTCACCCGTGCCATCGAACGCGCGATCAAGCTGAAGTGCCCGTGCATCGTGGTCTGCGCCTCCGGCGGCGCCCGCATGCAGGAAGGCATCCTCTCCCTGATGCAGATGGCCAAGACCAGCGCCGCCCTCGCGAAGCTCCGCGCGGCCGGCCTGCCTTACATCGCCGTCCTCACCAATCCCACGATGGCCGGCGTCATGGCCAGCTACGCGACCCTCGGTGACGTCATCGTCGCCGAACCCGGCGCGCTCATCGGCTTCGCCGGCGCCCGCGTGATCAAGGAGACGACCAACCAGGATCTCCCCGACGGCTTCCAGACCTCGGAGTTCCTGCTGAAGCGCGGCCTCATCGACATGATCATCCACCGCAAGGAGATGAAGTCGAAGCTCGCCAGCCTCCTCCGCGCCCTCGCCCACCGCAAGGTGAAGGTGAAGGCCGTGAAGAGCCGCGCCTGAGCGCGACCGCCGCGGAGATGACGCCCGAAGAGACGCTCCGCTGGCTGACGGGATTACGTAACCTGGGTTCGCGCCTCGGCGTGGACCGCATGGGTCTGCTCTCCGCCCGTCTCGGCAATCCCGAGCGCGCCGCGCCCTGCATCCATGTCGCCGGCACTAACGGCAAGGGATCCGTCTGCGCGATGATCGAAGCGATCCAGCGCGCGCAGGGCCGCCGCGTCGGCCTCTACACCAGCCCGCACCTCGTCGCCATCGGCGAACGCATCCAGGTCGACCGCGCGCCGCTCTCCGACGAATCGATCGTCGCCCACGCCGAAGCGCTGCGTCCGCATTACGAAGCCATCCGCGCCGAAGACCCAGAGGCCGCGCCGACGTTCTTCGAACTGATCACCGCCGCGGCGTTCGTCGAGTTCGCCGCGCGCCGCGTCGACGTGACCGTGCTCGAGACCGGCCTCGGCGGCCGGCTCGACGCCACCAATATCTGCGCGCCGGAGGTCTGCGTGATCACGTCGATCGGCCTCGACCACCAGGAATACCTCGGGCCCACCCACGCGGCCATCGCCGGCGAGAAGGCGGGCATCATCAAGCCCGGCGTGCCGTGCGCCGTCGGCGACGTGCCGCCCGAAGCCGAAGCGGTCATCGTCGCGCGCGCCCAGGCCGTCGGCGCACCGCTCACTTTCGTCCGTGATCGTTTCCCGCAAGGGCTGCCGGAAGTCAGCCTGCCGGGCGAGCACCAGCGTCGCAACGCCGGCGCGGCTTTGCTCGCGTGCGAGCTCGCGACGCGTCTGCCGATCGACGACGCCAAGGCCCGCGCGGCCCTGCTGACGGTCGAGTGGGCCGGCCGCTGGCAGTCGCACCGCCTTGCCGACGGCCGCCGCCTGATCGTCGACGGCTCGCACAACGAAGAGGGCGCCCGCGTCGTCGAGCCGCTCCTCGCCTCGCTGGCCTCGCCGACCGTCGTCGTCGGTGCGCTCGGCAACGAGCGAGCCCGTCCGCTCGTCGAAGTCGCTTCGCGCCACGCCGCCCGGCTCGTGCTCGTACGTCCGGACAACGAGCGCGCGTGCTCGGTGGAAGAACTCGCCGCCCTGGTGCCGGCTGGTTTCCGCGGCGAGGTCCGCCGCGCGTCCGTCGCCGAACTCTTTCCGTCGCCCGCGACCTGCGCCGCTGCCGGCGAGACGCTCGTCGTCCTCGGTTCGCTTTATCTCGTCGGCGAAGTCCTCGCGCGTCTGCGCGGTCAAGGATTGCCCGACGCTTGGCAGGATCGCCTGCCGCCCGTCCGATGACCGACTATTCCTTCGTCCCGCCCAGCGGCACCACGCCGAAGGTGGATCCGGCCGAGCTGCCCAAGTGGCTCATCGAGGAAGACGACGACTACATGGTCTTCGACAAGCCGGGTTGGCTCGTCTGCCATCCGTCGAAGGACGGACCGTGGTCCTCGCTTGTCGGCGCGGTCAAGGAATGGAAGCAGATGGAAGTCTCGCACCTCGTCAGCCGACTCGACCGCGAGACCAGCGGCGTGATCCTCATCGCCAAGCACTACGACGCCGCCTCCGCCGCACAGACCGCGATGGAACGACGCATGGTGCTCAAGACCTACTACGCGCTGCTCAAGGGCGAGCTCAAGGAGCCCGTCATGGTCGACCAGCCGCTCGGCCCCGACGAGACCAGCCAGGTCGTGGTGAAGACCGCCGTCCGCGAAGGCCCCGGCACTTTGCCCGCCGCGACGTTCTTCGAGCCGGTGCTCGTGCGCAATGGCTACACCCTCGCGCGCGTGCAGCCGCACACCGGGCGCAAGCACCAGATCCGCGCCCACGCCTTCTGGCTCGGGCTGCCGGTGATCGGTGACAAACTTTACGGCGGCGACGACTCGCTCTACATGGAATTCGTCGCGCATGGCTGGACCAAGCGTCTCGGCGCCGCCCTCGAGATGGGCCGCCAGGCTCTGCACGCCGCCAAGCTCGAGTTCCGTTTCCCGCCGCGCATCACGCGGACGTTCACGGCGCCGCTGGCGCCGGATATG
>JANRFG010000004.1:0-4807 GCA_030725715.1 Opitutales bacterium
GTCGACCGGCGTGCTCACCTGTTGACTCTTGTAGCAGGTTAATCATAACACTTAGTCACCCCCTGAAATGAGCCTCGCTGGACCAAAAACGGTTTTATCCCACTTGGAAAGGACGCTCCAAGCCATAACGGGATGCTAACTTTTAGTTCTAACTATGATACAATCACGGTCGGTGGACAAGGCAAAGGGATACAGTGCGTCGCGGAAACAGTAGCGCATGAACTTCATCATCAAGATCTTGATAGTCGGCGTGGCTTGTCTCCGTCTTGGAAAGATGACGACCATGATGGTGTAGGTAATTCGGACGAGCCGCATTTAGATGGCATAAAATCGGACCCCTTAGACGCTGATACCTATCGGGTGGCTTTTGTGACAGGTAACCGGAAATACTCAACTTATGGCGACAATGAGTTGCGCTGCAGGAAGATAGAGATGACGCACAGCATTCGATTCTATCCAGCACTCGACTGGGCCAATCCTGGTTGTCAGACTTACATCCAGCATGGCCCCCGGCCATAATTCCATGAAGAAGCTCTCAATCGTCTTGTTAATGCTCTGCTTTGTGAGGGCAGCATTTTGCTCAGAACCAGAACTAAAAATTGTTCTCAAATATTTTTCGAACGTAACAGCCGCCCCTGGGCGCATTACTGCCACCATTGATCCGAACGGTGTGCGCATCTTATATGTTAAAGATGACAGCGTGGGCGTACTGCTTGAAAAGGGGGAAACGATAAGCCTGACCCCCGGATTCGAGGAAGTCCGTTTCGTAGAAAGGCACGCTTGTATTTCAATTAAGAGAGTCGGTTCTGGCAATGTATATGAAGTCAGATCCGCCTTTGACGCTAGTTCCTTCGGCGGGGAGCTGGAAGAGGAAAAATATACTCTGCTCTTTTCAGAGACAGAATTTGAGTTCAAGGAGGGAAGTCCAAGCGTGGATAAAGGTGTCGAAACTAAGACTGCAAACAAGAAGCACGATTCACCGCTTAGGTCAGTCCTATCATCTTCGGGTGGCATTAAAGAGAGTCAGGCGACAGTGTCATCTGGCAAACCCTCTATTCTTGTACGGGAGCAAGTATTTCCATGGCTGTGGATTGTCAGCGCGGTATTGATCGCGGCTAGTGGCCTGCTGTGGTGGTTGCTCAAGCGTCGCAAGTGATTGAGTTGATCTGGCCGTGACCTGACCCCTGAAGTTGGACAGTTGATAACTGGAGTCTCCTGGGGTAACATCAAACCCTTGAGAACGAGTCGATTCAGCGAGGAGCAGGTGCTCCAGATCCTGCAGGAGGCGCGGGCCGGCACGGCCGTGAAGGTCCTCTGCGCCAAGCACAACATCAGCCCGGCGACCTTCCACGCGTAGACGGATCACGGGGTCAGGCCGCACCCCAAATCACGCGCGCCTAAATCTGCCACTTTTGGCCGTTTTTAGGTACACTACCTGTAAGGTACGGCCTGACCCCATGTTCGGCCCGGCGAGGTTTAAGTGTCAGGGTGGGACTGAACATGGTAATGGTAAGGACAAACCGTTTGTTTACTTAGACGGTTTGCTGAACCCTGACCCAAGGTCTCGCAGCTTGGAGGCCGTGCCTATCAAGTGAATGATGCGCGGTTTAACAGTTTAGCCCGGCTTTGGAGGTATAACTGGATGCAACAAAAAGGCCGCCTGGGTGGGCGGCCTTTGAGCAAGATGGCGAGACGCCTTAGGCGATGGCCTTGACGTAGATCTCGTTGGCCTTCTTCCAGTCGACGACCTTCCAGAAAGCGTCCACGTAGTCGGGGCGGCGGTTCTGGTACTTGAGGTAGTAAGCGTGTTCCCAGACGTCGAGGGCGAGGACCGGGGTGCCGTTCACGTCGGCGACGCCCTTCATGAGGGGGCTGTCCTGGTTCGGCGTGGAGGTCACGGCGATGGACTTGTCAGCCTTGACGACGAGCCAGGCCCAGCCGGAACCGAAGCGGGTGGTCGCAGCGGCCTTGAAGGCAGCCTTGAGGCCCTTCTCGCCTTCGAGGCCACCGAAGGCCTTCTGGATGGCTTCGCCGAGGGCGCCGACGGGTTCGCCGCCGCCGTTCGGGGAGATGATGTTCCAGAAGAAGGTGTGGTTGGCGTGGCCGCCGGCGTTGTTGCGGACCGCGGTGCGGATGGACTCAGGAACCTTGGAGAGGTCGGCGATGAGTTCGTTGACTTCGGCCGGAGCGGCAAAGCCGGCTTCAGCGATTTTCGCGTTCAGGTTGGTGACGTAAGCGTTGTGGTGCTTGCCGTGGTGGATCTCCATCGTCGCCTGGTCGATGTGCGGCTCGAGGGCGTCGTGAGGATAGGGCAGGGGGGCGAGGGTGTAGCTCATGGTTTTGGTGGAAGAGGTTTGGGCGGAAAGGGAAGAGGCTCCGAGCGCGGCGGCGGCGAGGGAGGCTTTGCCGATGAAATCGCGACGATGCATGGGGTGAGAGTAGGGCGTCTCGAGTTTGGAGTATAGGACTATATTCCAGCCGACAGGGAAAGAGGTTGCGGAAAGCCTGCCGGGGTCAAGCCGAGGCGGTGGAATCGCGCCCCCGCTTCATGTTGAAATAGGCCTGCAGGATCTCGCGGCAGGGCCCTTCGAGCACGCCGGAGGTGACGGAAACGCGGTGATTGAGCTTCGGGAGGCTGTGGAGTTCGACCGCGCCGCCCATGCAGCCCATCTTGGGGTCGCCCCAGGCGTAGACCACGCGGTTGAGCCGGCTCATGATCGTGGCGCCGGAGCACATCGGGCAGGGCTCCTTGGTCACGTAAAGGTTACATTCGTTGAGGCGCCAATCGCCGATCTTCTTGGCGGCTTGCGTGATGGCCAGCATCTCGGCGTGGGCGGTCGGATCGTTGGCGCGTTCGACCTCGTTGTGGGCGGCCGCGATGATCTCGCCGCCGCGTTCGATGATCGCGCCGATCGGGACTTCGTCGATCCGCCAGGCGTCGACGGCCAGGTTGAAGGCGAGGGCCATGTAGAAGGCGTCGTCCCGGTTCAACTGGGAGGGGCGCATCTTCTCGAACGGGCAGATCAGCCCGGGGCGGGGGGTCGAGGCGTCGCCTTCCATGGGGGCAGGATTACCCTGATGAGCCCCATGGCAAGAGGGGAGGCGGGCCTCGTTAAGGGTGATTGACTCCCGTGATGGTTGGGGATGCACTGCCCCCACTAAGGCATGGCTGAAGAACCCGTTATCGAACTCGAAGGCAAAATCCTGCAGGTGCTTCCTGGCACCATGTTCCGGATCGAGCTCCCCAACAAGCACGTGGTGCTGGGACGTATCTCCGGCCGCCTCCGCAAGAACTTCATCCGCATCAACCCGGGTGACCGCGTGAAGGTGGAGATGACCCCTTCGGACCTGACGACCGCTCGCATCATCTTCCGCCTCAGGGATTCGGCTCCGCGTCTCGGACCTCCGCCCAAGCGCCGTTACTAAGCCCTTTGAAGACCCGGTTATGCCGGGTTTTTTATTGCGAAGGGGAGGGGGTTAATTCAGTCATGTTGACTTAACAACCCCTCAATACCCATGGCCATCTACAACAGCGTCCTCGACACCATCGGTCACACCCCGCTCGTCCGCCTGAACAAGGTCACCGAAGGCCTGCAGGCCGAAGTCCTCGTGAAGCTGGAATTCTTCAACCCGCTTTCGAGCGTCAAGGACCGCATCGGCCGCGCGATGGTCGACGCCGCCGAGCGCGACGGCCGCCTGAAGCCGGGTGGCACCATCGTCGAGCCGACCTCCGGCAACACCGGCATCGCCCTCGCCTTCGTCGCCGCCGCCCGCGGTTACCGCTGCATCCTCACGATGCCGGAAACGATGTCCATCGAGCGCCGCGTGCTCCTCCGCCTCCTCGGCGCTGAGATCGTCCTGACCCCCGGTGCCAAGGGCATGCGCGGCGCCATCGAGCGCGCCACGCAGCTCCGCGACGAGATCGGCGCGAATGCGTTCATGCCGATGCAGTTCGACAATCCGGCCAATCCTGAGGTGCATCGTCGCACCACCGCCGTCGAGATCTGGGAAGACACCGAAGGCAAGGTCGACGCCATCGTCTCCGGCGTCGGCACGGGCGGCACCATCACCGGCATCGCTTCCGTCATCAAGGGCAAGAACCCGAAGTTCCGCGCCATCGCCGTCGAGCCCACCGCTTCCCCGGTCATCACCCAGACCATGGCCGGCCAGCCGGTCCAGCCCGCTCCCCATAAGATCCAGGGCATCGGCGCCGGCTTCGTCCCGAAGAACTGCGACATCTCCCTGATCGACGAGGTCATCCAGGTCTCCAACGAAGACGCTTTCGCCATGGCCCAGGAAGTCTCCGTCCGCGAAGGCCTCGCGGTCGGCATCTCCGCCGGCGCCAACATCTGGGCGGCCCTCCAGCTCGCCAAGCGTCCGGAATACGCCGGCAAGCGCATCGTCACGATCGCCTGCTCGCCGTCCGAGCGTTACCTCTCGACCGCCCTGGCCGAGAAGGTCCGCGCCGAAGTCACCGCCCTGACCGCCTCGTAAGCCGAGGCCCTGGTTCGTCCCGAAGGCCCGTGTCGCAAGACCCGGGCCTTTTTGTTGGGTCGCTAATGAGGGCTGAATCGATGGCTGCGTAGATGACTGAATCGATGACAGATCAGAGCCCCAGCCAATCATCCGGTCTCCGGTTTCCCTTTGAGTTAGGCAGCCTTGCGTGAGGTAGGGACTAGGTTTGCCTGATGCTTTCTCCTTGAAGCCTTCCCCTGATAAGTGAACATAAGTTCACTTATGTTGGACATGCGCACTTTGCAGGGGTTCGAGGCCCGGCGGCCGTTGGCCCTGCCGTTGCTCGGCTCGC
>JANRFG010000004.1:4907-6799 GCA_030725715.1 Opitutales bacterium
ACTTTGCAGGGGTTCGAGGCCCGGCGGCCGTTGGCCCTGCCGTTGCTCGGCTCGCGCGCGGTCGCGGGGTTCCCGTCGCCGGCCGATGACCACATGGAGCGTCGCCTCGACCTGAACGAGCATCTCATCCGTAACCCGATCTCGACCTTCTTTCTGCGCGTCGACGGCGACTCGATGTCGGGTGCCGGCATCCTCCCCGGCGACCTCATCGTCGTCGACAAGGCTCCGTCGCCGCGTGCGGGTACGATCGTGGTCGCGGAGGTCGGTGGCGAATTCACGGTGAAGCATCTGGAGCGTGACCACGCGGGTGCCTGGAGTCTGCGGGCCGACAGCCCGCGCTGGCCAGGCTGGTCATTGCCTTTCACGCCCGAATGCCGTATCTGGGGGACAGTGGTCGCCGTCGTGCGCCGCTGCTGACGCCATGCTCCGCGCCCTCGCCGACTGCAATAACTTCTACGCCTCCTGCGAGCGCGCGTTGGATCCTTCGTTGATCGGCGTGCCGATCGTGGTGCTGTCGAACAACGACGGCTGCGTGGTCGCGCGTTCGTCGGAAGCCAAGGCGCTGGGCATCCCGATGGGCGCGCCGTATTTCGAAGTGCGCCGCACCTGCGAAGCCCACGGCGTCCGCATCTTCTCGTCCAACTTCTCGGTCTACGGCGATTTCTCGGAACGCGTCATGGCCGCCCTCGGCGAGCAGGCGCGCGACCTCGAGATCTATTCGGTCGACGAGGCTTTCCTCGGCTTTCCCGACATGCCCGATGCGGATGCGAAGGCCTTGGGGCTGCGCATCCGGGCCGATGTTTTGAAACGCACGGGCATTCCGATTTCGCTGGGGATGGCCCCGACGAAGGTGCTCTGCAAATTGGCGAACGAGCGGGCCAAGGCCGATAAGGCCAGTGGCGGCGTGATCGTCGTCCCGGCCTCGGTCGAAGGCCGCACGGCCTTCCTGCGCGGCGTCGAAGCCGAGGACGTCTGGGGCGTCGGTCCTGGCCTGGCGGCCCGCCTGCGCTCGCACGGTATCCTCTCGGCCATCGACCTCGCGGAAGCCGATCCGGGTTTCATCCGCCGCATCGCCGGCGTGGTCGGCGAACGTCTCGCCCTCGAGCTGCGCGGTATCTCCTGCCACGACATCGTCGAGGACGCCGGTCCGCGGAAGAGCGTGCTGGTCTCGCGTTCCTTCGGCCGGCCGATCACCGACGCGTTCGAACTCTCCGAAGCCATCGCCGCGCACGCCGCGCGCGCTGCAGAGAAACTGCGCGAAGACGGGATGCTGGCGTCCTCGATCGTCGTCTTCATCCGCACCAACCAGCACCGCATCGACCAAGAGCAGTACCGCGGCGACGAACTTGAGCCGCTGGACCCGCCGACCGACGACGCCCGGGCGATCTGCAGCGCGGCGGCCCGCGCGCTCGCCCGCGTCCGTCGCGACGGCTACATGTATAAGCGGGCCGGCGTGATGCTGCAGGGCCTGACGCCCGCCGACGTCGTGCAGCCTTCCTTGCCTGGCATGGGCGGTGAGATCGATCCGAACAAGGACCGCCTCATGAAGGCCGTCGATGCGCTGAACCATAAGCTCGGCCGCGATGCCGTGCGCCTCGCCAGCACGGGCTTCGAGCGGGAGTGGAAAGGGAAGGCCGAGCTGCAGTCCGGCGCCTCGCTTTCCGACCCCGCCAACCTTCCCAAGGCCAAGGACGGCCCCAAGCCGAGGATCAGGTTTCACGAGTGAGTGCCTTGAGGTAGGGGCAGCACCGCGTGCTGCCCTAGGGCTACTTCGGGTAGGGTTGAGCGGCCCGCTCAACCACGGCTGACCGGGGCCGGTCAGCCCTACCTTGAGGACAGCACGTGGTGCTGTCCCTACCACGTGCCCCTATGTCGTGACGCGGTCCCGACCC
>JANRFG010000004.1:6899-10315 GCA_030725715.1 Opitutales bacterium
CAAAGATACAGTATGGGGTCAGACCGCTTCTGACTGATATCCTTCAGAAGCGGTCTGACCCCATACTCATGGACTTGTCCCGGGACCCTTCCCCCGACATATCTGCTCATACCCCCATGAGTTCTCCCCGACTCGGCTTAAGGCATGCTTTGCTGGTCCTGGCCTGCGTCACGCTCTTCGCGGCGCCGCCGGCCAAGCCCGGCGTCCGCGTGGGCTTCGCGGAACGAGACATAACGCCGGAACTCGGCATGGAAGTCCCGGGCAATTACGGGAAGGTCTACTCGAAGAAGATCCACGACCCGTGCAAAGTGCGCGCGAGCGTCTTCGACGACGGCCAGAAACGCGTGGCGCTCGTGGGCATCGATGCGCTGATGATCCGACGCGAGACGGTGCAGGAAATCCGCGCCTTGGTGAAGGCCGTGACGGGCATCACCGACGTGATGATCGGCGCTTCGCATTCCCATTCCTCCGGTCCGATCGGGATGATCCTGCCGGGCGAGTTCGACCACGCTTCCCCCGAGGTCCAGGTACTGGCTTACCAGAAATCCTCCTGCGCCGATGCCGGCTATCTGAAGAAGG
The DNA here is from genome assembly GCA_030725715.1 of Opitutales bacterium. GTDB lineage: Bacteria > Verrucomicrobiota > Verrucomicrobiia > Opitutales > UBA953 > UBA953. The sequence continues at coordinate 7,479 of JANRFG010000004.1, forward strand.
CCATCGCCGCGACGGTCGAGGCCATCGTCGCCGCCGACCAGTCCAAGGCCGCGGTGACGGTCGGTTACGGCGTCGGCCATGAGAGCCAGGTGGCGTTCAATCGTCGCCTCCGCATGAAGAACGGGCTGACCTTCTCGCATCCGGGGAAGAACAATCCCGACGTGGTCGCGTTCGCCAATCCGACCGACGATGAGGTCGGCGTCATCGGCGTCTGGGGCGCCGACGGCAAGCTGACCGGCTGCATCGTGAACTTCTCCTGCCACGCCACCACGAACTCCGACGGCATCGGCGCGAACTGGATCTACTACACCGAGAAGGTCATCCGGGGTTATTACGGCGCCGACACCAAGGTCGTCTTCCTGCAGGGCGCCTGTGGCGACGTGACCCAGGTCAACAACCTCGACCCCAAGGCCAATCCGGCGTCCGACGACTGGTCGCAGTTCGTCGGCGGCCGCGTGGGCGCCGAAGCCCTGAAAGTCCTGCTGAGCATGTCGCAGACCCGGACCGCCGAGGTGCCCCTCGCCGCCGACCATAAGGTCTGGGAGATTCCCCGTCGACTGCCCGCCCCCGAGCGCGTCGCCGAAGCCCGGGAGCGCATCAAGGGCCCGGTCGCCCATAAGGATTGGGTCTGGGCCAAGGAGACGCTCCTGCTCGACGCCTTGATCGCCAAGAAGCGCGACGTCGAGGTCGAGGTGCAGGCCATCCAGGTCGGTCCGGTAGTCTGCCTTTCCAATCCGGCGGAGTATTTCGTGTCCTACGGACTGCAGCTCAAGAAGCGCAGCGGTTTCCCGATGACCTTCCCGGTCGAACTCGCGAATGGATGCGTCGGTTACGTCCCGGACGAAGAGGCCTTTGGTCCGAACGGCGGCGGTTACGAGACGCGCCTGACGAGTTACAGTAATCTCGAGATCACAGCGGGCACGCAGTTCATGAACGTCGGACTCGAGCTCGCCGCCAAGATGAAGCCGGCCAAACTGCCGGAGCGTCCGAATGGTCCCGCCGGCAAGCCCTGGGCTTACGGCGACCAACCTCCGCAGCTGAAATGATCCGCGGCGCCGCCATCCTGTTCGCCGGCGTGCTCGTTGCGGCGCCACTGCCGAGTCCGCTCTCACCCGCGGACGCCCAGAAGGCGTTCGAAGTCGTCCCGGGGCTGCGCGTCGAACTCGTCGCCGCAGAGCCTTTGGTGGCCTCGCCGTGCGCCATCGCCTTTGATACCCAAGGACGACTCTTCGTGGCCGAGAACCGCGGCTACCCGATCGGACCGAAGGAAGGGGAGAAGCCCGCGGGCGTCATCGCCTTGCTTGAGGATACCGATGGCGACGGACAGATGGACAAGCGGACCGTCTTCGCGGATGGGCTGACCTTCCCGAACGGCGTGCTGCCCTGGGGCGGCGGGCTCATCGTCACCTGCGCGCCGGATGTGCTCTTTCTGAAGGACAACGACGGCGACGGCGTGGCCGATGAGCGGAAGGTCCTGCTCACGGGCTTCGCCACCACCGGCAGTACGCAGCTGCGGGTGAATTCACCGACCGTCGGACCTTGGGACGGCAAGATCTACCTCGCCGCCGGGCTCAGCGGCGGCACGGTCACGTGTCCCTCTCATCCCGAGCGTCCGCCGCTCAAGATGACGTCGGATATCCGTTTCGACCCGCAGACCCTCGAGGTCGAGCTCGTCGACGGGAAGTCCCAATATGGCATGAGCTTTGATGTCTTCGGGAATCGCTTCATCTGCATGAACCGCGTGCCGGTCCAGCATGTCGCGTTCCAGTCGAAATGGCTGAAGCGGAATCCGCGCCTGGCGTTCAGCGAGACCGTGCAGGACTGTAATGAACGTAACGCCTTCAATGGCATCAACGGCGGCCATGACGGCGTCCGGCTTTTCCCGATCAGTTCGAATATCACCACCGCCGACGGCCATGCCGGCTCCTTCAGCGCCGCCTGCGGGGTGAAGATCTGGCAGGGTAAGTCCTTGCTCACGCCCGAATGCGCCGCGGCCATCTTCTCGTGCGATCCGACGGGTAATCTGGTCCACGCCGACCAGCTTGTGGCCAAAGGCGCGACCTTCGTCGCCTCGCCGCTTTATCAGGGTCGCGAATTTCTCGCCTCGCGCGATGACTGGTTTCGTCCGGTCTTCCTAGCCAAGGGGCCGGAGGGCGCGATGTATGTCGCCGACATGTATCGCAAGGTCATCGAGCATCCGGATTACCTGCCGGAAGAGGTCCGCAAGCATACCGACTTCGAGACCGGCAAGACGATGGGCCGCATCTGGCGGGTCCGGGCCGCCAAGGAGCCTGACAGCTCGTCGGTCGCCCTGGCCTCGTTCTCTTCGTTGCCTGACTTGGCCTTACCCAAGATCATCCGGGCCGGAGACGATGACTCCGCGACAGGAACCCAGTACCTCGCCCAGGCCGCTTGGTCGTACGCGGAGGACAAGTGGATGCGTAATGGCATTCTCAGCGGCATCGGCGGACGTGAACAGGCTTTCCTGCAGGTGCTCTTGGCGGACATGCCGGCAGACGCCAAGGTCGGCGCGGGCATGGCGGAGGTCTTGGCTTACCTCGGGGGCTCGATGAAGAAGCCGAGTGAACTCGAGGTCGCCGGTGCGGCGCCGGAGGCCCTTCGGCTCGCTCTGCTGTCGGGATATCTTACGTCTCACAAGCCGGCCGGCCTGCCTTCGGCGTTCCAATCGCTGCTCGATGCGTCGCCAGAGGTCGCGACGGACAAGTCTAAGACCATCGAAGCGCGGAGTGTCGCCGTGAAACTTATGGCACGTCTGCCGTGCGAGCGTTCTGGGCAGGCCTTGCTGACGCTGGCTCTGGATGATGCGCAGCCCGACC
>JANRFG010000005.1:0-3465 GCA_030725715.1 Opitutales bacterium
GAGAGCTGAGCCTTCCAGCCGAGGCCCATGACGGAACCGAGGAGGTAGGAGGCGACGGCGCCGACGACCATGCCGAGGGGCCAGGAGGCGTGCAGGATGTTGAGGTAGTGCGTGCGCTGCTTGGGGAAGACCGTGGCGACGAGCGGGTTGGCCACGGCTTCGAGGGTGCCGTTCGCGAAGGCGAAGATGAACATGCCCCAGTAGAGGAAGTCATACGCGTTCTGCGGGGAGGAGGCGCCGAAGGTCACGAAGGCCGAGACGATGTGGCCGAGAAGGGCGAGGGCGACGAGCTTGCCGTAGCCGATCTTGTCGACGATCACGCCGCCGATGATGATACCGAAGCAGAAGCCCGAGAAGCCGGCGCCGCCGATGGCACCGAGCTGGGAGGCGTTGAAGCCGTATTCGGACGCCCAAGCGCCGAAGATGCCGCCGCGGAGGGCGAAGCCGACGCCGGCCGCGAGGATAGCCATGAAGCCGGCCCAGAGGAGGCGCTTCGCATTAGGAACCGTAGTTTCTGTGCTCATAGTATGTTGAGGGAGGGGGTACGGGTGTGAATAAAACCCATCAGACCCCCTCTGTCGAGAAGGCATCTAGGGGCCAGACCCTTCTTTAGGGGTTGGGGGTCAGGCCTTTAAGGCGCGGCGGAACTCCGTCGGGCTGACCTTCATCGCCCGGCGGAACTGGCGGGAGAAATCACTGGCGTCGTAGAAGCCGGTCTGGTGGGCGATCTCGGACGGGCGGAGGGTGGTGGTCCGGAGCAGGTCGGAGGCGGCCGCGACCCGCATGCGCACGAGGTAACCGCGCGGGCTGACCTGGTAGGCCTTGTGGAACTTGCGCTCGAACTGGCGGACCGACATGCTGGTCAGCTTGGCCAGCTTGGCGATGTTCAGGGAGGTGGTGAGGTTGTCCTTGATGAACTCCGCCGCGGCTTCGACCTGCAGGAACGGCTCGAGGAGGGCCTTGGTGCCTTCGTAACTACGCACGGTCCCGCAGACCCCGCAGGCGCGCCCGGCTTCGTCGAAGACGGGGACTTTGGTGGTCTCATACCAGACGTGGTCGCCGTTGGCGTTGGGGAAGAGCTCGATGATCCGCGGCAGGGGCTGGCCGGTCTGGCAGATCTGCAGGTCCTTCTTCTTGAAGGCCGCCGCGAGTTCCGCCGGAAAGATATCCGCGTCGCTCTTGCCGAGCAGGCTCGCTTCGTCGGGAAAGCCGCAGCGCTGCGCGAAGGCGAGGTTGGCCATCGTGAAGCGGCCGGCCAGATCCTTGGCGAAGAACATCACCCCGGGCAGGTGATCGAACACCGCGCGCAGGCTCTCCGGGCGCACGAGTCGCATCCACTCCAGACGGGGTTCTGGCGTTTTCATACCAAGCAGGCTAGGGGCCTTTGGGCAGGTTTCCACCCCATTTTACTAGGGTCTGAGGCCTAAGAGCGGAACGACCAGGCAGTGGGGCATTTGTCGTATTAAACCTGACCCGCCCGCCCTAATGCCCGGGTGACCCTAGGCTAATTACCTCCCCGGGGGCCAAGGGAACACCCTTTTGCTTTTGAGGTCTTCTCCATTTCCCACACCTCTGTCCTTCATCGCTCCCATGACCTCCCTCAAGCACCTCGCCCTCGTCTTCCTCGCCGCCGCCGCCGTGGCCGCCCCCGACGCCGACTCCGTCAAGCGCGGCCAAGCCGTCTACTCCCGCACCTGCATCGCCTGCCACCAGCCGACGGGCCTGGGCCTCCCGCCCGTCTTCCCGCCCCTCGCCGGCTCGGAGTGGGTCGCCAAGGATGCTTCGATCGCCGTCCGCAACATCGTCAACGGCATGCAGGGACCCATCACCGTCAAGGGCATGAATTACAACAGCATGATGCCCCCGGTCGCCGGCCTGTCCGACAAGGACATCGCTGACGTCGTCAACTACGTGAACCACAGCTGGGGCAACACCGGCCCGACCGTCACGGAAGACGAAGTGAAGGCCATCAAGAAGAAGTACGCCGATCGCAAGACCCCTTGGACCGCGGCCGAGTACGAGAAGGAAGCCAAGGAAGCCCCGGCCAAGAAGTAAGCCGGCGCCCGCCGTCGGGCGGGGTGGCTTGACCAACGGGGACCTCTGCCGCACTTTGGTGTCTTACCAAAGCGCGCGCAGGCGTGCCTCCCCCATGTCGACCCCCCAACCCCATCCCGGCGCCCCCGCCCGCACCCGCGAGCAGGTGGCCGACCTGCATTTCATGGACGCCCGGTATAAGCTGCTCGACCTGGCGGCCTTCCTGGACCGCCTCGACCGCGCCGCCGGGGGCGAAGACCACCGCGTCCGCGGCCTCCGCGCCGCCCTCCCGCTCCTTCTCGAGAAAGATGAAGGTCGCGTCGCCCGCATCCTGAACCTCTGGAGCGACCCTTCCGTCGAACCCATCGCCAAGGCCGATACCAAGGCCGCCTCGGGCGTCTGGCCCGGCCTCAAGTAAGCCCGCCGACCATGCGTTACATCGAACCGCACGGCCACATGGTGAGCCGCACCACCGACGACTACCAGGCCATGGCCCTCGCCGGCTGCGCCGCGATCTGCGAGCCCGCCTTCTGGGCCGGCTTTGACCGCAAGTCCGCCGACGGCTTCTACGACTACTTCTGCCAGCTGACGCAGATCGAGCCCAAGCGCGCCGCCAAGTACGGTCTGCCGCACTACTCCTGGCTGTGCATCAATCCCAAGGAGTCCGAAGACATGGCGCTCGCCGCCGACGTCCTCGCGCTGATCCCGGAATTCCTCAAGGCCCCGACGGTGCTCGGCATCGGCGAGATCGGCCTGAACAAGAACACGCGCAATGAGATGAAGCTGCTCGAGCAGCACATCGCCCTCGCCGTGCAGTACGACCAGATGATCCTCGTGCACACGCCGCACCTCGAGGACAAGCGCAAGGGCACGCGTCTGATCATGGACTGCCTCAAGGCCAACGGCGTCGTGAAGCCCGAGCGCGTGATCATCGACCACGTCGAAGAACACACCATCCACGAGGTCCTCGACCAGGGCTTCTGGGCGGGCATCACGCTCTATCCTGAATCGAAGTCTACGCCCGTGCGCGCCGTCGACATGATCGAATCCGTCTCCGCCCAGCGCGTCTGGCTCAACAGCGCGTGCGACTGGGGTCACAGCGATCCTCTCTCCGTGCCCAAGGCCGCGCAGGAGATGCGTCGCCGCGGCCACTCCGCCGCCGCCATCGACCGCCTCGTCTACGGCAATCCGGTGAAGTTCCTCTCGCAGTCGCCGCGCTTCAAGGACCCCGCCGCCCAGGCCTGATCGCGTGAAGCTCACGTCCGGACTTTCCCTCGCCTACTGCACCAACGTCCACCGCGGCGAAGGGTGGGCCGAGACGTTCGCCGGCCTGCGCGACCACGCCCTCCGCGTGCGTGACCGCGTCTCGCCCGGCAAGACCTACGTCCTCGGCCTGCGCCTCGGCGACCTAGCGGCGAAGGAGCTCGCCGT
>JANRFG010000005.1:3565-15148 GCA_030725715.1 Opitutales bacterium
AGACCTACGTCCTCGGCCTGCGCCTCGGCGACCTAGCGGCGAAGGAGCTCGCCGTCCCCGCCACGCTCGCGGCCTTCCGCGCTTGGCTCGACAAGGAGAACTGCGTCGTCGCCGGCATCAACGGTTTCCCGTTCGGTCCGTTCCACGGCCAGGCCGTGAAGGACAACGTCTTCGCGCCCGATTGGTGCGAGGCCCCGCGCCTCGAATACACCAACCGCCTCTTCGACCTTCTCGCCGCGTTCGGTCCGCCGGACAAGGTCGGCACCGTCAGCACGTTGCCCGGTTCGTTCAAGGGCTTCGGCCGCACCGCCGATGAGCTCAAGGTCATGCGCCGCAACCTGCTTGCGTGCGCCGAACATCTCGCCCGCCTGCGCGACCGCACCGGCATGCATCTCCGCCTCGCCTTGGAGCCGGAGCCGATCGGCCACGCCGAGAACACGCCGGAAGCCTTGCGCCTCTTCGAGCAGCTCCGCGCCGAAGAGCCCGCCAAGGGGCTCGTCGACGCGCATCTTGGCATCGCTTACGACACCTGCCACTTCGCGCTCCAATACGAAGAAGCCCATGAGGCCATCGCGCGGCTCAACGCCGGCGGCGCGCCGGTGCTCAAGTTCCACCTCAGCTCCGCGCTCAAGCTCAAGCCCACCGAGGTCGCCCTCGCGCGCCTCGCGAAGATGCACGAGCCCACCTACCTGCATCAGACCATGGGGCGGGCCCAGGACGGCTCGATTGTGCGCTTCAAGGACATCCCCCTCGCCATGGCGGCGATCGACCAGCTCCGCGCGCTCGAAGAACTCCGCGTGCACTTCCACGTGCCGGTCAACGCCGACCGCCTGTCCGACGAACTCTCCACGACCAACGACCACCTCCGGGCCGCGCTCGATGTCATCGCGAAGGCGCCCGGCGCCTGCCGCGAACTCGAGATCGAGACGTATACCTGGGAGGTCCTGCCGCCCGAAGTCCGCGCGGCGGATGTCGCCGACATGATCGCCGAGGAGTATCGCTGGACGCTCGCCGAGCTCGCGCAGCGCGGCGTGAAGCCCCTCTGAGATGAGTCCGAAGCTGCGCGGCTGGCTGATCCTCACCCGTGGCTCGAACCTGCCGACGGTCTGGAGCAACGTGATTGCCGGCTGGCTGCTCGCCCAAGGCCTGCGGCTCCGTCCGCCGGGTTCCGAATACGCCGGACAGACGCCGGATCCGCTCTGCTGGGGCGGCCTGCTGCTGCTCCTGCTCGGCGTCTCGCTGACTTACGTCGGCGGCATGATCCTGAACGACGCGTTCGACGCGCGCTGGGATGCCGAGCGTCGCTCGACGCGTCCGATCCCCGCCGGACTCATCGCTGTCGGCGACGCGCTCCGCGCCGGCTGGGGTGCGCTCGTCCTCGGCTTCGCCCTCACCGTCCTCGCTGCGCCCGCGCCGTCGCGCAAGACCGTGGCCGTCGTCGCGCTGCTGCTCGCGCTCTGCGTGCTCATCTACGATCGCTGGCATAAAGGCGTAAGCTGGGCGCCGGCCGTCATGGGTGCGTGTCGCGCGCTCCTCCCGCCGCTCGGCTTCATGGTCGCCGGCGAGCGGCTCTTCCTGCTGCCGATCCCGATGGGCGACGCCGATTGGATCATGCTCGCGCACATGTTCGGACTCTGGCTGCTCACGTTCGCGATCACGCTCGTCGCGCGCCATGAGGCCACCGGCGGGGGCGCCGGTCGCTGGGTCGAGGGGCTGCTCTTCATCGCCCCGTTGCCGATGTTCTTCGCCGTCGGACTCTTCTGGCCGTGGATGCTCCTGTGGGCTGCGGCCTACGTCTGGTGGCTCCTCCGCTCGAATCGTCGGCACCCTTTGCCGGAAGGCGTCGGCGCCCGCGTGGCCGACCGACTGGCGTCGATGCCGTTGATCGATGCGATGACCACCGGCTGCGTGGGCTTCATCAGCCTGGCGCTGCTCGTGAAGCGCAAGGGCGTGCATACCGAGGCTTTGATCGATGCCGGCTGCCTGCTCCTGCTCGTCTTGGGCGCCGCTCCTTTCGCCATGTGGCTCGTCCTGCGCTGGCGGAAGCAGATCCCTTCGACCTGAGGAAACGACGGTTTTTGGCTTAGGGGCGGGTTTTCCGGGAACTGGGCTTGTCCTCCGGCGTCTCACTCATTCTGATTAACTCTCCCCCGGGCCATGTCCGACTCCCTCGACCTCGAATTCGCGGTGACCTACCGCCACCGTATCTTCTTCACTGAAGGTGCGTTCGCGTCGGGTAACCGGGTCCTCGCCGACCTGTTCGCCGGGGCCAAGGTCATCCCGATCGTCGACGCCGGCCTCGCGCAGTCCCGTCCGGGTTTCGCCGCCGAGGTCGCCGCCTACGGCAAGGCCATGGGCGTGCACTTCACCCGGGACCCGCTCGTGCTCACCGGCGGTGAAGCCGCCAAGAAGGACTCCGCCGTCGTCAAGGCCGCCCTGGCCGCGATCGAGGCGGACAAGATCTGCCGCCACTCGTACGTCCTCGCCATCGGCGGCGGCGCCTTCCTCGACGCCGTCGGCTTCGCGGCCGCCACCGCCCACCGCGGCGTGCGTCTCGTCCGCATGCCCACCACGACCCTCGGTCAAGGCGACGCCGGCGTGGGCGTGAAGAACGGCATCAACACTTTCGGGAAGAAGAACTTCACCGGCGCCTTCGCCGTCCCCGCCGCCGTCGTCAACGATCTCGCGCTGCTCGCCTCGCTCGACGCCCGCGGCCTGCGCGACGGACTCGTCGAGGCCGTGAAGGTCTCGCTCCTCAAGGACCCGGTCTTCTTCGCCAGCCTCGAGAAGGAAGCCGCGCTGCTCGCCGCCGGCAACATCCCGGCCATCGGCCGCGCGGTCCGTCGTTCCGCCGAGCTGCACGCCAAGCACATCGCCGGCAATGGCGACCCCTTCGAACTCGGCAGCGCCCGTCCGCTCGACCTCGGCCACTGGGCCGCGCACAAGCTCGAGTCGATGACCCAGCATCGCCTGACGCATGGCGAAGCCGTCGCCGTCGGCCTGGCATTAGACCTGCTCTGCGCCCGCGACCTCGGCCTGTTCGGCCAGGAAGAGACCGAACGCGCGCTCAACCTGCTCGTCGCCCTCGGCTTCCGGATCTATTCGCCCGAGATGCACCTCGACGGTGGCGCGCCGATGCTGGCCGGCCTCGAAGAATTCCGCGAACACCTCGGCGGCCAGCTCACGCTCGTCCTGCCGACCGCCATCGGCCAGTCCACCCAGGTCCATGAGATGCCTGCCGCCGTCGTGCGCAAGGCCGCCGACGAACTGCGGGCGCGGGATCAGCAGCCATGCGCCGCGCGGTCCTGAACGTCGTCGGCCTCTCCGCCCGGGACCTGCGTTCCGGCGTCATGCCGCGTCTCGCCGCGCGCGCCGCCAAAGGCAGCGTCGCCCAGGTGCGTCCGGCGTTCCCCGCCGTCACCTGCACCGCGCAGTCCGATTACCTGACCGGCAAGCAGCCGAGCACGCATGGCATCGTCGGCAACGGCTGGTATGATCGCACGCTGAGCGAGGTGCAGTTCTGGAAGCAGTCGAACCGCGTCGTGCTCGCGCCGAAGGTCTGGGACGAACTCCACGCCAAGAAACCGAAACTCAAGGTCGCGAACCTTTTCTGGTGGTACAACATGGGCACCGCGGCCGACATCTCCGTCACGCCACGCCCCGTCTATAAGGCCGACGGCGGGAAGATCTTCGACATCGCGAGCTATCCGCAGCGCTTCAAGGAGCTGCTCAAGCGCGACCTCGGCGATTTCCCGTTCCATTCCTTCTGGGGTCCGCGCGCCGGCCTGCCGTCGTCGCAGTGGATCGCCGACTCCGCCCGCTGGATCGAAGAGCACGAACAGCCGGATCTCAGCCTGGTCTACCTACCGCACCTCGACTACGACCTCCAGCGCTTCGGTCCAAACGACCCCCGCAGCGACAAGGCCCGACGCGACGTCGATAAGCTCGTCGCTGACCTCGCCGAATTCCTCGAAGCCCGCGGCGTCGAAGTCCTCATCGTCTCCGAATACGCCATCACCGCCGTCGACCGCGCCGTCCCGCTGAACAAGGTCCTCCGCGCGCACGACTGGCTCGAGCTCAAGCCTGAGGACGGCAGCCTCACGCTCGACACTTTCAATTCGAAGGCCTTCGCCGTCGTCGACCACCAGGTCGCGCACGTCGTCGTCCTCGACCCGTCCATCCGCGAAGAAGTGCGCAAGGTCCTGCTCGCCACGCCCGGCGTCGCGCAGGTGCTCGACGCCGAAGGCCAGGCCGCCGCCGGCATCCAGCATGTCCGCAGCGGCGACTTCGTCGTCATCGCCGACGATCATAGCTGGTTCTCCTATTACTGGTGGGAAGAAGGCCAGGGTGAACCGGACTACTCCCGCAGCGTGGATATCCATCGCAAGCCGGGCTATGACCCCGTCGAACTGTTCATCGACCCCAAGATCCGTTTCCCGCTGCTCAGCATCGCTTGGTTCCTGCTGAAGAAGAAGCTGGGGTTCAAGGCGCTCATGAAGGTCATCTCCCAGGACGCCTCGCTCGTGAAAGGTTCGCACGGTCGCATCCCGGAGGACCCGCTCGACTGGCCAGTGCTCATCGCGCCGGCGGGAGCCGCCTTGCCCGCGCAGATCGCTTCGACCGACGTCTACGGCCGGATCGCGCAGGGCTTCTGAGCGGGTCTGGGGTTGAAGCGGAACACCGGTCGCACAGGCTGGTCATACCCCCATGTCCGTCCGTTGTCTTGCCCTCTTCCTTAGTGCTGCGGCCATCGCCGCACCTTTCCCGGAGCCGCACAACAACCAGCCCGAGAGCATCCCGGTCCTCAAGCCGGCCGATGCCCTGACCAAGCTCCATCTCCCCGAGGGCTTCAAGGCCACGCTCTTCGCCGCCGAGCCGGACGTCCGTCAGCCGATCGCGATGTGTTGGGACGAGCGCGGCCGTCTCTGGGTCGCCGAGAACTACACCTACTCCGACGGCAAGGAGCGCTTCGACCTCAACCTCCGCGACCGGATCATCATCCTCGAGGACTCCGACCACGACGGGAAGTTCGATAAGCGAACCGTGTTCACGGACGAGATCCAGATGCTCACGAGCATCGAGCGCGGCTTCGGCGGCGTCTGGGCCGTGTGCCCGCCGAACCTGGTCTTCATCCCGATGGTCGGCGACAAGCCCGCCGGCCCGGCGCAGGTCGTGCTGGACGGTTTCAGTACTACCGCCGCGAGCCGTCATACTTTCGCCAACGGACTCAAGTGGGGTCCCGATGGCTGGCTCTATGGCCGCGTCGGTATCTCGAGCACCTCATGGGTCGACGTCCCGGGCGTGCCCAAGGAGAAGCGTCAGCCCACCGCCGGCGGTCTCTGGCGCTATCACCCGGTGACGAAGGTCTTCGAGCCGTATTGCCACGGCACCACCAACCCGTGGGGCTCCGATTGGACCAAGGACCACGAGCTGCTCTTCATCAACACGGTCATCGGTCACGGCTGGCAGGGCATCCATGGCGCGCACTTCAAGCGCATGCACGGCGAAGACCCGTATCCGTTCATCTACGAGCTCATCGACCAGCAGGCCGACCACTATCACTGGGACACCGGCAAGAAGTGGAACGACGCCGACGGCGGCCGCGGCGGCGCGGACAGCTTCGGTGGCGGGCACGCGCATGTCGGTATGATGATTTATCAAGGAGACAACTGGCCGTCGCAGTATCGCGACAAGCTCATGACGCTTAATCTGCACGGCCGACGCGTGAACGTCGAAGCCATCGAGCGCAAGGGAAGCGCGCTCGTCATGAAGCACCAGCCGGATATCCTGAAGTCTGACGACACGTGGTTCCGCGGCATCGAACTCAGCCAGGGTCCCGACGGCGCCGTCACCCTCCTCGACTGGAGTGACATCGGCGAGTGCCACGACCAGGATGGCATCCACCGTTCCACCGGACGCATCTTCAAGGTCAGCCACGGCGACCCCAAGCAGCCCGGCGTCGATTTCGCCAAGGCGACGCCGACGGAGCTGGTCGAGCTGCAGCGTAGCAAGAATGAATGGCTCGTGCGCATGGCGCGATGGGAACTCCGTGAGCGCGCTTGGAAGGGTATCGACCTCTCTTCGGCTATCGCCGCCTGGGAGAAGCTCGCCGCCGAGACCGACAGCGTCCTCGCGCTCAACGCCCATTCGACCCTGCTGGCGATCCGTAGCGTCAAATCAGGCGACCAGCCCTTCGCCGCCCAGCATGCCAAGTATTACGGTATCGCCGCACTCCTCGCCGAGAAACGTCAGGACGTCCTCGCGCGCCTCATCGAGCGTGAGCTTACCGAGCCGTTGGTCCGCCGGAATAACTCTCTGGCCAAGTTCGCGAACCACACCGGCTTCATCTCGGCCTGCGAGGAACAGGAAGCCGCTTTGCTCCAGCTCTCCGGCGAAGCCCGCGGTCAGCGCGTGCGTCTGGCGATCGCCTCGGCGCTCCCGCATCTCAGCGTCCCTGTGCGTTCGCTGGTCGCCCAGCACCTGCTACGTTTCGATCAGGACTCCACGGACCATAACCTGCCGCTGCTCGTTTGGACCGGTCTCCGGGAGCTCCCGTTCGCCGACCTCATCGACTGCGCGCACATCAGCCGCATTCCGCAGGTCACCCAGCTCATCGCCCGTCGCATCGCCGAAGGCGCCGACAAAGACCCCGCGGCCCTGAGCCAACTCCTCGTGAACGCCGCGGCCATGCCGGACGGGCAGGCTGAGATCGTCGCCGGCGTCGCCGCGGCCCTGCGCGGTTGGCGCAAGGCGCCCAAGCCCGCCGCCTGGGAGGCCTTCGTCGCCTCGATCCCCAAGGACCTCGCGAACGCGCAGGATCAGGCCCGCCAGCTCAACGTCATCTTCGGCGACGGCCAGGCCCTCGACGAGATCCGTCGCATCGCCCTCGATGAGAAAGCACTCATGGAGCAGCGCCGGGCCGCCTTGCTTTCGCTCATCGAAGCCAAGGATGCGCAGCTCAAGCAGGTCTGCGAGAAGCTCATCTACGTAAAGGGCGTGAACATGGAGGCCATCCAGGGACTCACGCAGTTCGATCATGATGGCGTCGCTCAGCGCATCATCGACCGCTACACCCAGTTCTATCCGCACGAACGTCCGCAGATCATCATGGCGCTCGTCTCGCGTCCGCGGTTCACGGCGGAACTCCTGAAGGCCGTCGAAGCCGGCAAGATCCCCAAGGCCGACTTCGGTCCGGCCGCCGCGCGCCAGGTGCGGGCGTTCAACGATGCCAAGCTCAACGCTCTCCTGACGAAAGTCTGGGGCGAGACCCGCGAGACCTCGGCGGACAAGCTCAAGCTCGTCGCCGAACTCAAGGCGCGGCACACCGCCGATTTCTTGGCCAAGGCCGATCAAGGCAAGGGCAGGGCGTTGTTCGCAGCGGTGTGCGGCCAGTGTCACAAGCTCTATGGCGAAGGTGGCGCGCTCGGACCTGACCTCACCGGCAGCGGACGTCACGACCTCAACTACCTCCTCGAGAACATCGTCGACCCCAGCGCCGTCGTGGACGCCGCGTATTATCTCAACAGCATCACGCTCAAGGACGGACGCGTCCTCAGCGGCATCGTCGGCGCGCAGAGTGAACGCACGCTCACGCTGCGTTCCGTCGGGCGGGAAACCGTGATCGACAAGCAGGACATCACCAAGCGGGAGACCTTGCCCATCTCGCTCATGCCGGAAGCGTTGCTCCAGGCCTTCCCGCCCGAGCAGCAACGCGACCTCCTCGCCTATCTCATGGGCAACTCCCAGGTCCCCCTGGTGAAGTGACCCGGCTCAGCGCTTCGCGAGCGCCTGCGTGATCGCCACGCAGGCTAGCGCGGCGTTCTCGGCGCGGAGGACCGTGGGGCCGAGCACCACCGGACGGAAACCCGCGGCGCGGGCGGCGGCGTATTCTTCGGAAGTCAGGTCGCCTTCGGGGCCGATGAGCCAGGTGACTTTCGAAGCCTTCGTGAAGTCCAGGTGCGCGACCGGTTCGGCATCGAACTCCAGTGAACCCGTCAGACGCAGTTCGCCGTCGACCAAGGCCGGCAGGCGTTCGATCCATTCGCGGAAACGGACCGGGGCCGAGATCTCCGCGCGCCACGGGTGGCCGGACTGCTTGCAGGCTTCGACGGCCTGTTGCTGCCAGCGTTCGCGCCGGGTGCGGGCGCGGTCGGCGTCGAGCTTCACTTCGCACCGCGCGGTCTCGAGCGGGATGACCCCGGCCGCGCCGGCTTCGCAGCAGGTGCGCACCAAGTCGTCCATCGTGCCGCCCTTGGGCATGCCTTGGGCGACGTAAATGGCGGGCGAAAGCGGCTCGGCCGTGCGCGCGCGGATGACTTCGACCATCGCGCCGTCGCCATCGGCCGAGGCGAGCTTGCCTTCGACCACCAGGCCTTCGCCGTCGAGGAGCACGACCGCGTCGCCACGGCGGGCGCGGAGGCTGCGGACCACGTGGGCGGACTCGTCGGCCGAAAGCTTCACGTGGGCGCCGGGCTTGCAGGCTGGGGCCTGCTCGTGATCGATCCAGACGCGGAGCGGGCTCATCAGGCGAGGGCGACCGGGCGGTCGTAAGAAGGATCCCAGTCTTTCCAGATTGGCTCGTAGCCGTGGGCGCGGAGCATCGCGGCCACCTCGTCGGGCGAGCGGTCGTCCTCGATCGCGAACTGTTCGAGCGAGGCCTCGCGGCCTTCGGCGTAACCGCCCGGATTCGTGTGCGAGCCGGCGCTCATCGCCGTCACGCCCACGCGGCAGGCGTGGTCGCGGAACTTGCGGCTCTCGCGGGTGCTCAGCGTCAGCTCGACCTCGGAGCTCAGCAGGCGGAAGGCGCAGATCGCCTGGACCAGGTCGCGGTCGGTCATCTCCACCTTCGGCTGCAGCTCGCCCTCGTGGGGCCGGATGCGCGGGAAGGAGACGCTGTAGCGGCTCTGCCAGTGCTTACGTTCGAGCCAGCGGAGGTGGAGGGCCGTGAAGAAACATTCCGCGCGCCAGTCCTCGAGGCCGAAGAGCGCGCCGAGGCCGATCTTGTGGACGCCGGCGGCGCCGACACGGTCGGGCGCGTCGAGGCGGTAGAGAAAGTCGGATTTACGTCCCTTCGGGTGGTGGACGTTGTAGGTCTCGCGGTGATACGTCTCCTGGTAGACCAGCACCGCGTTGAGGCCGTGCTTACGCAGCTCGGCGTATTCCGCGGTCTCCATCGGCTGGACTTCCATCGACAGCGACGAGAAGTGCGGGCGGAGCAGGTCGAGGGCCTGGACGAAGTAGGGCACTTCGACCTTATTGGATTCGCCCGTCAGGATGAGCAGGTGGTCGAAGCCGAGTTTCTTGAGGGCGCCCGCCTCGCGGAGGATCTCACCCGGATTGAGCGTGCGCCGCGGGACCTTGTTGCCGGCCGAGAAGCCGCAGTAGGTGCAGACGTTCTGGCACTCATTGGAAAGGTAGGCCGGCGCGAAGAGCTGCATCGTACGGCCGTAGCGGCGCACCGTGCGTTCATGGCTCAAGCGGGCCATCCGCTCCAGATGAGGCGCGGCCGCCGGTGAGATCAGCGCCTTGAAGTCTTCGAGGTCCGCCGAGTCAGCCTCGGCGCGGGCGAGCGCGCGGAGCACGTCGGCTTCCGTCTTCCGCTGGACCGAGGCGAGGACCTCGTCCCAGGGATGGGCGGCATGGACTTCGGCGAACGACATCAGGCCCGTCACTGTGGGCCAAAAATCGCGCAGGGCAAGGGCGGGCGCGCGCTCAGAGCGTCGCGGCGTAACCGGCGGCGTCGAGCAGGGCGCCCAGCTCGGCCGGATTCTTCACCTTCACCTTGATCATCCAGGCGCCGCCATACGGTTCGCGGTTCACCAGGTCGGGAGAATTATTCAGGTCGGCGTTGGCCTCGAGGATCTCGCAGGACACCGGGCTGTAGAGGTCGGAGGCGGCCTTGACGGATTCCACCGTGCCGAAGACGTCGCCATGGTTGAACGCCGCGCCGACCTTCGGGAGGTCGACGAACGTCACGTCACCGAGGGCGGCCTGAGCGTGGTCGGTGATGCCGATGACGGCGGTGCCGTCGGCGGCGACCTTGATCCACTCGTGATCCTTGGTGTAATGCAGGTCGGCGGGCACGTTGCTCATGGCTTCTGGGTAAAGGTGGTGGAGATTATTTCAACCCTTCACTTCACGAAAGGCTCGGCCGAGAGGCGCAGCGGGATGCGGTGGCCGCGGATGTCGACCGTCAGCGTGGCCGAGGCCGCGTGACCGGCGGCGACGAGGGCCGTGCCGATCGGCTTGCCCAGGATCGGGGACTGCGTGCCCGAGAGCACTTCGCCGACGGGCGTCTCGCCCGAGTAGACGACCGCGCCTTGGCGGGCGATGCGGCGGTCATCGAGGGAGAAGAGCACCACCGAGGAGACCGGGCCGCCTTGGGCCTGGCGATGGAGCGCTTCGCGGCCGATGAATTCCGGCTTCGTGAACTTCACCGTCCAGCCGAGGCCGGCCTGGATGGGCGAGATCTGCTCGGAGATCTCGTGTCCGTAGAGCGGGTAATTTGCTTCGAGGCGGAGCGAGTCGCGGGCGCCGAGGCCGGCGGGTACGAGGCCGTGGGGCTTGCCGGCGGCGAGGAGCGCGCGGGCGACTTTCTCGGCGGAGGCCGCGGGCAGGTAGATCTCGAAGCCGGGCGAACCCGTGTAGCCCGTGCGGGAGATGAGGCAGCCCGTGACGCCGGCCACTTCGCCGAACACGAAGCCGAAGCGCTTGATCGACGCGAGCGGCGTCGCGGTCGCCAGCGCGAGGATCGCCTCGGCGCGCGGGCCTTGGAGCGCGAGCTGGGCCCAGGCGGCGCATTCGTCGAGCACCTCGACCTGATGGGCGCCGATGTGGGCGCGCATCCAGGCGATGTCCTTCGGCGCGTTGGAAGCGTTGAGGCAGATCAGGAATTCGTCTTCGGCCAGGCGGTAGACGATCAGGTCGTCGACGCAGCCGCCGTCGGGCTGGCACATCACCGTGTAGCGGGCCATGCCGACCTTGATCGTGGACATCTCGTTGGTCATGACCCCGTCGAGGAACTTCGCGGCGTCGCGGCCGCGGACGCGGGCCTCGCCCATGTGCGAGACATCGAAGAGGCCGGCCGTCCGGCGGACCGCCATGTGCTCTTCGATGATGCCCGTGTATTGCACCGGCATCTCCCAGCCGGCGAAGGGGACGATGCGCCCGCCGAGTTCGACGTGCAGGGCGAAGAGAGGCGTACGGGAGAGCGGTGCCGACATGGTCAGGCCAAGGTGCGGTCCCCGGCTTTTTCTTCCAACAAAAAAGCCCGGCCGAGCGGCCGGGCTTCTCGAGGCGGAACGAAGTCCGGATCAGAGGCCGAGTTCCTTGCGGAGACCCGAGAGGGCGGCCTTGAAGTCTTCTTCCGAGATGGCCTTCGCGCGGCGCTTGCTCTCGAGGAGGGCGTAGCGGGAGCTGAATTCGGAATACTTGAGGGCGGCGGCCTGGGCCTTGGCGGCGGCGGCGGCTTTGTTGGCCTCGGCGAGCTTGGCTTCGGCGTCGAGACGGGCGACGGCGGCCGCCTTGTTGGCCTGGGCCTTGGCGGCGGCGGCGGCTTTGTTGGCCTCGGCGAGCTTGGCTTCG
>JANRFG010000005.1:15248-33908 GCA_030725715.1 Opitutales bacterium
CGGGCGTCGGCGACGGCCTTCTCGGCGGCCTTGGTGGCGGCGGCGAGCTTGGCGTCGGCGTCCAGCTTGGCCTTGGCGGCGGCGGCCTTTTGGGCGGCGATTTCCTGCTTGGCCTGGGCGAGCGACTTCTCGCCGTCGGCGGTGACGGCCTTGACGTTCGAAGAGGAGCGTCGGTTGAGTTCGTCGGCGCGGGCGCTCAGGGCCTTGATGGCGATGGCGGCGTTGGCCTGGGAGTCCTTGAGGGACTTCATCTCGGCGGCGTAGGTCTGCTCGAGCTTGCCGAGGCGATCTTCGCCGGAGACGGCGGCGGCCTTGGCCTGGACGACGACGGCCTTGGCCTGGGCGACCTTGTTCTGGGGGGCGGCGAGCGCGGCGGCGCGGGCTTCGACGGACTTCAGGTTCTTCTCGGCGGCCTTGCGGGCGGCTTCGGCTTCGGCGGTGGCCTGGGCGAGGGCGAGTTCGGCTTCGGCCAGCTTCGCCTTGGCGGCTTCGTCCTTGCCCTTGGCGGCCTTGGCGGCGGCGATGCTCTTGGAAATCTCGGCGAGGCGGGCCTGGGCGGCGGCTTCACGGGCGGCGAGCGCGGCCTGGATCTTCACGGCCGCTTCCTTGGTCGCGGCGATGTCGGACTGCAGGCTTTCCTTGGCGGCGGCTTCTTCGCCGAGCGCCTTCTTGGAGAGTCTCCGGAATTCCGGATTGTCGGCGGCGGGCACGCCGGCTTCGCCTTCGGCGGGGATCTTGGTGAGGTTGACCTTCACGGCGGCGGGGAAACCGAACTCGATGCCTTCGCTCGTCGTGATCAGACGGGGCTTGAGTTCGGAGGTCTCGGTCAGGTAGCCGCCCTTGCCGACCTGCAGCTCGTAGTTCTTGGTGCGGTCGAGCTTGATGGTGGTCGGCGTGCGACCGACGGCGTCGCCGTTGACGCGGACAGCCGCGGCGGTCGGATTCGAGTACACCATGACCGTGTCGATGTTGGCCGAGTCGACCGAGGACTTGCAGCCGGCGAGTGCGACGCAAAAGGCGAGGAGGGAAACGTGGATACGCATGGGCGGGGCTTGGGGTCTGAGAATTGCGTCCAAATCGAAGGCAGTTTCAACCCCTAATCACCTGTACCGAGGGCGGGATTGACACCGGGCCGCTGTGAACAACCCTGTGAGTAAGGAAGTTGGCCAGCATAGCTCAGTTGGTAGAGCAGCCGCCTTGTAAGCGGCAGGTCGTCGGTTCAAGTCCGACTGCTGGCTCCATTTCCGGGTCGATTTCCCCTTAAAGCGGGCTTATCGGCGGCTTTTCAGGCCGTCCGCGGGGTCTGCCGAAGCGCGTCGGCCATGCGGACCACCGGGCGGATCGCGGCCACGTCGTGCACCCGGAGCATCGAACAACCTTGGGCGATGCCCCAGGCGGCGGTCACGTCGTTACCCGGTCCGCGACGGAGCGGATCCGGTTCGTCGAGCACGAGCCCGAGCGTCGATTTCCGGCTCGTGCCGAGCAGGACCGGGTAGCCGAGGGCGGCGACCTTGGCCAGGTCGCGGACAAGCATCAGGTTCTGCGCCGGCGTCTTGCCGAAGCCGAAACCGGGATCGGTCCAGAGTTGTTCCGGCGCCATGCCGGCGGACCTCGCCGCATGCAAGGAGGCCCGCAGGTCGCCCAGCATTTCGGGCCAGAACTCGCGGTAATTCGCTTCGCGCCGGCGATGCATGAGGATGAGCGGGCAGCGGGCGGCCGCGCAGGCCGCGCCCATCGGCGACTCGTCTCCGTGGGCTCCGAAGCGTCCTCCTTCCACGTCATTGACGAGGTCCGCGCCGGCGGCGACGGCCGCGGCGGCGACGTCGGGTTTATAGGTGTCGACCGAGAGCGCGGCGCGTGGGAAGCGACGGCGCAAGGCTTGGACCACGGGCAGCAGGCGGGCGAGCTCGTCGTCGGCCGCGACGGGCGCGGCGCCTGGCCGGGTGGACTCCGCGCCGAGGTCGAGCACGTCGGCGCCTTCGTCCAGCAAGGCCTCGGCCCGCCGGAGCGCGTCATCGACTCCCGGCAGCTCACCGCCATCGGAGAATGAGTCGGGCGTCAGGTTCATGATCCCCATGATCAGCGTGCGTCGACGCCAGTCGGGCAGGGGGGTGCCATGAGGGCTGGACCAGGACATCACGAGGGGGTTAGGGGGCGGCTTCGGGGGGCGCAACCCTAGAGGGGGAGGGGGCTATTTTGACCATTTCTCCATCTATTAGAGGGAATGATGGGGCGTAATTAATCATAAACACTTAATTAACAACAACTTACTGATTATTGGCTCTGTATCGACCTTAACGCAGCCTATTTATGACCGAATTAGCCTGCTGGGGCTTGCAAATTACCACACTTTTACGGACTTTTCCGCGTCCGAAACACCTCCTTTATGTTTTCACGTATCCTCAGTCGGGTCGGTCTGCTCGCCGCCCTCTCCCTGGCCTTCATCATGGCCGGTTGCTCCAAGGAAGAAATGACCGTCCGTCAGTCGACCTTGGATCCCAAGGGGCCGGTCGCGCAGGTCCAGTTCGATGTCTTCATGGACACCGTCTGGCTCGTCGTGGTGCTCTTCGCCCTGGTCGGCGGCATGTTGGTCTACGCGGTCATCAAGTTCCGCTCCCGTCCCGGCGACGAGGACAAGCCCGTCATCGTCGAAGACGGCCACGGCAATCCCCTCATCGAGATCGGCCTCATCACCGCTTCCATCGGCGCGCTCGTGATCATCGCGATCCCGACGCTGAGCGCGATCTGGTATACGGACGACGTCCCGGCCGCAGCCGTCCCGACCTCCAAGCTCTCCGCCTGGTATCCGCGTGTCGAAGGCACCCGCGAGAACTACGCCCAGACCGTCGAAGAGCAGGTGCTCGAAGTCGACGTCATCGGCAAGCAGTGGTGGTTCCGTTTCGAATACCCGCAGCTCGGCATGACCAACGACGCCAAGCACTCCGTCCCGAACGAGCTCGTCATCCCGAAGGGCAAGGCCGTCCGCATCAACCTGCGCTCCGAGGACGTCATCCACTCCTTCTGGGTCCCCAAGATCGCCGGCAAGGTCGACCTCATGCCCGGCCGCAAGAACCACATGTGGATCCAGGCCGACCAGACCGGCCACTACTACGGCCAGTGCGCCGAGTTCTGCGGCGACTCGCATGCCTACATGCTCTTCCGCGTCGAAGTCCTCGAGCCCGCCGACTTCGCCAAGTGGGTGCAGAAGCAGAAGGCCGACGCCGCTCCGGTGGCCGCCGGTTCCGCGGCCGAGAAGGGCAAGGCCCTCTTCGCCGCCAAGAGCTGCGTCATGTGCCATAACGTCGGCGGCCATTTCGGTGCCGGCGCCTTCGGCCCCGACCTTACGCACGTCGCTTCGCGCAAATCCCTCGCCGGCGCCTGGCTCGACAACCGCGACGTCGCGAAGCAGCGCGCGCTCGAGCAGTCGACCGGCAACACCGAGAACTCCGTCCCCGTCGACGAAGCCAAGCTCAAGGCCAACCTCATCAAGTGGATCGGTTCGTCCGGCGTCGCGCACGGCGCCGACGGCAAGCTGTCCAAGGACGTCAAGCCCGGCAACCGCATGCACTATTACAAGATGTTCAACGTCGCCGGTCTCCGCGAGACCAACCAGCAGTTCACCGCCGAGGAACTCGACCACCTCGCCGAATACCTTCTCACCCTCAAGTAAGTCTTAACCCCGAAATTTCCCGACCATGTCCCACGACTCCCATCACGCTCCCGTCGCCTGCAAGACGGAACTGGCCCCTGAGCGCAGCGACCTCGGCCTCTACCGCCCGGACCGGGCGACCGGCTGGACCGACTGGCTGACCACCGTCGACCACAAGAAGATCGGCATCCTGTACGGCGCGTTCGCGATGCTGTACTTCCTGATCGGCGGCGTCGAGGCCCTCGCCATCCGCACGCAGCTGGCCCGCCCGGACAACGACTTCGTCACGGCGCGCATGTACAACCAGCTGTTCACCATGCACGGCACCACGATGATCTTCCTCGGGGTCATGCCGCTCTCCGCCGCGTTCTTCAACTTCCTCGTGCCGCTGCAGGTCGGCGCCCGCGACGTCGCCTTCCCGCGCCTCAACGCGTTCTCGCTCTGGACGTTCGTCTTCGGCGCGTTCGTGCTCAACGCCTCCTGGCTCTTCGAGTTCGGCCACCTCGCCGGCTGGTTCGACTCCTTCGCCTGGCACAAGGCGCTCGTCTACACCGACTTCGCCCCGGCCAACGGTTGGTTCAGCTACGCGCCGCTCTCCGGCACCTTCGGCGCCAACGGCCAGGCCCTCCGCTTCACCGGCGTCGGCACCGACTTCTGGATCATCGGCATCCAGGTCCTCGGCATCGCCTCGCTCGCGGCCTCCTTCAACTTCATCTGCACGATCATCAACATGCGCGCCAAGGGCATGACCATGATGCGCCTGCCGGTCTTCACCTGGATGGCCCTCGTCACCTCCGTGCTGATCATCCTGGCCTTCCCCGCCATCACCGTCGCGCTGATCGAGCTGATGTTCGACCGCGCCTTCGGCGCCAACTTCTTCAATCCCTCCGCCGGCGGGCAGCCCGTGCTCTGGCAGCACCTCTTCTGGATCTTCGGCCACCCCGAGGTGTACATCCTCGTCCTCCCGGCGATGGGCATCGTCTCGGAAGTCCTCCCGACGTTCTCCGGCAAGTCCCTGTTCGGCTACCCGATCATCGTCTTCTCCGGCGCCGTCATCGGCTTCCTCGGCTTCGCCGTCTGGAGCCACCACATGTTCACCACCGGCCTCGGCCCCGTGCCGACCGCCGCGTTCTCGCTCCTCACGATGGCCATCGCCGTCCCGACGGGCGTGAAGATCTTCAACTGGCTGGGCACGATCTGGGGCGGCCGCATCCGCTTCACCCCGCCCATGGTCCTCGCCCTCGGCTTCATCTGGATGTTCATGTGCGGCGGCTTCTCCGGCGTCATGCACTCCTCGGCCCCCGCCGACTCCCAGCAGCAGGACAGCTACTTCGTCATCGCGCACTTCCACTACGTGCTCCTCGGCGGCGTGCTCCTCGGCCTGATGGCCGGCCTCTACTTCTGGTTCCCGAAGATCTTCGGCCGCATGCCCAACGCGCCCGTCGCGTACCTCGGCTCCGCGCTCGTCATCCTCGGCTTCAACCTCGCCTTCGGTCCGATGCACTACCTCGGCCTCGCCGGTCAGCCGCGCCGCACGCACACCTACCATGCCGGCAACGGCTGGGAGACGTGGAACTACGTCGCCACCATCGGCGCCTACATCCTCGGCATCGGCGTGGTGATCGTCTTCGGCAACCTCGTCTGGACGGCCTTCCGCGGCAAGAAGTGCGGCAGCGATCCGTGGGACGGCCGCACCCTCGAGTGGTCGCTGCCCTCCCCGGT
Source organism: Opitutales bacterium (assembly GCA_030725715.1). GTDB lineage: Bacteria > Verrucomicrobiota > Verrucomicrobiia > Opitutales > UBA953 > UBA953. The sequence continues at coordinate 20,620 of JANRFG010000005.1, forward strand.
GCCGGAATACAACTTCGCCCAGGCCCCGGTGGTCGCCACGCGCGACGCCTTCTTCGAGCACAAGCACGGCGCCAAGAAGATCGGCCTCGAGAACGACGGCGGCGAAGCCGGCGTCCACATGCCGAGCCAGTCCTGGATGCCGATGGTCGCCTCCGCGGGCTTCCTCTTCATCGGCTTCGGCATGCCGATGATGGCGATGGGCATCCCGCACGCCGGCTGGCTCGTCATCTCCGGCCTCGGCGTCCTCTTCCTCGGCATCTGGCTCTGGGCCCTCGAAGGTCCGGGCGGTTACATGCTCAAGACCCCGGCCCCGTCCGGCGCCCCGGCTCCGGCCGAGACCGTCGCCCACTGAACCGGCCTTCCTCCTGACCTTAAACTCTGACCTCCATGTCTGACACCGCCGCCGCGCACGAAGCGCCCACCTCCACCGGGATCGACCACAAGAAGCTCATCATGTGGCTCTTCCTGGCTTCGGACTGCATGTTCTTCGGCACGCTGATCTCGACCCACCTGCTGTACCGCAAGCTCTTCCCCGCCGGCTTCACCGACGCGGAAGGCCACCAGCGGTTCATCCAGGACCTGTTCTCCATCGAGCTGACGTCGTTCTCGACGTTCATCCTCCTGATGTCCTCGTTCCTGATGGCGCTCGCCGTCTCCGCGATGCACAAGGGCCAGGTCAAGTCCTTCCGCCGTAACGTCCTCGGCGTGATCGTCTTCGGCCTGATCTTCCTGGGCTGCCAGGTGTTCGAGTTCACGCACTTCTACCACAAGGGCCTGACCATCCAGAACAGCGTCCTCGGCTCGACGTTCTACGTGCTCACCGGCACGCACGGCACGCACGTGGCCATCGGCGTCCTCTGGCTCATCCTGCTCTACTTCTACAGCTTCACCGGCAAGCTCGGCGGCCACATGGGCGCCCTCGACGTCGAAGTCGCGGGCCTCTACTGGCACTTCGTCGACATCGTGTGGATCATCATCTTCACGGCCGTCTACCTCGTCGAATACCTCGGGCCCTACGGCATCTGGGGTTCGGGCCTGCCCGCCGTCGTCAAATAATCCGTCTTCCCGCCCATGTCCTCTTCCCACGAAGCCGCTCCGAGCAAGGCCTTCCTCGCCGAGGAAGTCCGTCGCTACCACCACTTCATCGTGCTGGCCCTCTGGCTGGCCGTCGTCACCGGCGCCGAGATCGTCCTGATCTACCTGCCGCTGCCGACCGCCGTCATCTTCACGATCCTGACCCTGATGTCCGCCGGCAAGTTCTTCGCGGTCATCATGTGGTTCATGCACCTGATCTACGACAAGCGCCTGCTCTTCTGGTGCTTCCTCGCCGGCCTCGTGCTGGCTTTCGCCACGTTCGCCGCCATGCTGGCCCTGTTCAGCGCCGACCGCATCGACACGCGCTGGTTCAGCTGAGCCGGCCGTCCGCCGAACGCCGAAGGCCTCCGTGCGGACGGAGGCCTTTTTCGTGCCCCACGCTTGCGGGTCCGCCCGCCCGCGCTTCATATCATCCGTGATGAACATCCCCCTGCACTGGCACACGGAGCCGCTCCTGCTGCTCCTGGTCGTCGGCGCTTCCTGGGCGCACGCCCTGGCCTGCGGGCCGTACCGCGCGCGCTGGATGCCGGGCCGGGCGGAGTATCCCGTCTGGCACGCGGTGCGGTTCCATCTCGGCGTGCTCGTCGGCTATGTCGCGGTGGGTTCGCCGCTGGACCAGCTCGGCGAAGGCTTCCTGTTCTGGGCCCACATGCTGCAGCACATGCTGCTCATCTACGTCTCCGCCCCGCTCATCGTCACCGGCCTGCCGCCCGAGCTCGTCGACGGCTTCCTGAAGGACCGGCCCCGGCTCACGCGCGCGCTGGCCTTCCTGACCCATCCGGTCACCGGCGGGCTGGTCTTCACGCTGTGTTTCTCGATGTGGCACTTCCCGGAGCTGTACGAGGCCGCCCTGCGCAGCCGCCCGCTCCACGTCATCGAACACTGGTCGATGTTCCTGCCCGCGATCCTGATGGTCTGGCCGCTCTTCTCGCTCTCGCAGCGCCTGCCCCGCATCGGCTACGGGATGGCGATCTTCTATTCCTTCGGCCTGATGATCGCGGACCTCCCGCTCTGGGCCGTCCTCATCTTCGGCGATCACCCGATCTACGAGACCTACCGGCTGGCGCCGCGCGTCAGCGAGCTCACCGCCGCCGCCGACATGATCCTCGGCGCGGTCGTGATGAAGGGCTTCAATGAGATCTTCGCCCTGGTCTGCATGGGCTACGCGTTCTTCGCCTGGTACCAGCGCGAGAAGTGACCGGCCTCAGTGGCGCGAGGCGCGCCGCAGCAGGAACCCGCCGAGCGCGAGGACCGTCAGGTTCGGCAGCCACACGAGCAGGTCGGGGCGGAGCGCCGGATCCTTCACGTAGCCCGCCATCGAGCTCAGCAGATAATAGGTGAGCGCGACCGCGAGGCCGACGGCGGCGTTGACGAAGGTCTCCGACCGGCCTACGCGGACGGCGAGGGGGACGGCGAGGAACGCGAGCGTGAACACGGAGACCGCGCTCGCGAGGTGCGCCATGAGCTGCGTCTTCGCGAGCATGCGCCCGCGCGCGAGGGTCGCGGCGTCGGCGCCGGCGGGGACTTCCCAGCCCTTGTCCATCGCGTCCAGGAGTTCTTCCGTGGTCAGCCAGCGCAGCTTGCGCTGGAAGTTGTCGCCGTCCTTGAAGACGCCGGCGGCCGGGAACTCGAGCGTCGACAGGGCCGCGGTGGCGGACGACGAGGGCCGGAGGAAGGCCTCGTCGCCGGCGGGGCGCGAATCGAGCCGCGCGTCGGTGAGCGTGATGCGCAGGACGCCTTCGCCGGCCTTGGACACCGCGCGCGCCAGCCGCGCCTCGCGCGCGTGGACCGTCTGGATCAGGCGGCCGCGGTCGTCGACGCGCCAGAGCCAGAAGTCGCGGAGGACTTCGCCGTCCCGCGCGCCGGCGCGGATGACCATGCCGGGGAACTGGCGGTTGAGCTGGCCGGGCACGATCACCGAGGCGGGGTTGTCCTTGGCGGAGCCCACGAGCAGGCGGCGGTATTCGCCGTTGGCGGCCGGCGCCACCTCGAGGTTCAGCCAGGCGGAGAGCAGGGCGCAGGCGGCGGCGAGGAGCAGGGCCGGCCGGGCGATGCGCCCGAGGCTGAGGCCGCCGGCCTTCATGGCGGTGATCTCGTGCTGCGAGCCCAGGCGGCCGAAGGCCAGCAGCACGCCGGTGAGCAGGCCGAGCGGCAAGGCGTAGGGGAGCACGCCGGGGATGAGGAGGGCGATGAGCTCGAGTCCTTCCCAGCCGCTCACGCGGCCCGACGCGACGGCGCTCGAGACCTGGTTCAGGACGTTGCCGGCGACCAGCACGAACACGAACGCGCCCGTGGCGCCGCCGGCGGCGACGACGGTCTCGGTCAGGACGTGGCGGTCGAGGAGGCGCACGTCAGCATCCAAGCCGACCGCGCCCTTCTCTCCAAGGCGAAAGGCTCAGGGAGCCGCCTTCTGCTCCAGGTCGGCGGGCAGGCCCGGACCGCGGACGGCTTCGATCTCGCCCGCGCGGACCCAGCCGGTCTTGCCGTCGGCGGTGCGGACGCGCACGTGGCCGTTGAGCGGGCGCTCGGTCCGCACGACGTCCCCTTCGGCCACGCCGCGCAGCGGTTCGCCGAACTGCGTCGGCGTCAGGCGGAGGGAGACTTCGGCGCGACGGACCACGGCGCGGGCGGCGAGCGAGCGGCCGCCCCAGAGTCCGGGCACGCAGAGGGCGAGGACGGTGAGCGCGCCCACGCGGGTCCACTGGTTGGCTTCGCCCGCGGGTCGTCCGCGGAGGCGCGGCACGGCCACGCAGAGCACGGTGGTCCAGAAGGAGGCGACCGCCAGCAGCAGCCAGAGGTCGGCGTTCAGGAAGGAGGCGTATTCCTCGACGGCGGTGGGCTTCGGACGTTCGACGCCGCCGGCGTCCAGTCCGTGCCTGATCCCGGCGAGCGCGACCGGGTCGCGGGGGTCGATCAGGAGCGCGCGCTCCCAGCAGATCATCGCGCGGCCTTTGCGGCCGAGCCGCCATTCGGCGTTGCCGAGCGCCGCGAGCCGGGCGGCGGTCACGCCTTCGGCCCGGACTTCCGCGCTCCAGAGTTCGACCGCGCCCGCGTAATCGCCCCGGGCGTAGGCCTGCGCGGCGGCGCCGGGCGTCTCGGCCGCGGCGAGGGGCGCGAGCCAGCAGAGGAGGAGCAGGGCGAAGGTCTTCATCGCGTGGCGAGCAGGCGGCGCAGGAGCGCGAGGTCGGCGTCGGCGTCCCCCGCGTCGGCGAGGGACGCGGCCGGCGCGAAGCGGTCGGCGTGGGCGCGGAGGAAAAGCCCGTCGAGGCGGGCGCGGTCGGCGCCGGGCAGGACGCGTTCGACGTCGCTCTGGGTCATCGCCTGGTCTTCGGCGTCGAGCCGGGCGGCCACGCCGGCCTGCAGCCCGCGGACGACGGCGCCGGCGAAGCCCCGGGCGTCGCCGCGGCGGCGGCAGGCTTCGGCTTCCGCGAGCGCGGCGCGCATGAGGGCGCGGGCGCGGCGGCGCCGGCGGATCTCCGGATGCGCGGCGAGGTAGCCGAGGACGCCGGTGACGGTCGTCGCGGCCAGGACGAGTCCGAGCGCGGTCGCGTTGGCGGACCAGAAGCCGGCGGCGTCGCCGAGCGAGCCGGCGGGCGAGCCGCGGAAGAAGGGCGAGGAGCGGTTCGGCTCGGGCGTCGCCAGACCGGTCACCGCCTTCGGCTGGGCGGCGACGGGCGCGGCCGGATCGGCCGTCACGAGGTCGACCTGCGCCGGCGCGTTGCCGGTCACGGTGATCTCGAGCGGGGCGAACTCCAGCCGGCTGAAGGTCTTGGTCGCCGGGTCGAACGTGGCGAGGCGCACGGCCGGCGTGCGCAGCTTGCCGGGCAGGCGCGGCACGAGCGTGTAGACGAACATGCGCTGGTCTTCGGCGTGGCGCCGGCGTTCGGTGGCCGGGAGGACGTCCCACTTCTCGTCGGCGGGCAGCTCGGGCGGCAGGATGCGGTCGAGGTTGCCGTCGCCGGTCAGGATCGCGCGGAGGCGGATGGGTTCGCCGACCTCGGGCTTGTCCTTCGAGACCTGCAGGCCTTCGGCGACGAAGCGGCCGATGGCGCCGTTCCACTCGGGCGGGCGGCCGCGTTCCGGCACGTGCGCGACCGTGAGGCGGCGGCGGAAGGCGAAGGGCCGGTCGCGGCCGCCTTGGTTGAAGGCGCCGGCTTCGCCGTTCTGCACGAGCATGATGCCGTTGAGGGCGAACTCACCCGCGCCTTCGCGGATCGGCGTCAGGTCGAAGGTCGTCTGCAGTCCCTGTCCGAGCGCGTCGGGCAGGGGCTGACGTTCGGCGGTCACCGCCATCGAGAAACCTTCGGCGAGCGACTCGAGCCCGTAGCTCGCGACGACCGCCTCGTCGTCGCCGCCGCGCATGCGGATGGCGCCGCGCACCAGTTCGCCCACGTAGAGGACGCGGTCGGGCAGGACGAGTTCGGCGCGGGCCTGGGCTTCGCGGCGGAAGGTCACCTGGTCGCTGACGCGCAGGCGGATCTCCGGCACGACCACGACCTTGCGGGCGAAGCGCAGGTTGAACGAAGGGATGACGTGTTCGCCGAGCTGTTCGGGGGCGACGCCCGAGAAGTTGAAGGTGGCCTCGTTGGAATCCGGCCGGATGATCTGGCCGGACAGGCGCAGGGCCATGCCGCGGGGCGGCTTGATCTCGCGGCTGATGAACTGCGCGCCGCCGAGCACGACGTCGGACTCGACCATGATCTGGAGGCGGAACGGCTGGCCCGGCGCGGTCACGCGCGGGGTGATCTCCCAGTGGACGCGGTCCTCCGCGCGGGCGAGGAGCCCGAGGCAAAGCCCGACGCAGACGGAGAGGAAGCGACGCATCTCAGTAGTCCTTGCCTTTCTTGTCCTTGGGCTTGCCGCCGTTGCCGCCCTTGCCGTCCTGCTGGCCGGCGGGCATCTTGCGGCCGAATTCGTTCTTCAGGCCTTCGAGCGAGCCGCGGGCCTCCTGTTCGGTCATCTTCTCCTCCTGGCCCTCTTCGCCTTTCTTGTCGCTGCCGGAGCGGGACTTCGGCTTGCGGCGTTCGGGCGGCAGGAAGTCTTCTTCTTCGTCCTCGTCGCCGCTCTCCGCTTCGGGCGGGAGCTTGTCGTCGGGGATGCGCTTCACCAGCTCGCGGATGACGTCGCGCAGCTCCTCGAGCTTCCTGCGCTGGGCCTCGATGGCCTCGTCGAGCGCGGCGGTCTCGCGGCGCAGGGCGCGGAGGAGTTCCTCGACGGCGTCGGCGTTGGCCTTGCCCTGGGCGTCGGCGGCGTCGAGTTCGTGCGCCCCGCGGAAGTCGCCGACCGAACGCGTCCAGAGGGCGATGACGCCGGCGCGCTTGGTGACCATCGCCTCTTCCTTCGGGATGAGCTTCTTGATGGTGCGGTAGGTGTTGATGCCGCCGCCGAGCGCGGCCGTCGCGGGCACGTAATCCGGCTCGCGGCCTTCGGCCTTGGCCTTGTCGAGCAGTTCGATCTGGTCCTTCATGTCCGAGATGTCGGCGTCGGCCGCCTCGAGGTAGGACCGGGCGATGGAAAGTTCGGTCACGTCGCCGGCCGTGCGGCCGCCGAGGCCTTCCTTGCCCTTGCCGAAACGGACGTGGCCGAGGTTGTGCAGGGCCGGCGGGCGGAGGGCGTCGTCGTCGCGGCCGAGCGAGGCCCGGAGGGCTTCCTCGGCGCCGGCCAGGTCGCCTTCGGCGAGGCGCTGCGTGCCGCGGTTATGCAGTTCGCGCGCGTCGAGCCCGGCGAGCGGGTCGGCGACCTTCTCGGCGGCGCGGGCGGCGGCGGCGAGAAGCAGGAGGGCGAGCAGGGTTCTCATGGCGTGGTCGGGCGGCGGCGGGTGGAGAGGAGGGATTCGGCGACGAGCAGGAGGAGGGCGAGCCCGAGGAACCATTCTTCGCGGGGCACGCCTTGGCGGCCGGCGCCGCGTTCGTCGGTGCCCGCCTGGATGGCGAGGCGGAGGGCTTCCATGCCTTCGCCGGCCTGGCCCAGCCGGACGAAGCGGCCGCCGGTGGCTTCGGCGACCTCGCCGAGGGTCTTCTCGTCGAGGCGGCTGAGCACTTCTTCGCCGGCCGCGTCCTTGAGCGTCTCGATCGAACCGGTCTCGCCGATGACGCGGATCGGACCGCCCGAAGGCGTGCCGACGCCCACGGCGTGGACGACGAGTCCCTTGCGTTTGAGCTTCTTCGCCATCTCGACGCCGCCGGATTCGAGGTCCTCGCCGTCGGTGAGCAGGATGAGCAGCTTGCGGTTGCGGTTGGAGTAGAAGGCCAGCTCGGCTTCCTCGACGGCGCGTCCGAGGTCGGTGCCGCTCACCTGGATGCTCGTCGTGTCGGTCTCTTCGAGCGTGCGGTAGAAGGCGTCGTAGTCGCGCGTGAGCGGGCACTGCAGGAAGGCCTGCCCGGCGAAGGCGATCAGGCCGACGTTGCCGGTCCCCTTGCGGCGGACGAAGTTGGCGATGGCGACCTTGGCGCGCGCGAGCCGCGTCGGGCTCATGTCGGCGACCAGCATCGACTTCGAGACGTCGAGGGCGAAGACCACGTCTTCGGTCGCGCCTTTCTGCTTGGTCTCCTCGACGCCCCAGCGCGGTCCGGCGAAGCAGGCCACGAGGAGGGCGAACGCGGCCGCGAGGGCGGCGTCCTTGGTGAGCCGGCGCGCCGCGGAGAAACCGGAGACCAGCCGGCCGAGCAACGTCGCGGAGGCGAAGCCGGTGAGTCCTTGGCGGCGGCGGTGTTCCGTCCAGCGCAAGGCGACGAAGAGGATCACTCCCGCGGCGGCGGCGACCGCCAGCAGGCGCGGGTCTTCGAAATGCGGGTCGGTGAGGTCCATGGCTCAGGGCGCGCGGGGCCGCAGGACGGCCCAGCCGATCTCGGCGAGGAGGAGGAGGGCGGCCAGGCCGACCCAGATGAGGCGGTGGCTTTCGAAGACGACGGATTCGCGGAGGCGCACCTCGGTGCGTTCGAGGCGGTCGATCTCCTCGTAGACGCGGCCGAGCTGGGCCTGGTCGAGCGCGCGGTAGAAGCGGCCGTCGGCGATCTTGGCCATCTTGGCGAGCATCACGTAGTTCGCCGGGTTGATGGTCTGCATCGGGATCGTCCGGCCGAGGGCGTCGCGGTAGAGCTGGCCGGTGCGCGTGTCGAAGCGCGGCAGGACCGTCGGCTCGTCCTTGCCGAGGCCGATGCAATAGAGGCGGATGCCGAGCGCGGCGGCGAGCTCGGCGGCGGGCACCGGCAGGATCGCCTTGCTCATGTTGTCGTCGCCGTCCGTGAGCAGGATGATGACCTTCGAGCGGCGGCCCTTGATGTTCTTCATCCGGTCGACGGCCATGGCGAGGCCTTCGCCGATCGCGGTGCCGGTCTCCTGGATGCTGCCGATGTGCATGCGGTCGATGCCTTTCTCGACCCAGATCTTGTTGATCGTGAGCGGGCTCAGCAGGTACGGCTTGCCCGAGAAGACCACGGCGCCGATGCGGTCGTCGGGCCGCTTCGACAGGAAGTCATAGATCACGCCCTGGCTGGCCTGCCAGCGCGTCACTTCGGCGCGCGGGGTGCTCATGTCCAGGGCCATCATCGACCAGGAGAGGTCCACGACGAGCATGATGTCCACGCCTTCGGCCTCGCGTTCGACCTCCTTGTTCGCGGTGCGCGGTCCGGCGATGGCGATCACGAGCAGGATCGCCGTCAGCAGGCGGAGGAACAGACGCAGGCGGCCGGCGCGTTCGCGGACGGGTCGGCCGGCCGCGCCGAGCAGCGTGGTGTCCGGGTAGAGGATCGCGGCGGCCCGGCCGATGCGCCCGCGCAGCCAGGCGTAGACCGGCACGAGCGCCAGGAGGAGGAGCGCCCAGGGATATTGGAAGTCGAAGCCGAAGAGTTCCATCAGGCTTGGTCACGCCGCGGGAGCGGCGGCGGGACAGGGAGGGGCGGAGGCGTCGGGAGCGGCGGGGGCGTGGCGACCGGGATGATGGCGGCCGGCGACGTGGGCGGCGCCGAGGAAGTCGGCGCGATGGCCGGCGGGCGCGGGCGCACGACCGGGGCGGGCGCGGGCCGGGCGAAGGTCCGGCGGGCGTCTTCGACGCGCTTCGCGGCTTCGCGCACGCCGGCGATCAGCAACGAGGTCTCCAGTCCGGCGCCGGCGAACTTCGCGGCGTCGGCGCCGCGCAGCGCGGCGGCCAGCGGCTGGCGCGCGGGCAGGAAGACCGGGATGACGCCCGTCACCGTCAGCAGTTCCTCGGTGGCGAGCGAAGGCAGGGCGCGCGCGTCGACGGCGAAAAGATAACCACGGAAAGCCCGCGTGACGCGGACCACGGCTTCGGCCGCCGGCAGCGTCTCGGCGGCCGTGAGTTCGGCTTCGAGCAGGGCCAGGGGCGGCCGCGCGGCCGGGGCGCGACGGAAGAGGCGGACGGCGACGAGCGCGAGGACGGCGAGGAACGCGACGCCGAGCACGGCGACGCCCCAGTAGGAGGACCAGAAGCCGGGCGGCACCTCGGCCTTGGGGCCGAGCAGCGTGAACGGGATGTCTTCGGCGGGAGGCATCAGCGGCGGCGCCGGCGGCGTTCGAAGAAACGAGCGAGGGTCGGGGCCACGGCGGCGCCGGGGTCGAGGCGGGCGACGTCGGTGCCGGCGCGGCCGAGGAGGGCGGCGGTCTCGGTCAGGCGGGCTTCGGCTTGCGCCGCGAAAGCCTGGCGCACGGCGGCGGAGCTCGTGTCGACTTCGCGGATCTCGCCGGTCTCGGCGTCCTCGAGGGCGACCACGCCGACGTCGGGCAGGACGCGTTCGCGCTCGTCGACGAGCTGCACGCACGCGGTGTCGTGGCGGGAGTTCAGTTCGGCGAGCGCGGCGGCCAGCGCGTCGCCGCCTTCGGGGCCGGCCAGGAAGTCGGAGACCACGAACACCATGGAACGACGACGGAGCGCGCGGCCGAGGCGGCGCATCGGCTGCACGAAGGAAGTGCGGCGCGAGACGGGCCGGAATTCGAGGACCTCGCGGATGATGCGCAATACGTGGCGCCGGCCTTTACGCGGGGCGACCCAGAGCTCCTCGCGGTCGGTGAAGAGCAGCAGGCCGACCTTGTCGCCGGCCTTGAGCGCGGAGACCGCGAGGCAGGCGGCGACGTCGGCGGCGCGTTCGCGCAGGGTCTGTTCGCCGGAACCGAAGCCGGCGGAGCCCGAGACGTCGACGGCGAGCACCAGCGTGAGCTCGCGCTCTTCGCGGTGCAGGCGGACGAACGGCTTGCCCGTGCGCGCGGTCACGTTCCAGTCCATCGCGCGCACGTCGTCGCCGGGGACGTATTCGCGCAGCTCCTCGAAGTCGGTGCCGCGGCCCTTGAAGCGCGAGAGGTAGGCGCCGACCATCGCGTCGTTGACCTGGCGCAGGGCGACGATCTCGACGCGCTGCGCGCGGCGAAGGGTCTCCTGCGGGTGGGTCGGGACGGGCGTGGCCACGGTCGCCGGGCGGGCTTAGGGGACGCTGACGGCGTCGAGGACGCGGCGCACGATGGCGTCGGCGTCGACCCCTTCGGCGTCGGCTTCGTAGGTGAGGATCAGGCGGTGGCGGAGGACGTCGGGCGCGATGTCCTTCACGTCCTGCGGGGTCACGTGGTCGCGGCCCTGCAGGAAGGCCCAGGCCTTGGCGGCGAGGGTGAGGTTGATGGTCGCGCGCGGCGAGGCGCCGAACTGGAGGAACTTCGCGAGGTCCGGGCCGCCCGGGTGCTGGCCGCGGGTGGCGAGGACGAGCGAGACGACGTAGTCGCGGATCGGTTCGGCCACGTGCACGGCGTCGACGGCCTTGCGGGCCTCGAGGATCTCCTGCTGCGTGATGACGGCTTCGACGTCGAGCTTCGGGGAGGTCGTCGCCATCGCGTCGAGGATCTTGCGTTCCTCCTCGCGGGTCGGGTAACCGATGTTGAGCTTCAGCATGAAGCGGTCGACCTGGGCTTCGGGCAGCGGGTAGGTGCCCTCCTGGTCGATCGGGTTCTGCGTCGCGAGGACGAGGAAGGGCGCGGGGAGCTTGTGGGTCTCGCCGCCGAGCGTCACCTGGCGCTCCTGCATCGCCTCGAGGAGGGCGGACTGCACCTTGGCGGGCGCGCGGTTGATCTCGTCCGCGAGGACGAAGTTCGCGAAGATCGGGCCGCGCTTCACGGCGTACTCGCCGGTCTTCGGGTCGTAGATGAGCGTGCCCACGATGTCGGCCGGCAGGAGGTCGGGCGTGAACTGGATGCGCGAGAAGTCGGCGTGGACGGTCTGGGCGAGCGTGCGCACCGAGAGCGTCTTCGCCAGGCCGGGCACGCCTTCGAGGAGGACGTGGCCGTTGGCGAGGAGACCGATCAGCAGGCGGTCGACGAGGTATTGCTGGCCGACGACGACCCGGGCGACCTGTTCGCGGAGGCGCGGCACCCAGGTGCCGGCGGCGTTGATGGTGGTGGACATAGGGTGGGGAAGGGGCGCGCGCGGTGGCGCGATCGGCGGTTCTCCGCCCACTTGTCAGCGTCCGGTCGGACCGGACTTGTCTCTGAATTAGCAGGACAACCGGGACTTCTCAACCGCCGCCTTCACAAAAGCGGCGAAGAGGGGGTGGGCGCGGTCCGGGCGGGACTTGAATTCGGGGTGGTACTGGACTCCGACCATCCAGGGGTGGTCCTTGACCTCGACGATTTCGACCAGGCCGCTCTGGGGGTTGGTCCCTCCGACGATCAGGCCGGCGCCCTCGAGCTGCGCCCGGTAGGCGTCGTTGTATTCGAAGCGGTGGCGGTGGCGTTCCTTGATGTTGTCCGTGCCGTAGGCGGCGCGGGAGCGGCTGCCCGGGGTCAGGGCGCAGTCGTAGGAGCCGAGGCGCATCGTCCCGCCCTTGGTCACCACGCTCTTCTGGGATTCCATCAGGTGGATCACCGGGTTCTGGGTCTCCGGCGCGAACTCGGTCGAATGGGCGTCCTTGAGGCCGAGCACGTTCCGGGCGTATTCGATCACCGTGATCTGCATGCCGAGGCACAGGCCGTAGTAGGGGATCCTGCGCTCGCGGGCGAACTTCGCGGCGATGATCTTGCCTTCGATGCCGCGGTTGCCGAAGCCGCCCGGGACGAGGATGCCGTCCAGGCCTTCGAGGGAAGCGGTGCCCTTGCTCTCGAGGTCTTCGGCGTCGATGCGCACGACTTCGACGGCGGTCTCGTTGGCGATGCCGCCGTGGGTGATGGATTCGTAGACGGACTTATAGGCGTCCTGGAGCTCGATGTACTTGCCGACGACGCCCACGCGCACGCGGTGCTTCGGCTGCAGGAGGCGGCGCACGATCTCGCGCCACGGGGCGATGTCGATCGGCCGGCACTGCAGGCCGAGGCGCTTCACGACGACTTCGTCCATGCGCTGTTCGGCGAGCTGCATCGGCAGTTCGTAGATGGAGTGCTCCACGTCGCGGCACTCGAACACGCAGTCCAGGCCGACGTTGCAGTAGAGGGAGAGCTTCTGACGGTTGTCTTCGCCGATCGGGCGGTCGGTGCGGCAGACAAGCAGGTCGGGCTGGATACCGATCTCGCGGAGCTTGGCGACGGACTGCTGCGAGGGCTTCGTCTTGAGCTCGCCGGCGGCCTTGATGAAGGGCACCAGCGTGCAGTGCAGGAAGGCCACGTTCTCGCGGCCGGCGTCATGCTGGAACTGGCGGAGCGCCTCAAGGAAGGGCAGGCCTTCGATGTCGCCGGTCGTGCCGCCGATCTCGGTGATGAGCACGTCGACGCCTTCGCCGCCCTTGAGGATGCGATCCTTGATCTCGTTCGTGACGTGCGGGATGACCTGCACGGTCTTGCCGAGGTAGTCGCCGCGGCGTTCCTTCTGGATGACGGTCTCGTAGACCTGGCCGGAGCTGAGGCTGTTGAGGCGCGAGAGTTCGCCGGAGGTGAAGCGTTCGTAGTGGCCGAGGTCGAGGTCGGTCTCGGCGCCGTCGTTCAGCACGTAGACTTCGCCGTGCTGGTAAGGACTCATGGTGCCCGGATCGACGTTGAGGTACGGATCGAATTTCTGGATACGCACCTTGAGGCCCCGGCATTCGAGCAACGCGCCCAGGGCGGCGGCGGTGAGGCCTTTGCCGAGGGAGGAGATGACGCCGCCGGTGACGAAAATATACTTCATGGAAAGGAGGTCGGGAGGGCTGGAGGGCGGGTAAAAAAGATAAGACCGGCAGGTCCTGTGACGGAAGCCGGTCTGGACTTTCGAATTGCATGGCCGAAAAAAA
>JANRFG010000005.1:34008-44109 GCA_030725715.1 Opitutales bacterium
TCTTCCACCTCCTCCACTTCACCCTGAAGATGGTCGCCCTGGGCGACGTCTCCTACGGTCCGGACGTCTACAAGATGGTCGTCGCGGGCTTCTCCTGCAAGACGGTCGCCGTCTTCTACATCATCAGCATGCTGCTGCTCTGCCTGCACCTCAGCCACGGCGTCAGCAGCGTCTTCCAGACCCTCGGCCTGCGCAATGAACGCTGGCGCGGGCGGCTCGATGTCCTCGCCCTGGCCTACGCCTGGATCGTGGCCCTCGGCTTCATCTCCATCCCTCTCGCCGTGCTCACCGGCGTCCTGAAGTAAGCGTAACCTCGAGCGCCCCGACCCATGAAACTCGACTCCAAGATCCCCGCCGGCCCGCTGGCCGACAAGTGGAACAACCATAAGGCGAAGCTCCGCCTGGTGAACCCGGCCAATCGCCGCAAGTATCACGTCATCGTGGTCGGCTCCGGCCTCGCCGGCTCCGCCGCCGCCGCCTCCTTCGCCGAGATGGGTTACGAGGTCTCCTGCTTCTGCTACCAGGACAGCCCGCGCCGCGCCCACTCGATCGCCGCGCAGGGCGGCATCAACGCCGCGAAGAACTACCAGAACGACGGCGACAGCGTCCGCCGCCTCTTCCAGGACACCATCAAGGGCGGCGACTACCGCGCCCGCGAAGCCAACGTCTACCGCCTCGCCCAGGTCTCGGTGAACATCATCGACCAGTGCGTCGCGCAGGGCGTGCCTTTCGCCCGTGAATACGGAGGCCTCCTCGCCAACCGCTCCTTCGGCGGCGCCCAGGTCTCGCGCACTTTCTACGCCCGCGGCCAGACCGGCCAGCAGCTCCTCATCGGCGCCTACTCCGCGCTCTCCCGTCAGATCGGCCTCGGCACGGTGAAGATGTATACCCGCCATGAGATGCTCGACCTCGTCCTCGTCGACGGCAAGGCCAAGGGCATCGTCACGCGCGACCTCGTCACCGGAGCGATCGAATCCTGGTCCTCCGACGTCGTGGTGGTCTGCACCGGCGGCTACGGCAACGTCTTCTATCTCTCCACCAACGCGCAGGGCTGCAATGTCACCGCGACCTTCCGCGCCCACCGCCGCGGCGCCGGTTTCGCCAACCCCTGCTACACGCAGATCCATCCGACCTGCATTCCGGTCCACGGCGAAGACCAGTCCAAGCTCACCCTGATGTCCGAGTCGCTCCGCAACGACGGCCGCGTCTGGGTGCCGAAGAACGCCGCCGACTGCGCCAAGCCCGCCGCCGAGATCCCGGAAGACGCGCGCGACTACTTCCTCGAACGCAAGTACCCGAGCTACGGCAACCTCGCTCCGCGCGACATCGCCTCCCGCGCCGCCAAGGAAGTCTGCGACGAAGGCCGCGGCGTCGGCCAGCTGGTCGACGGCAAGCGCCTCGGCGTCTACCTCGATTTCTCCGCCGCCATCCAGCGCCTCGGTGAGTCCGAGATCCGCGCCCGCTACGGCAACCTGTTCGACATGTACGAGAACATCACCGGCGAGAACGCGTACAAGCAGCCGATGCGCATCTTCCCGGCGGTCCACTACACGATGGGCGGCCTCTGGGTGGACTACAACCTGCAGTCCAACATCCCCGGCCTGTTCGTCGGCGGCGAAGCCAACTTCTCCGACCACGGTGCCAACCGCCTCGGCGCCTCCGCCCTCATGCAGGGCCTGGCCGACGGTTACTTCGTCCTGCCTTACACGGTGACCGACTTCCTCGCCGGTGAGAAGTCCGGCAGCCGTCCGTCGACGGACGCCCCGGAATTCAAGGCCGTCGTCAAGGACGTCAACGACCGCGTCGCCAAGCTCCTCTCGATCAACGGCACGAAGTCGCCTCGCTACTACCACAAGGCCCTCGGTAAGATCACCTGGGAGAAGTGCGGCATGGCCCGCGACAAGGCCGGCCTCGAAGGCGCCATCCGCGACCTGCAGGCCCTCCGCGAGGACTTCTGGAAGAACGTGAAGGTCGTCGGCTCCGGCGACGCCCTCGCTCCCGAGCTCGAACGCGCCGGCCGCGTGGCCGACTTCCTCGACTTCGGCATCATGATGTGCCTCGACGCGCTCACCCGCGAAGAGTCCTGCGGCGGCCACTTCCGCACCGAACACCAGGACGCCGGCGAGGCCAAGCGCGACGACGCGCAGTACGCCCACGCCGCCGTCTGGCAGTGGACCGGCGACGGTCAGCTCCCGGCCCGCCACGCCGAACCCCTCGTCTACGAGGAGACCCAACTCTCCACCCGCTCTTACAAGTAATCACCATGGTCCAGGACAACGGAAAAGAAACCACCCTCGCGCTCAAGCTGCGCGTCTGGCGCCAGCGCCGCGGCCAGCCCGGCGCCTTCGAGGAGCACTCCCTCGCGGCGGTGCCGACCTCGGCCTCGTTCCTCGAGATGATGGACATGCTCAACGAGCAGCTCATCAAGGCCGGCCAGGACACCTTCGCCTTCGATCATGACTGCCGCGAAGGCATCTGCGGCATGTGCTCGATGACGATCAACGGCATGCCCCACGGCCCCCTCCCGGGCGTGACGACCTGCCAGCTGCACATGCGCAACTTCCGCGACGGCGAGACGATCACCGTCGAGCCTTGGCGCGCCCGCGCCTTCCCGGTGCTCAAGGACCTCGCGGTCGACCGCTCCGGCTTCGACAAGGTGATCCAGTCCGGCGGCTTCATCACCGTCCGCACCGGCTCCGCCCCCGAGGCGAACAACATCCCGGTGCCCAAGCCCGTCGCCGACGAGGCCATGGACGCCGCGGAATGCATCGGCTGCGGCGCCTGCGTCGCCTCCTGCAAGAACGGCTCCGCGATGCTCTTCGTCGGCGCCAAGATCAACCACCTCAACATCCTGCCGCAGGGCCAGGCCGAGCGCGACCGCCGCACCCTCGCCATGGTGAAGACCATGGACGAAGCCGGCTTCGGCAACTGCACCAACTACGGCGAGTGCCAGGCGCATTGCCCGAAGAGCATCACGCTCGACGTCATCGCCAAGCTCAACCGCGACTATCTCCGCGCCCGCGTGAAGGAGTTCTTCTCCTCCACCGGCAAGCCTTCCAAGGGCGGAGACTGAGCGCGGCGCCATGCGCCGCGAGGGGGCACGCGGGCAAGGGGACACGGTGACACGGGGAAATAAAGAGGGCGCCGTCAGGCGCCCTTCTTGTTTGGGTAGGGTCGGGACCGCGTCACGACCTAGCTGCCTCGAGGTAGGGGCAGCACCGCGTGCTGCCCTAGGTGCCCCGGGTATAGGCGTGGCTACTCCGCGCCCTATGCTACGGAGTGCACGATGAATCGTGCCCCTACCTTTGTTTGCCCTACGGCGAACGCTCTTCCGATACTCTATACTCGATGCTCCATACTCTCACTTCAGCCCTACCCGAACAGCAGCCCCGTGCTTTCCGTCAATCCGCCGGGGCGGGAGCGTCGGAGCCAGACAGCCTCATATTCCTGCTTCAACTTCGTCTGCTCTTCGGCGGAGACGGGCTGGCCGGCCGCGCGCTTCAGGCCGGCGCCGGCGAGGCGGGCGCCGAGGGAGAGTTCGGCGCGGAGGGGCGCGTCGGCGATCCTGGCCACGAGTGCTTCGGCTTCGGCGAGGTGCGCCTGCGAGGCGGCGAGCTCCGCCGGCGTGACGCCGTCGGTGAACTTCGCGAGGGCGTCGGGCTTGGCGGTAAGGAAATCCCAGGTGAGGCTCTTGTTGCGGTTCGCCTTGGCGATCCGGCCGTCGAGCGTGCCGAGCTGATGCAGCGCCGCGGCGACGGCCTGTCCGTCGGCGTCGCCCAGTCCGCCGAGGATCGCGCAACCCGCGGCGAAGTCGGTCTTCGCGTTCGCGGCGAAACCCCAGGCCTGAGCGAGGCCCGCCGCCATCGGCAGCCAGGCGGTCGGCCACGGCTGGTGATGGCCGTTGTCGCCCCAAGTGGTGAGCAGGATGCCGCGCGCCTCATGACGCACCGCCGCGCCGACGGCTTCGGCCTGGTTGGTCAGGGCGTTGTCGAGGCGGCCGGTGAAGCTCTGCCAGGCGCTCGTGCCCGGAGCCACGAGGTAGTCACGGCCGAGTTCGCGGAGGCGTCCGCATTGCTCCTTGAAGGGATGACCGGCGTCGTAACCCCATACGACCGGCACGGCGTCAGCCGGGGCGTCCTGCGCGAGCGCAAGGTCCTCGAGCAGGATGTCGCCCCAGAACTGCGGCGTCCGTCCGCGGGCCGTGGCCAGCGCGCACAGCTTCTTAAGATGATCGAGATACACCCGATGCTTCCCGCGTTCGGCGACGGCCTGCTTGCTGAAACCTTGGCCGAGCTCCCACGGCTCGTCGCCGCCGATGTTCACCTGGCGGCTGCGGAAGTTCGGCAGGGTGTCGTCGAGCAGTCCCGCCACGAAATCGAGCGAGCCTTGGTCGGGGCGCAGCGTGCCGGGGAATTCCTTGAACTGTCCGGTCAGCGGATGGATCCAGCCTTCCGGGCATTCGGCCATCGCGCGATAACGCGGATGACGCAGCCAGCGCTCCATGTGACCGAAGGTATTCAGGTTCGGGACGAGTTCGATGCCGAGCGCTTCGCACGCGTCGTCGAGCTCGCGGACCTCCGCCGGCGTCAGCGGGGAGGCGTCCTTCCAGGCGTCTTCATGTCCCCGGAAGGCGAAGGTGTGTTCGATGTAGAGCTGGAGCTGGTTGACGCGCAGGCGACCCAGCGCGCGGACGAGCGCGAGGAGTTCGGCCTGCGTGGGCACCCGCGTGCGCGAGATATCGAGCATGAAGCCGCGCACGGGCAGGTCCGGTGAGTCGGTGATCTCGAGGTGCGGGAGTTCCTCCGGGTATTGCGCGGCGATCTGGCGGAGGGTCTGGGCGCCGTAGAGCACGCCATGCGCGTCGCCGGCGTTGAGGCGCACGCCGCTCGCGAGGATTTCGATATGGTAGCCTTCGGCGCCGCGTTCCGGCTTATGGACGATCCGGCAGGCTCCATCCGTGGCTCGGGTCAGGGCCGCCCGGGCTTCGTCCATGTTCGTCGGCAGGCTCTTTATAAAGAGGCCCGTCGGGTGGGGCAGGGCGGGCACCGGCAGCCAGCCCCCGCGGAGGGTCAGTTCCCTCGGTCGGGGGAAGAACTTGAGCGCCGGGAGGGCCATGCCCCGAGGGTTAGCCCCCGCGGGCCGACGGGCAAGACGCTAAGATGGGTCCGAACTACGCTTCCCGCTTGGAACAAGTGCCGGTCCGCCTACATCTTATGCCCTTACCCCGCACACCCATGGCACGCTCATCCCTTGGACTCTTCCTCTTCGCCGCGGCCGCCCAGGCCGTTCCGGAAGGGTTCGTCATCCGCGAGTTCCTCGGCAACGCCCAGGAGCCCGAGATCTACCCGACCGCCGTGTCGGCCGCCGCCAACGGCGACGTCTATGTCTCCTCGGACAAGAACGGCTCGCTCGGCCACGTCCCGGGCATGGGCCGCATCCTGATCGCCCGCGACACCAAGGGCGCCGGCGTCGCCGACCAGGTCATCGAATACACCAAGGTCGAGAGCCCTCGCGGCGGCCACTTCGTCGGCGGCGTCTTCTACCTCGTCCACCCTCCTTTCCTTTCCAAGTTCCAGGACAAGGACGGCGACGGTAAGGCCGACTATAACACCGAGCGCACCCTCCTCGTCGACGGCCTCGGCGGCGGCATCGAGCACCCCCGCGGCGCCGACCACACCACCAACGGCGCCCGCATGGGCATCGACGGGTGGCTCTACATCGCCGTCGGCGACTTCGGCGCCGGTCTCCTGCGCGACAACGATGGCGCCCTCGGCCTCGGCGACAAGAAGCGCGTCACCCTCTACGGCGGCGGCGTCATGCGCGTCCGCCCCGACGGCACCGAGCTCGAGAACTACACCGTGATGACCCGCAACATCTGCGACGTCGCGATCTCCCCGACCCTCGACCTCTTCTCGCGCGACAACACCAACGACGGCAAGGGCTGGAACACGCGCTTCCACCACTTCACCTCGCTGGCCGACGCCGGCTATCCGCGCCTGTACAAGCACTTCGCCGACGAGATCGCCCATCCCCTCGCCGATTACGGCGGCGGCTCCGGCACCGGCGGCCTCTACCTCAGCGAGCCCGGTTTCCCCGGTGATTTCGGCGAGTCCCTCTTCACCTGCGATTGGACGACCGGCACGCTGCACCGCCACCCGATCACGCGCTTCGAGTCCACCTTCGTGGCCAAGCAGGAGACCTTCGAGAAGGTCGCCCGCGCCACCGACTTCGACGTCGACGGCAATTCCCGCCTTTTCCTCTCCGACTGGCGCGGCGGCGGTTTCAGCTACCTCGGCAAGAACAAGCCGAAGACCAAGAAGGTCATGAAGGACGGCAAGGAAGTCGAAGAGCCGATCTACTACCCGAACGGCACCGTCCAGATCATCACCGCCAAGGACGTGAAGCCCAACGTCTACGTCGACGTCACCAAGCTCTCCGACGCCGACCTCGTGAAGCAGCTCTCCTCGAAGTCCGCCGTCCAGCGCCTCGAGACCCAGCGCCAGATCCTCGACCGCGCCAAGCCTGAGCTCGGCGAACCCGTCCTCGCGCTCGCGCAGTCCGGCTCCGAGCACCTCTACGCCCGCGTCGCCGCGATCTTCACCTACAAGCAGCTCCTCGGCGCCAAGGCCAATGCCGGCCTCGCCGGCCTCGCCAAGGACGCCGCCGTCCGTGAGTTCGCCCTCCGCGCGCTCGCCGACCGCACCACGCAGCTCGAAGGCGTGCCGGTCCAGCTCTTCGTCGACGCCCTGAAGGACGCCGACCCGCGCGTCCGCCTCCAGGCCCTCATCGGCCTCCAGCGCCTCGGCGCGAAGGACGCCGCTCCGGCCATCCTCGCCGCCGCCGGCTCCTGGCCCGCCGACGAGTCGAAGCTCGGCGAAGGCGAACACTACCGCCTGCCGCACACCGCCATCGCGGCCCTCCGCAGCCTCGGTAACGCCAAGGCCTGCCTCGCCGCGCTCGCCGATCCCACGCAGCGCTTCGTCGCCTTCCGCGCACTCCAGGGTATCCACTCCGACGAAGCCGTCGACGGCCTCATCGCCCTCAGCCTGAGCGGCGACGAAGCCGTCCGCTTCGGCGCGGTCTCCTCGCTCGCCCGCCTCTACCACGTCGAGAAGCCGTGGAACTACAAGGACTGGTGGAGCACCCGTCCGGACGACCGCGGTCCGTATTTCGATCCGGCCGCCTGGTCCGCCACGCCGCGCATCCACCAGGGCATCGAAGCCGCCTACGCCAAGCTGCCGGGCAATCTGCGCATGGCTTCGCTCGAGATCCTCGCCAAGAACCGTATCGCGATCACCGAGCTGAAGCTCGAAGGCCTCGACCCGCTCCGTCTCGCCATGGCCACGCAGACCCTGCGTCCGTCCGACCAGGCCTTGCTCGTCGACGCCGCGCTCCAGGCTTCCCGCAAGTGGGAAGAGCGCATCGATTGCTACAAGGCCCTCCTCAAGGTCGAAGGCGACGCCGGCCTCGACCCGCGCGTGAAGGTCCTCGCCGGCTGGTCCAAGGACGCCCAGGCGCCCGCTTCCGCCACGCAGGCGATCAATGACTTCGTCTATGAGGCCGAACGCGGCAACCAGGTGAACAAGCTCCGGACGATGGCCAACAAGGCCGAAGACGCCGCCTCCACGATCCTCTGGAAGGCCCTGCTCAACGTCCTCAGCAGTCCGCTCACCAAGGAGCAGCAGAAGAAGGCCGTCCGTGGTCACGTCGACAAGAACCCGCGCGACCTCGGCTTCTTCCACGCCATCGCCGACCTCGGCCTCACCGGCTTCGACAAGCAGCTGCAGGAAGGCATGAAGGGCGACAACGTCCTGCAGATCAACGCCGCCAAGGCCGCGCTCGCCGCGGGCAAGCTCGCCGCCGCCAGCAAGGGCAAGAAGATCGCCCAGCTCGACGCCAAGGTCGTCGCGACCGCCGCCCTCAAGGGCCGCGGCAACGTGAAGAACGGCCAGCGCCTGTTCACCCAGCAGGGTTGCGTGGCCTGCCACGCCGTCGACCTCGCCGCCGAACAGAAGGGGCCGTATCTCGGCGCCGCCGGCGCGAAGTTCCCGCGCGAATACCTGATCGATTCCATCCTCGATCCGAACAAGGTCGTCGCCCAGGGCTTCCAGACCGTCGTCCTCGCCATGAAGAACGGACCCGACCAGATGGGCTTCGTCACCGGTGAAGCCGACGGCGTCATCACCCTCCGCAACATCGCCGGCCAGGTCACCAAGATCAAGCGCGACGACGTGAAGGAAGAGAAGCACCTCCCGCAGTCGATGATGCCCGCCGGTCTCGCCGCCGGTCTTACCGTCGACGAGTTCACCGCGCTCATCGAGTATCTCGTTACCCTGAAGTCGATCGGGGGCTGAGCGCGGCGAAGCCGCGAGGGGACACGTGGGCAAGGGGACACGTTGACACGGGGAATTTAAGAGGGCGCTTGCGGGCGCCCTTTTTGTTTGGGCAGGGATGCGACGGCGTCGCGACCGTCTGTGCGGTGCAGCCCTGCCAACTGACCCACTGGTCAACGGGTCAACTAGCGGCGTTCATTCCCAGGTGACGGGTGACGGACACGAGGGCCTCGGCCCTTCGGGAATCGGCCGGACCCGATGCAACTAGGTCAGCACGCAGTGCTGACCCTACCTCGAGCCCTCCGTCACCTGAAGTTTGCCTTCCACATTTGCACCTTTGCACAGGCCGTAGGCCGATTTGCACTTTTGCACCTGTGCGGTGCAACCCTGGCCAACTGGCCCACCGGTCAACAGGTCAACTCGCGGTGCAGCCTCCGGTCCTCTCTGTACCCCCCTAACCGCTAACCGCCAACCGCTTCCACCCATAGGGATCGGCCATAGGCCGATCCCTATGACGCATCTTCCTATCCAGATATTTGGATGTCGGACTTGCCAACCCCTGCGCCCCCCGTTTGTTTCCCCTGTCTTATGGCACGCCACGCCTCCTTCATCTTCTCGTCCGAATCCGTCGGCGAGGGCCACCCTGACAAGGTCGCCGACAGCATCTCGGATTCCGTCCTCGACGCCTGCTTCGCGCAGGACCGGTTCTCCCGCGTAGCGTGCGAGACCCTGGTCAAGAGCAACCACGTCGTCATCGCCGGCGAACTCACCACGAAGGCCAAGGTCAACTTCGAGGAAGTCGTCCGCGCCGCGATCCGCGACATCGGCTACGTGAACGACGACGACGTCTTCCACGCCGACAAGGTCTTCGTCACCAACCTGCTCACCAAGCAGTCGCCGGACATCGCCCAGGGCGTCGACGAGCGCAAGGCCGAGGGCAAGAAGCACGCCAAGATGGGCGCCGGCGACCAGGGCATCATGTTCGGTTACGCCTCCACCGAGACCCCCGAGCTCATGCCCGCCCCGGTCATGCTCGCCCACCGCCTCAACCGCGAGCTGGCCCGCCTCCGCAAGTCCGGCGCCAAGGGCACCGAATGGCTCCGCCCGGACTGCAAGTCGCAGGTCGCCGTCCGCTACGTCGACGGCCGCCCCGTCTCCGTCGAGAACGTGGTCATCTCGACCCAGCATACCGACGACGTCTCCCATCGCCAGATCGAGAAGTTCTGCGTCGAGCAGGTCATCCGCAAGGTCCTCCCGAAGGAACTCGTCGGCAAGAGCACCGAATACCTGATCAACCCCACCGGCCGCTTCGTGGTCGGCGGGCCCCAGGGCGACTGCGGCCTCACCGGACGTAAGATCATCGTCGACTCGTACGGAGGCATGGGCCGCCACGGCGGCGGCGCCTTCTCGGGCAAGGACCCGACCAAGGTCGACCGTTCCGCGGCCTACATGGCCCGCTGGGTCGCCAAGCACATCGTCGCGTCCGGCGCCGCCGAACGCTGCGAGCTGCAGGTCGCCTACGCCATCGGCCACCCTGAGCCGACCAGCATCCACCTCGACACCTTCGGCACGGGCGAGATTCCTGACGAGCAGATCCTCGCCGCGGTGAAGAAGGTCTTCCTCTTCAACCCCGCCGAGATCATCCGCCAGCTCGACCTCCGTCGCCCGATCTACCGCGCGTCGACCCACTACGGCCACTTCGGCAAGAAGGGCCTGCCCTGGGAAGCCACCTCGAAGATGGCCGCCTTCCACAAGGCCCTCAGCAAGT
>JANRFG010000005.1:44209-46276 GCA_030725715.1 Opitutales bacterium
CATGGCCACCACCCTCGTCAAATCCTCAAAGAAATTCACGGACTTCAAAGTCGCGGACCTCGGTCTCGCCGAGTGGGGCCGCAAGGAGCTCCAGGTCGCCGAGCACGAGATGCCCGGACTCATGGCCCTGCGCAAGAAGCACGGCAAGAAGAAGCCCCTCAAGGGCGTCCGCATCGCCGGCTCGCTGCACATGACCATCCAGACGGCGGTCCTCATCGAGACGCTCGCCGAGCTCGGCGCCGACGTCCGCTGGGCCTCGTGCAACATCTTCTCCACGCAGGACCACGCCGCCGCGGCCATCGCCAAGGCCGGTATCCCGGTCTTCGCCTGGAAGGGCGAGACGCTCGTCGAATACTGGGAGTGCACCATGAAGGCGCTCACCTGGCCCAACGGCGACGGTCCTGAGCTGATCGTCGACGACGGCGGCGACGCGACCCTCCTCATCCACAAGGGCTACGAGCTCGAGAACGGCTCGAAGTGGGCCTGGTCTCCCTCGGAATCCGAAGAAGAGCAGATCATCAAGAACCTGCTCAAGAAGGTCGCCAAGGAGAAGCCCGGCCACTGGCATAAGGTCGTGAAGAGCTGGAAGGGCGTCTCGGAAGAGACCACTACCGGCGTCAAGCGCCTCTACCGCATGCTCGAAGACGGCTCACTCCTCATCCCGACCGTCAACGTCAACGACACCGCCACCAAGTCGAAGTTCGACAACCTGTACGGCTGCCGCGAATCCCTCGTCGACGGCATCAAGCGCGCCACCGACGTCATGATCGCCGGCAAGGTCGCCCTCGTCATCGGTTACGGCGACGTCGGCAAGGGCTCGGCCCAGTCCCTCCGCGGACTCGGCGCCACGGTCCAGATCGCCGAGATCGATCCGATCTGCGCGCTCCAGGCCGCGATGGAAGGCTTCCGCGTCGTGACCGTCGAGGACACCCTCGGCACCACCGACATCTACGTCACCGCCACGGGCAACAAGGACATCATCACGCTCGAGCACCTCACCAAGATGAAGGACCAGGCGATCGTCTGTAATATCGGCCACTTCGACAACGAGATCCAGGTCGTCCGCCTCAACGAATTCAAGGGTGCCAAGAAGGACACCATCAAGCCGCAGGTCGACCGCTACACGTTCAAGGACGGCCGCCAGCTCTACATGCTCGCCGAAGGCCGCCTCGTGAACCTCGGTTGCGCCACCGGTCACCCGTCCTACGTGATGTCGACCTCGTTCGCCAACCAGGTCCTCGCCCAGCTACATCTCTGGGAGACCCGCGCGACCGCCAAGCCCGGCGTCGTCGTCCTCCCGAAGCACCTCGACGAAGAAGTCGCCCGCCTCCACCTCGGCAAGCTCGGCGCCAAGCTGACGATCCTCTCCAAGGATCAGGCCTCGTACATCGGCGTCAACCAGTGCGGCCCGTTCAAGCCCGATAGCTATCGGTACTAAGAGACAAGTTGATCAGTTGATCAGCTGGCCAGTTGACAAGAGAGTGAAGAGGGCGCCTGCGGGCGCCCTTTTTGTTTGGGTAGGGTCGGGACCGCGTCACGACATAGCTGCCTCGAGGTAGGGACAGCACCACGTGCTGTCCTAAGTGCAAAGTGCAAATCGGCCTACGGCATGTGCAAAGGTGCAAAGGTGGAAAACAAACTTCAGGTGGCGGGTGGCAGCCCCGGGTGGCAGGTGGCGGGAGAAGGTAGGGATGCGATGACATCGCATCCGTTGGGTTTCAGGGCAGGCGCGTCACCGACGCGTCCCTGCCTCAAGACGCCCCCGCCAATTATCCGGTCTCCGGTTTCCCTTTGAGATGCTTGATCTCTGTTCAACTGAGCCTCCGGGCCTCTCGTGTCTCCCTTGCCAACTGGCCCGCTGGTCAACGGGTCAACTAGTGGTGTCATTCTCGGGAGTCGGTAGTTCAGCCATCAGCTCCCGGCTTCAGGATTCGGCGGCTGCTTCATCTATTCAGCCCTCCACTCAGTCCTCAACGCAGCCCTCCATTCAGCCCTCTATGTCTTCGTGTATACCCCCATGTCTTTCGCCTATACTCCATGCTCGATACTCCATACTCTCCTCCTCCG
>JANRFG010000006.1:0-38846 GCA_030725715.1 Opitutales bacterium
CGTGGTGCTGTCCCTACCTTAGATACAGCGGATGCGATGTCATCGCATCCCTACCCGAGGCAAAGGGCACTTCCCCGATACTCGATACTCCAGACTCGATACTCTGAGTTGAAGAAATTGAGCTCAGCTCAATTTCTTCAGCTCGCCGGTGCTGTCGCCGAGCTGGACGTCGCGGATGTCCATGCGGTTGAGCATGCTGACCCAGAGGTTGTTCAGCGGGGTCTCCTTCGGATAGACGATGTGGCGGCCGGGGCGGATCGTGCCGCAGCCCTTGCCGGCGAGCAGGATCGGAAGGTCGTCATGGTTATGTCGGTCGCCGTCGCCATTGCCGGAGCCGTACACGATCATGGAGTGGTCGAGGAGATTGCCGTCGCCTTCCTTCACCGACTTGAGGCGCTCAAGGAGATAAGCGAGGTGCGTGGCGTGGAAGACGTTGATGTCTTGGATCTTCGACAGCTTCACGGGGTCGTCGCCGTGGTGCGAGATGCTGTGGTGGCCGTCGCGCACGCCGATGAACGGGTACGAGCGGTTGCTGCCTTCATTGGCCAGGACGAACGTGGCCACGCGCGTGGTATCGGTCTGGAATGCGAGGACCATCAGGTCGGCGAGCAGGCGCAGGTGTTCGGCGTAGCTTTCCGGGATGCCCTTCGGGATCGGCGCGCCGGCGGGGACCTTGGGCTGTCCGGAGGTGCCGGACTTCTGGATGCGGAGCTCCATCTCGCGCACGGCGGTGAAATACTCGTCGAGCTTGCGCTGGTCGTCGGCGCCGAGGCGGACGTTGAGCTCGCGGAAATCCTCGCGCACGGCGTCGAGGACGGACTTGCGCTGGGCGTCGCGGCGCTGGCGTTCGACGTCGGTGCCGGCGCCGAAGAGGCGTTCGAAGATCAGCTTCGGATTCACTTCCTTCGGCATCGGCTGGGTCGACGAGCGCCAGGAGATGTTGGACTGATAGATGCAGGAGTAGCCCGAGTCGCAGCCGCCGGCCAGCTTGCTGGCTTCGGTGCCGATCTCGAGGGAGGCGAGGCGCGTGCGCTCGCCGATGCGCGCGGCGGCGAGCTGGTCGGCCGAGACGCCGGCGCGGATGTTGGCGCCGTCGGTCTTGCGGGGCTGGGCGCCGGTGAGGAAGGCGGCCATCGCGCGGGCGTGGTCGCCGCCGCCGTCGCCGTTGGCGCGGGCCTTGTCGGCCGTCAGGCCGGTGAGCACCGAGAAGTCGGACTTGTGCGCCGCGAGAGGCGCGAGGATCGCCGGCAGCTTGGAAGGCAGGGAGCCCTCGTTGCCGACGCGCCAGCCGTCCATGTTCACGCCGTTGGGGACGTACAGGATCGCCATGCGGTTGGGCGCCGCCTGCTTGACGGGCGTGTTGCCCGCGGCCCAGCCGGTCTGCAGGCCCATCGCCTCGAGCCACGGCAGGGCCATGACGGTGCCCAGTCCTTTGAGGACCGTGCGGCGATGGAGGAGGTCGGACTTCATGACGGGGTGCTTACTTCTTAGCAGGTTCTGACCCGCCTTCAACCTGGGATGTTCCCCGGCGGAGGCGGAAAGGATCGCTCTGGACCACGCCCATGACGATGGCGGAGAAGCGGGCGTCGGACTTGAGGGCCGCCTCGGTGATCTTGTCGACCGCCGATCCGTCGTAGTAATCGAGGCCGCGGCCGAGGCCGAAGGTGAGGAGCTTGGAGGAAAGGTTACGGACCACCTTCTCCTTGTCGGCGAGGAGGAGTTTCTTCAATTCGCCCGCGCCGGCGAAGGCACGGCCGTCGGGCAGCTTGCCGGCGGGGTCGATCGGCTGGCCTTCGTCGCTCTGGCGGAGCTGGCCGACCGCGTCGAACTTCTCGAACGCGAAGCCGATGGCGTCCATGCGCGTGTGGCAGGAAGCGCAGGCCGGGTCGGCGCGGTGCTGCTCCATGCGCTGGCGGAGGTTGCCCTTGAGCTGCTGGCCTTCGAGGGTCGGGACGGAGGGCGGCGCGGGAGGAGGCGGCGAGCCGAGGATCTGTTCCATGATCCACTTACCGCGCTTCACCGGGGACGTGCGGGTCGGATTGGAGGTGGCCGTGAGGATCGAAGCGTGGGTGAGGATGCCGCCACGTTCGCCCTGGGGGAGCGTCACGCGCACGAACTCACCGCGTTTGCGGGTGCGGGGGAACTGGGCGGGGATGCCGTAGAACTGCGAGAGATTACGGTCGAGGTAGGTGAAGTCGGCGTCGATCAGGTCGAGCACGCTGCGGTCCTCGCGGACGATCTCGGCGAAGAACAGCTCCGTCTCCTTGATCATCGACGTGCGCACCGCGTCGTTGAAGGCCGGGAACATCGTCGGGTCGGGCGAGACCGTGGAGAGCTGGCGGAGCTGCAGCCACTGCAGGCCGAAGCCCTCGGTCAGGTAGCGCGAACGCGGGTCCTTGAGCAGGCGGCGCGTCTGGGCTTCGAGGTTGGCCGAGAGCTTCTTCGCGTAGGCCAGCTGGAAGAGCTCGTCGTCGGGCATCGAGCCCCAGAGGAAATAGCTGAGGCGCGAAGCCAGGGCGAACTCGCTGATCGGATGCGCGTCCTTGGCCGTCGGGGCCTCGTCCTGTTCGGCGCGGAAGATGAACTTCGGCGAAGCCAGCACGACGGCGATCATCGCCTGCGCGCCGGACTCCCAGTTGCCGCCGTTCTTCTCGCCCTGGACCCAGACCTTCACGTAGCGGCTGAGCTCGGCGGGCGTGGCCGGGCGGCGGAAGGCGCGGCTCACGAAGGAATTGGCGACGAGGCGGGCGCGGGCTTCGCCGGTCGCGTTGCCGATGACGACGGCCAGGCGGCGCTGGAGCTCGGTGCGCGTGTCGGTCGGGCCGAGGAGGCGGAGGCGCAGGCCGGAGAGCGTGCGGTTGCTGCCGGTGATCTTCGCGGGCGGGTTGAGCCACTTCAGCGTGAACTCGTGCTGGCCGGCCGTGAGCCTGACCTTCGCTTCGGCGACTTCGGTCTTCTTCACCTGCCTGAACTGGTAGGTCCCGACCTCGCGGCCGTCGACGAGGAAGGCCACCTTCGGGGGCGGATCGCCGGGCGAACCCGTGGAGCGGAGGGCGACCGAGATCACGTAATCGCCGTCGCGGGAGGCCGTCATCGGGCCGACGAGATACGGGGACGGATCGAAGTAGCGCTGCTGGCTGTCGCGCTTGCCGCGCGGCTGCATCTCGATCATCGCGAGGCCCGTACCTTCGAGCGCGGACGGCTTGGACGGCATCGCCTTGGCGGCGATGGCTTCGCCCACGGACAGGAAGCGCTCGAGGTGGACCGGCGAGAACGTCAGCACATCGCCGATGTTATCGAAACCGTAGCCCGTGTCGTCGGCCGGGAAATCGGCGGAGAAATTCTCGTCGAGGAAGCAGAGGCCGCGGATCGTGTGGTTGAACTCCGCGCGGTTGAGGCGGCGGATGGTCACGTCGCCCGGGTCGGGCTTGGCCTTCGCGATGGCGGCGGCCAGCAGCTTATGGACCGAGGACTGGAGGCCCTCGATCTCGGCGGGGGACGGGCGGGTCTTCTTCTTCGCCGGGGGCATCTCACCGGAGACGACCTG
Organism: Opitutales bacterium; assembly: GCA_030725715.1. Classification (GTDB taxonomy): domain Bacteria; phylum Verrucomicrobiota; class Verrucomicrobiia; order Opitutales; family UBA953; genus UBA953. The sequence continues at coordinate 3,548 of JANRFG010000006.1, forward strand.
GTTGACCACCTCGCGCCAGACGCGCTGATCGCGGAAGAAGCGGGAGTCGTCTTTGAAGGCCTCGAGGTTGAGGTGGCCCTTCGCGAGTTCGGCGTCGTGGCAATCGTAGCAATACTTGTCCAGGAACGGCACGATGTCCTTCTGGAAATCCTGGGCGGAGGCCGGGGCGACGGAGGCGCAGACGACCGCCCCGAAAATGGCGACAATCGGGGAAGGCCAAACGAGGCGTAGGGCCGGGAGCAGCATGCGTCATTAAAGACAAAACCGACCGGGTAAGGTTGCAAACCAAAGGCCGAATCCGTCAAAAAACTGTCAAAACGGTGTAAAATGCCTAAACCATTCTATGACAACGGATTGGGGTTAAATATCGCGCATTTTAGGGTCTTTCGGGCCGGCGGACGGGCAAAGACCCTCAGAAAACCCCATTCACCCTCGATTCCAGGCCTCTTAGCCCCCAAGATTGGGCATTAAATCGGCAACCTAAGCCTCGGCTTGGTGTTTCAGAGTTACCCCCTTCCCCCTTAATAAGATGCGTCCCCTTTCCCGATCCACCTCCGCCCTGCTCATGGCGACGATCCTGGGCGGCCTGCCGGCGTTCGCATTGGACCTCGAAGGCCTGGCCAAGAACTCGCCGTTCGGCGGCACCGGTGTGGCGGGCGGCCCGGGCGCGGCCCCGAGCACCTTGGAGTTCCGGGGCATGTACCGCGAGGACGGCGTCAATTACTACAGCATCTACAACACCCAGACCAAGCAGTCGAGCTGGGTGACCGAAGGGGAAGCCCCGACCACGAACGTCCCCGTCGTCATCAAAGGTTTCGATCCCGTGAACGAGACGCTCGACGTCGACAACGGCGGCCAGCCCCAGCAGATGGCGCTGCACCAGGCCGTCGTCATCACTTACAAAGGACCGAGCCCGTCGAAGCTCGCGGCCGTCTCGGCCGCGGCCGCCCCGTCGAGCAGCGTGGGCGTGCCGACCGGCGGCATGCCGGGGAACCTCACCCCGGCCCAGGTCGAAGCCTTCCGCCAGCAGATGCGCGACCGCTTCGGCAAGCGCGACGCCCCGACGACCGGCAAGACGCCGAAGACGCCGACCGCGGCGCCGACCACCACCAAGCCGCCCAAGACCCCCAAGGTCCGCTGAACTTCCCTCCATGACCACCGTCCAGAAAACCACCGCCCGCCGTCTGCGCAAGGGCTTCACCCTGCTCGAGATCCTGATCGCCGTCGCGATCGTCGGCATGCTCGTCGGCCTCGCCGTCACGAACACCGACAAGATCCTCGGTCAGAGCCAGGAAGGCGTCGCCAAGCTCTTCGTCAACGAGTCGCTCAAGACCTCGCTCGTGCGTTACCGCATCGACCTCGGCGACTACCCGTCGACCGAAGAAGGCATCAAGGCCCTGATCAGCGCGCCGGAAGGCAAGTCGGACAAGTGGCGCGGACCTTACATGGAAGCCAAGGGCGGGCGCTCGCCGCTCGACCCGTGGAACCAGGAATACCAGTACCGCTACCCGGGCACCAAGAACACCGAGAGCTACGACCTGTTCTCGATGGGCCGCGACAAGAAGCCGGATACCGAAGACGACATCGGCAACTGGTGAAGCCGGACGCGCAGCATCGATCCGGCCAGCCGGAGCGCCGCGGCTTCACCTTGCTGGAGACGCTGCTCGTGCTCGGCCTGATCAGCATGCTGGCGGCCGTGCTCGTGGGCGGATCGGCGCAGCTCCTCAAGGGCACCGCGCGGTCGGACCCGGAGGACGCGCTCATGGCGCTGCTGCAGACCCTGCGCCGGCAGGCCGTCGAACGCGGCCAGACCCTCGAGCTCCTGCCCGGAGAATCGTCCGACGAGGACGGCCCGGACTTCCTCTGGTCTTTCGAAAACGCGCCGGAAGACGCCGCCCCGCACGAGGAGAAGCTCCCGAAGGTGGAAGGCGTGTCCGTCAAGATCCTCGCGCCTGAGACCATCGGGGCGATCCTGCTCGGCGGCGTGGCGTCGGAAGAGCCCCTCGCGCGCCTGCGCTTCTACCCGGACGGCACGTGCGACCGCGTGCGCCTGGACATCCGCCGGAACGAAGACCGCCGCCTCGTGCCCATCGACCCGCTCACCTGCGCGCCCTTGCCGGCGATCGACGCGAAATGAGACGCCGCGGCTTCACCCTCATCGAAGTGCTCATGAGCCTCGCGATCTTCGCGCTGGCGGCCGTGAGCCTGGGCGCCGCGTATTCGAACGTCCTCATGAGCCGGCTCGCGCTCAAGCAGGACGAACAACGGCTCGACGACCAGGCCCGCTGCCGCGCGGCGCTGCTCGAGACCCCGGGCTTCGACGACGTCGAATCCGGCGGCGAGATCCACCTGCCGGGCGGCCGCAAGGCGCGCTGGCAGGGCAAAATCGAGGCGACCTCCGTCAGCGACCTCTTCGCCGTGCAGCTGACGGCCGAGATCGAACCGCCGGACGGCGGCGAAGCCGAGGAATTCACCGAGACGCGCATGCTCCTGCGGCCCACGTGGTCGATCCCCGCGGACCGGCAGAAGATCCGCGACGAAGCGCGGCAGCGGCTCCTGCAGGAGCGCGGCTACCAGGAAGCCGACGGCAACTCCTCGTTCATCAGCGCGCCCACGCGCGGCAAGAAACTCGTCCCCTCCAAACCCGGCGCCAAGGGCGCGGCCGCGCGGCCGCCGGCCTCGACCGCCCCGGGCGGCAAAGGCGCGCCCAGCAAAGGCGCGCCGCCGCCCCGCGCCCCGGCGCCGGCCCCCGCGCCGCGTCCCGCCCAATGAGCCGCGACACCCGTCATCGCGGCTTCTCGCTGCTCGAGATGCTCGTCTCGCTCGCCCTGCTCGGGATCCTGATGGTCACGCTGAACACCTTCCTGTTCTCGATGAGCGAGCTGTGGGGCGGCGGCCGCGACCAGCGGCTCTTCGACCAGCACTCGCGGGCGGCGACCGCGCTCGTGAAGCGGGCCTTCGCGGAAGCCACGCTCGCGCCGGGCGGTTCCGGCGTCGCGCTCCGGGACGTGGACAACGGCTCGGGCACGACCGAACCGCGGCTGAGCTTCCTGCTGCCGGACGCCGGCCGCCTCGCCGACTGGCCGGAAGCCCCGCTGCCCGACGTGGACTTCAACGTCTTCGTCGAAGAAGGCCGCGGCCTCGTCTTCCAATGGCAGTCGCGGCTCGAGCTCGAGCGCGACCTCACCGACCGGCACGAGACCGTGATCAGCCCCTTCGTGACCGGCCTGCGTTTCGAGTACTTCGACCCCGAGCTCCGGGAATGGACCATCGAGGACGAGCCCGTGCAGGAGCCGGCGAGCACCGCCTGGCGGAAGCCGGCGCGCGTGCACCTCGTCTTCGAGCGCGGTTCGCTGAAGTCCACCAAGGTCCTCGACCTCCCCATCAAGCGCGCCGGCGCCACCGCCCCATGAAGCGTCGTCGCGGCTCCGTCATCATCGTCGTCCTCGTGCTCATCACGCTGGCCTCGCTGCTGCTGGCGCGGTTCATGGAGGACAACTCGCTCGAGCTCTCCATCGCCACGCACGAGGCGGACCGCCGGCGCCTGCGGGCGGACGCGCAGAGCGAGCTCGAGCTGGCCTTGGCGGTCATCGCCGAGATCCGCTCCATCGACCTGAACAAAGTGCACGCCCCGAGCCAGGGCTTCGACGACCCGCACGCCTACGCCGGCTTCCCGCCGCGCGACGGCCTGACGGTGCAGTTCGATTACGAGGACGAGTCGGCCAAGCTGCCGCTGAGCGTGCTCACCAAGAACGACCTGATCCAGATCCTCTATTCCCTCGGCATGGAGCAGCGCGACGCCGAGCGCGTCGCGGACGCCATCGTCGCCTGGCAGAGCAAGTCCTACGAATCGCTCGAGGAGGAAGCCTCGGACGCCGCCTACCAGCGCGCCACGCTCTCCTTCCGGCCGGCGCGCCGCCCGATCCGCAGCTTCGAGGAGTTCCGCAGCATCGGGGTCGCCAAGGAGTTCTTCTTCGACGAGCGGGGCCGGGCCACGCCGATCTTCCAGGCCTTCAAGGCGTGCGTCAGCCTGTACACCTTCCCGCAGGCCAACATCAACACCGCCTCGGACGCCGTGCTCCTCTCGCAGGGGCTGGACGAGAACCAGCTGGCGCTGATCCGCGAGCGGCAGAACGAGATCGGCCGGCGCATCGTGGGCACCCCGCCTTACTTCCGCGTCACCAGCGAAGTGCGCCAGCTCATCGGCGGGGGCGCCCCCCTGCAGATGTTCGACGACGAGATCATCCTCATGTGGGTGCGCGTGACCGTGAAGGAAGGCCTGTCCAAGTGCCGGGTCAGCGCGCTGGTGGCCATCCGCGAGGACGTCGCCTTCCCCAGCGCCGCGGCCAACCCCGACACCAATCCGGACGTCGGCCTGAACGGGCGGTCCGCGACGGCGACGACCCCGCGGCCGACGGGAACCTCGACAGCCGCTCCGCGGTCTGCTACGAGAACCCCCACCCCTTACCTCACCCCTGGCATCGAACCGCCCGCCACCCTGGGCAAATCGACCATGAGCGGCCGGGTCGCCGGCAACACGATCGCCTACCCCTTCCAGATCCTCGCCTGGGAGGAAGACAACGGAGCTCCGCCCGAGCCGAAGCCCCCCGCCGAAAATTCTGAAACCGCGGCCCCGCCGCCCCCCACCAAATGACCACCCCCCTCAAGCGCATGTTCCAAGGCGCCCAGACCCAGGAAGCCGCCATGCTGCCCGGCAACCGCTTCTTCGTCCGCCGCCTCGCGGTCGAAGGCGAAGACGTCCCCGGCCAGGTGAACCTCGCGCTCGAGGCCGTCTCCCCTTTCCCGCTCGAGCAGATGCTCGTCGGCTTCGTCACCTCGACGGACGGGCAGCAGGTGCTCGCCTACGCCGCGCATCGCCGCCGCTTCACCGCGGAGGAAAGCTTCGCGTGGCCGGCGGACTGCCAGGTCGTCCCGGAATTCCTCGCGCTGTGCGGGCACCGGACCGCCGGCGACGGCGTGATCGTGCATCGCGGCGACGAGCGCCTGACCGCGCTGGCCTGGAAGGCCGGCGAAGAGCTGCCCGCCGCCATCGCCGTGGCCGAGCTCGCCGACGCGGATGAAGCCGGCCTGGCCAAGGAAGCCGCCGCGCGCGCCGGGCTCCCGGCGGACGCCGCCGTCGAGACGGTGACGGGCGCCCTCTCCGGCTCGCTCGTCGAAGGCGACCTCGTGCTGAAGCGCGAAGGCGACGGCACCTTCACCATCCCCAAGAAGGGCCTGGACGACTCGGACATCCGCGACAGCGACTTCCTGGCCGAGCGCCGGAAGAAGGAACGCCTGAACATGACCCTCTGGAACGCGGCCCGCCTCGGCGCCGCCGTGCTCGTCGTCTCGCTCCTGCTCGACCTCGGAGGCTTCGTCATCGGGATGCGCTCCGGCACGCTGGAGGCCGCCAACGAGGCCCGCCGGCCGCTCGTCGAGGACATCCTCGAATCGCAGAAGATCACGAACCGCATCCTCGAGCTCGGCGTCAAGCGCCTGCTCCCGATCGAGATGCTCGCGCTCGTGAACGAGAAGCGCCCCGCCACCGTCGAGTTCACCAACGTGCACTGCGAGCTCAAGAAGCCCAAGGACAGCGTGCTCACCAAGCCCATCTTGACCGTCGACGCCCGCACCCCGAACGCCGGCGACATCTCGGACTTCCTCAAGGCCGTGCAGTCGCTGCCGGAAGTCGAGTCCGTGACGAACAGCGAGCCGCGCGTGCGCGACACCTCGACCACCTTCCGCCTCGAGATCACCTTCAAGCAGGCCGCGCTGCTCAAGACGGCCGAAGCCATCCCCGCCCCCCAAGCCCAATGAAACATTTCTTCTTCAGCCTGAAACCCCGCGAACGCCTCATGGCGCTCGCCGCGCTGCTCGTGGCCGCGACCCTGTGGTCGACCGGCGCATGGGCGCGCGTGCAGGGGGGGTGGGACGCCTGGCGCCTCCTCGAAGCGGACGCCCTCGCGCAGAAGGAAACCCTGGCCAAGGAACGCGAGGTCCGCAACGACACCGCCCGCGCCGTGCAGGGACTCGACGCCGGCCATGGCTTCGACCCCGCCAAGCTTGTCGCCGAAGCCGTGAACGCCACGAACGAAGCCGGCCTGAGCGCGAACACCGACGCCCCCAAGACGACCAAGGCGGGCAAGTTCGCCGTGCACACCCTGCAGTTCAGCTGCCGCAAGGCGGACATCGGCAGCATCCTCCGCTTCTATGACAGCGTGAAGACGCGCGCGCCGTACCTCGCGATCGGCGACATGGTCATGACCACCGAACGCGGCGGCAACGGCACCGTGACCTTCAAGGCGACGCTCACCGCGCTCGAACTCATCGGCCAGATCCCGAGTGGGGTGAAGGAGGAGGAAGCGAAGTAGAGGGCGCGCGCGAAAGCGCGCGAGGGGACAAGCTGGCACGGGGGCACGAGGGCCTGATTCGAGGGCACGAGTAAGTGGCCCGGTGGGCTCGAGGGCTCGACACTAGTTGACCGGTTGATCAGTTGGCCGGTTGGCAAGGGATACTAACGAGAGGCCCGGAGGCTCAGAGGCTCGGTTGACCAGAACGCGGCGGAGCCGCGAGGGGACAAGCTGGCACGTTGGCTAGTGGACAAGGGGACACGAGGAGGCAAGCGGCGGAACTCACTCAAGGGGAGACCGGATGATTGGCTGGGGGCACGTCGCGAGGACACGAGGGCCGGAGAGCCGGTGGGCTCGAGGGTACGCGTAAGAGGCCCGGAGGCTCAGAGGCGAGACTGTGCAAAGGTGCAAATCGGAGCGGAGCTCCTGTGCAAAGGTGCAAAGGTGAGATGCAGCTAGGGGTAGGGGTCGGGACAGGGGTAGGGGTAGGAAAAACCTTTCGGGTCTCGGGCATCGGCCACGGGAGCCTGGAGCCGGCTGCCGAAGGCTGAATGGCTGATTCCCGAGAGGCTGAGGCCCTGGTGGCCGTCACCTGTCACCCGCAAGAATTTGTCCGCAGTCAACTATCCGGTTTCCCTTTGAGCGAGGGCGTTAAGGTAGGGGCGCGACGGTGTCGCGACCGGAGGGTCGAAGGGTCGAGGCGGACGCGTCGCCGACGCGTCCCTACCCGAGGCAGCTAGGTCGGCACGCAGTGCCGACCCTACCTTGAAGATGTCTCCACGTTTGCACCTTTGCACAGGCCGCAGGCCGGTTTGCACTTCTGCACTTAGGACCGCACGTGGTGCGGTCCCTACCCTCAAGACAGCGGATGCGATGTCATCGCATCCCTACCTTTAGAAGCGGAAGCTGGAGCTGACTTCGAAGACGGCGGCGACGATCGCGAAGGCGATGAAGGCGACGAACGAGAAGGCGGCGACGAGGACCGAGGCGGAGATCGTCTGCGAGACCGTGCCGAGCCAGCGGTCGAGCTCGGCGCGATAGGAGCGGGAGATGTCGCGGAGGCCGGGGGCCAGGTTGCCGGTCTGTTCGGCGACGGCGACGCGGTCGAGGAGCAGGCGCGGGAAGTAGCCCGTGCGGGCGAGGGCCTTCGAGAGGCTGTCGCCTTCGAGCACGCGGTCGGTGGCTTCGCGGAGCTGCTGACGGAGGGCGCGGTTGGGGGCGGTCTTCTCGGCGAGGCGGAGGGCTTCGGCGGTGGTGATGCCGTTCTCGAGGAGCACCGCGAGCGTGTGGCAGAAGTTGAGGACCGAGACGCGCATCACGAACGAGCCGGCCAGCGGGACCTTGAGGAGCAGGCCGTCGGAGGCCAGCTTGCCCTCCTCCGACTTGCGCCAGCGCGCGATGCCGATCGCCGTGAGGACGCCGACCACGAGCAGGACCGGGCCCACCACGACGAACACGTCGGCGAAGTTCATCAGCAGCTTCGTGGAGAGCGGCAGCTTGCCGCCGAGCGAAGTCAGGAGCGTCTGCAGGCGGGGCAGCAGGAAGAGCACGAAGAAGATCACCACGCCGACGGCGACCACGCAGATGAAGAGCGGGTAGGCCATCGCGCTGACGAGCTTGCGCCGGAATTCCTTCTGTTCCGTGAAGTGGGTGATCAGGCGCTCGAGGACGTCGCGGATGTTGCCGGTCGCTTCGCCGGCGGCGATGAGGTTGAGCGTCTGGCCGTCGAAGACCTGCGGGTAGGCGCCCATCGCGGCGGACAGGCTCTGGCCTTCTCCGAGCTTGGACCAGATGCCGGCGCAGAGCGCGCGCAGGCGGGATTTCTGGAGACGGAGGGCGAGGAGGCGGAGCGCTTCGCCGGCGGACATCCCGGAGCGGACCAGGTCGGCCATCGACTCCAGGAAAGGCAGGCACTCCGCTTCGGTCGGGAGCAGGTCCTTGTCGGCGGGGCCGCCTTCGCGGGCGGACTCCTTGGCGCGGACGGCGGCGCCGGACTCCTCGACCTTGACCGGCTTGAGGCCGCGGGCCTGGAGCTTGCGGAGCGCGTCGCGGCGCTGCGGGGCCTCGATGGTGCCTTCGGTCACGGCGCCGGCGGCGTCGCGCGCGGTGTAGTTGAAGACGGCCATCGCGGCGTTATTCGTTCGAGCTCAGGTTGCGGACGAGCTCGTCGATGGTCGTGAGACCCGCGGCGACCTTGAGCCAGCCCGCCTTGGCGAGGGGGCGCATGCCGAGGGCGATCGCCTTCTCGGTCAGGTCGCGGTTGGAGATGCGGGTGATGATCAGGTCGTGGAGCGGCTTCGGGTGGAAGATCTCGAAGACCCCCACGCGGCCGCGGTAGCCCGTGCCGCGGCACTTGCGGCAGCCCACGGCTTCCTTGAGGGAAGTCACGTCCTTCAGGTAAGACTCGTCCATGCCGAGCGTCTCGAGGGCCGGCAGGAGCTTCGCGCGGTCGACCGGGACCGTCTTGGCGCAGTCGGCGCAGAGGCGGCGGACGAGGCGCTGGGCGATGACCAGTTCGACGGCGGAGCCGACGAGGAACGGTTCGACGCCCATGTCGATGAGGCGCGTGATGGCGCCCGGGGCGTCGTTGGTGTGGAGGGTCGAGAAGACCAGGTGGCCCGTGAGCGAGGCGCGGATGGAGATCTCGGCCGTCTCCAAGTCGCGGATCTCGCCGACCATGATCACGTCCGGATCCTGGCGCAGCGTGCTGCGGAGGGCGCCGGCGAAAGTCAGGCCGATCTCGGCGCGCGTCTGGACCTGGTTGGCGCCGGGCACCTCGTATTCGATCGGATCTTCGATCGTCACGATGCGGATGTCGGGCGAATTGATCGCCTGGAGGAAGGCGTTGAGCGTGGTCGACTTGCCGGAGCCCGTCGGGCCCGTCACGAGGATGATGCCGTGCGGGTAGTCGAGGACCTTGCGGACGGCGGCCTGCTCTTCGGCGTTCATGCCGATGCGATCCATGTTGTAGGCCTCCTTGCGCTGGTTGAGGAGACGCAGCGAGACCGACTCCGCGTAGATCGTCGGGATCGTCGAGACGCGGATATCGAGGACGTTCTTGCCGTCGCGGAAGTTGATGCGTCCGTCCTGCGGGAGGCGGCGCTCGGAGATGTTAAGGCGCGCCATGATCTTCAGGCGCGAGATGATCGCGTCCTGGAAGCGGGCGAGGTTGTCGGGGAGCGGGATCGCGATGAGGATGCCGTCGACGCGGTAGCGGATGCGCAGGTTGTTCTCCTGCGGCTCGAAATGGACGTCCGTCGCGCCTTCGGCGACGGCCTGTGTCAGCACCTCGGTGACGAAGCGGACGACCGCGGCGTCCTGGTCGGCCTCATCGGACGCGGCGACTTCGGCGGCGGGGAGATCGTCGCCTTCGTCCTCGAGGCTGCCGGAGCCCACGCCGTAGTTCTCGTTGATGAGGGCGGCCACGCGTTCGGGCGGGGCGAGGTACCACTGCGGGCGGCGGGAGGCGAAGGTCGCGACCCAGTCGGCCGTATCGGTGTCGGGCGGCAGCGCCGTCACGAGGCGGAGGCGGCCGGCTTCGCCGCCGGGGAGGAGGGTCGGGACGACCTGGGCTTCGGAGGCGATGCGCGCCGGCAGGATCTTCATCCCATCGGGATCGATGGCGGGCTCCTCGAGGACTTCGAGGCCCGTGAGGCGGGAGAGCTCGGCGAGGAGCTTGGCCTCGTCGAGGCCGAGGGCCTGGGCGAGGAACTTGAAGCGGGCCTCCCGCGGCGTCTCCGCGAACGTGGCGCGGTCCTCGTCGGTCAGGCGCTCGGCGAGGGCCGAGGGCAGTCCGTGCCGGTCGACGGTCAGCATGTCACTTCTGCGCCGGAGCGGCGGGGACCTTGCCGGGGACGTTGTCGAGGGCCTTCTTCACCTCGGGCCCGATCGCGCTGCTCGTGGCGCGGCTGAGGGCGTCGAGGTTGTCGACGGCCGAACCATTGAGCACGTAAGGGCGGAGGAAGATGATGAGCTCCTGCTTCTCCTCGACGTCGGTGGAGGACCCGAAGAGGTCGCCGAGGAACGGGATGGGGCCGAGGCGGGAGGTGGACTTCGTGGTGACCTTGCGCTGCAGGCCGCCGAGGACGATGATCTCGCCGCTCATCGCGCTCACGAACGAGTCGGTCGTGCGGCGGCCGATGATCGGCTGGTCGTTGCCGTCGAGGAGCACGCTGCCGAGGATGTCTTCGACCGACTGCGAGACCTGGAGCTGGACCGCGCCGTCCTTGCCGATGAGCGGCAGGACCTTGAGTTGGATGCCGATGTCGCGCTGCGAGACCTGCGAGGTGACCTGGCCGGTCTGGGGGGCGATGGTCGCGCCGGTGATGACCGGGCGGGATTCGCCGACGAAGATCGTGGCCTCCTTGTTATGGGTCGTCGTGATGGCCGGGACCGAGAGCACGCGGAGGTCGCCCTTGCGCGGGGTCGTGTTCAGGCCGATCGTGGCGCTCAGGTTGCCGTTCGCGGCCAGGGTGCCCTGCGTGGCGTTCACCGCCGACTGGTTCTGCGGCAGGAGGGTATTCGTGGTCGCAGGCACGCCGTTGACGTTGAAGCCCGCGCCGACGCCCCCGACACCGACGAGCTTGCCGTTGGTGACCGTGAGGCCGAGGGTGTTGAAGCCGTTGATGTCGGTGTCGGAGAGCTTGACCTCGGCGATCACGACCTCGATGCGCACCTGCGGGAGGACGACGTCGACCTTCTCGATGAGCTCATGGAGGAGGCGAAGGTCGTCATGGGTGCCGGAGACGACGACGGAATTGCTGCGGATGTCGGGGAGCACCGTGAGGTTGCTGCTGAATTCGTCGGCGCCCATCTGGGCCGGACCGGCGGCGGCCGTCGGCGCCGGGGTCGGGGCGCGGTTGACGGTGGCGGTCCGGACCGTGTTGCCGGCGCGGGCGGCGGCGGTCGTCTGGCCCGTGACGAGCGAAGTCACCAAGGTCGCGACCTGCTGGGCGTCGGCGTGCCGGAGGAAGATCACATCCGTCTTCGTGTTCGGATTGGATTTCTGGTCGAGCGTATCGATCAGCTTGTCGAAGAAGTCATGCTGGTCGGCCGAACCCATGAGGAGCACGCGGTTGGTGCGCTCGTCGGCGAGGAAGATCGTGCCGGTGCTGAGGCGGAAGGGCGCGCCGCCGGTCACCGTGGCGGGCGAGCGGAGCATCGACGTGAGCTTGGCGACCATGTCGGCGGCCAGGGCGTTCTTGAGCGGGTAGCTCTTGGTCACGACCAGGTCGAGCTGCGGGCGGTCGATCTGGGCGGTGAGGGTCTCGATCGTCTGGAGGTTGCTGATCGAGTCCGTGATCATCAGCGCGTTGTTGCGGCCGAAGTAGACGGGCTTCGAGGCGAGGGTCGTGTTGAGGCTCGAGGCGATCTGGCCGACGAGCTCCTGCGCGTTGGCGTGCTTGAGCGTGAAGATCTTGGTGGCGATGCGGCCGCTGGGCGGCATCCCGAGCACGGAGCCCGCGATGAGCTGGGGGGACTCGGCCTTGGCGACGAGGTTGGGGACGACCTTGAGGAACTTGTCGCCCTGCTGGATGACGGCGATGCCGTTGAGGTTGAGCAAGGTCTCGAGGGCGAGGAGGGCTTCGTCGCGGGTGATCGAGGCGGGCAGCGAAAGCGTGTAGACGCTGGCCGGGAGGGCCTGCGGGCGGAGGATGGACTTGCCGGTCCAGCGCTGCATCAGGTCGAGGACCTGGGCGACCGTCTCATCGCGGAGGATGACCGGGCCGATCTGGTCGGAGCCGCTGAGGCCGGGGAGCGGGACCGCGGCGGCGACGCCGGGGACCACCGCGGGAGCCGGCGCGGCGGGAGCGGGAGCGGCCGGAGCGGCCTGACCAAAGCCGACGAGCGGAGCAGAGGCGGCGGCCAGCAAGAGGCAGAAAAAGGGCAGAGAAGCCCGCCGTTGACGTTGGGTAGAATGAGCGCTGATCACTTGGATAAAAGGGGGGTACGGATAGATAACACCTAATGAGAGGAATAGTTCGACGAAAAATCGGCTTTTGAGAGGTTTATCCGGAGGCTAAGCCCACCTAGGGCAGCAAGATACCCGCGAGTAGTGAACATAGTTTCACCTTTTTCTTGCCTCTCCCCCGGGATTGGGCCAAAAGGCTTGGATTGCTGCTATGCGCGAAGACATCCCCGAATGGCTGGGCAAGCCGCCCCTCCGCGGAACGGACCAATGGGAAGCCTGGCTGACCAAGTGGCGACGTTACGCCAAGGTCGAGCTGCGGGACGCCGCGGCGGACGACCCGGAATATGATTTCGGCCTGCTGACTCCGGAGGAGCGCTGGCGGGTGGCCTTGGCGCTGCAGGTCAAAGCCCAGATCGAAGCCGGCCGGCAGAACGCCCCCGTGCCGATGAGCCTGATCAACGGCCGCAAGGTCAGCGACCTCGACCATGCCGGGGTCGTGGCCTGGCAGGTGGGCCGCTCGGTCGTGTCACCGATCCCCGACGAAGCCTTCACCGCCGCGCTCGAGTGGAGCAACGCGCGGGAGAACCCGCGGCGCCGCCGGATCTCGCATGCCATCCGCTACGGCTTCATCGCGGGGCTGGGCGGCGAAGCCGCCGCGCCGGCCTGGTCCTCGCCCGACTACGTCGCGGCGTACGAAGCCTCGTGGGAGCTCGGCAACGCGCTCGCCATCGAGACGGACCCGCGGGGATAGGTTGCGGAAAGCCCGCCCGCGGGCAGAGTGCGTCTTCTAAGAAACATGGATAACATCGCCATCGCCCTCCTCGTCGTCGTCCTGGCCGTCCAGGTCTACGTCTCCTTCTTCAAGTCCGCCGGCCCCGTCGGCGACGACAAGTCCAGCGCGCTCCTGCTCGAGGACCTGCGTCGCCAGCTCGGCGAAGCGAACGCCGTGGCCGAACGCGAGCGCACGGCGAAGGGCGACGCCCAGGCCCGGGCCGCCGCCGCGGAATCGGCCCGGAACGCCGCGCAGCAGCAGCTCACCGAAGCCCAGCAGGCGAACGCCCGCGCCGTCGACCAGCTGCGCGCCGACCACGCCAAGGCCCAGGCCGACGCGGAGGCCCGCTACAACAAGGCCTTGGCCGACCTGCGCCTCAGCTTCGAGAAGACCAGCACGGACGTCCTCAAGGGCATGGCGCCCGACGTGACCAAGGAAGTCTCCACGCGCGTGGAGCCGCTGATCGCGCAGATCAACACCGCCTTGGAAAGCTACCGTCAGGCCATGCAGCAGGGCATGCGGAGCCAGGGCGACGCGCTCGCCGCCGTCGGCGCGCAGATGAAGACCATCAGCGAGACCACGGCCGCGCTGGCCACCAGCACGACGGACTTCACCTCCGTCCTCAAGTCCTCGCAGCACCGCGGCAAGTGGGGCGAACAGACGCTCCGCAACGTCGTGGAAGCCGCCGGCCTCAGCCCGCACTGTGATTTCGCCGAGCAGGTCTCGCAGGACGACGCCCGCCCCGACCTCATCGTCAAGCTCCCGGGCAACCGCTGCATCATCATCGATTCGAAGGTCCCCGAGTTCGACGTCGCCATCGCCGACCAGGCCGCCCCGAACCGCCGCGAACTCGTGGCCGCCCACGCCGCCAAGCTCCGCAAGACGCTCCGGGACCTCGCCGCGAAGAACTACCCGACGACGATCCAGAAGCAGGGCGTGACCCCGTTCGACAAGGTCGTGCTGTTCCTGCCGGCCGAATCGCTCCTGAGCACCGCGCTCGAGGGCGACAACGAGCTCATCCTCGCCGCCGCGCGCGAAGGCATCCTCATCGCGACGCCGGCGACCCTCATGGGCTTCCTCGGCGCGATCAGCCTCGCCTGGCAGCAGCACACCCAGGCCGAGAACGCCGGGCGGATCGCCGACGAGGCGACCGAACTCTTCGACCGCCTCGTGAAGTTCGCCGAGCATTTCACCAAGGTGCGCAAAGGCCTGCTGGCCGCTTCCGAAAGCCTCGACGCCGCGATCGGCAGCTACGAATCCCGGATCCGCCCGCAGGGCGAACGCGTCCGCGAGCTCGGCGGCGCCGCGAGCCGCCCCGCCCTGACCGAGATCCTCCCGGTCAACGCCACGATCCGCCGCCTCGAAAATTCGGCGGAGTAAGCGGGAGTCCTGCTGGTGGAGCCGATGAGGTTCGAACTCACGGCCTCGTCATTGCGAACGACGCGCTCTACCAACTGAGCTACGGCCCCAAACAGCAGGAAGTTAAGGGAAGCCGTCCCGGCGGGGGCGGTCAAGGTTTAGATGCCTGACGCCTTGCCACGGACCGGAATGGCCGTAGATTCCACGCTCCTCAACACCATGCGCGTAGCCAAAGAAACCGTCGTCGCCATCGAATACACCCTGAAGGACGACCAGGGCAACATCATCGACGCCTCCGGCGAGCGCGGCCCGATGGAGTACCTCCACGGCGCGCAGAACATCATCCCCGGCCTCGAGCAGGGCGTCGAAGGCCTCGTCGCCGGCGACACCAAGAACGTGCTCGTCCCCCCGCAGCTCGGTTACGGCGAATACAGCGAGAAGCTGATCCAGCTCGTCCCGCTCACCGCCTTCGGCGCCAACACGCCGCAGGTCGGCATGCGTTTCCACGCCGAGACCAACCTCGGCATGCGCGTCCTCACCATCAAGAAGATCGAAGGCGAGGAAGTCACCCTCGACGGCAACCATGAGCTCGCCGGCAAGACCCTCCACTTCGACATCAAGGTCGTCTCCGTCCGCGCGGCCGAGCCGACCGAACTCGCCCACGGCCACCCGCACCAGTCCGGCGGTTGCTGCGGCGGGGGCGGTTGCGGCTCCGGCGAAGCCTCCGGCGGCGGCTGCTGCTCGACCGAAGAAGGCTCCGAAGGCGGTTGCTGCTCCACGGAGGAACCGGCCGCCCAGAAGCAGGGTGGCTGCGGCACCGGCGGCTGCGGTTGCTCGTAAGGCATCCCGACCCGCAGAACTAAAAGGCCGCCCGAACGGGCGGCCTTTTTCGTGACAGGGGCCTAGGTATAACTCCCAGGCAGATTTATTCTAAAAATGCATTGTAGGCTATCGGGCGGCATCCATCCAAGGAGGCCATGCGATCCTTCGTCCTCCTGCTCCTCGCCACCGCCTGCGCCTTCGCCGTCCCCAGCCAGCGGGACACCCTGATGACGTCCAAGCGGGAAGCCCAGAACGCCTATACCGCCGCCCAGCGCGCCAAGGACAAGACCCAGTTCATCGCCGCGGCGAACAGCTTCCAAGCCGTCGGCCAGAAAGTCGCGGCGGCGAACCGGGCCTTGGTCCGGAGAATTGAACAGAATGGCTCCCGCAGGGTGGAGAAAGACCACCTCCGACCGCTGAACACTTCGATCGAGAACTTGAGCAACTTCATCCTGCCGACGGAACTCAGCCCGGAATCCATCCGCTCGGTCGACCGCTATATCCGCGAGATCGACCAGGCCATCGAGGCGCACCACGCCGCGAGCCTGAACATCCGCTGAGCGCGGCGGAGCCGCGAGGGGACACGTGGGCACGGTGACACGTGGACAAGACGATGATGCCGTGCAAAGGTGCAAATCGGAGCGAAGCTCCTGTGCAAAAGTGCTGCGACGGAGTCGCAGGGGACACGCTGGCAAGGTGACACGTGGGCAAGGGAGGCAGCGGAGGAGCCGCGGGGGCCTGGAGCCGGCTGCCGAAGGCTGAATGGCTGATTCCCGAGGGGCTGATGCTCTGGTGGCCGTCACCTGTCACCCGAAAGAATATGTCCGCAGCCAACTATCCGGTTTCCGGTCTCCCTTTGAGAGAGGTTCTTGCGGCAGGGGCTTGCGGCCCGCGCGCCCGCAGATGACCAGGTGGCATGGCGTAGACGGGGTTAGACACGTTCAGAATTTCGGACGAAGTCAGACCCCATGTGCGCCGGCGGACCGCTCGGAGAGCCGTCCCTACCCGAGGCATTCAGAGGTAGGGGCGTGCGGCCCGCGCGCCCGATTGGGAAGAGGGGACCGGGCGGACGCGTCGCCGACGCGTCCCTACCTGCATTGACGCAGTTATCGTCCTGTCCAACCGCCAACCGCTAACCGCCAGCCGCGATGACCTGACTTCACCACTTCCAAGTCAGCACGATCTCGGTGTCGGGGTGGAAGGACTGCTTCACGGGGCAGGCTTCGGCGGCGCGGATGAGGCGCTCGCGGACTTCGACCGGGACGCCGGGCGGCATGGTGATGTCGACCTCGAGCTTCGCGATGCGACGGGGCGGCGTGGTCGTCATGTGCTTGGCGACGGAGGCGCGGGCGCCGCGGAGATCGAGGCCCGTATTGCGCGCGTGGATGCCGAGGATCGTAAGGAAGCAGGTCGCCATGGCGGTGGCGGCGAGGTCGGTCGGCGAGAAGCCTTCGCCCTTGCCCTGGTTGTCGACCGGGGCGTCGGTCACGATCACGTGGCCCGAAGGCCCGTGCACGGCGCGGACGTGGAGATCGCCGAGGTATTCGCAGGAGATGTTGACGGCCATGCGCGGAGTTAAGCCGCCCGCCGGACGCTCCCAACAAAAAACCCCGGCGAACCGGGGTCGGAAACAAAGGACCGGGGGCTGACGATTATTCGTCGCCGTCCTTGCCGATGGCGTCGACCGGGCAGCCCTCGAGGGCTTCCATGCACTTGTCGATGCCTTCCTGGTCGGTCGGCTGGGCGAAGACGTAGGAGTAGCCGCCGTCATCCTGGCGCGTGAAGGACTTCGGGGCGGTCTCGCGGCAGAGGTCGCAGTCGATGCACTGGGAATCCACGTAGAATTTGCCCGCAACGCTCTCGGGACGCTTGTCGTTCTTATCGGCCATAGGACTCCCACTATTTGGAAGACCGCCCGCAGGTGTCAAGAATCCGCGTCAGTTGGCGGGCAGCATGACCACCAGACGATGACGGAAAAACCCGTCGCGACCGGCGAGGTAGGCGGCGGAAAGACGATCGGCCGTGGCGAAAGTCACCTCGATGACGGCGTCGGGGGGCAGGTTCGGGCGCAGCCCGGGGCCGGACTGACGTTCGAAGGCCGACAGCGGGCGGACGACGACGGAGGCGATGGGCAGCTCATGTTCCTGCTGGATGACCAGGCGCAGGCGGGAGCGCGTGGCGGCGTCGACCCCTTCCCAGCAGAACAGTTCCTCGATCGCCGCGGCGTCGCGGCGGGCGAACGCGTCGCGCAGTTCGGACGCCAGCACGCCCGCCGAGCGCGTCTGCCACCAGGACCAGACGGCGACCAGCAGGAACCCGAGCGACAGGCCGAGGACCGCCGCGAAGGCGCGACGGAACCAAGGTGAACGGAGGAGAAGCGGGCGCACGCGGGAGAAGGACGTTGACCGAATAGCAGGGACGGCGATATGCACGCAAGAGCCATGGCGCACGAAAGCAAGCCCTCCGCGGATTCCGGCCGATATGCGGCCCGAGGAGTCTCCGCCTCCAAGAGCGAAGTGCACGCCGCGGTCGACCGCCTCGACCCCGGCCTGTACCCGCAGGCCTTCTGCAAGATCGTGGCCGACAACCTGACCGGCGACGCGGCGAAGTGCGTCGTCACGCATTCGGACGGCTCCGGCACGAAGGCGCTGCTCGCCTACCTCTGGTGGAAGGAGACCGGCGACGCGTCCGTCTTCCGCGGCATCGCGCAGGACAGCATCGTCATGAACATCGACGACCTCCTGTGCGTCGGCGTGACCAAGGGCGTCATCCTCTCCTCGACCATCAACCGCAACGCCAAGGCCATCCCCGGCGCGATCCTGGCGGAGCTGATCAACGGCACCGAAGACGTGCTGGCCATGCTGCGCGCGCAGGGCTTCGGCATCACTTCCGGCGGCGGCGAGACCGCCGACGTCGGCGACCTCACGCCCACGCTCACCGTGGACTCCACCGCCACCGCGATCCTGGCGCGCGCCGACGTCGTGGACGCCGCGCGCGTCGTGCCCGGCCTCGTGATCGTGGGCATCGCCTCGTATGGCCGCGCCACCTATGAGACCGCCGAGAACAGCGGCATCGGCTCCAACGGCCTGACCAGCGCCCGCCACGAGCTCCTCTCCCAGTACTACGCCGAGAAGTATCCCGAAACCTACGACAAAGCCACCCCGGCCGACCTCGCCTATTGCGGCCCGCACCGGCTGACGGACGCCCTGCCCGGCTCGGCCCTTACGGTCGGCCAGGCCCTGCTTTCGCCGACGCGTACTTACGCCCCCTATGCCCTCCGCCTGCTCCAGGCCCTGGGCAATCAGCGGGTCAAGGGCCTCGTCCACTGCTCCGGCGGGGGTCAGACCAAGTGCCGACGTTTCGGCAGCAAGGTCCATTTCATCAAGGATAACCTCTTCCCCACCCCGCCGATCTTCGCGGAAATCGCCCGGGTCAGCGGCACGGAACCGAAGGAAATGCACCAGGTTTACAACATGGGGCACCGCTTGGAGGTCTTCCTGGAGCCCCAAGACGCCGAGGCCGCCCTGCGGATCGCGGCAGAGCTCGGCTTGGACGCCCGGATCATCGGACGGACCGAAGCCTCGACCCGTCCGGACGGGGCCAACCACGTCACGATCCTCAAGGACGGCCAGACCCTGGCCTACGCTTAAGGTCCCCGGCGGGGGAATTAAGGCTCGGGTGGTCGGGCAGACAGGACTTGAACCTGCAACACCCTGCTCCCAAAGCAGGGACTCTACCAATTGAGATACTGCCCGGTACCCGAGAAAACAGTCTGATTTTGTGTTGCCGTCCCTGTCAAACCGCTAATCTCAACCTGTTCTAACCCGCAAAATACCTCCACACATGGAAAACGACAGCATCTCTTCTTCTTCATCCGAATCCAAGCTCCCGCTCATCGTGGGTGTCCTTGGCTTCATCCTCGGCGCCGCTGGTCTGGTGCTCGGCATCAAGGCCAAGGGTGCTGCGCAGCTCGCCAGCGACGAAGCCGACCTCGCCAAGACCCAGGTCGCTGAACTCGGCGCCACGATCGCCAGCAAGGCCAACGCCTCCGACCTGCAGTTCCTCCAGGCCGACCTCGCCGCCACCAAGCAGCAGACCGAAGCCAACGAGAAGGCCCTCGCCGACCGGATCGCCGAGCTCCAGAAAGTCGCGGCCAACCCGAAGGCCTTCACCGGCAAGGCCGCCACCCCTGCCGGCCCCGGCGAATACGTCGTCGCCAAGGGAGACACCCTCGGTGCCATCGCCCGCACGATCGGTCTCTCGGTCAAGGCTCTCCAGGATCTCAACCCTGACGTGAACCCGAACAAGATGCAGATCGGTCAGCGCCTGAAGACCAAGTAAGCTCGCGCATGTCGGCGCCCTCCCGCTGGTCCGTCCAGCACGAAGAGCTCCACGCCGACTGCAGGGTTTTCCGGGTTTTCAAAGAACGCTGTCTTCACCCTCTCGATCACCGGGAGGGTGATTTCTTTGTGCTCCGTTCCCGCGACTGGGTGCTCGCGCTCCCGGTCACCGACGACGGTCGTCTCGTGATGGTGCGGCAATACCGCTTCGGCACGCGCGACCTCTCCACCGAAGCGCCCGGCGGCATCATGGAAGCGGGCGAGGACCCGCGCGTGACCGCCGCCCGCGAGACCGAGGAGGAGACGGGCTTCACCGGCGGCCGCGCCCGCCTGCTCGGCACGTGCGCGCCCAACCCCGCCATCCAGGCCAACCGCTGCCACTTCGTGCTGCTCGAAGGCGTGCGCCCCACGGGCCGCCGCGCGCCCGACGAACACGAGGAGATCCAGGTCCTCGCCCTGCTCCCACGGGCCGCCCTCGCCGAGGCGCTCGCCAATCCGGCGCAGCATTCGCTCGCCCTCCTCGCGCTCTACCGTCTTCGTGATGAGCGCCCCGACCTCTTCTCATGACCACTCCCACCCGCATCAAGCACAAGGGCCGCGAGGCCGACCCCGTCCTCGTCGTCGGCTCCGTCGCCTACGACAGCATCATCACCCCGCACGACAAGGGCGACCGCATCCTCGGCGGCAGCGCGGCCTACGCGTGCCTCGCGGCGAGCTACTTCGCGCCGCCCCGCATCGTGGGCGTCGTCGGCCATGACTTCCGCGACCGCGACCGCAACAAGCTCGCCAAGCGCGGCATCGACCTCGACGGCCTGCTCACCGACGCCTCCGGCCGGACCTTCTCCTGGCGCGGACGCTACCACGAGAACTACAACCGCCGCGACACCGAGGACCTGCAGCTCAACGTCTTCGAGCACTTCAAGCCGCGCCTCTCGCCGGCGCACGTCACCACGCCCTTCGTGATGCTCGGCAACATCCGCCCCGACCTGCAGCTCGACGTGCTCAACCAGCTCAGCGCCCCGCGCTTCGTGCTCGCCGACACCATCGACATCTGGATCGAGACGCAGCGCGACAAGCTCGCCGAAGTCATGCGCCGCGCCGACCTCCTGGTCGTCAACGACACCGAGTCCGCCAAGCTGACCGGCGAGGACAACACCATCATCGCCGGCCGCGAGCTGCGCAAGCATGGCTGCAAGACCGTCATCATCAAGAAAGGCGAGCACGGCGCCGTCCTCTTCCATGAGGAGGGCATGTTCGCCCTGCCCGCCTTCCCCGTGACCGAGCTCCGCGACCCCACCGGCGCCGGCGACAGCTTCGCGGGCGCGCTCCTCGGCTACCTCGCCGCGAGCGGCACGACGGATTTCGCCGCCCTGAAGCAGGCCATGATCTACGGCACCGTCGTCGCGAGCCTGACCGTCGAAGCATTCTCGACCGACCGCCTGGCCAAGGCCGGCTGCCGCGAGATCCGCGCCCGCCGCAAGGAACTGCTGAAGCTGATCAAGGCCTAGCCGCGCGGGCGGACGAGCATCCGCCACAGCACGAAGAGCAGGACTCCCGAGAAGACCAGGTCGCCCAGCACGAGCGGCCAGAGCTTCGGGAGCTTCTGCGCGAACAGCCCGTAACCGAGGGCGACGGCCTGCAGCACGACGAGGATGGACAGCAACGGGACGAAACGGCGGAGCTTGGCGAGCGGGTCGGGGGAACTCATGCGAAGGCGCGGCGATGGGCTTCGGCGAGGCCGAGCAAGGTGAGGTGGGGCTCGTGCGTGACGCGGTCACGCCACGAAGCCGGGAGGTAGACGGCGGCGCCGCCGGTGACGATGACGTTGGGCATCGGCGAACCTTGCCGGACGAGCTCGGCGCAGACGCCGTCGAGCAGAGCGCCGATCATCCCGGCGAAACCGAGGGCGCACCCCGCGCGCATGGCATCGACGGTCGACTTGCCGATGGCGGGGCCGCCGAGGAGCGAGGCCGGATCGAGCGCCGGCAAGAGCGCGGTGCGTTCATGCAGGTAACGCGTCATGACGCCGAGTCCCGGCGCGATGATGCCGCCGGCGTAACCACGTTCGGTGAGGATATCGACCGTAGTGGCCGTGCCCATGCCGACGACGACGGCCGGCGCGCCGGCGACGACCTGAGCGCCGACGCAATCCGCGAGGCGGTCCTGGCCGACTTCGGCCGGCGTCGGGTAATCGAAGCCCAGCCCCTGCACGGTGTCGTGACGGAGATGAAAGCAAGGGCGGCCGCAGCTCAGCAACGTCGGCTGCAGGACGGCGGTCGCGGCCGGGACGACGCTGGCGAAGGCGATGCCCTCCGAAGGGTGCGCGGCGAGCAGGGCCGTCAGCGCGACGGTGTCGAGCGAGGCGGTGGGGACTTCGCCATGGGCGAGCACCTCACGACCTTCGACGACGCCCCAGTGAGCGTGCGTATTGCCGACATCGAGACAGAAGAGAGCCACGGGGAGAAAGTGTCGGGCGGGCGGGCCGGCGCAAGCGTCAGGGTTTACGCAAAGTGACCTCGCCGGAGGAGACGATCGCGCGGCGGCCGCCGCCGGTGCGCAGGATGAGGGAGCCCTCGTCGTCGATGCCATCGACGACGCCCGCGATGGGGTCACCCCGTAGCCCGACGCGCACGGACTTGCCGGCGAGGACGTCGTGATGGCTCCAGAGTTTACGGAAGGAGCGGGACCAAGTCCCCTCTTCGAACTGCTCCCAGGCACGGAAGAGCGCGGCGATGACGCCCGCCGCCTCGCGGTTGAGGTCGAGCGGGGCGCCGAGCGCGGCTTCGAGGGAGCCGGCCGACGCGCGCAGGTCAGCGGGGAAATCCTTCGGGGCCCCGGTCAGGTTGAGGCCGACGCCGAAGACGAGCTCGCGGACCGAATCCGCGTCGAGGCGGGCTTCGGTCAGCATGCCCGCGACCTTGCGTCCGTCGGGCGCCTGCAGGTCGTTGGGCCACTTGAGACCGAGCTTCAGACCGAGGGATTTCTCGACGTGCGCGCAGAGGGCGAGGCCCATCCAGAGCGTGAAGGGCTTGAGGCGGTCCGGCGGAATGAACGGACGAAAGGCGAGCGAGAGGTAGAGGTTGCCGGAGGGCGCGCTGTGCCACTTGCGGCCGAGGCGTCCGCGCCCGGCCTTCTGCGTGCGGGCGAGGACCGCGAACGGCGCCTCCTGGCCGACGGCGAGGCGACGCTCCGCTTCGGAGTTCGTGCTGTCGACCTCGGCGAGGAATTCGACCTTCGGCGTGACCTTCAGCCGGCGGAGATGCGCGTCGAGCAAGGCCGGATCAAGATGGCGCGGCACGGAGCGCAGCGCGTAACCTTTACGGGTCGAGGCCGCGAAGACGTAACCCGACGCGCGGAGACGCTCGAGGCGGCTCCAGATCGCCACGCGCGAGACGCCGAGCTCCTTGGCGAGACGGTCGCCGCTGACCGGTTCGCCGTCCGCTTCGAGGAAGGCCAGGAGGATGCTGCTGTCGAGGTCCGCCATGGCTCAGAGCCAGTCGAGGCCGATATCGCACCACGGCGCCGCGTGGGTGAGCGCGCCGCTCGAGACGAAGTCGGGCGCGAGCGCGCCGATCTGCGGCAGGGAGTCCAGGCTCACGCCGCCGCTGACCTCGGACCAGGCACGGCCACGGAGCAGCGGGAGCGCGGTGCGCAGGTCATTAGGCGAGAAGTTGTCGAGCAGCACCACGTCGGCGCCGGCCGCGAGCGCGGGCTCGAGCTGATCGAGCCGGTCGACCTCGACCTCGACGAGCAGATCGGGCCGCTCCGCCTGGGCGCGTCGGACGAGCGAGGTAAGCCGTTCGCCGGCGGTGGCGCCGCCGGCCGCGAGATGATTGTCCTTCACCATGATACGGTCGAAGAGACCGAGCCGGTGGTTGTAGCCGCCGCCCTGACCGACCGCGTACTTCTCGAGCATGCGGAAGCCGGGCGTCGTCTTGCGCGTATCGAGGAGCTTCGTCGGCGAAGAACCCAGCGCGAGCACGTGGGCGTGCGTGTGCGTGGCCACGCCGCAGAGCCGCTGGAGGAAGTTCAGGAGGATCCGTTCGGCGGAGAGCAGTTCGGCCGCGGGCCCTTCGACTTCGGCGACGGCCATGCCGGCCGGCACGTGCTGACCATCGGCGACGAGCAACGTCGCGCGGCAACGACCGCCGTAGGCGGCGAAGACGACGTCGAGCAGGCCGAGTCCCGCGAGGACCATCGGGCGACGGGCGACCACGCGGGCGCGGGCGCGTTCGGCGCCGACGAGGAGCGCCGCGGAGGGATCGCCGGGGCGGGCCGGACGCCGCGCGAGGCCGAGGCCGGCGAGGTCTTCTTCCCGGGCGATCTCGACGAAACGGAGCAACCACGCGCGATCCAGCTCGTCCCAGCGGAGACGGCGGATGAGTCGGGAAGTCTGGCCGGGGTCGCGCGGCATGGCTTCACCTTACGCCCCCCGCCCTCGCGGGCAAGGGGGTTAAGGGAAGAACTTCTTGAACTTGGAGCGCCAGGATTCGGAGACCGGCGCGGCTTCGTCGCCGCAGGCGGCGGCGTAGGCCTTGAGGGCTTCCTTCTCCTTGTCGGTCATCTTCTTCGGCACGTCGATGTCGACGCGCACGAGGAGGTCGCCGGCGGTCGAACCACGGAGCGGGGGCATGCCTTCGCCGCGGAGGCGGAAGATCGTGCCGCCCTGGGTGCCGGCGGGGATGTTGAGGTTCGTCTTACCCTTGAGCTTCGGGACGACGATCTTGCCGCCGAGGGCGGCGACCGAGAACTTCACCGGCACGCTGCAGGCGAGGTCGTCGCCGTCGCGTTCGAAGAGTTCGTGCTCCAGGACGGTGATGTAGACGTAAAGGTCACCGGCCGGCGAGCCGCGGCGGCCCGCGGAACCGTTGCCGCTCGAGCGGAGCTTGGTGCCCGTGTCGACGCCCGGAGGGATGCGCAGGCTGACCGTCGATTCGGCGACGGTACGACCTTCGCCGGAGCACGGCTTGCAGGGCTTGTCGATACGTTCGCCTTGGCCGCCGCACGAGGGGCAGGTCTGGCGCATCTGGAAAAAGCCGTTCGAACGGACCACCTGGCCTTGGCCGCCGCAGGTCGGACAGCGGCTCTTCTTGGAGCCGGGCTCGGCGCCGGAACCGGCGCACTTCGCGCAGGCGACATGCTTACGATATGGAATCTTCCGTTCGACGCCTTCGGCCGCCTCCCCGAGCGTCACCTTCAGGTCGACGCGCAGGTCTTCGCCGGCGTCATCCTGGCTTTCGCTCGCGCCGCCGAAGCCGCCGAAGCCGCCGCCGCCGAACATCTGTTCGAAGATGTCGCGGGGATCGGCGCCACGGAAGCCGCCGCCGGCCGGACCGCGGGCGCCGCCGCCCATGTTCGGATCGAAGGCCGCCTCGCCGTGCTGGTCGTAGAGCCTGCGCTTGGCCTCGTCGCCGAGGACCTCGTAGGCGCGGGAGACCTTCTTGAATTTCTCTTCGGCCTCCTTGTTGCCCGGATTACGGTCCGGGTGAAACTCCATGGCCTTCTTGCGATAGGCCTTCTTGAGCTCGTCGGCGGAGGCGGACTTCGCGACCCCGAGCAGCGTGTAATAGTCGTCGGCCATCGCGGGGCTTACTGGGCGGGGCCGGAGGAGACGAAGACGGCGGCCGGACGGAGCACGCGGTCATGCAGGAGCCAGCCCGAGCGGGCGACGCGCAGCACCGTGCCTTCGGCGACGGTGGCGGACGCCTCGGAGCCGACGGCCTCGTGGCGGGCCGGATCGAAAGGCTGGCCGGCCGGATTGACCTCGACGAGTCCCTGGCCGGAGAGGATGCCGCGGAGCTGGCCGACCGCCATGCGGAAGCCCTCGGCGACGGCGCGTCCGTCGGCCTGGGTGGCGGCGGACTCGAGGCCGAGCGCGAGCGAATCGAGCGCGGGCAGCAGGTCTTCGAGCAGGCCGGCGGTCGCGTACTTGCGGAGCTCCTCGCGCTCGCGCTGGTGGCGGCGCTGCTGGTTCTGCTGGTCGGCGTTGCTGCGGAGGACCGTGTCCTTCAGGCGCGCGACCTCGCCTTCCAGTTCGGCGAGGCGCACGGCGGGATCGGCAGGGTTCGGAGCGGCTTCGGGGGCGGGATCGGACATAAGATTATTTCTGTTCGCGGGCGGGGCGGCGCAGCTTCTCGCGGGCGAGCTCGAGCATCAGTTCGGGCTGGCGGCGGAGGGCCGTCTGCAAGGCCTGCTGGCCCATCGGGACGGAGACCTTGGCGTTGAAGTTCTGGTCGGTGACGTCGCGGGCCTCGAAGTCGTAGCCGAAGTCCTGGTCGACGACCACGCGGCGCGCGGCGGTGCCGTCGCCCGAGATGACGGTGACGCGGCCGACGCGGACGCGGAGATGCTTGATGAGGAAAGGCTGCGCGGTCTGGGCGGGCTCCGGGGAGGGCGCCGGGGAGGTCGCCGGGCCCTTGAGTCCGTTGCCGATGTCCTTGGCGTTGTTATCGGAAAGGAAGTCGGCCTTGCCGACGATCGTCACGCGGTCGAGGTCGAGCACCGCCTCATTGACCACCTGGCCGCCGCCTTCGACGAACGTCAGCAGGTCGACGTCGAGGACGAGCCGCTTCACCCGGAGGAACTCGCGTTCCTGCCAGCGGGAGGGGTTCGTGATGACGAGGCCGGCGTAATCCACGCGCCCGACGAAGAGATTGGTCTGGTTGTCTTCGACCGTCAGGTGGGCGCCGGACTGCCCGGACAGGGAGGCGTCGAGGAGCCGGGGCGAGTATCGGCCGAGGGCCCAGACGCCCAACGCGCCGACCAGGATCAGGAAGAGCGCGATGCCGCAAAGCACCGTGAGGAGCTTGCGCAGGGCGGAACCCGGGCGGGATTGGAAACGGGACGGCGACATCGACGGACAGGGAAAGGGAGCAGTAGGCATGCCACGAAGCAGGGTCAATGTCGGACGGAAAACGCGGCTTTAACCCCGATTTTTGGGCCATTCGGCCAAACAAAAGACCCGCCGAGGTCAGTCGGCGGGTCCTTCTGTCACGCTCGGTGTGACGAGCGGTCCTTACTGGGCCAGGACGGCGAACGTGACGTCGTCGCCGGCGCGGACTTCGGGGACCGAAGCCTGGTTGGGGCTGATCGCCACGATGGTGGAGGCGTCGTCGCCCTTGATCACTTCGACGAGGAAATTCTTGCCGGCCTTGGTGAGCTGGAGGCGGGTGCCCGGGTCACGCTTCTCGAGGGCGCCGAGTTCGAGGAGGGAGAGGTCGGCGCGGACGGCACGGACGGAGGTGCGGGTGGGGTCGGCGGCCGCGGCCGGGGCGTCCTTCTCCCAGGAGAAGGTCACGTCGCCGGAAGACGAAGCGGCGGCGGCGGACTTGGCCGACTTGGAGGATTGGCAGCCGACGAAAAGGGCGGCCAGGGCGAGGAGGAGCAGAGAGCGCTGCATAGGGGTCGGGGGTGGGAAAAAGGGTCTTTTCCGCGTAGTTCTTAGTCAACCCCTTAATGCTTGCGGAGGGGCGGACGGTGGGCTTCCTCCAAGCTCTCATGAGTCAGGAAGCCGCCAAATTGATGCTCGGACTGCCCAAAGGCAGCCTCGAGGAGGCCACCCTCCAGCTGTTCGCCCGGGCCGGGTTCCCCGTGGCCAAGAGCAGCCGCTCCTACCGCCCCTCTTTCGACGACCCCGCCCTCGACGGTCGCTTCATCCGCGCCCAGGAAGTGGCCCGCTACGTCGAGGATGGCTTCTTCGACTGCGGCCTCACCGGCCAGGACTGGGTCCAGGAGAACAACGCCGACGTCGTCCAGGTCTGCGAGCTGATCTACAGCCGCGCCTCCGCCCAGAAGTCCCGCTGGGTCCTCTGCGTGCCGGAAGCCTCGCCCGTGAAGACCGCCAAGGACCTCGCCGGCAAGCGCGTCGCCACCGAGCTCGTCGAGACCACCCGCCGCTGGTTCAAGTCCCAGGGCGTCGAGTGCGAAGTCGAATTCTCGTGGGGCGCCACCGAAGTGAAGGTCCCGGAACTCGCCGACGCCATCGTCGACATCACCGAGACCGGTTCGTCCATCAAGGCCAACAAGCTGCGCATCGTCGCCCAGCTGATGGAGACCACCACCGTCCTCGTCGCGAACAAGGCCGCCTGGGCCCATCCCGCCAAGCGCGCCAAGATCGAGCAGATCGTGCTCATGCTGCAGGGCGCGCTCGCCGCGCAGCACATGGTCGGCCTCAAGTTCAACCTCCCCAAGGCCAAGCTCGAGCAGGTCGCCGCCGCCCTGCCCGCCCTGCGCAATCCGACCATCTCGCCGCTCAGCAACGCCGAGTGGATCGCCGTCGAGACCATCATCGACGCCCGTCAGGCCCGCGAGTTCATCCCGACCCTCAAGGCCGCCGGCGCCGAGGGCATCGTGGAATACCCGATCAACAAGCTCGTCTACTGACGCCCCTCGCCATGGCTGATTCCGTCCGCGTCGGTCTGATCCAGCTCACCGCCGAGGACACCCCGGCGGCGAACGTCCGCAAGACCCTGCCCCGCATCGAAGAAGCGGCGGCCAAGGGCGCGAAGATCATCGGCCTGCAGGAGATGTTCACGACGAAGTATTTCTGCATCACCCAGGATCCGAAGAACTTCGACCTCGCCGAGCCCATCGAGACCGGCCCGTCCGTGACCGAGCTCGCCAAGGCCGCCAAGCGTCTCGGCGTCGTCATCGTCGCCCCGCTCTTCGAAGCGCGCGGCAGCGAAGTCTACCATAACACCGCGGCCGTCATCGACGCCGACGGCACCGTGCTCGGCAAGTACCGCAAGATGCACATCCCGCAGGACCCGGGTTTCGAAGAGAAGTTCTACTTCACCCCCGGCGACCTCGGCTTCCGCACGTGGAAGACCGCGCACGGCGACATCGGCGTGCTCATCTGCTGGGACCAGTGGTACCCGGAAGCCGCCCGCCTCACCGCGCTCGGCGGCGCGCAGATCCTCTTCTACCCGACCGCGATCGGCTGGCTGCCCGAAGAGAAGGCCGCCCTCGGCCAAGCCCAGCATAACGCGTGGGAGACCGTCCAGCGCGGCCACGGCGTCGCCAACGGCTGCTACGTCGCCGCGACCAACCGCGTCGGCACCGAAGGCCGCACCCAGTTCTGGGGCCAGAGTTTCGTCTCCGACCCGTACGGCGAGATCGTCGCCCGCGCTTCCGTCGAGAAGGAGGAAGTGCTCCTCGCCGACTGCGACCTCGTGAAGCAGCGCGAATTCCGCCGCATCTGGCCGTTCTTCCGCGACCGCCGCATCGACGCCTACGGCGACCTGACGCGCCGTCTGCGCGACTGACCTTCCGCATGTCCACGCCTCGCTCCCTCGGTTTCCGCATGCCTGCGGAATGGGAACCCCAGTCCGCCACGTGGCTCTCGTGGCCGTCGAACACCGCGCTCTGGCCCGGCCACTACGAACTCATCCCCGCGAAGTTCGCGGAGTTCGCCGCCGCGATCAGCCGCTTCCAGCCGGTGAAGATCAATGCCGCCGGCCGGCTGCGCGCCGAAGCCGAACGCGAGCTCAAGGCCGCCAAGGCCGACCTCTCCGTCATCGAACTCACCGGCATCGCCACCGACGACGTCTGGTGCCGCGACCACGGCCCGATCTTCGTGAAGAACGACCGCACGAAAGAGCTCGCGCTCACCGACTGGGAATTCCACGGCTGGGGCGGCAAGTTCGAGGCCTCCCTCGACAACCGGGTCCCCGGCAAGATCGCCGCCCAGCTCGGCGTGCCGAAGTTCACTTACCCGTTCGAACTCGAAGGCGGCGGCATCGAAGTCTCCGGCGACGGCCTGCTCCTCACCACCGAGGCCGTGCAGAACAATCCGAACCGCGCCGAAGGCCGCGACGACGCCGCGTTCCACGCCGCCCTCCGCGAGGGCCTCGCGATCGACGAGCTCCTCTGGATCGGCGAAGGCCTGGCCAACGACGACACCGACGGGCACATCGACAACCTCGCCCGCTTCATCGCGCCGCGCACGATCCTCGCCGTCAGCGAGTCGGACAAGGCTTCGCCGAACTACGCGCCGATGCAGGAGAACCTGCGCCGCCTGCGCGAGATGCGTCCGCGCGGCCAGCGCCTCGACATCCTCGGGCTCCCGCTGCCCAAGCCCATCCGCCTCGCCGGCCGCGACCTGCCGCCGAGCCACGCGAACTTCCTCATCGTGAACGACGGCGTCCTCGTGCCGCTCTACGGCCAGGACTCCGACAGCGTCGCCATGGGCATCATCGGCGACTGCTTCCCCGGTCGGAAGATCGTCGGCATCGATTGCCGCGTGCTGCTCATCGAAGGCGGCGCGCTGCATTGCCTGAGTCAGCAGCAGCCGGTTTAAACGCGGCGGGGCCGCGAGGGGGCAAGCTGGCACGGTGACATGGGGGCACGAAGCATGCATGAGAGGCCCGGAGGCTCAGAGGCTCGGTTGACCAGAGAGAGCCAGGGCTCAAAGGGAAACCGGAGACCGGATGATTGGGCGGGGACATATGCCCGAAGCTAACTTCCCGGTTTCCGGTCTCCCTTTGAGTTAGGATTCTCTCGGGCCAACGGTTCAACCGATCAACGGGTCAACTTACCTCTCGGTCACTTCTTCGGCTTTATCTTCGCCGCGCAGCCGCAATCCCCCGCACAGCCGCCTTCTTTGCGGCGGCGCGCGGCCGCCAACCAGCGGCGGGCGAGCCAGCCGACGGCCACGCCGATGACGGCGCCCACGATGACGGCTTCGAGGTTCATGTGAGGCGGATGACGACCTGGTAGACGGCCATCGAGACGATCCACGCGAGGGTGGTCATGTAGACGAACGAGCCCGCGGCCCACCTCCAGCCACCGGTCTCCTGCGCGAGCGTGGCGATCGTCGGGCCGCACTGCGAGCAGAGGGCGAAGAAGACCATCAGCGCGAGGACGGCGGCCAGGGAGAAGATCGGGGTGCCGGCGCGCGGGCCTTCCGACCACTTGGCGTCCTGCATGGCCTTACGCAGGTCCTGGCTGTCGGCCTCGGCGCCTTCGCCGACGGAATA
The DNA here is from genome assembly GCA_030725715.1 of Opitutales bacterium. Lineage (GTDB taxonomy): Bacteria > Verrucomicrobiota > Verrucomicrobiia > Opitutales > UBA953 > UBA953. Next base: position 34,078 of record JANRFG010000006.1, read on the forward strand.
GGTGACGCCGAGCGTGGAGACGATGACCTCGCGGGCGGGGAAACTGGCGAGCACGCCGACGGTGATCTTCCAGTCGAAGCCGAGCGGATCGAAGACCGGCTGGATCGCCTTGCCGAAACGTCCCATGTAGGACTGCTCGACGTAGGCGGCCTGCACGCGGGCCTTCACCTGCTCGGCCGACTCCGTCGGATGCTCCGCCCGGATGCGCTCCGCCACCGAGGCGTCGCGCGGGAAATAAGAGAGCGCCCAGACGATGATGGTGATGGCGAAGATCACCGTGCCGGCCTTGGAGACGAATTCGGCGGCGTTCTGCCACATGCGCCAGACGACGTCCCGCGGCTTGGGCATCTGGTAGCGCGGGAGCTCGAGGACGAACGGCTGCGGCTTCACCTTGAGGACGAGGCGGGTGAGCACGAAGGCCGTCGGCACGGCGAAGACGAGGCCGACGCAGTGCATGCCGACCATCACGAGGGACTCCCAGCCGGGTCCGTAGAGCGGGCCGATGAAGGCCGCGCACATGAGCGCGTAGATCGGGAAGCGCGCCGAGCAGCTCATGAACGGCACGACGAAGGCGGTCGCCAGGCGCGCCTTGGGGTCTTCGATCGTGCGCGTCGAGAGGAGGCTCGGGATCGCGCAGGCGAAGCCGGAGAGCATGGGCACGAAGCTCTTGCCGTTCAGGCCGCACCAGCTGAACAGGCGGTCCATGATGAACGCCGCGCGGGCCATGTAACCGCTGTCCTCGAGGATGCCGATGAACAGGAAGAGGATGAGGATCTGCGGCAGGAAGACGAGGAACGCGCCGACCCCGCCGAGGATGCCGTCGGCGACGAGGCTCTGCAGCATCGGGTACGGCGACAGGGGCGGCGCGACGACGCCCTTGGTCCAGTCGACGCCCAGCTGGATCCAGTCCATCGGGAACTTCGCGAGCCAGAAGACCGACGCGAAGAAGCCGAGCATGATGCCCAGGAAAAGGACCGGCCCGAGCAGGCGGTGCAGGAGGAGACGGTCGACGGCGGCGGTGCGGCCGGCCTTGCCGAGTCCCTCGGTCACGACGCCGTCCAGCACGACGCGGAGCTGGGCGTAATGCACGAGCGGTTCGGCGGCCATCGGGTTGTAGCCCGAATTACGGACGCGCTCGCGCGCGCTGCGGAGCGGCTTCTCGCGACGCTCAAGCGTCCAGCCGAGACGTTCGGCCGTGGCCGCGTTGGTGTCGAAGAGCAGACGCTGCGCGTCGGCGGCGGAGATGGCCTTGCCCGTGTCGGCCGAGGCGGCCTGCGCGACACCGGCGAGCGCGCCGGCGATGTCGACCGGCCAGGTGACGCGTTTCATCGGCGTGCGGCGCGACAACGCTTCGGCGAGACCGCCGCGGACTTCCGGGATGCCTTCGCCCTTCCAGGCGGAGGTCAGGATGACCGGCACGCCGCCGAGGCGACGGGACAGCAGTTCGGTGTCGATGCGCAGGCCTTGTTCCTGGGCGACGTCGGCCTGGTTCAGCACGAGGACGAGCGGCAGGCCGAGTTCGGCGACCTGCGAAGCCAGGAAGAGGTTGCGCAGCAGGTTGGTCGCGTCGACGACCATGACGACGGCGTCCGGACGGCGGTCGCCGGCGATGTTTCCCGACAGGGCGTCGATGACGACCTGCTCGTCGGGCGAAGCTGCCGCGAGGGAGTAGAGTCCCGGCAGGTCGACGAGCTCGACTTTCTGGCCGTCGCCGAGGTCGCAGGTGCCGGACTTACGCGAGACCGTGACGCCGGGGTAATTGCCGACGCGCTGCCGCAGGCCCGTCAGGGCGTTGAAGAGGGTCGACTTGCCGGTGTTGGGATTACCGACGAGCGCGACCAGCACGCCTGCATCTGAGGAGCTCACGGCTGGCGCGGACGTTGGATGGGACAATCGGCGGAGACGTCGATGATCAGGTTCTCGGCCTCGGCGAGGCGCAGGCTCACGACCTGGCCGCAGAACTCGACGGCCAGAGGGTCGCCCAACGGAGCCTTCCGAATGAGCTTCAGGACCATCCCGGGGAGCAGCCCCAGGGCCATCAGACGCTGATCCACCCCACGCTCAGGATTGAGCGAGGCCAGCTTCCCGAATTGACCGGGCAGAAGTTGGGATAGCGGGGTCACGCTAATTGAGATTGAGTCTCAAAAGTAGGCCTCCGACCCCTTTTGTCAACGCGGACCCTTACTCTAAGGGGAATGTATTCCCGACTCCCCCTCCCCTCATATCCTCCCTATAACCCCTCGGATGCATGAGCTGACCCCAGACGCCGAATCCCCGGCCCGGCATACCGAGCGGGATCACGGGGGCATCGGGGGGCACCCACGAGGATTGAGCATGCTGTTCTACGCCGAGATGTGGGAGCGTTTCTCCTACTATGGGATGCGGGCGCTGCTGCTCCTCTTCATGATCACCCCCTTGGCGATGGGTGGCCTGGGATTCGACCAGAAGTATGCGGCCCAGGTCTACGGCAACTACACCATGGCGAGCTACATGGTGTGCATCCTCGGAGGCTACCTTGCGGACAATTTCATCGGCGCGCGCCGGGCCGTCCTCGTCGGCGGCCTGATCATCACCGCAGGTCACTACGCCCTGGCGTTCGACTCCGTCCCGACGTTCTACGCCGGCCTGATCCTGATCGCGCTCGGCACCGGTCTCCTCAAGCCGAGCATCAGCACGCTCGTCGGCGGACTCTATTCGCACGGGGATGCACGGCGCGACGCGGGCTTCTCGCTCTTCTATATGGGCATCAACCTCGGCGCGTTCGCCGCGCCGCTGGTCGTCGGGTGGCTGGCCCAGAGCGAATCGTTCCGCGTGATGCTGAGCGGCTGGGGATTCGACCCGACGCATAGCTGGCACTGGGGCTTCGGCGCGGCGGGCATCGGCATGACCTTCGGCATGATCGTGTACCTGCGCCGACTCCATTGGCTGTCGCACGTCGGCCAGGCTCCGGAAGCGGACGCACCCCGTCCGTGGATCGGACTCACGCTGGTGACGGTCGGCACCGCGGCGCTGCTCGCCGTGATGATCGCCTCGGACTACGTCGCTTGGATCAACCCCGTCGTCTACGCACTGCCTATCGTCGGCATCGTCTGGTTCGGCGTCGTGCGGCGGGACGAAGACAGCCGGCGCCTCGCGGCCATCCTCGTCTTCTTCGTGTGCGCCATCCTCTTCTGGGCGGTCTTCGAGCAAGCCGGTTCGTCGCTCACCTTGTTCGCCGAGGAACTCACCCGCAACGAACTGTTCGGTCAGGCGTTCCCGTCGTCGTGGTTCCAGTCGGTGAACTCGCTCTTCATCCTCGCGCTCGCGCCGTTGTTCGCGTGGCTCTGGGTGCGGCTCCGCGGGCAGCAGCCTTCGATGCCCATGAAGTTCGTCTGGGGTCTCGTCTTCCTCGGACTCTCGTTCGCCCTGCTCGTCCCCGCGGCGAAGCTCACCGCCGAGGGCAAGGTCAGCCCGTGGTGGCTGATCGCGGTGTATTTCCTGCAGACCGTCGGCGAACTCTGCCTCAGCCCCGTCGGCCTCAGCGCGATGACCAAGCTGGCTCCCGCCAAGCTCGCCGGGCTGGTGATGGGCATCTGGTTCCTCGGCACCGCGCTCGGCAACAAGCTCGCCGGCGTGGTCGCCGCGGAGTTCAACGCCAAGGACCCGGAGGCCCTCGCGCACTTCTTCTGGCAGCAGGCCCTGCTGGTCGGCGGACTCACCGTCCTCCTGCTGGTACTGGTACCGTGGGTCCGCCGCCTGACCGGCGAGACACCGCGCTGATCAGAGCTCGGCCTGCACGCGCACCGAGACCGGACAATGGTCCGAACCGGTGACCTTGTCGTGGATGTCCGGCTGGGAATACTTCAGTCCGTCGGAGGTCAGGCAGTAATCCAGGCGCCAGCCGATGTTCCGCGCGCGGATGCCAGGGCGATAGGACCACCAGCTGTAGCGCTGGGCGAGGCTCGGATGCTGGGCGCGGAACGTATCCGTGAAGCCGTGCTGAGCGAGGAGCTGGCCGAAGGACTCGCGCTCCTCGTCGGTGAAGCCGGCGTTGCGGCGGTTCGTGGACGGGTTGGCCAGGTCGATCTCGGCGTGGGCGACGTTGAGGTCGCCGCAGACGACGACCGGCTTCTTCTTCGCGAGGCGCGCGAGGTATTTGCGGAAATCAGCGTCCCACTGCAGACGGTAGTCGAGACGCTCGAGTTCGCGCTGGGAATTCGGGACGTAGGCGCTGACGACGAAGAGACCGTTGAACTCCGCCGTCACCACGCGGCCTTCGGGCGGGTGATCGCCGGGGAAGTCGGTCGCGACGGAAAGCGGGGCGGTCTTCGAAAGCACCGCGGTGCCGGAATAGCCTTTCTTCTCGGCTTCGTGCCAGAACTGATGAGGGAAAGCCAGGCCGAGCGTCGAGGCGACGGCCGTCTCGCACTTGGTCTCCTGGAGGCAGAGCACGTCCGGGTCGGCGGACGCGATGAAATCGCCGAGCCCTTTGCCGAGCGCGGAGCGGACGCCGTTGACGTTCCAGGAAAAGATCTTCGCGTGACTCACAGGCGGATCACTTGAAGAGCTGGTTCATCTTCCGGTCGAGGTCCTTGCCTTTTTCTTCGACCTTCGCGGCTTCGCGCGTGGCGGGAGCCGCCGCCGGAGCCGGCGTGACCGCAGGCGCGGGGGCGACGTCCGGAGTCGGGGCAGGCGTAGGGGCGGTGGCCGAAGCGGCCGGAGTGGTAGGAGTCGCGGCAGGCGTAGGGGCGGTGGCCGAAGCGGCCGGAGTGGTAGGAGTCGCGGCAGGA
>JANRFG010000006.1:38946-123687 GCA_030725715.1 Opitutales bacterium
GGCAGGCGTAGGGGCGGTGGCCGAAGCGGCCGGAGTGGTAGGAGTCGCGGCAGGAGCGACCACCGCAGGCGTCACTTCCGGCTCGGCCGGCTTACGTCCGTAGAGCACGTCGATGCGTTCGGCGAGCGTCAGCGGGCGCTTGGGCGCGGCGACGACCGGGGTCGCGGCCGCGACGGTGGTGGCCGAAGGAGCGGGAGCAGCCGGCGCGGCGGCGGCCGCAGCCGCGCCGGTCGGATAGGGCGAATCGAACTTCGTGCCCTTGGCGACGAGTTCGGAGACGCGCTTGCCGAGTTCGACGGCGAAGTCGGTGAAGGTGCTCTTGATCTCGAACTTCGCGCCCTTGGCCCGGACCTCAAGCTGGCCGGTCGGCAGCACGCGGGTGAGCTGCAGCACCGCGCCGGCCTCGAGCGCCAGGTCCTGGGGCTTCTGGCCTTCGACGTTCACGACCACCGTCGTCGGGGTCTTCACCGTGACGGCGGTCGGCCAGAGAATCAGGAAACGGGAGATCGCGGCGAAATCGAGAGCCGGCTCCGCCGAGGCGGCGACCGGAGCGGGGGTCGTCGGGGCGGCGGGCTTGGGCGTAGCGACCGCGGTCGGAGCGGGCGCGACGGGCTTAGGCGCGACGGGCGCGACGGGCTTAGGCGCGGGCGTCGGCTGGGCGACGCGCGTGCCGAGATCGAGGGGTTTGATCGCGGTGTCGCCGCGGCGGACGTCGACCTGGAAGCTCGGCGTCAGGAACAGGATGCCCGCGGCGCCGGCCAGGGCGCCGAAGAGGAAGAGGAGCAGACCTCGGAAGAAAGCGGCCATGGGCATCAGGAACCGGCCTTGATCTCGATGACGTCGTGCGGCGAGGCTTCGCGCTGGCCGGCGGGCGTGACGCGGATGTAGCGGGCGCGCTTGCGGTGTTCGGCGAGATTGGCGGCGCCGAGGTAACCGAGGCCGCTCTGGATGCCGCCGGCGAGGGTGCCGAGGACCTGGTCGACCGTGCCGGAGACTTCCTTGAGCGCTTCGATGCCTTCGGCGGCGACCTTGCTGAACTTGCCGTTGGCGGAGTGTCCGTAGCGGGCGGCCGAACCCTTGCGCATGGCTTCGTGCGAACCCATGCCGCGGTATTCCTTATAAGTCTTGCCGTTGATCTCCATCAGCTTGCCCGGGGCTTCGCGCGAACCGGCGAGGAGGCCGCCGAGGATGACCGCGTCGGCGAGCGTGAGCGCCTTGACGATGTCGCCGCTCTTGGTGATGCCGCCGTCGGCGAGGATGCGCACGCCCTTCTTGGCGGCGGCGCGGGAGGCGACGTAGAGGGCGGTGAGCTGGGGGATGCCGACGCCCGCGACGATGCGGGTCGTGCAGATGGAGCCGGGGCCCTGGCCGATCTTGACCGTGTCGGCGCCGGCCGCGGCGAGGAACTCGACTCCTTCGCCGCTGGTGACGTTGCCGGCGATGAGCGTGATGTGCTTGTGGGACTTGCGGAGGAGGCGGAGCGCGTCGCCGACGCCCTTGGTATGGCCGTGGGCGGTGGAGATCGCGAGGGCATCGGCGCCTTCGGCGATGAGCGCGCCGACGTGTCCGAGCAGGCGGGCGCGGTCGATCTCGCCGTCCGCCGTGCGGGGGACCGAGATGGCGACGCCGACGCGCAGGCGGAAGTCCGTGTCGCGGGTCGGGCGCACGTGGGCGCGGGATTCTTCGGAGATGCGCTCGATGTCGCTGAGGGTGAAGAGGCCGCGGAGGCGGTTCTTGGCGTCGACGACGAGGAGCTTGTTCTGGCCGACGTGGTCGGAGAACTTACGGTCGGCGGTGGCGATCGGGTCCTTGCCGAGGTCCTTCTCCGCGACGGTGAAGACCTTGTCGCGGGGGATCATGACGGCGACGACCTTGCGCTGGCCGTGGCGTTCCTTGACGGCGCTGCCGGGCAGGAGGCCGAGGAGCGTGCCGTCGGCGGAGGTGACCGGGAAGGTGCTGAACGCCAGGCCGTCGCGTTCGATGCGGGCGAGGACTTCGGCGATGGTGTCATCGGCCGAGACGACGGCGGGGTCGCCGATCATGCCGTGGATGTGGTTCTTGACCCGGCGCACTTCGGCGACCTGGTCGGCTTCCGACATGTTATAGTGCAGGAGGCCGAGGCCGCCGTTGAGGGCCATCGCGATGGCCATGCGGTGCTCGGTCACCGTATCCATGTCGGAGGACACGATCGGCAGCGACAGCGGGAGGGCGTCCGAAAGGGAGGAGTCGAGGCGGGTCATCCGGGGCAGGACCTCGGAGTAGCGGGTAGCCAGGGAGACGTCGTCATACGTCAGGCCGAGGCCGGCGTTGGCGGGGAAGAAGTCGTCCGCGGACAGGTAGAAGCGTTCGTCGAGGGAAACGCGGCCCTTGGATTTCGAGGAGGCCATGAGTGGTCGGTTTCCCCAAAGGGTGTTAGGCACCCCCCCAAGGGGTGGCAAATTGATTTTGCGAGTTTGTCCGGATTGCCGTCTATTCGTCCCATGACCGGCGGCTTTTTCGACTTCAAACGTGTCCGTCGCCGACTGCGCTCCGCGGTCGTGACCGGCGCGGGCGCCGTGGACAGCGTGGACCGCATCCTGCTGCGGACGCAATCCGACCAAGGCACGGGTTACGGTGAGATCGCCCCTTGGCCGGGGTTCCCGACCGAGACCATCGAGCAATCGCTGGAGTTCCTGCGTTCGGCCCAAGGCAACCTGCCCCATCTGCTCGCCGCCGTGGCCGCTTCGCCGGCGCCCCTGCCCTGCCTATCGGCGGCGCTCTCCAGCTGCCGACACTGGAGCCAGATCGCCGGCTACGGCGGCAGCCTGCCCTGCGCCGGCCTGCTGACCCTTTCAGTCCTCGAGACCGAGGCGAAATCTGCCGCCGGCTTCCGCACCCTTAAGATCAAGATCTCGCCGGAGACTTCGGAAGAAGCGATCCGCGCCGCGGCGGCGCGCTTCCCCGGCCGGTTGCGCCTCGACGCCAACGGCTCGCTGGACCTCCAGACCGCGCGACGCTGGGCGGAGTTCGCCCGCGCGCATGAGCAGGTCGAGTTCCTCGAACAGCCCCTGCCGGTCGGTCATCCGGGCTACGCGTCGCTCGGACCCGATAAGGTCGCGCTCGATGAGTCGTTCCTCACCCCGGGCGGCGTCGACTGGGCCGGGACCGTCGTCGTGAAACCGCTGCTCGCGGGCGACTGGGACGAACTGCGCGCCTGGCGCGGAGCGCACGCGGGCGCCGTCGTCTATTCTTCCTGCTTCGAGACCGCGATCGGCCGCCAAGGCGCGCTCTGGCTCGCGGCGCAGGACCCACAGGCCGGCACCGTCGGTTTCGATACGCTCGGTCGCTTCGAGAACGACGGACGCGATCGCCATGCGGCCGGCGCGATGGCGTCCGGCCTTCCCGGTTACGACTGGGCGGGCTTCTGGCAGGAACTGACATGAGCGCCGTCGCGGTCTTCGAGGCGGAGCACGCCGCGCATCTGCGCGAGGCCTTGCAGGCGCATGACGCCGGCCTGCCGGTGTTCCTGGGTAATCCTCACTGGGCCGGAGCCGATCGCGATGAAGCCGCCCGGCAGATCCCGCGCGGCACGACGATCCTCGGCGCGACCTTGGAGCCGCGCGGGCTGGGCACGTGCGATTTTCCGCTGAACTGGCGCGGTCGCGTGATGATCCCCACGGGCGGCACCGGCGGGAAGGTGAAGTTCATCATCCATTCCGGCGAGTCGCTCCGCGCCGCCGCGCTCAGCCTACGCGACGCACTCGTCGCCCGCGGGCTTTCGCCCGTGCTCCATGGCGTGACGTGTACGCCGCCGTGGCATGTCAGCGGCTTCATGCCTGCCATCCGTGCGCGTGTGACCGGCGGCCGACATCAGGTCATCGACGGTCGCTTCCCTGAAGGCTCCGCCCTGCCCTCCATCGATCTGCCGGCAGCCGGCACCAAGATCATCTCGCTCGTGCCGGCACAGCTGACGCGCCTGCTGGCGCACGCCGACGGCGAAGCGTGGCTCCGCAACTTCCAGGTCATCCTGCTCGGCGGCTCGGCCGTGCCCGCGCCGTTGCTCACCGCGATCCGCGAGCGCCGCCTGCCGGCCTTCCTCACCTATGGGTCGACCGAGACCGCGGCGGCCTGTGCCTTGTGCCCACCGGAAAATATCTGGTCGGGTGAAACCGTGCGAGGCGCTCCTTTGCCGGGAGTCCGCTTCGCGACGACCAGCGAAGGCATCATCACCATCGCCAGCCCTTCGCTCGGTCTGGGAGTCTGGCCTGACGGCCCGATGACGAACCCATGGACGAGCGGCGACCGGGGCGACGTGGCGGCCGATGGCAGCGTGCGGATCACCGGACGCGCCGACCGCGTGATCGTCACCGGCGGCGAGAAGGTCGACCCGGCCCGCGTCGAACAGACACTGCTCGCGACGGGACTCGTCCGCGAAGCGCTCGTGCTCGGCATGGTCGACGCGACCTGGGGCGAAGTCGTCACCGCATGCGTCGTCGCCGGCCCAGAGACCGAAGCCGCGCTGCGCAAAGCCTGCGAAGGACTGGAGCCCGCCGCGCGTCCGCGGCGCTATGTGTTCGTGCCGGTCCTGCCGACGAACGCGAGCGGCAAGCCGGACCGCGATGCGATCGCGAAGCTGACCGCTTAGGCGCGGACGGCTTTCCAGACGCGCAGGCAGGATTCCACGAGGGCCGGAAATTCCGCGAGCGGCACCTGCGAGGGTCCGTCGGAGATCGCTTTCTTCGGATCCGGATGCGTCTCCATGAAAAGACCATCGGCGCCCGCGGCGAGGGCCGCCTTGGCGAGGACCGGGACGAATTCGCGCTGACCACCGGAGGAGCCGCCGGCCGCGCCGGGGAGCTGCACCGCGTGGGTGGCGTCCATGATCGTCGGGTGGCCGAAGCCGGCCATGATCGGGAAAGAACGCATGTCGACGACCAGGTTCTGGTAGCCGAAAGTCGTGCCGCGGTCGGTCTGCCAGATCTCGGCGGCCTGGGCGCCTTCGAGCTTATCGACCACGAAGCGCATCTCGAACGGGGAAAGGAACTGGCCCTTCTTCACGTTCACGACCTTGCCGGTCTTGGCGGCCGCGACGAGGAGGTCGGTCTGGCGGCACATGAACGCCGGGATCTGCAGGACATCGACGACCTTGCCGACGGCTTCGCACTGCTCGGGTCCGTGGATGTCGGTGAGGACATCGAAGCCGTAGTCCTTCTTCACCATCGCGAGGAGGTCGAGGCCGGCCTGCATGCCCGGGCCGCGATCGCCGCCGAGCGAGGTGCGGTTGGCTTTGTCGTAAGAGCCCTTGAAGATGATGTTCAGCTCCGGGTGGCGGGCGGCCAGGGCCTTGAGCTCCGTGGCGACGGTCCGGCAGTTGGCCTCGGATTCGAGGGAGCAAGGTCCGGCGATGAGGAGCAGACGGCGCTTATCGTGCAGCATGCGGCAGGATAGGACGGGCGGCGCCCGCAGGGCGAGCCGTAAGGAGCGCTCAGCGACCCAGCCAGCGCAGCACTTCCGGCAGCGACCGCGTGTTGAGCACCTGCTCCGGCGTCAGCCAACCCTTGCGGGCGATGCGCACGCCATGGGCGGCGAAGGCCAGCTGGTCGGTGTCGTGGGCGTCCGGATTGATCGAGCAGAGCACGCCCTTCTCGGCGGCGTGGCGCCACCAACGCCAGTCGAGGTCGAGGCGCCACGGGTTGGCGTTGAGCTCGATGATCGTGTCGTTGGCCGCGGCGGCGTCGATGACCTTGGCGATGTCGACGTCGTAGGGCTCGCGCTTGTTGAGCAGGCGACCGGTGAGATGGCCGACCATGTCGACATGCTCGTTCTCGATGGCCTTGATGATGCGGGCCGTCTGGGCCTCGCGGTCCAACGTGAAGAGGTTGTGGACCGAGGCCACGACGAAGTCCAGGCGCGCGAGGACGTCATCCGCGAAGTCGAGCGTGCCGTCCTTGAGGATGTCGACCTCGCTGCCCGAGAGCACGCGGACGCGATACTTCTGCGAGGCGTTGAGCTTCGCGATGTCCTCGAGCTGCTTCGCGAGGCGGGCCTCGTCGAGACCGCCGGCCTGGAAGCTGGACTTCGAGTGGTCGGAGATACCAAGGTATTCCCAGCCATGGGCTTCGGCGGCCGCGGCCATCTGATCGAGCGTATGATCGCCGTCGGATTCCGTGGTGTGATTATGAAAGACGCCGCGCAGGTCGGCGAACTGGACGAGCTTCGGCAGTTTGCCCGCTTCGGCGGCGTCGATCTCGCCGTTGCCTTCGCGGAGCTCCGGCGGGATCCACGGCAGGCCGAGCGCGCGGAAGACTTCTTCTTCGCTGGTCGCGCCGGGCGCGGGGGTCTTCTCGTCGACGGACTTGAAGCCCCACTCGCTCATGCTGAGGCCGCGGCCGAGCGCGCGGTGGCGCATGGCGACGTTGTGCTCCTTGGAGCCGGTGAAGTGATGGAGCGCGAAATAGAACTGCTCGGCCGGGACGACGCGCAGGTCGGCCTGAAGTCCGTTCTCGAAGCGCACGCTGGACTTCGTCTCACCGTGGGCGGTGACTTCCTTCACGCCCGGGTAGGCGACGAACCAGTCCATGATCGGCTTGGGTTCCGACGAGGCCACGAGGAAGTCGAGGTCGCCGACCGTCTCGCGGGCGCGGCGGAGCGAGCCGGCGGATTCGGCGAGCGAGACCTGCGGGAGCGCGCGCAATCCCGCGAGGATCGGTTCGGCGATGGCGGCCGCTTCGTACCAGCGGTGGCGCTTGCCGTAGGCGATGCGGTTCTTGATGCCCTCGAGGATCTTCTCCTGCGTCTTCGCGCCGAAACCCTTGAGCTCGGCGACCGCGCCGGATTCGCAGACTTCCTTCAGCTTCGCGAGGTCTTCGACCGCGAGCTGCGTCCAGAGCGCGCGGACCTTCTTCGGCCCGAGGCCCGGGATCTGCATCACCTCGAGAAGGCCGGCGGGGATCGAGGCCTTGAGCTTCTGGTGGAAAGGCAGGACGCCGTCGCGGCGGAGCGTCGTGATCTTATCGACGAGCGCCTCGCCGAGACCAGGAATCTCGGCCAGCTTGCCGCCGTCGATCAGCTCGCCGAGGTCCTCCGTCATGTTCTCGAGGATGCGGGCGCCGGCGGAGTAGGCGCGGATCTTGAACGGGTTCTCGCCCGTCAGTTCCATGAAAGTGGCGATCTCGTCGAGGACGGCCGCGATGTCGTTCTTCTCCATCACGGACGGCGGGCCTTCTCGGCGTGGTAGATGGCGAGCAGGGCGGCGAAGTCGGCCTCGCGGGTGCCGCTCTCGATCACGTGCTGATAAGTGCCGGCGTGGCGGAGCTCCTCTTCGGCGGCGGCCACGCGACGGTCGATCTCGTCGGCCGGGTCGGTGCCGCGGCCCGTGAGGCGACGACGCAGTTCGGCGCGATCGCTGACGCGGATGAAGACCGTGACGAGGGCGGCGGCGAGACGCGGGTCGGCGGCGCCCTTGGCGCGGATCGTGGCGGCGCCCTGGACGTCGACGTTCAGGAGCGCGTCGAAGCCGGCGCCGAGGTGGGCGGCGACGTCAGCCGCGCGCGGACCATAGAGATTGCCGTGGACGTGGGCGTGCTCGAGGAAGACGCCCGCGGCGACCTGCTGTTCGAAGCTTTCGCGCGTGAGGAAATGATAGTCGATGCCGTCGACTTCGCCGGGCCGCGGGGCGCGCGTGGTGCACGTGATCACGCGACGGATACCCTGCGGGCAGGCTCCGGTGAGGCTGGAGCACAGGGTGGTCTTGCCGCTGCCGGCGGGACCCGAGACGACGATGAGGAGCGCGCGGCTCACGGGAGGTCGAAGGACTGGGCCACGCAGGCGATACCGAGGATGAGGCTCAAGCCGCCGACGACGTTACGTCGGCCGGAAGTGGCGAGGATCCAGTCGCACTGACGGCCGAAGACGGGCGGCGAGCAGGCCCACCAGAAACCGAAGAGCACCAGCACGCCGTAGCTGACCGAAGCATCCAACAGGCTGTGCGGCAGCTGCCGGTAACCGGCGTCCAGGGTGGCGCGGGCGAGGAAGAGCATCAGGGCTCCCAGGGCGCGGACCGACAGGAGGTCGGGCATGTACACGAAGGTCGCCAGGCTGGCGCCGAGGAAGACCGCGAGGACCAGCGTGCGGTTGATGCCGGCGAGATCCGCGTCGGGGATGTTGAACAGCCACCAGGCGAACCAGGCGATGGCGGCGAGGCCGAGCAGGTAAGTCGCGCCTTGCGAGCGGCGGAAGGTGCGAAGGACCGCGGAGTCGGTGACGATCAGCCAGCCGGCCAGGAGCAGGAAGGCGGCGAGCGCGGTGTAAGCTTGGGCGAGAGTCACGGCCTCCATTAGGACGCTCCCCTCGCCTGAGGCAACCCGTAGGTTCAACGGGCGCGCAGACGGTCGACGGCCCAGGCGGCGTGTTCGGCGACCATCGGATCGGGCGAGCCGAGCAGCGTCTCCGCCGCAGGCAGGTCGCCCGGCGTCCCGACGTTGCCGAGGACGGTGAGCGCGTTGCGGCGCCAGCGGGCGAGTCCGAGGCGTTCGACCGGCGTGCCTTTGAAGTGCTCCAAGAACTGCTCTTCCGTCCAGGCCAGCGTCTCGCGGAGCGGCGGGTGCGGACGCGGGGCGAAGTGGGCTTCGCGGGTGGCGACGGCCCACTTGTTCCAAGGGCAGACGTCGAGACAGTCGTCGCAGCCGAAGACGCGGTCGCCGAGGGCTGCGCGATACTCGACCGGGATGGCGCCCTTGTGCTCGATGGTCAGGTAGGCGAGGCACTTGCGCGCATCCATCTGATAGGGCGCGATGATCGCGGCGGTCGGACAGGCGTCGATGCAACGCGTGCAGGAACCGCAACGGTCCGGCTCCTTGGCGGCGGTGGCTTCCAGTTCGAGGGTCGTCAGGATGACGCCGAGGAAAAGCCAGGTGCCGGCGCCGCGGTGGATGAGGATCGTGCTCTTGCCCTGCCAGCCGAGGCCGGCCGCGGCCGCGACGGGCTTTTCGAGCACCGGGCCGGTGTCGACGTAAGGCTTCTGCTCGCCCCCGAGGGACTGCATCACCCCGCACAGCTCTTTGAGTCGGGCCAGGATCAGATCGTGGTAATCCGCGCCCAGCGCGTATTTCGCGATACGATAGCCCGCGGGCGGATGCGGCTGGTAATAGTTCAGGCCCACCACGACCAGGCTGCGGGCTTCAGGCAGCACCTTACGGGCGTCGGTCCGGCGGTCCGGATTGCGGGCCAGCCAGGCCATGTCGCCGTGCATCCCGTCAGCGATCCACTTCTTGAAGTAGTCCGCGCGTACGTCGACCTCGACCGGTGCGACCCCGAAGGCGTCGAAGCCCAGCTCCTTCGCCGAAGCCGCGAGACGCTGGCGGAGGGCGCGGGGGTCCATCGACTCAGCCCAGGATCGAAAGCACGCGGCTCACGATCTCTTCGACCGGCGCCAGCTTGCCGACACCTTCATAACCGCAGGCCAGCATGCCTTCGGCCGGCTCGACCACGGCGTGGCCGCGGGAGCGGAGGGTCTTCAGGTTGGCCTGCGTGGCCGGGTGTTCGTACATCTTGCCGTTCATCGCCGGGCAGAGGAGGACCGGACCGCGGGTGGCGAGGTAGATGCTGGTCAGCAGATCAGGGGCGAGGCCATGGGCGAACTCCGCGAGGACATTGGCCGAAAGGGGCGCAACGAGGAGCAGGTCGGAGGAATCAGCGATCTCGATGTGGCCCGGGACGGAATTGGCGCCCTCGGCCCAGAGGTCGAACGCCACCGGACGACGGGAAAGCACCTGGAGGGTCATCGGGGTGATGAACTGGGTGGCGCCCTTGGTCATGACCACCTGGACCTCGGCGCCGTATTTGACGAGCTGGGAGGTCAGGTCCGCGGCCTTGTAGGCGGCGATGGAGCCGGTGACCCCGAGGGTGATACGTTTGCCGACGAGCTGGGACATGACAGCGGTGGACGATGGGACGGCCGTCGGATGAGGCGAGGGGAAAGGCGGCTCGGCCGGGTCGAAAACGGCTCCTTTTGAGCGAAATCCGCCCTTTTCTTGTTTGCCATGCCTGCCCACGGGGGTTCGCATTGGCTCCTCTTATGCAATCCGACATTGGTCTCATCGGTCTGGCCGTCATGGGTCAGAACCTCGCCCTCAACATCGCCGACCACGGCTTCGCGATCTCGGTCTACAACCGCACGACCGCCAAGACCGACGAGTTCGTGAAGGAAAACCCGAACACCCCGGGCAAGCTGACCGGCTGCCCCACCATGAAGGACTTCGCGGCCTCCCTGAAGAAGCCCCGCAAGGCCGTCATCCTCGTCAAGGCCGGCGGCCCGACCGACGCCGTGATCAACGAGCTCGCCGCGGTCTTCGAGCCGGGCGACATCATCATCGACGGCGGCAACGCCCTCTGGACCGACACCATCCGCCGCGAACGCGAACTCAAGGCCAAGGGCCTCCGCTTCATCGGCTCCGGCGTCTCCGGCGGCGAAGAAGGCGCCCGTTTCGGACCGTCCCTCATGCCCGGTGGCGACCCCGCCGCCTGGGCCGAGCTCAAGCCCATCTGGGAAGCCGTCGCCTCCAAGGTCGATGCCGTCACCGGCGTCGAACTCACCGGCGCGACCCCCGGCAAGCCCATCAAGGGCGGCGTCCCCTGCGTGGCCCACATCGGCCCCGACGGCGCCGGCCACTACGTGAAGATGGTCCACAACGGCATCGAGTACGGCGACATGCAGATGATCTGCGAAGCCTACGACCTCATGCGCGGCCTCCTGGGCATGACCCCGGACGAGATCGGCTCCACCTTCGAAGAATGGAACAAGGGCGACCTGAACTCCTTCCTCATCGAGATCACCGCCAAGGTGCTCAAGCAGAAGGACCCTGAGACCGGCGTGCCGCTGGTCGACGTCATCCTCGACACCGCCGGCCAGAAGGGCACGGGCAAGTGGACGAGCGCCAACGCCCTCGACATGGGCGTCGCCGCCCCGACCATCGCCGAAGCCGTCTTCGCCCGCTGCCTCTCCGCCGTGAAGGACGAGCGCGTCAAGGCCGCCAAGGTCCTCCGCGGCCCGAAGCGCGCGATGACGAATCCCGACAAGGCCAAGGTCATCGAACAGATCCGGGACGCCCTCTACTGCTCCAAGATCTGCTCCTACGCCCAGGGCTTCCAGCTCATGCGCGAGGCCCAGAACGAGTACAAGTGGAAGCTCAACTTCGGCGAGATCGCCCAGATCTGGCGCGGCGGTTGCATCATCCGCGCGAGCTTCCTGCAGAAGATCACCGAAGCCTTCGCCAAGAAGCGCTCGCTGGATAACCTGCTCCTCGACCCGTACTTCAAGAAGACCGTCAAGAAGGCCCAGAAGAACTGGCGCAAGGTCATCGCCCTCGCGGTGAAGCACGGCATCCCCGTGCCGACCCTCGGTTCGGCGCTCTCGTACTTCGACTCGTACCGCACCGAAGACCTCCCGCAGAACCTGCTCCAGGGTCAGCGCGACTTCTTCGGCGCCCACACCTACGAGCGCAAGGACAAGCCCCGCGGCGAGTTCTTCCACATCGACTGGCCGGATCCCAAGCGCCCGCAGATCAAGGCCTGAGCGCCTTGACCGGCAACAGAAAGGGCGTCCGCAAGGACGCCCTTCTTCTTTGCGCGCATAGGTCAGACCTCACGCCTCACGCCTACCCATCGGTAGGGTCAGCACTGCGTGCTGACCTAGTCGCATCTTTTACAATGAGTAGCACACTAGAATGCCAAACGCGGCGGCGCCAGCACCCATCACCCTAGGTCAGCACGCAGTGCTGACCCTACCAAGGAAAGTCACTGGGCGGACCAACCGCCGCCCGTGGCCGCGGCGAGGCGCACGGCGACCTGCCGGCGTTCCCACACGACCATCGAAAGCGTGCGCGCGGCCAGCGCTTCGTCGCGGCGCGCGAGCGTGAGCTCGTTCTCGTTGGCGAGGCCGGCCTTTCGGCGGGCTTCGGCGTTGGCAAGGCGGGAGCGCACGGCGGCGAGCACGCGGGCGGTGAGTTCTTCCTGGAGCGCGAGTTCGCGGAGATCGGCGAGCGCGTCCTCGACCTCACGGAAGGCGCCGAGCACGGCCTTGGTCCATTCGGCGCCGGAGCCGTCGATCCGCGCGCGCGCGGCCTCGAGGTTCGCTTCGCGACGACCCGCATCGAAGATGGGGAGGTCGATCGCAGGAGTGAGGCTCCAGAAACCGGCGGCACCGCGGCCGATCTGCGAAGCCGGGTCGGCCTGCCAGCCGGCCTGGCCGGTCAACGTGACGGAAGGATAGAAATCCGCGCGAGCCGCGCCTTCGCGGGAGACCGCGGCGTCGAGACGCGCGGCGGCGGCGGCGAGGTCGGGACGACGCAGCAGGAGCTCGGACGGCACGCCCGCGCCGAAGCCGGGCATCGTGGCGACGCCTTGGGCGACCGGGAGGCTTTCGCCGGGAGCGGCGCCGATGAGCGCGCGCAGCGCGTTCTCCGCGGCGGCGAGGCGACGGCGTCCGAGGCCTTCGTCGACCTTGGCCTGCGCGGCGGCGAGGCGCGCGGAGGAGAGCGGATCGGAGTCGATCAGGCCGGCGGCGACGGTCTGCTCGACGAGTTCCATCTCGCGGAAGCGCGTGGCGAATTCGGTCTCGAGGAAAGCGAGCTGCTCACGGGCGCCGCGGACGGCGAACCAGAGACGGGCGACTTCGGCGGACAAGGCGAGGTCGGCCTGCGCGGCGGTGAACTTCGCGGCGCGGACGTCCGCTTCGGCGGCCTGCGACTTCGCGGCCTCACGGCCCCAGATATCGAGTTCCCACGAAGCCTTGGCGGCGACGGCGGTGACATCCGTACGGCGCGGGATGCCCGGAGGGAAACGTCCGTTGGCGACGGAAATACGGGAAGCCTCCTGGCCGGCGGCGAGGGAGAGCGCGGGCTGGTCACCGGCATCCGCGGCGCGGAGCAAGGCGACGGCTTCGCGCTGACGCGCGCGGGCGAGCGCGAGGTCGGGGCTCCCCTTGCGGGCGCGGGCGAGGAGATCGAGCAGCGCAGGGTCGGCGAACGCTTCGGCCCACTTCGCGTCCGCGACGACGCCGGCCTGCGAGAACGCGGCGGGCGCGGTCGGCGCGGACGGCCTGACCGCCGGATCGTGCGCGCAGCCCGCGAGCGCGAGCGCCGCGAGCAGGAACGACTTATTTGCCCGGCGCATCTTGGGAAGCGTCGATATAGACGTCCATCTGCTGGCCGACGAAGAGCGAGCGGCCCGTCGGGCGGTCGAACTGGTAGATCACCTGCAGGACGCGCGTGTCGACGCGCTCGACGCTCGCGCCGGTGAGGGAGGTCTTCGGGATGACGAAGGGCTCGATGCGGACGAACTTCAGCGCGATGGAGCGATCCTGGCCGCCGGCGAGGGAGCTCTCGCCCTTGAGGTAGCCCTTGGCGGGCAGGCCTTCGCGCATGCGCGTGGCGAGCTGCTCGTCGACGTCGCAGCGGATCTGCAGGCGCGTGATATCGCCGAGGACGACCGGGGCCTTGGCGCCGGCGGCGACGAACTCGCCGGCGCGGACGCCGACCTGGAGCACGGTGGCGGCGATGGGCGAACGGAGGACGAGACGGTCGAGCAGCACGGCGGTCTGGTCGAGCTGGGCCTGAGCGAGCGCGAGCTTCGCCTGGGCTTCCTTGGCGGCCATCTGGTAGGAGAGCAGGTCGGCGGCGGAGACCGCGCCGCTGTCCTTGATGCCGGTCCAGCGGCGGGCGGCGTCGGCGGCGCGCTCGGCCGTGGCGGCCGCGGCGTCGACGGCGGCCTTCTGCACGGCGTGCTGGGCGCGGAGGTCGCGGTCGTCGAGCGTGAGGATCGGATCGCCGGCCTTCACCTTGTCCCAGACCTTCACGTGGACCTTGGCGACCGTGCCGGAAGTCGGCGAACCGAGGAGCGTGTTCTCGGCGACGGCTTCGATCAGGCCCGCGGCGGCGATGAGGCCGTCCTTGTCGCGGGTGGCCGGTTCGTAGGGCGGCGGCTTGATGGGCGCTTCGGTGGCCGTGCCGCGGGTGAGCTGCAAGGCGGCGCCGGCGCCGGCGAGGGCGAGGGCGAAGAGCAGGATGCGTTTCTTGAACATAAGGGGAATCAGAGATGCGTCGTATCGAGGAGCTTCGGGTCGTCGACCACGCGGCTGATGCGGCCGTCTTCCATCTCCGCGATACGGTCGGCGAAACGGAAGATGCGGTGGTCGTGCGTCACGACGACGACGCAGCGTTCGGGCGAGCGGGACAGGTCGCGGACCATCTGCATGATCTGGGCGCCGGTGTCCTTATCGAGGGCCGAGGTCGGTTCGTCGCAGATCAGCAGCGGCGGTTCGTGCACGAGGGCGCGGGCGATGGCGACGCGCTGCTGCTGGCCGCCGGAGAGCGCGTTGGGGCGGCCTTCCTCGCGGCCCTTGAGGCCGACCTTGTCGAGGATCGCCAGGGCGCGGGCGTGGGCTTCGTCGAAGGGACGTCCCTGGATGAGCAGCGGCACCATCACGTTCTCGACGACCGTGAGCGTCGGGATGAGGTTGAAGGACTGGAAGACGAAGCCGAGGCTCCGGCGGCGGAAGGTCGTGAGCGCTTCCTGGCCGAGCCCGTCGAGGCGCTGGCCGAAGACCTCGACCGTGCCGGCCTGGGGGGTGAGCGTGCCCGCGATGACGGAGAGCAGCGTCGTCTTCCCGCAACCGGACGGACCGACGAGCATGATGAGCTCGCCGCGGCGGGCTTCGAAATCGGCCTGCTTGAGGGCGACGACGCGGTTCTCCGGCGTGCCGAAGAACATGTCGACGCCGGTGGCGCGGAAGGCGACGGTGTGGGCTGGGTGGCTCATCCGCGGAAGACGGAGGCGGCGTCGACGCGCGACACCTTGATGATGCCGATGACGGCGGAGACGAAGCTGATGCCCAGCACGAGGGCGAACGTCGCCCAGAGGATCTGCGGATACATCACGAAAGGCGGCATGCCCTTCTCGATCATCACGCGGCCGATGGCCTGCGCCATCCCGGCCCCGAGGCCGAAGCCGATGAGCCCCGCGGTGAAGGCCTGCACGAAGAGCATGCGCGCGATGACGCCCATGCCCGCGCCCATCGCCTTGATCGCGGCGAAATACTTCAGATTCTCGAGCACGAAGGAGTAGAACGTCTGGCCCGAGATCGCGATGCCCACGAACAGGCCGAGCAGCACCGCGGTGCCGAAGGAGAACGGGATGCCCGTGTTGGTCCAGAACCACCAGAACGTATTGCGGGCCAGGCTCCGCTCGCCCCAGCTCCAGATCACCGTGTCGGACGTCCAGGCCTTGAGGTCGGTGTCGCGCTCGATGCGGTCGCAGAGCTCGGCGGGGGCGACGCCCTTCTGCGGCTCGACGAGCATGAAGCTCAGCGTGCGGCGGGCGCCGAGGGTGTAGCCCTTGGCGCGGTCGTAGGTGGTGTAGACGAACGGACCGCCCGTGAAGGCGCGCTTGACCCGGCAGATGCCGACGATGCGGGCCTGGATGTCGTTGATCTCGAACGTGTCGCCGACTTGGAGCGGCGTGTTCTTGGGCTTGCCGTCGGGTCCGACGCTCATGCGACCCATCAGCGCGGCGCCCCATTCGTCGACGATGACGGTGTCCGGCAGGCGCAGGTCCTCGATGCGTCCCTGCGAAAGGACGGCCGGCGCGCCGGCGAAGGTGTCGGCGTCGATGCCGACGAGGGTGATCAGCTTGAAGTTGCCGTCCTGCATGCGCGCCTGGACGAAGGACGTGTGGAGCGGGGCGGCCCAGGCGACGCCGTCGACGGAGCGCACGCGGCCGAGGTCGGTGTCGCGGAGCGGCTTGGCGTCGTTGACCTGCTCGACCATCGGGTCGCTGACCCAGACCTGCGCGCGGATGTTGACCATCGGCGTGTAGGTCCAGCTCATGATGCCGAAGAAGACCGAGCTCTGCTGGGCCATCAGGAGCGCCGAGAAGGCCAGCCCGCACAGGAGCATCGCCAGCTTGGCGCGGTCTCCGAAGAGCATGTTGAGGGCGAGGCGATACATCGGAGACGGCGGACCGGGAGAGTCTCACCTGAACAAGCCCTGCGTCAACGGGAAGTCAAACGGCCCGGACATTGTCCGGGCCGTCGTGACCGAAACGTGACTCAGACGCTTACGGGGCGACCGGTGCGGTGGCGCCGACCTTGAACATCAGCGTGCTCTTGAAGAAGTCCGGGCCCCAGGAGGCGTTGACGGACCAGGCGGCGACGAGGAGGACGAGGGCGATCGAGAAGCAGCGGACGACCTTGGCCTTGTCTTCGCTCTTGGCGCCGGCGTGCAGGAGACCGACCGCACCGAGGGCGAAGATCGGGTGGAACCAAGAGATCGGCTTGGCCGTGTAGAACAGGGTGACGATGCCGACGACGAGGTTGATGTCGACGAGGACGGCGACGATACGCTGCAAGACGGGCTTCGGACCCTTGGTCAGCGCCACGATGATGACGGCGAGGACCAGGACGAGGAGGAGGGAACCGTAGTGCTTGTGGGCGGTGAGGAGCGGAGACATGCCCCCACCTTGGACCCTGCCCGCCCCGATTCAAGCCCTCCCGCAGGTTTTCAGCGGTCTTCCGGGAAGAGATACCGGAAGAACCAGGCGGCCAAGGCAGCGCCGAGGAGCTGGACGCCCACTTCGGCCAGGACGCGCGGCGCCATCTTGGCGAGGTAGACCGTCTCGGTGACGAAGGCCTTGGTGCCCTCCAGCCCCTCGGAGAGCGCGGCGCAGGCCCCGAAGAGCGACGAGGCCAACGCCGTGGCCGGATTGATGGACGACCCGAAATCACTGAAGATGCCCGCCACGCCGAGGGCGGCCAAGGCGATCGCAAAGCCATAGTAGCTGTTCCCGGCGGTCAGCCGGGACGTGCCGACCATCAGGACGACGAACGCGAAGAGGAAGGTGCCGAGCAGTTCGATGGTCGCGGAAGCCAGGAAACCTTCGAAGGCGGGCGAGCCCAGGGCGTCCACGGCGGCCTTGGCTCGCTCCGTATCATGACCGATCAGGGCGCCGGCGACGAGGGCCGCGACGAGCGCGGCGAGGAGCTGGACGCCGATGAAGGCGCCGAGGGCGCGGGTGCCGATCCGGCCACGGAGACGGAAGGCCAGCGTGACGGCCGGGCTGTAGTGCGGGAGCGAGACCGGCGCGCCCATGTAGACCAACGCGCAGAGCAGCGCGGCGACCGGCAGCGGACCTCCGCTCACCAGGACGGCGAGGCACAGGAAGAAGGTGCCGACGGCCTCGACGAGGAGCTTGTTCCGCATCCCGTCAATCTCTCCGTTCCTGGGCCGGGCTCAAGCGCGGAGTCCTCAGCGCGCGCCGCCGGCGGTCAGCCAGTTCTCGCTGAACGAGGCCATCTCCTCGAAGCCGGGCAGACGGCGGGTCTTGTAGCGCAGCTCGCGCGCCGCCTCTTCCTGCGCCGCATAGAGCGAGGTGAGCGTGGCGTGCAGAGGGGTCTTCTGGTTCTTGTTATCGACGAGCCAGAAGCCGACCTGTTCGCCGGCCACGACCTCGTTGTTGTAATACTGCCAGAAGAGGACCATCGCCGGCTTCCACGAGAGGAACTTCGTGAGGATCTCGCGGTTGCGCTGCTCGTGCTTCGCGCCGTCCCCGCCGCAGGCCTTCCAGGAAAGCCCGCATTCGCCGATTAAGACGCGCTTCGCCGGCAGGCCCGCCTTGGGCGGCAGCTGGGCGTTGACATAATCGAGGGTGGCGCGGACTTCTTCGGCCGGCAGCAGCTGGCAGTCGTAGGCGGAGTAGGAGACGAAATCGACGGCGAGCTTCGGCAGCACCGCGTTGACCATGCGCTGGCGGCCGTCCTTCATCGCGTCCCGGACGCGGTTCACTTCGGCGTAGGTGTAGACCCGGCACTTCGTGTAGGGGACTTCGGCGCGCGCGTCGTCGACGGCCTTCTGACGGAGGGCGAACCACTCGATCATCGCGGCGATCCGTTCCGGCGGCGCGTCCTTCTTCACGTCCTGTCCGGGCAGGAGGTACCAGTCGCCTTCCCAGTGTCCGATGAAGAAAGTCTTCCCCGTCGTGTCGTAACGCGTGAGCAGATCCTTGGTGAAGAGATACATCGCGTTGTATTCGCGACGGCGGAGTTCCGGGGTGAGGCCCTTGGTCCAGGCGTCGTTGGACCGGTACCAGATGACGTAGTGCGTGAACGGCATCGCGATGTACGGCGTCAGCTGACCGCCCGAGACGGCGTCGATCTTGAGGATGCGCGAGCCCATCGCCGAGATGCCCTTGGCGGCTTCGAGCACCGCCGGGTCCTTGGTGAACTTGTATGCCGGACCGAAGGCCTGGGTGCCGACGACCTGGGGGAACGCGTCAGGCATCGTCGGGACGGCCGGCAGCGGCGTCATCTCGAGCTGCGGGGACGGACGGTTCTTCTGCGCGGTCAGGAGGGTCGGGAAAAGCAGGAAGACTCCCAGTAGGAGACGGAGGGTTGGACTCATGGGGCGGACCTCAGGGTGAGGGACTTGTATTGTCCGAGTTCGACACCCTTCCTTCAAGCCCGTTCCCACCCACACCATGAACACCACCCAAGCCACCCTCGCCGCCGTGCTCCTCGCCGTCGGCGTCCACACCCACCTCATCGCCGCTCCCGCCAAGGAGACCGGTGCGGCGGCCGACCCCGATCACGCCCGCCTCGTCGCCGCCCGCAAGGCGGCTTTGGAGCTGCCCGAGATCGCCGCGGCCGAACAGCAGGCCAAGGCCGACCGAGCCCTCACCACCAAGGCCTACGCGGAATACAAGACCGCCCGGAAACGCTCGAACGACTCCGAAGCGGCCTACCGCAAGGCCTACGACGAGGCGCTCGGCAAGGTCGACCCGGCGGCACCGGCGCTCCAGGAGAAGGAGCGCGCGGCCTTCCGCGAACGCATGCTCAAGGCGCGCACGGCCAAGAAGGGCGGCGCGAAGAAGCCGTCCGCCAAGGACGATGAGGCCGACGACGAACCGACGTCCGACCAGAAGGACGCCGAGTGAACCCCGCGCGACCCGCCGACCGGCGGGTCGCTTATTTGGGAAGCGCGGCGGCGAACGCGGCCCAGATCTCTTCGATCGGCTCGAGGCCGACGGAGATGCGCAGCAGGTCGGGGTCGAGGCCCGCGGCACGGATGCCCGCCCTGCCCTGCTCGTTCGTCACTTCTTCGAAATGCGCGAGCCAGAGGAACGGAGCGGCCAAGGTGTAGCGGAGTCCGAAGCTCGGGCCCTTGCCGACGGCGAGGCGGTCATAGACCGCGCGCATGTCGCCGCGCAGTTCGATGGTGATGAGCGCGCCGGCGCCGGCGCCCGGACGGCGGACACGGGCGTACGCTCCGGCGGTCGGACCTTGGTCGGCGGTGCGCACGCGGGCGACCGCCGGGTGCGCGGCGAGACGACGCACGAGTTCGGCGGCGTTGGCGGAGAGACGGCGGGTGACTTCCTCCATGCGGCCGATCTGCGCGGCGAGCGCGCGGAGGTCGAGCGCGTGCAAAGGCTCCAGGCGGCGACGCGCGGCGGCGAGCATCGCGGCGGCGTCGGGCCGGGCGGGATCGATGGCGAGCACGCCGGCCATGACGTCGCCTTCGGAGCCGGCGTATTTCGTCAGGCTCGAGACGACGACGTCGGCGAACGGCAGGACGTCGACGGAAGCGAGGCCGACGCTGCTCGGATCGAGGAGCAGCTTGGCGCCGTACCGATCACAGAGGGCACGGAGCGCCGGCAGGTCGGCGGTCTCGAGCTGCGGGTTGTTCGGGATCTCCGTGAGGACGCCGGCGACGGCGCCGCTCGCGAGGAGACGTTCGACCGCGGCGAGGTCGCGCACGTCGGCGACGAAGCGGTACCTGGCGTCGCGCGCTTTCTCGAAGAGGCGCGCGGAGTCGACATAGAGCCAGCCGAGCTGAATCCACTCGGTGCGACCGCGGGGACGCTGGACGGCTTCGACGGCGGCGAGGCCGGCGGCGACCGCGTTCATCCCGGCGGAGGCGATGAGGATGTCCGCCGATGGCACGCCGGCGAGATACGGGGCGAGCGTGGCGCGGATCGTCGCGGTCGCGGCGGCGCCGTCGACGGGCGCTTCGCCCGCGAGCCAGGCTTCGGCCTGACGCGAGGAGATGAGCGTGCCGGTGTGCTGCACCATCTTCGCGAGACGCAAGGCGGCGTCGCCGGCGGGCGTCACGGCCAGCCACCAGTCGCCGACGGCGTCGAGCGAAGTCAGCGGCGCGCCGACATGTTCGGCGAGGCGTCGGGCGGCCGCTTCCGAGACGAGCGGGAAAAGTTCGCCGGTACGGCCGAGGCGGCGCGCGGCTTCCTGCGCGGCCCGCGCGACGAGGGCGTTGCGGACGAAACGCGGGTAGCCGGAACGCAGCAGGTCCCAGACGCGCGCTTCCTTCCGCTCGTAGCTCTCGACGTCGGCGAGCGTCGGCAGACAGACGACCGTCGCATGCGGCGAGTCCGGCAACGTCTCACCCAGCGCTGGCGAAAGGAGCGCCACGTTCAGAGACCTTCGGCGGGCAGTTCGTTCTGGAGGATCTGCTCGAGGGACTGGCGGCGACGGATGAGCGAGAAGCCGCCGTCGCGACGGAGGAGGACTTCCGGGGCTTCGGGGAACGAATTGTAATTCTTGGTGCTCATCCCGGCGCAGTAGGCGCCGGCGCCGCCGATCACGCAGAGATCGCCCGGGACGGCGACAGGCAGACGACGCGTGGCGAGCGTCTCCGGTTCGCCGGGCGCGCAGCTGATGAGGTCGCCCGATTCGCAGCAGTGTCCGACGATCACGTAGTCGCGTTCACCGGCGGCGGGCTTCGCAGGATAGAGGTGCACCGGATGCTGCGAGCCGTAGAGCGAAGGACGCAGGATCTCCGTCATGCCGGAGTCGAGCTTGAGGAATTCGCGGGCGCCGGTGGAGACGACGTCCTGGACGCGGGAGACGACCGCGCCGGCGTTGGCGACGAGGAACGTGCCGGGCTCGATCTCCAAGCGGAGCCTGCGGCCGTCGGCCGCGGCGAACTTCTCGAAGGCGACCTTGACCGGCGCGCCGACGACCTGCGGGTCGGTGCCCTTCTCCGTCGATACGCGCGCGACCTTGTAGCCGCCGCCGAGGTTGAGGGTCTGGACGGTCGGGAAGCGGGCGACGAGCGCGAGGCTGGCGGCGGAGACTTCCTGCCAGACCAGCGGATCGCTGCCGGAGCCGATATGGGTGTGGACGCGGACGACCTTGAGGCCGTACTGCTTCACGATGGCCTGAGCCTGGTCGGCCCATTCGTGCCAGATGCCGAAGGAGGAGTCGGGGCCGCCGACGTTGGTCTTACCGTTGCCGCCCGAACCCTTGCCGGGGTTGAAGCGCAGGCCGACCTCATGGCCGGGGAGGGCCTGGCCGATGCGTTCGAGCTGGAGGAGGGAGCAGGCGTTCACGTGCACGCCCTTATTAAGGAGGGGCGCGAAATCCTCCGGCAGCTCCTGGGAGGAAAGCGAGATCCGGTCGGCCGGGACCCCGGCGTACATGGCGCGGCGGACTTCCCAGCCCGAGCTGGCGTCGAAATGGAGCCCTTTGTTGGCGAAGACCTTGAGGATGGCCGCGTTCGGGCAGGCCTTCATCGCGAAACGGACCGTCAGCCCGAAGGCGTTCGGGAACGCCAGCATGGCGTCGGCCTGGGCCTCGAGGGTCGCCTGGTCGTAGACGTAGCAAGGGGTGCCATGGGCCGCCGCGATCTGGCGGGCCGGGTCAGGAAGAAGGAAGCGGTGATTTTCCACGGGAGTGTCTCGGGCGGACTTTGGCAGGCCCGCCCTTCCCTTCCAGCCTTTTTGCGGACGTATGACACCGCTTGCCTCCCCTCCCCTCGCCCCTTGGGATGACCTCGGCTCACGCCTTCCCATGTCCGTCACCGAGACCATCGTCGCCGCCGCGACTCCTGCGGGCCGTTCGGCCCTGGCGATCGTCCGCGTCGACGGACCGCTCGCCGCGACCATCGCGACCGCCGCGCTCGGCCGGAAGTCGCCGCCCGCGGAGAAGAAGTCGACCCTCGGCATCTGGCGCGACCAGGCCGGCGCGCCGATCGACCAGGTCGTGGCCGTGCTCTGGTCCGCCGGACGTTCGTTCACCGGCAATGATTCGCTCGAGATCACCTGCCATGGCAACCCGCTGCTCGTGCGCCGGATCACCGAAGACTGCCTCGCGCGCGGCGGCCGCCTCGCCGAGCCCGGCGAGTTCACCCGGCGCTCGTACCTCGCGGGCCGCATCGACCTGACGCAGGCCGAAGCCGTCGCCGACCTGATCCACGCCAGCTCCGAACGCGCGCTCGCCTCGGCGCGGCGCATGCTCGCCGGCGAGCTCGGCCGGCACGTCGCCCGCTGGAGCGACCGCACGTTGCAGGTCCTCGCCGAACTCGAGGCCCACATCGATTTCCCCGAAGAAGACCTCCCGCCGGAGGACCCGCGCGGCCCTGCGGCCCGCTTGGCCGAAATCGCGTCAGAACTTTCCGCATACGCCCGCACCGCGAAGCACGACGGCGCCCTGCGGGCCGGCCTGCGCGTGGCCGTCGTCGGCGCGCCGAACGCCGGCAAGTCGAGCCTGCTCAACGCGCTGACCGGCGCCGAACGCGCGATCGTGAGCCCGGAAGCCGGCACCACGCGCGACTACCTCGAAGCGCCCGTCGCCGGCCTGCCGCTCGCCGTCACCGCGATCGACACCGCCGGCCTGCGCGACGGCGGCTCGACGGTCGAGAACCTCGGCATGACGCGCTCGCTCGAACAGGCGCGCAGCGCTCATCTTCTCCTCCTGGTCGTCGACGCTTCGGCCGAGCCCCCTGCCCTGCCCGCAGAACTCGTCGCCTTGCTCGACCCCGCGCGCACGCTCGTGGTCGCGAACAAAGCGGACCTCCCCCCGCACCCCACGCAGAAAGATTTCCTGCCTCAGCTCACCAAACTGTCGGCCTGCCTCCTGGATGGCCGCGACGCCGAGCAGCTGCGCGCCAAGCTCGGCGACTTCCTGATCACCCAGGAGATCGCCCCGGGCGCCGAAGAGCTCGTCGTCTCGGTCCGCCACGCCGAGGCCATGGCCCGGGCGGCGGTCGCCCTGACCGAAGCCGGCGGCCACCTGAAGGCCCCGATCCAGACCGAGCTGGCGGCCGCCCAGGCCCGGGCCGCCCTGGACGCCCTGGGGGAGATCGTCGGACGCATCGATAATGAGCGTATGCTGGACAAGCTCTTTGCTTCCTTCTGCATAGGTAAGTGATTCCCTCCGGTGAGGGAGCGCCTATGCGACCTCACAAACAAATCCGCCTCGGGCCCGACCGCCCCTACGACGTCATCGTCTGCGGGGCCGGCCATGCCGGCGTGGAAGCCGCCCTGGCCGCGGCCCGCATGGGCGTGGACGTCCTGCTCCTGACGGGCAACGTCGACACCATCGCCCAGATGAGCTGCAACCCCGCCATCGGGGGGCAGGCCAAGGGGCATATCGTCCGGGAGATCGACGCCCTCGGGGGCGAGATGGGCCTGACCGCCGATGTCACCGGCATCCAGTTCCGCCTGCTCAACTCTTCCAAGGGCCCGGCCGTCCAGGCTCCCCGCGCCCAGTGTGATAAGAAGGCGTACCAGTTCCGGATGAAGCACCTCTGCGAGCTGCAGGAAGGCCTGACCATCTTCCAGGCCCAAGTCACCGGGCTGATCTTCAAGGCCGGCGCCGTCGTCGGTGTACAGACCAACTTGGATCTCGATTTCCATGGTAAGACCGTGGTCGTCACTACGGGTACTTTCTTGCGTGGCCTGATGCATATCGGGGCGAATAAGACCGAAGGCGGACGGCTGGGTGATTTTAGTGCTAAGTCCTTGTCAGCCAGTTTCTTAGAGGCTGGAATTGAACTCCAAAGACTTAAGACGGGCACCCCTCCGCGTATCCTCGGTTCCTCCATTGATTTCAGCAAGTGCGAAGAGCAGCCGGGCGATGCCTGCCCTACCCTTTTCGCCTTCCACGACACCCGTCAGCAGACCGATTTGTTCCACGTGGAACAAGCGGGTGAACGCCTCCCCGGGTGGACTCCTGGGAGCGACCAGGTTTCTTGTTGGATGACGGAGGCCACGGGCGCCACCGGCAAGATCGTCCAAGAGAACCTCCACCTCTCCCCCCTCTATGGAGGCGAGATCGCCGGGGTCGGTCCGCGCTACTGCCCTTCCATCGAGGACAAGTTCGTGAAGTTCTCGGATAAGGACGCCCATAAGCTCTACCTCGAGCCCGAAGGCCGTAATACCGACGAATGGTATATCAACGGCCTGTCGACCTCCCTGCCCTTTACCGTCCAGCTGCAGATGCTGGCTTCGGTCCCAGGATTGGAGAAAGCCGTCATGCTACGCCCGGCCTATGCCGTAGAGTACGATTTCGCGCCCCCGACCCAGCTCTACCCCACCCTGGAGTCCAAAAAGGTCGATGCCCTCTTCTTTGCCGGCCAGATCAATGGTACGTCTGGCTATGAGGAAGCCGCCGCCCAAGGCCTAGTGGCCGGGGTTAACGCCGCCTGTAAGATCAAAGGCCAGACTCCCATGGTCCTAGGCCGCGACGAGGCCTATATCGGCGTCCTCATTGACGACCTCGTGACTAAAGGCACCCAGGAGCCTTACCGGATGTTCACCAGCCGGGCTGAATTCCGTCTATTGTTCAATCACGGCAGCGCTGAACTTCGTCTGAAGGATAAAATCGCTGAATTCGGCCTCGTACCCCCTGATCGGCTATCCCGCATACAGGCCAAGGCCCAAAAGGTCTCCCATTGGATTGAATACCTCGAGAAACTGGCGATCCCGGGCGGGATCGCGGGAGATGTCATCCGCCGTAACTGGGATTCGACCCCCAAGGACTTGCCGCCGACATTCCTTGCCGAAGCACCCGAGGTTCAGGCCGAAGTCATGTATCGGGTCAAATACCGCGGCTATCTGGAGCGCGAAACGCGGAACGCCCGCAAGCTTCACGACCTGGATTCCTTTAAGGTGCCTGAAGGCTTTGATTTTCTAAAAGCCTACGGCTTGCGAATCGAGGCCCGCCAGAAGCTCCAGACCATCCAGCCCAAGACCCTGGGTCAGGCCAGCCGGATCAGCGGGGTGAACCCGGCCGACATCTCGCTACTGATGGTCCTTTTCCGCTCTAAGTAAGGAGCGCATCCAGAGGGGGGAGGGAAGGGAGGTGTTCCACGTGGAACACCCCTATGTAAAGATTGTGGCCGCACGGTGTGACGGTCATGTTTCTAAAATCTATAAATACTTGGCGAGCAATGACATATGGAACAAATAGAGGTGCGTCACGCAACCGCCATCATTGACACCTAACTCTGGCGCTACGGGGCCTGGTGCTTTTAAGTGAGGGCGCACCCATGGACGCCGAACATCTCAAGCGCATCTTGATCGTCGACGACGAAGCCGACGTCACCGAGCTCTTGGACTATAAGTTCAAGCAGGCGGGCTACGCCATCCGGACGCTCAACGACCCGCTGCGGGCCATCGGCCTCGCGCGGGACTTCCGCCCGGACCTGATCATCCTCGACGTGATGATGCCGGAACTCACCGGCGTGCAGCTGCTCCGCATGATCCGCGCCGACGCGCTGCTCCAGGACACGCCCGTGATCTTCCTCACGGCCAAGGGCGAGACGGTCGACAAGGTGAAGGGCCTCGAGTCCGGCGCCGACGACTACGTGACCAAGCCTTTCGACGCGCGCGAGCTGATGCTCCGCGCCCAGGCGCTCCTGCGCCGCGCCAAGTCCGCCGCCGCCCAGCCGACGACGCGGCTCGCCGCCGGCGCGCTGCTCCTCGACATCGAGCGGCATGAAGTGACCGCGGCGGGCAAGCCCGTCGACCTCACGGCGACCGAGTTCAAGCTGCTCCGCCTGCTCCTCGAGCGGAAGGGCAGGGTGCAGTCGCGGGAAGAACTGCTTTCGGACGTGTGGAATTATTCGCCCGACCTCGAGACGCGCACCGTGGACACGCACGTCCGCCGCCTGCGCGAGAAACTCGGACCGGCCGGCGACGTGATCGATACGGTGCGCGGCGTCGGTTATCGCGTGAACGGCTGAACCGCTTTGCGCTCGCGCGTCCCCGCGCCGCCGACAGCATCCGAAGCCGATGACCTGGCTCCCTTGGCTGCTCCTGCTCGCGCTCGGCGCGGCCGCCGTCTGGGCGCTGGGGGAACACGGCGCGCACCTCCGCTGGGCGCGGCGCGCCTTGCGCGGTGACGCCGACGCGAAGCGCCCGCAGGGGTGGCTCGTCCGGGCCCTGCAGCTGGAGGAGCTCTTCATGGCGATCGAGCGCCGGGCCGAGAACGAGGACGAGATCCGCGCCGCCGCGGGGCGGCGCATCGAGGCCTTGCTGGCGCCGCTCACCGACGCGGTGCTCGTCGTCGACGCGCAGGACCGCCTCCGTCTCGCGAACCCGGCGGCGGTGGCCTTGTTCGGGCTCGCCGAGGAGGACATCGGCGGCCCGGTCGTGCCGCTCGTCCGCAGCGCGGACTTCATCGAACTGATCCGGCGCGTCCGCGGCGAAGGCGACGCGCGCGCCACGCTGCTCCTCAACCGCGCGCCCCTGGCCGACGTCTGGCTGCAGGCCGCCGGCGCCCGCACCGACCCGGAGGCGTTCGGCGAGGACGCCGCGATCTTCGTGCTCGCGGACGTGACCGCGCTGAAGCGCCTGCAGGCCATGGAGCGCGACTTCGTGACGAACGTCTCGCATGACCTCCGGACGCCGGTGACGATCCTGCGCGGCTACGCGGAGACGCTCGCCGAAGACCAGGCGACGATGTCGGCCGAAGACCGCGCGCGCTTCACGCAGAAGATCGTGGGCTCCGTCGGCCGCCTCCAAGGGCTCGTCGAAGGCCTGCTCGCGCTGGCGAGCCTCGAGTCATCCCGCGAGGTCCGGCGCGAAGCCGGCGCGCTGCACGCGGCGGCGCGCGAGGTGGCCGCGGAGTTCGAAGCCCGCTGCAAGGCCGCGGGCGTCACGATCGGCCTGGAGCTGACGGCGCAGCAGGACGTCGGCGCCGACCCGATCCAGGCGCGCCGGCTCATCCAGAACCTGATCGACAATGCGCTGGCCCACGCCGCCGGGCTGACCCGGCTCCGGATCACGACCCGAGACACGGAGGACGGGACCGAACTGAGCGTCGAAGACGACGGGGCGGGGGTGACGAACGCCGACCTGCCGAGGCTCTTCGATCGCTTCTACCGGACCGACAAATCTCGACGGGCAGGCGGCAGCGGCCTGGGCCTGAGCATCGTCCGCCAGGTGGCGGAGCTGCATGGCGGCTCGGCCGGGGCCGAACCCGCGCGCCCGAAAGGCCTCCGGGTGATCGTCACCATCCCGCGGGTCGACTGAAGGTCCCGAAATGAAAAACCCGCCGGGTTTCGGCGGGTTTTGGCTCCATTTTTAAAGTGGAGCGCGCGACTGGACTTGAACCAGCAACAGCCACCTTGGCAAGGTGGTACTCTACCATTGAGCTACGCGCGCGTTGGACGAGGAGCAGACCAAACGGCTCAACGAGTGTCAAGCCTTTGGAGGAAGGCCGTCCGGGCGGCCGCCGGGGCGGGGGTCAGGCCTTGGTCCGACAGTAAGGCGGCCGCCGCGTCCGAGCAGAGCCAGCGGAGGGCAGGGCGGAGGGTGGCGACTTTGTCCGGGCGGACGTAAAGGATGAGCGGCACCTGGAGGGGGTAGTCGCCGTTGTGCACGTTGGTCTCATCCGGACCGTAGGCGGTGGCGGACCGACCGGGGCGACCATCGGAGACCGGCAGGACCCGGCCGCGGGCGGCCGGGGGCTTGGGTAAGAGGACGATGCTACCCGCCCGTGCGGCGAGGAGGTCGGCCGCCAAGGACGGCTCGACGCGGAGCCGGACATCCGGGCGGAACGGCTGGCCTTCGAGGACGAGGCCCTGGAAGACCTCGAGCACCAGCGTGCCGGGCGGAGAGCTCAACGCCGGCGTCATGAGTTCCGAACGCGCGGCCGGATCGAGGTCGTTCCAATTGCGCGCCGGCGCCCGGGCGTCGCGGGCATACGCGTTGGCGAGCTGCTCGAAGCTGATCTGCTCCATGCGGTTGCTCCCGTGCGTCGCGACGACGACCACCGCCGAGGCCAGGCGGAATTCCCTCAGGCCGGCGGCCGGAGCCGCTTCACCAGGACGCACCATCAGGATGGCGGCCGCCGAGCGGCCTTCGACCAAGGCGCGTCGGGCAGGCAGGGTGCCCGCGAAATCAGCCGAGTCCTGACCGGCCGCGGCGCGCAGGCCGGCGGCGAAACGTCCGTCGAGCAGATCGCTGCCGACGACGTCCGCGGCTTGGACGGCGCAGACGAAGAGAAGACCAAGAAGGTGCCTCACGCCGTCTCGGGGCCCGGATCGAGTTCCGGCCACTGCAGGAGTTTGCGGTGCAAGGTGCGACGCGAGATGCCCATGAGCTCCGCGGCGCGCGTGCGGTTGCCCGCCGCGGCGGCGAGCGCCTGCTTGAGCAGCTGCTTCTCGTTCAAGGTGCGGTCGAGGTTGCCCGAAGCGCCCAAGGCCGGAGCGGCCAAGCCGGCGGCGAGGGCGGGAGCGCTGAAGCGCGGGTCGAGGTCGGCCGGGCCGACCGTCCTGCCGGCGCGGAGCACCGCGAGGTTCTCGCACGCGTTGCGCAGTTCGCGGATGTTGCCGGGCCACGGATAGCGCACGAAGACCGCCAGCGCGTCAGGAGAGAGCCTCGGCGCCGGGGCGCCGTTCTCTTTCGCGAAACGCTCGAGATAATGCGCGAGCAGGAGCGGGATATCGTCGGTGCGTTCGCGCAGCGGCGGCAGACGCAGCGGCACCACCGAGAGGCGGTAGTAGAGATCTTCGCGGAACCTGCCTTCCTTCACCATCTGCTGGAGGTCGCGGTTCGTCGCGCAGACGAGACGCAGGTCCAGGGCGATCGGCCGGTGCGAGCCGAGACGTTCGACGGCGCGCGTCTCGAGGAAGCGCAGGAGCTTCACCTGGGTGGTCGCGTCGATCTCGCCGATCTCGTCGAGGAAGAGCGTGCCGCCGTCGGCCGATTCGAAACGGCCCACACGACGTTCGTTCGCGCCGGTGAAGGCGCCTTTCTCGTGGCCGAAAAGTTCGGACTCCAGGAGGTTCGCCGGGATCGCGGCGCAATGCACCGCCATGAAGGGACCCTTCGCGCGCTGGCTCGCCTGGTGGATCATCTGGGCGAAGAGTTCCTTGCCCGTGCCGGTCTCCCCAAGGAGGAGGACGGTCGCATTCGAAGATGCGACCGAGCGGACCTGTTCGATCGAATGCTGGAGGGAGGCGGAGGAACCGACGACTTCGCCGAGGGAGAACTTGCGGTCGAGACGCGCCTTGAGCGTCACGACTTCCTTCTCGGTCGTGCGCGCCTTCAGGCCGCGTTCGAGCACGAGCTCCACCTGACGGAGGTCGACCGGTTTCTGGAAGAACCAATAGGCGCCGCGGCTCATCGCCGTCACGGCCGTCTCCACGTCGCCGTAGGCCGTCATCATGATGCAGACCGGCTGGTGCGGGAGCTTGAGCGCGCGGTCGATGACCGCCATGCCGTCCTCGCCGGCCATGCGGAGGTCGGTGAGCACGGCGTCGGGCGGCACGTCCTGCATGAGGCGCGCCGCTTCCGCGGCGTCCTTCGCGACGAAGGTCTCGTAGCGGTCCTCCAGCGCGGCGCGGAGGCCTTCGCGGATGTTCTTCTCGTCGTCGACGATGAGTACCGTGGGCTTCATGGTTCAGGCTTCCGGGGAGGCTTGATGGTTGGCGGCGCCCCAGGCGCGCGCCGCCTTCTCGGCGAGGGCCGCGCGGGCGCGGTCGACTTCGGCGAGCCGGGCCTTGAGGTTGGCGTTGGACACGGCCGCGAGGTCGTCGAGGTCGCAGAGGTAGGCGCCTTCGAGCGAACGGGCCGCGACGTCGAAGTTGCGCGGCACGCCGAGATCGACGAGGAGCAGCGGGCGGCCTTGGCGTCGCGCGACGGACTCGCGGAGGGCGACGGCGTCGAGGAGCGCGCGATCCACCGTCGCGCAGCCGACGATCACGTCGTGCGCATGCGCCTGCCGGAGCGCGTCGGCGAGCGTGAGGGAGGAACCGGCGAACTCTTCGGCGAGCACGCGGGCGTTCTCGAAAGTGCGGGAGGCGACGGAGACCTGCGCGGCGCCGCGCGAGACGAGGGCCTGCACGACCTGCCGGCCGACGTCACCGGTGCCGAGGACCAGCACGCGGGCTTCGTCGAGCGAACCGAACACGCGCTGCGCGAGTTCGACGGCGACGTTGCCGAGGCTGACCTGGCCTTGCGAGATCCCGGTGTGCGTGCGCGCCCAGGCGCCGGCCTGGAACGCGCGCTGGAAGACGCGGTTGAGCACCGGGCCCGTCATGCCGCGCGCGAGCGCGTCGGCGTAGGCGTCCTTCACCTGGCCGGCGATCTCGACCTCGCCGACCATCTGGGATTCGAGTCCGGAGACGACGGCGAAGAGATGCTCGACCGCCTCGAGGCCCGGCACGGGACGGAGATGCTGGTCGAGGACCGCGGGCGCCGCGCCCGTCGCCCTGATGAGGGCGCTGCGCACATGGAGGGCGGCGGCTTCGTCGCCGACGCCGTAGGCTTCGAGCCGGTTGCACGTGGCGAGCAGCACCGCCTCGGCGAGCCCCGCCTCGCGCGCGGCGGCGTAGAAGGCCTCGGCGCCGCCGGCGGGCACGGTGAAGGCCGCGCGTTCATCGAGGCCGGCGGTGCGATGGGTGGCGCTGAGCGCCACGAGATTGCGGACGCGTTCGCTCATCGGGCGGCGGGGAGCGAGAGATAGAGGGCGACGAGCGCGGGGATGAAGACGAACAGCGAAGCGCGGGCGTAGGCCGCGCCCGCGAGGCGATGACGGCGGCGCTGGACGGTGACGAAGAGGCAGGCGACCCAGGTCAGCAGAGCGGTCCCGAGCTTGGGCAAGGCGACGAGGGCGAGGTCGCGCTGCGCCCAGTCGGTCGCGCCGATCACGAGCGAAAGGCCGAGCAGCCAGACGGCGGCGCCCATGAGCTGGCCGCCGATGCGATCGAGGGGCACCAACGCCGGGAGCAGGGCGTAGATGCCGCCGAACTCCCGGCGGGCGAGCGCGCGGTCCTGCAGGAGATAGGCGGCGGAGTTCAAGGCCTGCGCGCCGAGCACGCAGTAGGCGAGGACGGCGGCGCCGACATGGATGACGATCAGCGGCTTGTCGGCGAGGTCGGTGGGCTGGCCGACGACCCCCAGGAAGGCGGCCGCCACCAGACAAGCCGTCGTCGCGCCGGCGATCACCCAGGTCGGCAGCCGATGGGTGAAGGTCAGGTCCAGGAAGAGGGCGAGGCCGGAGAGACCCCAGGCGATGGAAAGCAGGAGCTCAGCCGCGCTGCTGATCGGCAAGGCGTGCGTCCGGAGGCCTTGGTAAGCCAGCATCGTGGTGAGCATGATCCAACCTCCGCGCAGCAACCAGAGCCCCGCCGACGGCCAGCGGCCGGAAGCGTCTTTCGCCGCCAACCCATCCAAGAGAGCCGCGGCCAGAAACACGGCGGCACAACCCAGCAGGCATTCCCGGGTGAGGGGATGCTCAGCGAGCGCTGCAGCCATGGGGAACATACCTACCCAATAAAGAGCGGTGTGACATTTTGGCAAACCTCCAAAACAACCTGTTTTCTTGCGAAAGCAGGGCAGGGGGGTAGTTTCGGGCTTACCTATGGCCCACGACCTCTACGACCTCACCCAGCACCCCCCTCGCAGCCCTCGGGTTCGCCTCGGCGGCCTGGTCATCCTCCCGCGCATGATCGACAAGGCCCGGGCGACGAAAGCCGGGAAAAATGGCGAATATACCTATGGATGCTCCCTAGACCGTAACGTCCTGGACTTCCTGGGAATCGAGGCAGATGCCATTAAGGCTCAGATTGACAATGGTTTAGGTGATGGCGAGATCCTCGCTTGGTTGATGGCCAATGCCAAGAAGCCCCGGCTGGCCTATGAAATCGCCGCCTTTAGCGCTTACCACGAACAACGCGCTCCCGGCGGCCCTGGCGGCCGAGCCAAGGTCAGCGAGTACCAATCTTCGACTCCGGCCGGCGCCAAGCGCGAGGACATCGTCACCTGGTTCGACGTCCTGGACCTGGACGATCACCAGAGCTTCGGCGGCAAGGTCTGAGCCGTGGCCAAGGTCGGTCCGCCCCGTCGGGTGCTGTTGGTCTGCATGGGCAACATCTGCCGCTCTCCGACGGCGGAGGAGGTCCTGCGCGTCAAGACCCGGCAAGCCGGCCTAAGCATCGAGTTCGATTCCGCCGGCACCGAGAACTACCACATCGGCGACGCGCCGGATCCGCGCTCCGTGCGTCACGCGCGTGACCGCGGGTATGACCTGTCGGCCCTGCGCGCCCGTCAGGTGCACGCGGCGGATTTCCACGAGTTCGATCTCATCCTCGCCGCCGACGAACTCAACCTGCGCGAACTCCGGCGGCGTTGTCCGCCCGGACAACATCATCGTCTGGCGCTCTTCCTCGGCGACAGCGCCTTGCCCGATCCCTATTACGGCGAAAGCGACGATTTCGAAAAAGTGCTGGATTTGGTGGAAAAACAGGCCTTGCGCTTCGTGTCCGCGTGGGCGCGGGCAACTGAATGATTGCGGTGCGGACGCCCTCCGCGTTTGCTCGTCCCCACCGATGTACCAAGTGAATTTCAGCGATCAGGCGATGCGCGAGCTCGCGAAGCTGCCGACCTTGGAGCAGATGGAAGTCGTCGAAGCGTTCACTTCGCTCACCGCCGAGGAGCTCCTGCGCGGTAGTTCCGAACTCGGGACCGTCCGCCGCGGAGGCCACACCTATCACCGTCTGCGCGTCGGCGAGTTCCGCATCTATTTCGAAGCCAGCGAAGGCTCGCTGCTCGCCCATTACGTGCTCCATAAGCATACCTACGCCGACTTCGCGTTCCGTTCCCACCTGCCTTTCCCGGAAGACGAGGCGCGGATCGAACAAGAAGGCGGTTTCTGGAAATACCTCGACGAACCTCCGAAGTCCTGAC
Organism: Opitutales bacterium; assembly: GCA_030725715.1. Lineage (GTDB taxonomy): Bacteria > Verrucomicrobiota > Verrucomicrobiia > Opitutales > UBA953 > UBA953. The sequence goes on from JANRFG010000006.1 coordinate 71,905, forward strand.
CGTGACGAATCCGCCCGAAAAACGCCCGTATGCTTCGCCTGAGGAGGCCGCCCGCATCTACCTGCTGCCGAACCTGTTCACGGCCGGCAACATGCTCTGCGGCTTCCTGGCCATCAAGAACTGCATCGAAGCCCGGTTCACGACGCTCACGCCGGAAGGCCGGGCTGAGCACTATAACATGGCGGTCTGGTTCATCCTTTTCGCCTGCGTCTGCGATCTCTTCGACGGTCGCGTCGCCCGCGCCACCAAGCGGGAATCCCTGTTCGGGGCCGAGTTCGATTCCATCGCCGATACGGTCTCCTTCGGCGTCGCCCCGGCCCTCATGGCGTGCTTCCTGTTGATCAAGCCCGGCGCCACCGACAACGTCCAGCTGGTCACCTGGCTGCTCGCGTTCATCTACCTGCTTTGCGCCGGCGTCCGCCTGGCACGGTTCAATGTCCTCACCAACCCGTTGGTCCCGGGTAATGAAAAACGCGCCGCCGGAGGCGATTTCGTCGGCCTGCCCTCGCCGGCCGCCGCCGGCATGATCGCCTCCCTGGTGCTCGTATTGTCCAATCCGATCGGCAACCCGGACCAGAAGGACGCGGTCGAACAGGCCGTCCTCAAATGGCCGTACATCCTCCTGCCGGTCATGCTCGTCATCTCGTTCCTGATGGTCAGCAACGTCCGCTTCCCGAGCTTCAAGAAGCTCGATTGGACCGCCCGGGCCAAGACCCGTGGTTTCATCCTGATCATCATCCTGGCCGCCGTGGTCTTCCGTTACCCGCAGTATACCTTCCCGGCGATCTTCCTCGGTTACGTCGTCTACAGCCTTTTCCGTCACGCTTTCCTGCTCAAGAAAAGCGAGATGGACCCGGCGCCCGACGACGATGATGAGCCGGTGTCCAAGGTGTGAACAGCCGGTGGGCAACCCGTGCCTCGGGGCCTCTGTGAACAAGCCGAGGGTTATTCACGCCCGGGACACATGAGGGGGCGGCACGGATGCTCCCACTCATCAGCGTGTTGCGGAACTGTGTACGGACTTCCGCCCCCTGCTGATGCTACGGGTATTTATAAATGAAGAGAGAATAGAGACAGTACCGTCCGGGATGTGGGCAATGAGGGGTTGCCTCTGCCCCCGCGGATGCTCAATTCTGACGTCATCATGAAGTTCAAGGTTAACCGGAATCACTTTTTCAACGGCCTCTCGAGCGTCACGAACGTCGTCGGCAGCCGTGCGACGATGCCGATCCTCCAGAACGTGCTCATCGAAGCGGAAGGCGACACGGTCACCCTCACGACGACCAACCTCGATCTCGGCATCTGCTGTCGGATCAAAGCCTCCGTTTCTTCTCCCGGTCGCATCACCCTCCCGGTCAAGAAGCTCGTCCCGATCGTGCGCGCGCTCTCGAGCAGCGACACCATCGTCGAACTCACCGGCAAGGACCGCGTGAAGATCACCTCCGGCAGCTCCGTCTTCCAGGTCGCCGGCCTCCCGGCCGACCAGTTCCCCCCGATCTCCAATTTCGCCGGCCAGCCGACCATCTCGATCAACCAGGACGATCTCGGTGACATGCTCCGCAAGGTGAGCTACGCCCAGTCGTCCGACGAGAACCGTTACATCCTCAACGGGGTGTTCTTCGAATTCGCCGAAGGCAAGCTGACCGTCGTCGCGACCGACGGCCGCCGTCTCGCCAAGTGCGAACGCAAGCTCGCCGGCACCGACAAGGCCCTGGCCCTGATCCTGCCGGCCCGCACCATCATGGAGCTGATGCGCCTGCTGAAGTCCGGCGGCGAAGCCCACGTCTCGCACAACGAACGCCAGGTCGGCTTCACGATCGACATCCCGAAGAACGAAGAAGGCCTCGTGGACCGCATCCAGCTCGTCTCCAAGGTCGTCGAAGGCAACTACCCGAACTACCGCCAGGTCATCCCGAAGGAAGCCGGCTCCAAGGTCCGCCTCGAACGCGAGAAGCTCCTCGAGAGCGTCAACCGCGCCGCGCTCATGACCGATGACCGCAACAACACCATCCGGATGAGCGTCACGAAGAAGACGCAGAACCTCGAGATCTCCGCGAAGTCCGACAGCGGCGAAGCCCACGAGCCGATCGCCGTGAAATACGAAGGCCCGGACGTGAACATCGCGTTCAATCCGCAGTACATCATCGACCCGCTCAAGGCCCTCACCGAGGACGAGATCGACTTCGAGTTCAAGGACGAGATGTCCCCGGGCGTGATCCGCGGACTCAAGGACGACTTCCTCTGCGTCGTGATGCCGCAGCGGATCTCGTAAGCCCGGGGTTCAGAGACCGGGCTCGGCGCAATCCGGGAGCGACTTGATCCGCTCCAGGATGCGGCGCGACGCCTCGATCGAACGGTCGCGATGCTCCGCGCCCGGATCGTATTCCGCCGGCTGCATCGCCTGGCCGAAACGCACGCGGATGCGGGCCGAACCGGTCGGGAAATTCGCGCCACGAGGCAGCACGTCGCGGGCGCCCCGGATGTGGATCGGGACGACCGGCACGCCGGACCTGCAGGCGAGGAGGCCGGCGCCGGCCTTGGGCGAGGCGATCACGCCGTCATGGCTGCGGGTGCCCTCCGGGAAGATGAGCAGGCCTTCGCCGGCTCCCAGGGCGGCCAAGGCCGCGCGGATCGCGCCGATGTCCGCTTCGCCGCGGTCGACGGGGATGGAATGGCAGGCGCGGATCACGAACCCGAAGACGGGGTTGTCGAAGAGCGTGCGGCGGGCGATGAAGGAGATCTCGCGCGGCAGGCACGACCCGAGCAAGGGCGGATCCAACATGCTCTGGTGGTTCGAGGCGAAGAGGCACGCGCCGTCCGGCACGTTCTCCCAGCCTTCGACTTCCAGGGTGGCGAAGACCTCGATGAACGACCGCGCGCCGTGGTAGACGGCCTTGTAGATCAGGTTCTTCGAATCGAGGATCATCGGGGCAGGGCGGCCACCTTGATCAGTTCGCCGATCTGGGCCACGACGGCCTCGAGCGGCAGGTGCGTGTTGTCCAGGCGGCAGGCCCCGTTCGGGCAGACCATCGGCGCGGTCTTGCGCGTGGCGTCGAGATGGTCGCGCTGGGTGACCTGATCGGCCTGGCCTTCGGCGGCCCGGCGCCGGGCGCGCGCGTCGGCGTCGGCTTCGAGGAAGATGCGCACTTCGGCGTCCGGCAGGACGACCGAACCGATGTCGCGTCCTTCCATCACCACGCCCGCGAAACCTTGCTCGCTCGCGAGCTTCACCTGGGAGCGCTGGTATTCGAGGAGGAAGGTCCGGACGGAGGGCAGGGCGGCGATCTTCGAGACCGCCGCGTTGACCTCGGGCGTGCGCAGGTCGGCGTCATCAGGGAGGGCGCCGTCGAGCGTGAGGGCCGAGCTGCGCGCGCCTTGACGGGCGACGAGGCGCGAGCCGATGCGCAGCCTGGCCAGCGCGGCCTTCACGGAGGCGGGATCGTCGGCGGAAGCGCCCGCGAGGAGCAGGGCGCGGGTGAGGCTGCGGTAATGCGCGCCGGTGTCGACGTGCAGCAGGCCGTGCAGCTGGGCGAGCCGGCGGCTGGTGCTGGACTTGCCCGAAGCGGCGCCACCGTCCACCGAGACGCGCACGAAGTTCGTGCGGAGGGACTCGAGCGCCCGGAAGAAATGCGGGAAGGTCTTGCCGGTGCAGGCGGGATCCTGGATCGCGATCCACGGACGGCCGTCGCCGAAGAGGTCGAAGCTGCCGAGGACGCCGAAGCTCATCGCCATGCGGTGGTCTTCATAGGTGCGGATCTCGACAGGGCCGGCGGCGGCCGCCTGGCGCAGGGCCGCCTTGTTCGGGAAGACGGTCAGCGAGGAGAGCGACTCATCCGCGCGGAGCTGCGCGGCGGAAGGCTCGACCTTCAGGCCGAGGCGTTCCAGTTCGGTCGCCATCGCGAGCACGCGGTCGGTCTCCTGCTTCCGGGTGTGGGCGATGCCGCGGATCTTCACCGGCCCGTCCGCCAAGGCGGCCACGGTCGCCAGCGTGAGGAACGTATCCGAGAAAGCGTTGAAGTCGAAGTCGCCGCTCCGGATGCCCGACCAGGAATCCGCGACCAACGTGCCGTCGGCCGCACGCAGCTTGGCGCCACAGGCCGCGGCGACCTTGGCGAAGGCGGTGTCACCTTGGAGGCCGCCGTCGGCGTAGCCTTCGATACGGACGGACGCGCGGGCGCCGGTGACGGCGGGCAGGGCGATGAAATAGCTGGCGGCGGTGGCGTCAGGTTCGATCGCGTAGGCGGGCTGGGCGACGTACGAGCCGGGCGCGGGACAGCTCCAGCTGCCGTCGGCGAGTCGGGCCAGGGGGCGGCCGAACTGGCCGCACATGCGCGCCGTCATCTCGACGAAAGGTTCGGAGACCGTGGAGCCCTTCATGCTCACCGTCGCTCCGGCCGAAAGCGGGAGCACCATGAGCAGCGCGGAGAGCAGCTGGGAAGAAGCCGAGGCATCGACCTCCAGCCGGCCGAGCTTCCCGGTCGTGTGGAGCGTGAACGGGAAACCGTCCGCCGCGGAACCATCGGGAGCGACCGCGCGGCAGCCGGCCGCGCGCAGGGCGTCGAGCAGCCCGCGCATGGGGCGGGCCCGCATGGCTTCGTCGCCGTCGAGCTCGTATTCGCCGCCCGGGGCGAGCGCGAGGAAGGCGGTGAGGAAGCGCGCCGCGGTGCCGGCGTTGCCGACGTGCAGCTTGGCCCGATCGCGCGGGATGCGGCCGCCGAGGCCGACGATCCGGATCGTGCCGGCGGCTTCATCGTCGGTCACCTCGAAGCCCAACGCGCGCAGGGCGGCGATGAGGATGCGGGTGTCGCGGCTGAAGAGCGCGCCGGTGAACAGCGTGACGCCGTCGGCGAGCGCGGCCAGGATCAGGGCGCGGTTGGTGATGCTCTTCGAGCCCGGGACCTGGGCGACGCCGCGGGCAGGGGTCTGGAAGGGGCGGATGACGAGGGTCGGGCTCATTCGGACCGGTCGAGGTTCTGGCGGGCGATGCGGGCTTCGGCGAGGAGACGACGTAACGAGGCCGCGTCGTTCGCTTCCACGGCCGTGCGGAGTTCGGCGGCGCGCCGCTCGAGGTCGCGGAGGCCGGCGGCGGTATGCCGGGCGTTGGCGAGCATGATGCCGACCCAGAGATTCTCTTCGCCGGCGGCGACGCGGGTCGTGTCACGCAGGCCGGCGCCGACCGCGAAGCGGCGGAAGCCGGGCTGGTCCATCACGGCGAGCATGAGCGCGGAGGCGGCGGCGTGCGGCACATGGCTGATCGCGGCGACGATCTCGTCGTGCTTGGCGGCGTCGGTCTCGTGGAGGACCGAGCCGAGTTCCTGCCAGAAACGGCGGACGGTCGCCAAGGCCTGCGGGTCTTCGGCGCCGGTGGGCGTCAGGAAACAGACACGTCCTTCGAAAAGTTGGGCGGCTGCGTGCGTGGCTCCGGCCTTTTCTCCGCCGGCCATCGGATGGGCCCCGACGAAGGGATTGGCCGCGGGCAGGCGACGGGCGGCGAGCAGGATCGAACCTTTGACGCTCCCGGCGTCGGTGACGACGGCCCCCGGGGCCAGCCCCGGCGTGATGGCCAGGAAGGTCTCTTCCGCGGTGTCGACGGGCGTCGTCACGATGACCAGGTCCGCGCCGCGGACGCAGTCGGCCGCGGTCTCGAAGACTTCCGCCACGCCGAACCCGCGCAAGGTCTCCCGCGATCCGGCCGAGCGCGACCAGCACGCCAGCGAACCGGCCAGGCCCTTCCGCGCCGCCGCGAGGAGGATGGAGCCGCCGATGAGGCCGGCGCCGACGACGGCGATGCGCTTGAATTGAGCCATTTCCAATATTGAAGGTATGGCTTTGATGAACCAGAGTGACCAACTATTAAAGCAAACAAACCGCCGGCGACGAAGTTGTCGGTCCGCTCATGAGCAACGGCCCCCGACCACCCAGCCCCGACTTCGTCCCTGCCGCGGATCCCCGGGCGCGTCGCGGTCGTTTCTCCTTCGAGTCCGTCTGGGCCCGGGTGCGTCTGCCCTTGCTGCTGCTGGTGATCGCCTCCCTGGCCGTCGCCTCCCTGCTGCTCTACACGGCGGAGCGCCGGACGACCCGCCGCTCCGAGCTCACGGTGTCCGCCGCGGACGCCGAGGCCCTCCGGCAGCGTTCGCTCGCGGCGGAAGCGGCCTTCGAGAAAGTCCGCCAAGAGCGCTTCGAGCTCACCGAGGACGATGTCCGCCTGCTGGAACAGGCCCTGCTGACCTACGAGGAATATCTTTCGGCCCGCCGCTCGGTCGGCACCGAAGACCCGCGGCTGGTCTCCCTGCGTCGCCGGCTGCACCTCCTCCGGGGCGAACGGTTGCGCCAGGAGTCGGTCTCGCTCGAGACCGCGGCGCTCACCCTCGCCAAGAACGACGAAGCCGCGGCCGCCGAGAAGCTCCGCCGCGCGGTCGCCTGCGAGCAGGAGATCGCCGACCGCTGGCAGTTCTCCGGCCTCGCCGACTCCGGTCGCCGCGCCTTGCTGGACACCCGCCTCCGTCGTCTTGAATCCTCGGCGCTCTGGCAGAAGGGACGCGCGCTGGAAGCCGAGGCGGAGAAGTCCTTCGCCGCCGGCCGTTACGCCGAGGCCGCGGAACGTTTCACGGCGGCCCTCGACGCCGAGAACGAATTCCTCGCGCGTTATCGCGACGTGCGTGACACCGCCTTCGGCCGGGCGGAACAGCTGGCCATCCGCCGCGAGACCGCGGTGTCCGGCCTCGTCTGGGAAGAAGTCAGCCGGCATCAGGCCGCCGCCGCCGCCGCTGAAGCGAAGGCCGACTGGCCTGGCGCCGCCGCCCGCTGGCAGGACGCGGTCGATGCGTTCGCGCGCCTGCTCACGGCGCATCCGCGCAGCCAGTTCGCCGACCGCGCCAAGGAGGCCTCGATCGTGACGCGTCTGAACTTCGCCCGTTTCCACGACGACATCATGCGTGTCCGCGCCGACGTCGGCCGCTTGCGCCAGGCTTTGCGGGCCCGGCAGGCCGACGACGCCCTCCGTCTGGCGGAAACGGTCCTCGCGGCCGCACGTCGTCTGGCCGAGGCGGGGACCGGCGTCTTCCGGCCCGAGTCCGAAGAGCGCCAGGAACTGGAATACATCGCCTCCCATGCCGCGACGATCCGGGGTTACCTGCCGGCGGCGGATCGGCAGCTGCTCCCCGTCCCGGGGAAGTCCGTCCGGATGTACCGCACCGAGATCCCGCAGGGTCTTTACGCGTCGCTGATGGACGCCAATCCGAGCGCCCTGCGCCGCGAAGCCAATCCGGTGGAGTCGGTCGCCTATGCCGACGCCGAACTTTTCGCCCGCCGATTGGGATGGATCCTCGGCGGCCGCGCCCGTCTCCCGACCATCGCCGAGCACACGGCGGCGGCCGGCGACCTGACCACGCCGGCTCCGGCCGAGAACGCCTGGACCGCGGCGAACACCGAAGGCGTCGACGCCCGGCCGGTGGGCACCGCCCGGGCCGATGCGCGCGGCTTCCATGACTTGGTGGGCAACGTGGAAGAGTGGACGGCCGCCGAGGAGGGCGAGACCCGCGCCCCCGTCGTGGGTGGCAGCGTGGCCTCCGCCCCGGTCGCCGGGCTGGCGGTCCGGCAGGTCCATAAGCGCGAGAAAAGCCGGACCCTCGGCTTCCGCATCGTCATTGAATAATCGGCTCCCGGCCCTAATCATCGGCGGACCCCATGGCTAACCCCGCCCCCCGCCTCAAGCGCGCCGCGTCCTTCTTCGCGGCCTACGGGATGCTGGCCGCGCTCTCGCTCTGGTTCGCCTATGAGCTCCGCTTCGTCGGCGCCGACGAACCGACCACCGCGGAGCACCTCGCTTTCGAGGCCTATCTTTATCAGCAACGGCCGTTCGCCTTGCTCTGGCTGGTCCCGCTCAAAGTGGCCTTGCTCGCGCTCTGGGGTCAGTTCCGCGGCGTGTTCTATTACTTCCGTCTGCCCGACGCCCTCCGCACCGCCCTCGCCCTCGCGACGGCGACCTTCGCGGCGCTCGCCCTGCCGAATCTCCTGGGCAGCGGCGCCCCTGGTGATCCGTTCAGCCTGCCGCGCGGCGTCACGCTGATCGACTTCAACCTGTCGTTGGTCTTGTTCATCGGCTTCCGCGTCTCCGTCCGCGCCCTCCGTGAGCGTTTCTCCGCGGGCCCGGGTTCGCCGGCCGGCATCGTCGAGCGCATCGCCGTCGTCGGCGCCGGTCAGGCTGGCGCCCAGCTCGTCGCCGACCTGCTCGGTCGCCGCGGCCACGGCCTCGAACCGGTCTGCTTCCTCGACGACGACGTCGCCAAGCACGACCTGCACATCCACGGCGTCCCGGTGGTCGGTTCGCCGGCGCGCATGGGCGAACTTGCGGAGAAGTTCGGCGTCACCGAGATCATCCTCGCCCTGCCTGCCTCCAGCGTCCGCCGCATCCGCGAAGTCAGCGCCCTCGCCGCCGCCAATAATCTCCGCGTGCTCGTCGTCCCCTCGATGGCGGAGCTCGCCGGCGGCCGCGTCCGCGCCTCCGACATCCGCCCGATCTCCGTCGAGGACATCCTCGGCCGCGTGCCCGCGCAGCTCGATGACGTCGCGATCGGCGCGATGGTCAAGGGACGCGTCGTGCTCGTCACCGGCGCCGGCGGCAGCATCGGCCTCGAGCTCAGCCGACAGGTCGCGGCGCACGGCCCGGCCCGGCTCCTGCTGCTCGATCAGTGCGAGGTGCTCCTTTATCAGGCCGAGCAGGAACTCATCGCGTCCGGTCATGGCGCCCTCATCACGCCGCTGGTCGGCGACGTCACGGACCTCGCCCGGATGACGGCCGTCTTCGCGGCGCATCGCCCGAGCCTCGTGCTGCACGCCGCGGCGCACAAGCACGTCCCCATGATGGAAGCCCAGCCGGGCGAGGCCCTGAAGAACAACGTCGAGGGGACCTGGGTCGTCGCGCATCTCGCCGCGGCGCATGGCGCGGAGAAGTTCGTGCTCATCTCCTCGGACAAGGCGGTCAACCCCACCAACGTCATGGGCGCCAGCAAGCGGCTCGCCGAGCTGATGCTCCGCTCGCTCCAGGCCCGGACCGGCGGCCGCACGAGTTTCATGGCCGTGCGCTTCGGCAACGTGCTCGGCTCGTCGGGATCGGTCATCCCCATCTTCCGTCGGCAGATCGCCGCGGGCGGACCGGTCACGGTCACGCATCCGGACGTGAAGCGTTATTTCATGACGATCCCTGAGGCGGTCGGCCTCGTCCTCCAGAGCGCGACGCTCGGCCAGGGCGGCGACATCCTGGTCCTCGAGATGGGCGAACCGCTGAAGATCATCGACGTCGCCCGTCAGCTCATCGAACTCAGCGGCCTGCGGCCGGACACCGACATCGAGATCCGGATCATCGGCCTGCGTCCCGGCGAGAAGCTCGTCGAGGAACTGCAGTGCGCCGGCGAGCAGTTCCGGCCGACGACCCACCCGCGGGTCTTCCGTTTCGTGGCCGCGGGCGAGACATCCCTGTCGCCCGACGCCTTGCGCGCGCAGGTGACCGAGCTCCTTCGCCTGGAACCGGGCGCCTGCAAGCAGGGCATCCGGGACCTCGTGCCGGAATACGTCCCGTTCGTGGAGTAGTTTTTACGCTTCGGGCTTCACAGCAGGGCGGGGGTTCGCCACGCTTCGGCCATGGCTCGCGCGCTTTCCTCCGCACCTCAGGTCGGCATCATCATGGGTTCTCAGTCCGACTGGGAGACGATGGTCAACGCCGCCGATACGCTCAAGAAACTCGGCGTCGCTTTCGAAGCCGAAGTCGTCAGCGCGCACCGCACGCCGCTGAAGCTCAAGGACTACGCCCTGGCGGCCCGTCGTCGTGGCCTGAAGGTGATCATCGCCGGCGCCGGTGGCGCGGCTCACCTGCCCGGCATGGTCGCCGCGATGACCTCGCTCCCGGTCATGGGCGTCCCGGTGCAGTCCAAGTCCCTCGACGGCATCGATTCGCTCCTCTCCATCGTCCAGATGCCGGCCGGCATCCCCGTGCATACGTTCGCGATCGGCCGCGCCGGCGCGATCAACGCCGCCCTCGGCGCCGCCGCGGTGCTCGCTCTCTCCGATGCGAAGCTCGCCAAGAAGCTCGACGCCTACCGCGCCGAGCAGACCAAGGCCGTGCTCGATAACCCGATCCCCGGCCGCAAAGGCAAGAAGCGCTAAGCCATGGAGCGACCCCTGCAGCCCGGCGGAACCATCGGCATCCTCGGCGGAGGCCAGCTCGGCCGCATGTCGGCCATCGCCGCCCGTCGGCTCGGTTACAAGGTGCGTACGTTCGATCCGTCCGCCGGCGCCTGTGCCGCGGCGATCGCCGATGAGCATGTCACTGCTGATTGGAGCGACACCGCCGCGCTCACGCGTTTCGCCCAAGGCTGCGGCCGCGTCACGCTCGAGTTCGAGAACATCCCGCCCGCGACGGTCGAGTTCGTCGCGAAATCCGTACCGTGCCATCCGTCCGCCTCTGTCCTGGCGACCTGCCAGAACCGCCGTCGCGAGAAGGAGTTCCTCCGCGCCTCCGGCATCCCGTGCGCCGACTTCGCCGTCGTCTCCTCGCTTGCCGAGTTGCAGGCCGCGGTGAAGTCCGTCGGCTTCCCTTGCGTGCTTAAGACCGCTGACTTCGGTTACGACGGCAAGGGCCAGGTCAAGCTGCCGACCGCCGAAGCCGACCTCGCCGCCGCGTGGGCGAAGATCGGCGGCGCCGGGGGCGTCCTCGAAGCCTGGGTGCCTTTCCAGATGGAGATCTCCGTGCTCGTCGCGCGCACCGTCGATGGTCGCACCGCCGTCTACGACCCCGCCGAGAACATCCACCGTGACCATATCCTGCACCTCTCGCTCTCGCCGGCCCGCATCTCCGCGGCCACCGCCGCCGAGGCGCGCGAACTCGCGCTGAGCATCGCCGACAAGATCCAGCTGGTCGGCCTGCTCGCCGTCGAGATGTTCGTGCGGGACGGCCGCATCGTCGTCAACGAACTCGCCCCGCGTCCGCACAACAGCGGTCACCAGACTTTCGACGCCCACGAGACCAGCCAGTTCGAACAGCATGTCCGCGCCGTCTGCGGCCTCCCGCTCGGCGGCACCAAGCCGCTCGCGCCTTCGGCGATGGTGAACCTTCTCGGCGATGTCTGGCGCGACGGCCAGGAGCCCGATTGGACCAAGGTCCTCGCCGATCCCTCCGCCAAGCTGCACCTCTACGACAAGGGCAAGGCTGCGCCGGGCCGGAAGATGGGCCACATCACCGTCACCGCGCCGACCGTCGAAGAAGCGATGCGTCGCGCCGAGGCGCTGCACGCCGCGCTCTGATCAGTCGAGCAGCTGAGGCTTGCGGCTGAAGAGCTCGAGCGGGATCTGGCCGAGGCACAGGAATAGCAGCACCGCCTGGAAGACCGGGATGCGCGCCTTCATGCCGGCGGCCTGGGCGACGTAGTTCTTGGCCATGACTTCGGAGATCATCGCGAAGGCGAAGATCAGCGAGGCGACGCAGAGCACCACGAAGAGCCGGTTCCAGACCTTCGCCGACGTGATGCGGCGCCAAGGCAGGAAGAGCAGTCCGGCATAGGCGATGAGGAACCAGGATTCGGCGCGCAGCGCGCGGGGGAAGGTCACGACCGCGGGATCCCAGCGCGGCGGGATCTTCGCGAAGCCGAGATTCAGGCCGCCGAGCAGTTCGTTCAGCGCCAGCAGCAGGCAGAAGACGCCGAAGCCTAGGGCGATGAAGCGTCCGTACCGGATACGTTGGGCGGCGGTCTCGTGCATGAGGATCAGGTTGGACGGCGCCGGAGCGGACGCAAATCCTCAGAGCGGACGGAAGAGGGCGACGTCGCTCCACTCGCCCATGATGCGGCCGTCGGCGCGGGTACCGGCGCCCCAGGCGGCCTGGCACTTCGCTTCGAAATGCGCACGGACGGCGTCCTGCTCCTTCGCGAGGATGCCGCTGAGGGCGAGTACGCCTCCCGGACTGACGGAGTCGACGAGGTTGTCGGCGTAGATGCAGAGGACGTCGCTGATGATGTTGGCCAGCACGACGTCGGCCCGGCCGGTCAGGCGGAAGCCTTCTTCCAGGCCGGCGTGATGGAAGGCGACCGCCTCGTCGGCGATGCCGTTCTCCTCGCGGTTGGCGATGCTCACGCGGACGGATTCCGGATCGCGGTCGAAACCGGCGATACGTCCGCAGCCGAGCTTGGCCGCGGAGAGGGCGAGGATGCCGGAGCCGCAACCGGCGTCGGTGACGGAGACCTGCGCGGCAGGATGCGTCTCGAGGAAGTCCATCATGCGGATCGCGCACAGGCGGGTCGTTGGGTGGTCGCCGGTGCCGAACGCCAGGCCGGCGTCGAACCAGATCACCGCGGCGTCAGCCGGGACGGCGTGCTTGCCGCGCATCCAGGCGGGGACCCAGTGGAGACGTCCGTGGTCCCACGGCTTGAGGTGCTCCTTGTAAGCTTCCTTCCAGTCCTTGTCGGCCATGACGGTCTCTTCGTAGGCCTCGGGCAGTTTCTTGAAGGCCTTGCGCAGTCCGGCCCAAGCCTCGTCGGCTTCGGCCTTCGTGTCGAAGTAGCCCATCACGAAGTGCGGCTTCCCGGGACCTTCATGGAAGAGCATCCAGGAGGAGCGGGTGAGTTCGCAGAAATGGTCCTCCAGCGGCTGGACCATGTCTTCGTGGATGGGGCACTTCAGTTCGATCATCAGGAAAGCGTCTCGCTCAGGCGGGCGATCACCGCGGGCAGCAGGGCGTGCTCGGCGGCGTGGATCTTCTGAGCGAAGGTGTCGAGGGTGTCGGCCGGCTCGCGGGCGACGCGGGTCTGGCCGAGGTGGGCGCCGCCGTCGATCTCGGCGTTGACCCAGTGGACGGTGCAACCGGCTTCCGGCACGCCGGCGTTCCAAGCCTGGCCGATGCCGTCGAGTCCCGGGAAGGCGGGCAGGAGGCTCGGGTGGAGGTTGATGATGCGGCCGGCGAAGGCGTCGAGCAGGGGGGCTTTGATCACGCGCATGAAGCCCGCGAGCACCACCAGGTCGACCTGCGCCGCCTTGAGGGCGTCAGCCCAGGCCTGCTCGCGTTCGGGCGAGAACTTCGTCTTGAACGGGCCGGTGTCGAGGAAGCGGGCGGGGACGCCGTACTTCGGGCCGAGCTCCAGCATCTTGCACGTCGGGACGTCGCACCAGAGGCCGACGACCTTGGCCTTGCCCAGACGGCCTTCGGCCTGGGCGCGGAGGACCGCGTCGGCGTTGGAGCCGCGACCGGAACCGAGGAGGGCGACGCGCATGGCGGGAAGGTGTCGGCGGGGACCGTCGCCTGCAAACGGATTTTCGATTTCGGACTTTGCACCGTTCGGCGAAAGGCCGAAGATGCGGTCACTGCTTCCCCATGGACCGACGCGACTTCCTTCACCTCACCGCCTTGGGTTCGCTGGGCGCCTACGCTCTGTCCGGTTGCGCGGGCGGTGGCGGCGGTTCCGTCAGCGTGCCGTCCGTGCGGTCCGTTCCCTCCCGCGGCGCGCCGACCGGTCGGGTGATGCTCGGCATCGACGTCCTCGCGGCCGAAGGCTTCGCCCGCCTCCAAGGTCTCCGCTGCGGACTCGTCACGCATCGTGCCGGCGTCAACGGCGCCGGCCAGCGCACCGCCGACGTGCTCGCGCGCGCGCCGGGCGTGAAGCTCGTGAAGCTGTTCGGGCCGGAACACGGCATCGATGGCGTGGCCAAGGCCGACGTCAAGGTCGGCCATGCGAAGGACACGCGCACCGGCCTGCCGGTCTACTCCCTCTACGGCGCGACGCGTAAGCCGACCCCGGAGATGTTGTCCGGCCTCGATGCGGTCATCATCGATTTCCAGGACATCGGCGCACGTTCCTATACCTACGTCAGCTGCATGCGCCTCGTCATCGAGGCCTGCTTCGCTTTGCCCCGTCCGGTCCGCGTCATCGTGCTTGACCGGCCCAACCCGCTCGGCGGAGAGAAGGTCGACGGGCCGTTCCTCGACCGTAAGTGGCGCAGCTACGTCGGCTCCTACGAGACCCCTTACGTCCACGGCCTCACCATCGGTGAGCTCGCCCGCTGGGCGGTCGCCACGCCCGGAGTGCTCGAGATCGACGAAGCCAAGCGCCGGCGCGGCCAGCTCGAAGTCGTGACGATGCGCGGCTGGCGCCGTTCGATGACGTGGAACCTCACCGGCCTGAACTGGACGGCGACCTCGCCGATGATCGACAGCCCGCAGGCCGCGTTCGGTTACGCCATGACCGGCCTCGGCTGCATGGATTCGGGCTTCAGCCACAGCGCCGGGGCCGGCCGTAACTTCCGGTTCCTCACCTACCCGCGTCGCAAGGCCGCCGAACTCACCGCCGCGCTGGGATCCGCGGTTCCCGGACTCACGCTCCAGCCGCAGCAGCTCGCGGACGGCACGCAGGGCGTCTATCTCGCCATCAACGATTACGCCGTGTTCCGCCCCACCGCGATCTCGCTGCACCTCTTCCGGCAGGCCTGCGTCTGGGCGCCGAACCCCTTCGCCGGCCTCACCGGCGGCAAGCGCGAGCTCTTCATCAAGCACCTCGGCAGCGAGGCGTTCTTCGAGGAACTGCGTACGCAGGGCGCGCGCATCGACCTCGCCCGCTGGATGCGCCGCTGGGACGGCGACGCGGCGGCCTTCCGCGCGCGCACCGCTCCGTTCCGCCTCTACGCCTGATCAGTAGGAGCGGCCTTCGCGCTTCTCCCAGTAATTGATGTAGGCCTGGTTGAGCACGCCGAGACCGCCCGGCGTCGGGTAGTCGCCGGTGAAATACCAGTCGCCTCGGCTCGAGGGACAGGCCTTGTGCAGTGAGGCGATCTTCTGGAAGACCAGGACGAGCTCGCCCTTCCAGCCGCTCTTCGCGGGGTAGACGAGTTCGGCCGCCTTGGCGGCGATCTCCTCTTCGGTGAAGGCGTCGTAGATGCGCTTCACGTGGTTGCGCATCTCCTTGGTCGGCTTCTTCGCCTGCGCGACGCAGTCCTCGTAGACCTCGCGGAGGAGGTCGGCCATCCCGCGTTCCTTGCAGAGCGCGACGGCCGCCTGGAAGGCGAGGAACTTGCCCATCTCGGACATGTCGATGCCGTAGCAGTCCGGGTAGCGGATCTGCGGGGCGGTCGAGGCGATGACGATGCGCTTCGGGTTGGGGCGGGCGAGGATGCGGAGGATGGACTGGCGCAGCGTGGTGCCGCGGACGATCGAGTCGTCGACGCAGACGAGCGTGTCGCCTTCGCGGACGGTGCCGTAGGTGATGTCGTAGACGTGCGAGGCCATCTGCATGCGGTTCTTCTCCTGGGAGATGAACGTGCGTAGCTTGACGTCCTTGTGGGCGACCTTCTCGCCGCGCGGCCAGCCGCCGAGCACGAGCTTCTCGATCATGGCCTCGTCGAGCTTGCCGGCGCGCTGCGCGGCGATCAGCCTGTCGCTGACCTGCGCGCGGCGGCGTTTGCGGAGCTCTTCCATCAGGCCGTACCAGGCGATCTCCGCCGTATTGGGGATGTAGGAGAAGACCGCGTTGTCGTGGTCGTCGCGGATCTGGGCCAGGACGTCGTCGGCGAGGGCGGCGCCCAAGGCCTTGCGTTCGGCGTAGATCTCGGGGTCGTTGCCGCGGGAGAAGTAGATGCGCTCGAAGGAGCAGTGGCGGACCTCGCCGGGGGCGTGGAAGGCTTCGACCGAATGACGTCCGTCCGCCTTCATGATCAGCGCGTGGCCGGCCGGGAGCTCGTGGACGTCCGCCTGGCTGACGCCGACGATGGTCATCAGCGCGACGCGTTCGGAGGCGACGGCGATGAGGTCCTCGGTGCGGGCATACCAGCAGGGGCGGATGCCGTTGGGGTCGCGGATGACGAAGCTGTCGCCGTTGCCGACGAGGCCGGCGATGGCGTAGCCGCCGTCCCAGTGCTTGGCGGCGCGGCGCAGGACGTTGCCGATGTCCATGTGCTTGGAGATCTCCGCCTGCACGGCGGCGCCTTCCAGGCCCTGGTCCTTGAAGGCCTTGAAGAGCCGGTCATGTTCCTCGTCGAGCCAGAAGCCGATCTCCTCGAGGATGGACTGGGTGTCGGTCGAGTAGATGACGTGCGCGCCGCGCTGCGTGAGCGAGGCGTTGAGCTCGGCGGTGTTCGTGAGGTTGAAGTTGCCGGCGACGAGCAGGTTGCGGGTCGGCCAGATGGACTTGCGCGCGTACGGGTGGCAGGAGACCGAGTCGAAGCTGCCGGAGGTGCCGTAACGCAGGTGGCCGAGCAGGAGCTCGCCGCCGAAGTCGAAGTGGCGCTTCACCGTCTCGGGGAACTCCGGGACGATGACCGCCTCGCGCATCTTGTCGGAGTAGGCCTTGATCTGGCGGGTGAAGATCTGGGTCAGGCCCTGGGCGCCGATCTCACGGTCGCGGAAGAGGAAGGCCTCGCCGTTCTCGGAGCCGATCTTGACGCAGCCGATCCCGGCGCCGTCCTGGCCGCGGTTGTGCTGCTTCTCCATCAGGAGGAAGAGCTGGTTGAAGCCGTGCAGCGGGGTGCCATACTTCTCCTGATACCACTTCAGGTCCTTGGTCAGCCGGACAAGGGCAATGCCGCATTCGTGCCTTAAGGAGTCGCTCATCGCAGGCCTCGGAGTTTGCCCGCCCGGCGCGCGTCCTGTCCAGCGCTTACTATTAAGAGCGCAACAACCGGTCGAGCCGGGCGAGGCTCTCGCCGATCAGGCCCGCCATGTCGGTGTGCTGCCGGAAGGCCGGGTCCCGGTGGTATTCGGCCAGGCCGTCGGCGAGTTCCTTGGCTTTTTCGGGCGAGGTCAGGGGATTGGCCCGCATGGCGGCCAGCAGGTCCTTGACCCGGTCGGGCGCGGCGAGGTGGCGGCGGTGGATCAGCGACTGCTCCTCGCGTCGGTACTGGGCGGCGGAGGCGGCGTTGATGTGCTTGGCGCAGAGCTGGGCGAACGGCCGGTTCTCCTTGAACGAGCCGGGGAGGTAGAACCGGAGGCGCCCGTCGTAGCTCTGCTGGTCGAAGTCCATGGCGCGCACGCGGATGGCGGTGGCGTCGAAGTCCGGGGTGACGGCGATGACGAAGTTGTAGGCGCGCATGTCGCCGAGCAGGCGCACGAGGCAGCGCTCCTCGAACTTGATGAGCTCCTTGGCGAGGCGCACCGGGTGGTGGCCGTCGGCGGCCAGCCATTTCTCGGCGAAGATGTCACCGGGGATGCCGGTGACGTGCTCCTCGACCAGCGTCTCGCCCCAGGTGAGGTAGAGCATGCGGTTCGGCGAGAGCAGGTGCTCGAGCTCGAGCCCGCAGACGCGCGAGGCGTCGCCGACCTTCACGTAGAAGTAGTCGTGGTTCTCGTTGTACGCGTTGACGATGCGGACGCGGAAGGGCTGCGAGTTGCCGAAGGAACAGAAGTCCACGCGGTCCACGTAGACGTGGCTGAAGACCTTCATGCCGCCTTCGCCGCGCAGGAGCGCGTAAGTCTCGAGCAGGCCCTGCGAAAGCCGCCCCATCTCCTCCGGCGGATACGCGACGGTCTCCCAGAGGGTGTCCTTGCCGCGTTCGAGCAGGGGCATCGCCGCGGTGAACTCGCGCAGCTGGGCGTAGGAGACGGGCAGGGGGACTTCGCGTCCTTCGCGCGAAAGGTAAGCGCGGAGTTCTTCGCCGATCGGATACGCCGGCTTGCGGTTGGTCCGCTTGAACTCGGCTTCGCTTCCGGCGGCGTCCATCGTCAGTCGAGGTTCGGCTGCGCGCCGGTCTCTTCGACCACGACCCGCAGCGGCGCGCCCGGATGGCATTCGGCCCGGTAGGCGATGAAGCCGCGGCGGTGCTCGTCATAGACCGGCCAGAGCAGCGTGCGGTCCGTCTCCGGCACGGCGACGTCGCCGAGCTCTTCGCGCGCGAAGAAGGCGAAGCGGCCTTCGTCGATCGTCGCGGGCAGCGTCTGCAGCGGCTTGCGGCAGTCGAAGAGGAACATGAGCCAGTGCGACTGGCCTTCGTAGCCTTTCTCGGAGATCATGCCGAAGAGATGGAGGTCTTCGGTCGCGACGCCCACGCCGGTCTCCTCGAAGGTCTCGCGTACGGCGCATTCGAACGGCGACTCGCCGGCGCCCATCTCGAGCTTGCCGCCGATCGGGCTCCAGCAGCCGAGATTCGGGGCCTTGGTGCGCTGGATGAGCAGGAGGCGGCCCGCCTCGTCGCGCAGGAAGACGAGGACGCTGATCTTGAAGGGCAGGGCGGCGCCGGCGGTCATGGCCACACCCTTGCGGGCGGAGTCCGGCGGCACAACCCCGGAGTGCGTTCAGCCGGCGAGGATGGCGTCGATCCGCTTGAGTTCCTCCGAGGCGAACGGCGCCGACGAAGCCGCGGCCACGCATTGCTCGAGCTGGGCGACCTTGCTGGCCCCGATGATGGCGGACGTCACGCGGCGGTCCCGCAGGACCCAGGCGATCGCCATCGACGCGAGCGGCTGGCCGCGTTCGGCGGCGACTTCCGCGAGGCGGCGGACTTTCCTCATGCGCACGGCGTCGAGCTGTTCGGGGCGCAGGTAGCCGTGCGGCTTGCCGGCGCGCGCGTCGGCGGGGATGCCCTGCAGGTAGCGGTCGGTGAGCATGCCTTGCGCGAGCGGCGAGAAGACCGCGCAGCCGAGGCCTTCTTTCTCCACGACGTCGAGCAAGCCCGCCTCGGGGGTGCGCTCGAAGAGGCTGTACTTGGGCTGATGCATGACGCACGGCGTGCCGAGTTCGCGCAGGAGGGCGCAGGCGCGCGCGGTGTCGGCGGGATCATAGTTGGAGATCGCGGCGTACAACGCCTTGCCCGAGCGCACCGCCTGGGCGAGCGCGCCCATGGTCTCCTCGAGCGGCGTGTGCGGATCGCGCCGGTGGCTGTAGAAGACGTCGACGTAAGGCAGGCCCATCCGCTTCAGCGACTGGTCGAGCGAGGCCAGGAGGTATTTGCGGGAGCCGAAGTCGCCGTGCGGTCCGGGCCACATGGTGTAGCCGGCCTTGGTGGAGATGATGAGCTCGTCGCGGTAGGCGCCGAGGTCTTCGCGCAGGATCCGGCCGAAGGTCTCTTCGGCGCTGCCGGGCACAGGGCCGTAGTTGTTCGCGAGGTCGAAGTGCGTGACGCCGAGGTCGAAGGCGCGCAGGGCGATCGCGCGCGCGTTGGCGTAGTCGTCGACGCTCCCGAAGTTATGCCAGAGGCCGAGCGAGACCTTGGGCAGGTGCAAGCCGGACTTCCCGCAGCGGGCTTGGAAAGACTTCTGGGCGTAGCGGGCGGGGTCGGCCGGATGCATGCCCCTTAATCAATTCACCGTCCCCGACGAAGCCAGCGCTTAAGCGGCTGCCTGTTGGGCCTGGATGGCGGACTTCTTCGTGCGGGCGGAGGTTTCGAAAGGTTCGACGGTCAGGGTGCCGACCGAAGACGGGACCAAGGTCAGGAGGCCATGGCTGTCGACCAGGCTCAGGGCCCGGACGGCCTTGCGGGCGATCTCCTTACCTAAGGTCGCGGTGGCGTGGATATACGTCAGCAGGCAGAAGAGGATGATGCCCCAGAGTCGGAGCATCGGGAAGAGGGATGGCGTGGATGAGCCCATGCTCATTATTATGCAGACCCCGTGCCAACGTCCTTAGGGGGTATTTTTGCCTAAAATTAGGCACAAATACCCAGGGAGACGCTCTAAAATCAAAATAAAGCCCCGGCTTTCCTTCGTTCTGGCTCCTGCTTAGGTGGGAGTACCCCGATGCCCGAGCTCGCCGAAGTCGAATATTTCCGCCGCCGCTGGGACGTCGGCCTAGGCCGCAAGGTTTCGGCGGTTCATCTTAATACTCAGGCACGGATCGGCCGCGGGGTCGCCCCGGCGACGCTGACCAAGGCCCTGGCGGGAGCCAAATTCGTCGAGTCCTTCGCCGCGGCGAAGCAGATGGCCTTCCGCTTCTCGGGCGGGGCCTGGCTCGGCGTCCATCTCGGCATGACCGGTCGGCTCGAAGCGGGCGACGCGGACCGCGAGCCGACGCCTTACGACCACTTCAAACTGCGGATGACCGGCGGCAAGGAACTGGTCTTCGTCGACCCACGGCAGTTCGGCCGCGTCCTGTTCTGGCAAGGCGACGGCGTGCCGCCGTGGTGGGAGAAGATCCCGCCCGCGATCCTTTCGCCGGAGTTCACCGTCGGCGTCGTCGAGGTGTTCCTGCGTCGCCGCGCGCGCACGGCGATCAAGCCGGTGCTCCTCATGCAGGAACGTTTCCCGGGAATCGGCAACTGGATGGCCGACGAGGTGCTCTGGCGCGCGGGCTTCCATCCGCAGGCCAAGGCCGGATCGTTCGGACCGAAATCCGTCCGTAAGCTCCACGCGACCTTGCGCGAGGTCTGCGCCGAGGCGATGGACGTCATCGGCAAGGATTGGTCCGACCCGCCCGATACCTGGCTCTTCAACCATCGCTGGAAGGACGGCGGCCGTTGTCCGCGCTCCAAGAAGCCGCTCGTCCGCGAGGATGTCGGCGGACGCACCACCTGCTGGTCACCCCAACGGCAGGTCCTCGGCGCCGAACGCCGTTGACCTTCCGCGCGGCCGCGCGAACTTGGACGCATGCGCGTCACCGGCGGCATCGCCCGAGGCATCCAGCTCCGCGTCCCCACGCAGGGCGGCGTCCGTCCGGCCACGGATTACATCCGCGAAGCGGTCTTCAACTCGCTCGCGGCCTTCGTCCCCGGCACGGCGGTGCTCGACCTCTTCGCCGGCACCGGCGCCTACGGACTCGAGTCGCTCAGCCGCGGCGCCCTGCGCGCGACGTGCGTCGACCAACGTATCGGCGCGGAGCTCACCGCCAACGCCGCCGCGGTCGCGAAGTCGATGGGTGTCGCCGAGCTGCCTTTCACGAAGATCACCGGCGATGCGACCAAGCCCGGCGTGACCGAAGGCCGCTTCGACCTCGTGTTCGCCGATCCGCCTTGGGAACTCTGGCAGACCAAGGGCGCGGAGATCGCCGCGACGGCGGTGAGCTACGCGGAAGAGGGCGCGCACGTGCGCGTGATCCTCGAAGCGCCCGGCGGCTTCGAAGTCCCGGTGCCCGAGGGTTGGAAGCTGCGCAAGGTGATCGGCAAAGGCAAAGGCCAGCCCGCCGCGTCCGTCCTTGTCCGCAAGGCGTCGGAGTGATCAGTCGCCGACCGGCCGGTGCTTCGCCCAGGCGCGCAACTGCGCGAGCATGAGCGCGCCGCCGACGAGCGCCGCGGCTTCGACGCGCAGGATGCGGTCGCCGAGATGCGCGAAGCCGAAGCCCGCGGCCCGGAGCGCCGCGCGTTCCGTTTCCGCGAAGCCGCGCTCCGGTCCGATCGCGAGCACCGCGGCTTGGGCCGGAGTGGAAAGTTCCGGCGCGGCGGTGGCTTCATAGGGATCGAGCGCGACCTTCCACGCGTCGCCCGCGATGAGCGCCACGGCCTCCGCGAGCGAACCGACTCGCGTCACTTCCGGCACGAGCGTCGAGCACGCCTGTTCGGTTCCCTTGAGGACATGCTCGCGCCACTCGCCGTCTTTCCACAGCGAGCTCGTGAGGTAGCCCGGGTCGCCTTTCGCCGACTCGAAGAAGATGATGCGCGCGGCGCCGAGGCTCGCGAGGTCGTGCAGGACTTTCTTCGCGGTCTGCGGACGCGGGAGCCCGACGAGCACCGAGAGCGGCAGGCGCGCCTGCGGAGATCTCTCCCACGCGACCGAGAACGTGAGCTTCGGCGCGAGCGCGGTGATCGTCGCGATCCCGCGCAGTCCGTTCTCGACGCCGACGTGGAACGAACCGCCGACGGCGAGTCCGACCGTCTCGCGCAGGTGGCGCGCGCGCGCGTCCTCGGACGGGAGTCCGGTCGCCGCTTCGTCGGGGGTGATCAGCACCAAGTTCACGGCTGCTAAAGTGAGCCGGCGACCTCGACTGGCGAGAGGGAAGGGCGCTAACGCTTGCGCGCGCCGACGACTCTTTCATGATGGGGCCATGGACCTTTCGGACTTCCGTAAAGAGTATGCCGCCCACGGGATCGACCGGCACGAGCTGCTCGACGCGCCGTTGGCCCAATTCAAGGCGTGGTTCGATCAGGCCAAGTCCGCCGGCGTGGTGGAGCCCAATGCGATGGTCCTCTCGACCCACGGCCTGGACGGTTTCCCCTCCTCCCGGACCGTGCTGCTTAAGGCCGCCGATGAACGGGGGTTCTCTTTCTTCACTAACTACCGCAGCAAGAAGGGGGACGAAATCGCCGCCAATCCCCGCGTGACGCTGCTTTTCCCGTGGTTCGCCTTGGAGCGACAGATTCACATAACTGGCTCATTGGTAAGGACTTCCGATGAAGAGTCGGTGGCCTATTTCGCCCGTCGCCCCTACGGTAGCCAGCTCGGCGCTCTGGCGTCCGACCAGAGTGATGTCATCGCCGATCGGCAGGTCCTGGAGTCGCGCCTTGCCGAGTTGCAGGCCAAGCACGCCGAAGGGCAGGTACCCAAGCCGCCGCACTGGGGCGGGTATCGCCTCATTCCGACCCACTTCGAGTTCTGGCAGGGCCGGACCAACCGACTGCACGACCGGTTCCAATACACCCTTAAGTCGGGGGTTTGGGAGATCGTACGGCTCTCGCCTTGAAGGCCGGATAGGATAAGCCCACCTTATAGGGATATCCTTGGGTGCTTACTCTGGGGCGGAGGGTGCTCGCAGGATTGACCATTCTTCACGGAATCGTTCACCAATCGGTTCCCGCGTCTAAATGCGCCCTCTTTTCTTCCTCAGTCTCCTGGCCCCGGCCTTCGTTCTTGCGAGCGAGGAAGGCGTCAATCCGAAGGCGACCGACCTCTTCGAGATCGGCGGCATCCCGGTCTCCAACTCGATCCTGACCACCTGGATCCTCACGGCCCTCATCATCATCGCCATCCGCGTCCTCGTCGGCTCCCCCAAGATCGTCCCGAGCAAGGGTCAGGCCCTGGTCGAGAACATGGCCTCAGGCTTGCGCGACGCCCTTGAACCGATCGTCGGGAAGAGCATGATCGGCAAGGTTTTCCCGACCCTCTGCGGCTTCTTCGTCTTCATCCTCCTGATGAACTGGAGCGGCCTGCTCCCGGGAGTCGGCACCATCAAATACGGCGAGCCCGGCCACTGGCTTGACGCCATCCGCCCGGCCACCTCCGACCTCAACACCACCTTGGCCTTGTCGGCCATCTCCTTCGTCGCCTGGACTTATTTCGTCCTGCGTTACGCCGGCTTCAAGGTGCTGATCTTCGATCTCTTCGGCAACAAGGCCGACAAGAAGGAGCTGAGCTTCCCGATGTGGATCATGCTCAGCTTCATCTTCCTCGGCGTCGGCGGCATCGAGGTCGTCTCCATCGCCTTCCGCCTCATCTCCCTTTCGTTCCGACTCTACGGCAACGTCTACGGCGGCGAGAACCTGATCCACGCGCTCGGCGGCATCGCCCCGTATGTCATCCCCGCAGTCGCGGGCCTGCTCGAAGTCCTCGTCGGCCTCATCCAGGCCTTCGTCTTCACGCTGCTTTCCGCCGTCTACATCGGCCTCATCTGCAACCACGAAGGCGGCCACGACGAGGAGCACGCCCACTGACCTTTTCGCTTTCGAGGCGCGTGACCTGCCGGGAGTCCCCCGGCGGCGCGCCAAGGAAAAACCAAAAACAACACAACAACATGATCATCGCTGAAATCACTGGTTCCCTCCCTGCCGCCGCCGGCTGTCTCGCCGCCGCCATCGGCGTGGGTCTCGTCGGTGCCAAGGCCGTCGAGTCCGTGGGTCGCAATCCCGACGCGTCCGGCAAGATCCTCGTCCAGTCCATCCTGGGCATGGCTCTCGCCGAAGCCGTCGCGTTCTACGCGATCTTCCTCGCCAAGTAACCGGTCACGTGGCGTGGCCCCGCGAGGGGCCCGCCACTTCTCTTTCCCAGCGCTGAAACCCACACCTATTTCAAAGTCCTCACCATGACCTTCCTCTCCGCCCTCCTCGCCGCCGACACCGCCAAGGCCGCCGCGCCCGCCGCCGGGTCCTCCGGCCCCATCGACGACATCATCAAGCTCTTCGGCGACTTCGGCGTCGATGGCCCGCACCTGCTCGTCCAGGTCATTAACTTCGCGATCCTTGCCTTCGTCCTCTACAAGTTCGCCATCAAGCCCGCCCTCGGCCAGCTCGAGGAGCGCATCCGTCAGGCCGAGCAGCTCCAGAAGGACCGCGCCGCCGCCGAAGCCCAGCTCGCTTCCGCGCAGAAGACGGCCGAAGCCCAGCTGGTCGCCGCTTCCGACGAAGCCGCCAAGATCCTCGCCGACGCCCGTAATTCCGCCAAAGCCGCCATCGAAGCCGCCCGCGCCGAAGCCCAGGCCGCCCAGACCGAAGTCATCGCCAAGGCCAAGGCCGCCATCGAAGCCGACCGCGTGAAGATGATGAACGAAGTCCGCGGCGAAGTCTCCCGTCTCGTCGTCGAGACCGCCGCCAAGGTGCTCGAACAGAACCTCGACGACGCCCAGCGCGGCCGCCTCAACGAGGCCGCCGTCAAGCAGCTCGCCCGCTAAGCCCTTTCTCTTCCGATGTCCGCCGCCTCCGTCCGAGCCGAAGCCAAGCGCCTCCTCGCCATGTCCCTCGAGGGCGGCGTGGTCTCCGCCGACCTGGTCGGCGCCGTGCTCGCCGCGCTCACGAAGTCCCGCGCGTCCCACCAGCTCCGCCCGCTCCTCCGCGCCTATCTCGCGAACGTCCGTCGCGAGCTCGCCCGCGGCGAAGCCCGTATCGAGCACGCCGGTCCGCTTGCCGCGGCCGACGCCGATGCGATCGCCGCGCACTTCTCCAAAGTACTCGGTCGTACCGTCCGCCCGGTCGCCCGTCGCAACGACGCGCTCCTCGGCGGCTTCCGCGTCCGCGTGGGCGACGACGTCACCGACCTCACGGCCTCGCTCCGCCTGGCCAACCTCGCCAAGTCCCTTTCCTGAACACCTCCCCCAACCTTAACCCGCTTTACTAAACACAATGAGCAACGCGATCGACCAGATCCAGAAAGCCATCGCCGGCCTTGATACCCGCGCCGGCAAATCCAACGTCGGCACCATCGTCTCCCTCGCGGACGGCGTCGCCTCCATCGACGGCCTCTCGGGCGTCATGATGAACGAGATGATCGAACTCCCCGGCGGCCTCCAGGGCGTCGCGCTGAACCTCGCCGAAGACACCGTCGGCTGCGTCATCATGGGCGACATCTCCAGCCTCAAGGAAGGCATGGAAGCCAAGACCACCGGCCGCCTCCTCTCCATCCCCGTCGGCAAGGGCCTCCTCGGCCGCGTCGTCGACGCCCTCGGCAACCCGCTCGACGGCAAGGGTCCCATCGCCTCCAGCGAACGCTACCCGGTCGAGAAGATCGCCCCGGGCATCATCCCCCGCAAGTCCGTCGACCAGCCGATGCAGACCGGCATCATGGCCATCGACGCCATGATCCCGATCGGCCGCGGCCAGCGCGAGCTCATCATCGGTGACCGCGCCACGGGCAAGACCACCATCGCGATCGACACGATCATCAACCAGGCCAACGCCAACCGCGTCGGCCTCGCCTCCGGCGACGCCAACTTCCGCCCGGTGTACTCGATCTACGTCGCCATCGGCACGAAGAACTCCTCCATCGCCCGCACGATCGGCACCCTCGAGAAGGCCGGCGCCATGGAATTCACCGTCGTCGTCGCCGCCTCGGCCGCCGACAACGCCGCCAACCAGGTCTTCGCGCCTTTCTCCGGCACCGCCATCGGCGAGTGGTTCATGGAAAACGGCCAGGACGCGCTCATCGTCTATGATGACCTTTCCAAGCACGCCGCCGCCTACCGCCAGATCTCGCTCATCCTGAAGCGCCCGTCCGGCCGCGAAGCCTACCCGGGCGACGTGTTCTACCTCCACTCCCGCCTCCTCGAGCGCTCCGCGCGTCTCGCCGGCAAGGGCTCGCTCACCGCGCTGCCGATCATCGAGACGCAGGCCGGCGACGTGTCCGCGTACATCCCGACCAACGTGATCTCGATCACCGACGGCCAGGTGTTCCTCCAGACCGACCTCTTCAACCAAGGCATCCGCCCCGCGGTCTCCGTCGGCCTCTCCGTCTCCCGCGTCGGTTCCGCCGCGCAGATCAAGGCCTTCAAGCAGGTCGCCGGCAAGGTGAAGGGCGAACTCGCCAACTACCGCGAACTCGCGGCGTTCGCGCAGTTCGGTTCCGACCTCGACGAGAAGACCAAGGCGATCCTCGATAAGGGCGACCGCTTCGTGGAGCTCTTCAAGCAGCCCCCGACCGCCCCGAAGTCCGCCGACATCCAGTGCGGCATCATCTGGGCGATGCAGAACGGCTTCTTCAACGACATGCCGGTGAAGTCCGTGCAGGCCGCCGCCGCTTCCCTCCAGGCCCACCTCGAGACCGCCAAGCCCGCCATCCTCGCCAAGATCCGCCTCGGCAACAAGATCGAGAAGGACGGCGAAGCCGAGCTTAAGTCCGCCTGCGAGACCTGGCGCCGCAGCTTCAAGGCCTGAGCCGCGAAGCCTTCCTCCTTCCTAGCCACCGCCCCGCTCCATGCCCAAAGGACTCCGCGAGATCCGCAACCGAATCAAATCGGTCAAGAGCACCGGCCAGATCACCCGGGCCATGCAGCTCGTGGCTTCGTCGAAGATGAAGCGCGCGCAGGATTCCGCCCGCGCGGGCCGCGCCTACGCCGAGCTCCTCGGCGAGATCCTCGACACCGCCCAGGCCAAGGTCGGCGATTTCACCCACCCGCTCCTCACCAAGCGCGACGTCAAGGTCCGCGGCATCCTCCTCGTCACGCCTGACAAGGGCATGGCCGGCGCCCTCAACGGCAACCTGATCCGCCTCGCCGCCGAACAGCAGGACGCCGTCTTCGTCTGCATCGGCCGCAAGGGCGCCCAGGCGCTCGCGCGTTCCGGCCGCAAGGTCCTCGCCGACTTCCCCGTCACCGACCGCGCCGGCTTCAACGAAGTCCGCCCGGCCGCCGAGTACCTCCTCAAGGCCTTCACCGAAGGCACGGTCGACACCGTCGAGGTCCTCTTCGCCCACTTCAAGAACACGATGGTGCAGACCCCGCGCGTCCAGCAGCTCCTGCCGGCCGACAGCCTGGTGAACCAGGCCCGCGAGTTCCGCGCCAAACTCGGCCTGCCCGAGCCGAAGTTCGAGGAAGACGAACGCGACATGCTCTTCGAGCCGTCCGCCGCCGCGATCCTCGACCAGCTGCCGGCCCTCTTCTTCAAGCAGGCCGTCCACCAGGCCGTCCTCGAATCCAAGGCCTCCGAATTCAGCGCGCGCATGGTCGCCATGAAGGCCGCCACCGACAACGCCAAGAAGATCGGCGCCGCCCTCTCCCTTGAATACAACAAGGCCCGTCAGGCCGCGATCACCCAGGAAATCCTGGAGCTCACCGCCGGCGCCGCCGCCCAGTAATTTCCCATCCCAACTTCTACCAATATCATGAGCACTAAAGGAACGATCACCCAGGTCCTCGGCGCCGTCGTCGACGTCCAATTCCCCGCCGACAAGGTCCCTGAGATCTACAACGCGATCCAGATCGACTATCAGGTCGAAGGCAAGGCCACCAAGCTGATCCTCGAAGTCCAGCAGCACCTCGGCAACGGCCTCGTCCGCGCCGTGGCGATGACGACCACCGAAGGCCTCGTGCGCGGCGGCGAAGCCGTCGACACCGGCGCCCCGATCACCGTGCCCGTCGGCAACGGCGTCCTCGGCCGCATCTTCAACGTCACCGGCGACGCCGTCGACGAACGCGGCCCGGTCGAGCACAGCAAGCGCTACCCGATCCACCGCCTGCCCCCGCCCCTCACCGAGCAGTCCACCTCCGCCGAACTCCTCGGCACCGGCATCAAGGTCATCGACCTGATCTGTCCCTTCGTGAAGGGCGGCAAGGTCGGCGCCTTCGGCGGCGCCGGCGTCGGCAAGACCGTCGTCATCATGGAGCTCATCAACAACATCGCGATGAAGCAGGGCGGTTTCTCCGTCTTCGCCGGCGTCGGCGAGCGCTCCCGTGAAGGCAATGACCTCTACCACGAAATGTCCGAAGCGGGCGTCATCGACCAGAAGGACCTCTCGAAGTCCAAGGTCGCCCTCGTGTACGGCCAGATGAACGAGCCGCCCGGCGCCCGTATGCGCGTCGCCCTCTCGGCCCTCGCGATGGCCGAATTCTTCCGTGACGAACAGAACCGCGACGTGCTCCTCTTCGTCGACAACGTCTTCCGCTTCTCGCAGGCCGGCTCCGAAGTGTCCGCGCTCCTCGGTCGCTCGCCCTCCGCGGTGGGTTACCAGCCGACCCTCGCCTCCGAGATGGGCAACCTCCAGGAACGCATCACCTCCACCAAGAAGGGCTCGATCACGTCCTTCCAGGCGGTGTACGTCCCGGCGGACGACCTGACCGACCCGGCTCCGGCCAACACCTTCGCTCACCTTGACTCGACCGTCGTGCTCGAGCGCCGCATCGCCGAACTGGGCATCTACCCGGCCGTCGACCCGCTCGCTTCCACCTCGACCGCGCTCGCGCCCGAAGTCGTCGGCGACCGCCACTTCCGCGTCGCCCGCGGCGTGCAGGGCCTCCTGCAGCGCTACAAGGACCTCCAGGACATCATCGCGATCCTGGGCCTCGACGAACTGTCCCCCGAGGACAAGCTCGTCGTCTTCCGCGCCCGTAAGGTGCAGAAGTTCCTCTCCCAGCCGTTCCACGTCGCCGAAATCTTCACGGGCTCGCCCGGCAAGTACGTCGCCCTCGACGACACGCTGCGCGGCTTCGAGATGATCCTTTCCGGCGAGCTCGACCACGTGAACGAGAACGACTTCTACATGAAGGGCGGCATCGACGAGGTCCTCGCCGCTTCGGGCAAGTCCAAGTAATCCGACCCGATGTCCCTTAAGGTCGAAATCGTCACCCCTGACCGCCGCGCCTACGAAGGCACGGCGGACAAGGTGACCCTGCCCACCGCGATGGGCAGCATCGGCATCCTGCCCGGCCACCAGCCCATCACCGCGGTCATCGCCGCCGGCGAAGTCATCCTCACGGTCGAAGGCAAGGTCACGCGCCTCGCCATCGACCAGGGTTTCGTCCGCGTCGTCTCCGATAAGGTCTCGGTCGTGACCGAAGCCGCGATCGACGAGGCGAAGATCGACCTGAAGGCCGTCGAGAACGCCGAAGCCCGCGCCCGCGAGGCCGTGGAGGCCGCCCGCAATCAGAAGGACGTCGACCCGGTCGAGGTCGCGAAGATGGAGCAGATCCTCCGCTTCGCCTTGGTGCAGCGTCTCGTGAAGAGCCGCACCTCGCAGGGAATGACGGAGTAAGTTGCCGCTTCTCGGCCTCCTCGCTCCGTTTTTCGTTTAAAGTCATTTAAGCGGAACTTGCCCCACCTTCACGGTGAGGGCAGAGTTCCCCTGTGATTAAATCTGCGATCACGGTCTCGCTCGTCGCCCAAGCCAAGGGCGGACCGTTCGTCTATTGGGACGGCCTCGCCCCCGCCGCGGCTTCCGCCGCGAAGCTGGGGTTCGACGCGATCGAGGTCTTCGCTCCGTCCGCCGCTTCCATCGACCGCCC
This sequence comes from Opitutales bacterium, assembly GCA_030725715.1. Lineage (GTDB taxonomy): Bacteria > Verrucomicrobiota > Verrucomicrobiia > Opitutales > UBA953 > UBA953. The sequence goes on from JANRFG010000006.1 coordinate 101,433, forward strand.
GGCGCTCCACGCCCTGCTGAAGCAGCATGGTCTCGTCGCCGCGGCCTTCGGCACCGGCGGCGGCTGGCTCGTCCATAAGTGGCACCTGACCCACGCCGACCCGGCCATCCGAGCCCAGGCCCGCGAGTTCATCCGCGCGATCATCGACGTCGGCGGCGAATTCAAGGCGTCCGCGATCATCGGCTCGATGCAGGGCAAGGCCGAGGGCGACGTCTCCCGCGAACAGGCGCTCACCTGGCTCGCCGAGGCGCTGACCGACCTGGGCGCCCATGCCGCCCGCTACGGCGTGCCGTTGCTCTACGAGCCGCTCAACCGCTACGAGACGAATCTCCTCAATCGCCAGCTCGAGGCGGCGCAGTTCCTCGAAGTGCGCCAGGTCGCGAACGTGAAGCTGCTCTGCGACCTGTTCCATATGAACATCGAGGAGGTCTCGAACGCCGCCACGCTCCGCGCCTGCGGACGTCACGTCGGCCACGTCCACTTCGCCGACAGTAATCGTCAGGCGATCGGCTTCGGCCACACGGACGCCGCCTCGGTCATCGCCGCGCTCCAGGACATCGGTTTCGCCGGCTATCTCTCCGGCGAGATCCTGCCGCTGCCCGACTCCGAAGCCGCCGCCGCGCAGACGATCAAGGCCATCCGCACCCACTTACCCCGCTAAGACCATGCTCAAGCACCAGCTCATCCATCCGAAGATCTCCGAAGTGCTCGCCCGCGCGGGCCACCACTCCGTGATCCTGATCGCCGACGGCAATTACCCGGTCTGGGGCAAGAAGGGCCCGCACGCCGAACTGGTCTCGCTCAATCTTTCGCCGGGTATCCCGACGGTCGCCCAAGTGCTGCGCGCGGTGCTCAGCGCCGTGCCCGTTGACGCCGTCAACACGATGGGCATCCCGCCCGATGACTCCTACGCGCAGAAGGGTGAGCCGCCCGTGTGGGCCGAGTTCCGCCAGGAAGTGAAGGCCGCTGGCCTGAAGCTCGAACTGCAGCCGGTCCTGAAGTGGGATTTCTACAAGGCCGTCGAATCCGCCGACCACATCCTCACCATCCAGACCGGTGACCAGGCGCTCTGGGGCAACGTGCTCCTCACCGTCGGCTGTCGCACCGCCTGAACTTTCGTCCTATGAAGACCCGTACCCTCGGTAAGACCGGCATCGAACTCCCGATCCTCAGCTTCGGCGCCTCGTCGCTCGGACAGGAATTCCGCAGCGTCGCCCTCGACGACGCCCTGAAGTCCGTCCAGGTCGCCCTCGACTGCGGCCTCAACTTCATCGACACGTCGCCCTTCTACGGCCGTGGCATGTCCGAAGTGCTCCTGGGCATCGCCCTCCGCGGCGTGCCTCGCGACAGCTATAAGCTCTGCACGAAGATCGGCCGCTACGATCTCCCGCACTTCGACTTCTCCGCCAAGCGCGTCGCAGAGAGCATCGACGTCTCCCTGCACCGCCTTGGCACCGACCACCTCGACATCGTCCTCTGCCACGACATTGAGTTCGTCCCGATGCAGCAGATCGTCGACGAGACGATCCCGGCCCTCCGCAAGGCGAAGCAGGCCGGCAAGGTGAAGGCTATCGGCTTCAGCGGCTACCCCCAGAAGATCTTCAAGTTCATCTGCGACCAGACCGAGGTCGACTGCGTGCTGAGCTACAACCAGCACACGCTCCAGAACACCCGCTTCTCCGACGAGACGGTGCCCTACCTGAAGGCGAAGGGCGTCGGCGTGATGAACGCCGGTCCGTTCAGCGCCCGCCTGCTCACCAACGCCCCGCTCCCGGCCTGGCTCAAGGAGCCGGAGGAAGTGAAGGCCGCCGCCCGCGCCGCCGCCGCCCATTGCGCCGCAAAGGGCAGCGACATCGCCAAGCTCGCCCTGCAGTTCTCGCTCCAGCATCCCGACATCACCACGACGGTCTCGGGCAGCGCCAATCCGACGAATATCCGCAATTGGGCCAAGTGGGCCGCGGAACCGATCGACCAGCAGCTCCTCTCCGAGGTCCACGCGATCTTCGCCCCGGTGAAGAACCTTGGCCACCTCGAAGGTCTGAAGGAGAACAACTGAGCCGATGAAGGCCATCCGTCTCGACCAGCCCGGTCAGTTCGCGCGCATCGATATCCCGGAACCGCCCGCGCCCGCGGCCGGCGAAGCGGTCGTCCGCGTGCATCGCATCGGTATCTGCGGCACCGACTACGGAGGCTACCTCGGCAAGATGCCGTTCTATTCCTATCCGCGTATTCCCGGCCATGAGCTCGGCGTCGAGGTCCTCGCGGTCGGTCCGGGCGTGACGAACGTGAAGCCGGGCGACCGTTGCTCGGTCGAGCCCTACATCAACTGCCAGACGTGCTACAGCTGCCGTCGCGGTTTCACCAATTGCTGCGAGAACCACAAGACGCTCGGCGTGATGTGCGACGGCGGCATGGCCGAGCAGTTCCTGCTGCCGGCCCGCAAGCTGCATATCTCCACGAAGCTTTCCTACGACCAGCTCGCGCTCGTCGAGACGCTCGCCATCGGCTGCCATGCCGTCGACCGCGCCGCGCCCAAGGCCGGCGAGACGGTCCTCGTCATCGGCTCCGGCCCCATCGGCCTCTCGGCCGTCGAGTTCGTGAAGGTCTCCGGCGCGAAGTGCGTGGTGATGGACATGAACGCGGACCGCCTGAAGTTCTGCACCGACGTGATGAAGGTGGACGGCGTCATCCTGGCCAAGGGCGACGGCTCCGAAGTCGCCGCGCTCGCCGCGCTGACTAACGGCCAGCTGGCCGACGTGGTCATCGACGCCACGGGCAGCAATAAGTCGATGGTCGCCTGTTTCGCCTTCGCGGCCTTCGCGGCCCGCGTGGTCTACGTGGGCATCACGCAGCAGGACCTGACCTTCCCGCACGCGCCTCACCTCCACCGCCGCGAGCTGACCATCATGGCCAGCCGCAACGCCCTCTCGAAGGACTTCGCCCGCATCATCCGGCTGATCGAAGACGGGGTGATCGACACGAAGCCCTGGATCACCCACCACGCGAAGTTCGACGACCTGATCGCGACCTTCCCGACCTGGCTCAAGCCGGAGTCCGGCGTCATCAAGGCGATCGTCGACGTGGTCTGACGCCATGCGCCTCGACGCCCACCAGCACTTCTGGTCGTACGATGCGGCGCAATACCCGTGGATCCCGCCGGGCTCCCCTCTGCACCGCAGCTGGCTGCCCGACGATCTCGCCGCGTTGCAGCAGCCGCTCGGTTTCGAGGGCTCGATCGCCGTACAGGCGCGTCAGGTCGTCGGCGAATCCGACTGGTTGCTCTCCCTCGCGGACCAGCACGCGAACGTGAAGGGCGTCGTCGGCTGGGTCGACCTGCGTTCCGACCGCGTCGAGGCCGACCTGGCCCGCCTCGCCGCCCACCCGAAGTTCGTCGGCGTCCGTCACGTCGTCCAGGAAGAGCCCGACGCGGACTTCATGCTCGGGAAGGATTTCCAGCGCGGGATCTCGAAGCTGCAGGCCCACGGACTGACTTACGATATCCTGATTTACCCGAGGCAGCTCGAGGCCGCGATTCGGCTCACGGAGAACTTCCCGCTCCAGCCCTTCGTCCTTGATCACATCGCCAAGCCTCACATCAAGGACGGCGCCCTCGAGCCCTGGAAGTCGCAGCTCCGCCGGCTGGCGAAACTCCCGAACGTCCATTGCAAGGTCTCGGGCCTGCTCACGGAGGCCGACCACCAGGCGTGGCAGACCGGGCAGTTCCGTCCGTACCTCGACACGGTCTTCGAAGCCTTCGGCCCGTCGCGCCTGATGTATGGCTCAGACTGGCCGGTCTGTCTCTTCGCCGGTAGTTACGAGCAGGCTTTCCGGCTCGTCGATGATTACGCGCGCCAGTTGACCGACGCCGATCGTGCCGGCCTCTTCGGCGGCAATTGCGCGCGGTTCTATTTCCCGGGCCGGCGTTAGCGGATGGCCGTGTTGGCGTCGGCGGTCACCTTGAAGATCCAGCCCTTCGCTTCCATGTCGATGTTGAGGCCGCGCTTGTCCCGCTCCATGCCGGCCGGCAGCGGGTCGGCGTTGCAGCGGAAGAGCTTCAGCTTCCCTTCGCCTTCGTATTGGCCGTTCACCTTGGTCGAGGACTTCGCCACCTCGATCGCGAGGTAGCAGTCGAAGACGCCGCCCGGGGTCTCGCCGATGAGCACTTCGACCGGCACCTTCGTGCCCTTGGTCACCTGCAGCCAGGGGCCTGCTTTCAGGCGATGCAGTCCGCCGGGTCGGCGGTCGACCTTATATTCCTTCGAGACCTTGACGCCGAAGTCCTTGTAGTTGCCATCCCGCCCGCTGAAGAAGGTCTCATAGCCGTCGTCGAGGGCGATCCGGCGGTTCCAGCGCACGATGAGGAAGTCGTCGCCCGAACCGACGAAACGGAAGGGCAGAGAGCTGGGCATCTCCACGTAGCAGCGGTAATGCACGACCCAGCGCGAGGGCTTCATCAGCTTCTCCACTTCGAAGGCCTTGGGGGCGTCATTGGCCGAGCGGCCCGTGATGAAGAGCTGGCCGGAGACGAGCTTGTCGGGCGACCTGAAGAACTTCTGCAGGCGTCCCGCGCTCCAGCCGCTCTCGAGGAATTCCCGGACCGACGCGCGGTACGGCGGGATGCCGGTGACCGCGGGCGCGGCCGCGGTGGGCTGGCGGTTCGCGGTCTGCTTGAGGTCGTAGAGCGTGCCGATGAGCCCGCCCGCGCCGGCCCCGGAGCCCTTCATGCCGAACAAGGAGACGAAATTACGGCCGCCGCCCGAGCCGATGCCTTTGCCGGCGCCGAAGCCGCCGCCGGAGCCGCCGCCGAAACCTTTCGAGGCGCCGCCGCCGATCGCGCCGGCGGAGAGGAGGGGATTGGAAAGGCTCGGGAGGCTGGCGACCGCCATCGTGGCGTTGGCGTTCTTGCTGGTGATGCGGGTGTTGGTCTTGGCGAGCGACTTGATGTTCTTAGGGACGACCTTGGTCTTGAACTCCTTGGCCTTGGGGCCGCCCGCGCCGCCACCGGCGCCCGTGGCGAAGGCGTTCGGGTCCTTCTTACCGGCGCCGTCGGTCACGGTGGAGACCACCCAGACGATCGCGATGAGCACGAGCACGAAGTGCACGAGGACGGACAGCGCGAGGCCTTCGCCCCCGAGGCGTTGCCAGAGGGTACGGCGCGGACGGGCCAAAGGCTCCGCTCCGGTTTCGACGGGGGGTGTGTCCTGGGGTTCGGACATAGGAGTATTCCACTAGGTCTATCCCTGTGGTTCAACCCCCAAACCTAGCCCCGAGCCGCCAACTGTTGGAATCATCATAGCGTCTTGCCCTGCCGGGCCCCGCCTCCATCTTGCCGACATGGATGACCACCAGCGCGCCCTCGAGGAACGCCTCACTTTCTTGCAACGGCACGTCGAACAGCAGGACCGCATCATCCTCGAGCTGTCCCGCGAGGTCTCGAAGCTGGCGGACCGGCTCGTCCGGGCCGAGGCGAAGCTGACCCAGTCCGCCGACGCCGGCGACCAGGCCCCGCCCGCCGACGAACGTCCGCCCCACTGGTAGATCCCGGATATGTGCGGCCGTGTCACCCAGTTCTCTCGCTGGGCCGAAATCGTGAAGAGCCTCGGCGCCTCGTCGGTCGACGTCGCGCCGCGTTACAACATTTCGCCGGGCACGCCGCTTCTCAGCGTCCGTCGCGAGCAGGGGGTCCTGCGCGCCGAAGCGTTGCCGTGGGGCTTCGTCCCCGCCTGGGCGCCGGCCGACGAAGCCGGCGGCCACGCCAACGCCCGCGTCGAAGGGATCTTCGACCGCCCGACCTTCCGCGATGCTGCCCGCCTGCGTCGCTGCGTCGTGCCGCTCGACGGCTACTACGAATGGAAGACCGAGGGCAGGCTGAAGGTGCCGTATTATTTCCGCTCGGCGGACGGCGGCCCGCTCGCGGTCGGCGGCCTCTGGTCGCTCCGCCTCGCCGCCGACGGCACGTCGCGCCGGACGCTCTGCCTCGTCACGGTCGCGCCTAACCGCGAGGCGGGCGAGGTCCACTCACGCATGCCGGTCGTGCTCACGGGCCCCGCCCGGCAGGCCTGGCTTTCCGAACGCGCGTTCACGTCGGATGAATTCGCCGCCCTCGCCGTCACCGCGCCCGATCGCACGCTGTCGCTCCATCGCGTCTCGCCCGACGTCAACCGCGTCGCGGTCGACGCCGAGCATCTCGTGCAGCCCTTGGTCGGCGCGATGGATCAGCCGGATTTCTTCGGGGATTTGCTTGGCTAACCTGGCGTTTTTCGACAGAACAGCGGCATGGCCGAACCGTTGCACCAACCCAAGACCGTGGATAAGCCGTGGGGGCGGGAAATCTGGTTCGCCGACCAGGCCGCCTACGCCGGCAAGATCCTCGAGGTGAAGAAGGGCTGTCGCCTCAGCCTCCAGTATCACGAGCGTAAGACCGAGACGCTGTACCTGGTCTCCGGCAAGATGGTCCTGACCTTCCGCGCGCTCGCCCCCGGCGAGACGCCGTCCACCGCCCTCGTCACGTCCGCCGACCAGCGAGCCTGGCTGCCCGGCCAGTCGGTCCATATCCCGGCCCGCACGATCCACCGCTTCGAAGCCCTCGAGGACAGCGTCCTGATGGAAGTCTCCACGCCTGACCTCACCGACGTCGTCCGCCTGCAGGACGACTACGCCCGGCCCGCGCGCGACTGAGCCCCCTTGCCTTTTCCCATGCGTAAAGTCCTAGCTTTTGACCTCGGCGGCACGAAGATCGCCTTCGGCGTCGTCAATGAGGACGGCAGCGTCCTCGGTTCCGGCCGCGTCGAGACGTTCGCGGACAAAGGCCCGCAGCAGGCCTGCGAACGCGTCGCCGCCGCCGCCCACAAACTCCTCGCCGAGCTCAGGCTGAAGCCGGCCGACTTCGTCGCCCTCGGCGTGGCCTCGCCCGGCCCCCTCGACATCGCCCGCGGCTGCGTCGACGGTTCGCCCAATCTCCCCGGCTGGACGGGTTTCTCGATCACCGAGTTCCTGAGCAATTCCTTCGGCGGCCTGCCCGCCCGTATCGACAACGACTGTAATGCGGCCGCGCTCGGCGAATACCGCTTCGGCGCCGGCAAGGGCAGGAAGAACGTCGTCTACATCACCGTCTCCACCGGCATCGGCGGCGGCGCCGTCATCGACGGCCGCCTGATGCGCGGCTCCAACGGCAACGCGGCCGAGCTCGGCCACATCCCGCTCACGATGGACGGCCCCCGTTGCGGCTGCGGTAATCCTGGTTGCTGGGAAGTCTACGCCTCCGGCACCGCCATCGCGCGCCGCACCCGCGAGGCCCTCTCGTCCGGCCGCCCGTCGAGCATCGTGAAGTTCGCCGGCAGCATCGAGCAGGTCACGACGCACCATCTCTTCCAGGCGATGGCCGAAGGGGACGCGCTCGCCAACGAGATCTGGGCCGAATCGGTCAACTACCTCGGCCGCGGCCTCGGCGCGGTGATCAATACCTTCAACCCCGACGTGATCGTGGTCGGCGGCGGCGTCACCGCGGCCGGCGACGCGCTCTTCGTCCCGATGCGCAAGAGCGCCAACAACTACGCCTTCCCGCGTCTGTCGGCGGTCTGTTCGATCGTCCCCGCCGGCCTCGGCGGCAATGTCGGTGTCGTCGGCGCCGCGGCCTGCGCCTTCGAGCACGTCGGCTGACGCGCCCGCCGGTGATGCGCGTCTCCGTCGTCCTCCCGGCTTTCAACGAAGAGAAACTCCTTCCGGCCGCCCTTGCGGCGGTGAAGGCGGCGTCGTCGGCGTTCACGGCCCGCGGCTGGGAATGGGAGTGCGTGGTCTGCGATAACAACTCGACCGACGGCACGTCCGCGGTCGCCCGCGCGGCGGGCGCGACGGTGGTCTTCGAGCCGGTGAACCAGATCGGCCGGGCCCGCGACGCCGGGGCGCGCGCCGCGACCGGTGAATGGCTGGTGTTCATCGACGCGGATTCCACGCCTTCGGCGGAACTCTTCGCGTCCATCGCGACGCGTATCGCCGAAGGGCGCGCGCTCGGTGGCGGTAGCACGGTCGAACTCGAGCCCGGCACGCCGCGCTACGCCCGCTTCGTCGGCGGACTGTGGAATCTCTGGAGCCGCCTCGCCGGCTGGGCCGCGGGCTCATGCGTCTGGGTCGAGGCGGACGCCTTCCGCGCGGCGGGCGGTTTCGGGACCGAGTACTACGCGGGCGAAGAGGTCTTCCTCAGCCGTCGCTTGAAGACGCTGGCCCGCCGCTCCGGTCGCCGCTTCGTCATCCTCGCCGACCACCCGCTGCGCACGTCTTCGCGCAAGCTGAAGCTCTACACGCTCACGGAGGCGGGCCGCTTCTTCTTCCGCATGCTCTTCACCGCGGGACGCGCGGCGAAGCGGCCGGAGCACTGCGGGATCTGGTACGACGGACGGCGCTGAGGCTCAGAGCCGCCGGCTTTTCCACTTCGGGATCGGGAAGACCGTGACCTTGTCGGAGCGTACTTCGACGTCGTCGCGGTGCCGCAGGCGCCTGGCTTCGGCGGCGGTGACGATCTCATAATGCGGCGCGGCGGTGATGAGGTCCGCGATCTCCCAGCAGTCCTTCGGATTGTTCACCCATTTCTCGGCCGGCAGGCGGCGGAGGTCGTACGGCTTGGAGTAGCTGCGCAGGGTCTTGCGCGGCCCCTTGGCGTATTCGTGGAAGTAGGACATCGCGAGCTCGCGCACGCTGCGGTAGACGGGGTCGCGCCAGCGCAGGCAGACGTAGTTGGTCTTGGAGATGGCGCCCCATTTGCCGTTCACGCGGAAGGGCGCGATGACGTGGTCCATGTCCTGATGCGCGCTGAAGTCCAGGAGCAGGGGAGGGTGGCCCTGCAGCCAGAGCGCGAAGGCGGCCACCATGGCGCCTTCGATGCAATGGGCCCGCCGATGCTTCAGGGTCTCCTCCACCGAGCGGGCGGTGTCGCCCTCGGGTTCGAAGTTCTGTGGGAAATCGACGAGGAAGTCCTGGATGGCCTGCGGGGTGGCGAGCCGGGCCAGCGTGCGCGCCGCGGTCAGGCTGAGGCCTCTCCGTTGGGCGAGTCGGGTGCGGGCGGCGTACGACATGGCTGCAGGTCTATCCGCCCATGGGGATTGCTCAAGGAGCGAGTGCGGCGGTGCTTTCGGGTTGGCTAACTTCTCCGCCCGCCTTTGCTCATCGGTGTCCGCCATGCCGATCTTCGATTACACCTGCGCCGATTGCGGCCAGACGAGCGAGCTGCTCGTCCGGAGCTCCCGCGAGACCCCGGCCTGCCCGCACTGCGGCTCGGCCAAATTGGAGAAGCAGCTCCCGATGGTCGCGGTCAAGGGCCTGAAGTCCGACCACGTCCACTCGAACGGCTGCGGCTGCGGTAAGCCCCGCGGAGGCTGCGGCAACTGAGATGGAAGTCGGACAATTACGCGACGGGCTCCTCCAGCTCATCCTGCTGATCATCTCCATCGGCCTCCATGAGTTCGGCCACGCCTGGATGGCGGATATGCGCGGCGACCCGCTCCCGCGCCTGCAGGGCCGCGTGACCCTCAACCCCTTCGCCCACACCGACCCCATCGGCACCATCGCGATCCCGGCTTTCATGATCTTTTTCGGCCCTGGTTTTAGCCTCATCGGCTGGGGTAAGCCGGTCCAGGTCTCCCTGCCCAATCCGAAGACCCGCCGGATGGATGACATCTATATCACCTTGGCCGGCCCGGCGATGAACGTGGTGCTTTGTCTTGTTCTGGCGCTCATCGGCACCCTCGGCGATTTTGACCCGAAGTCGCAGGAGGTCATCATCGTCTTCCTCGCCCGAGGCATCTTCCTCAACGCCGGCCTGGCCGTCTTCAACTTGATCCCCGTCCCGCCCCTCGACGGCTCCCGTCTGGCGCTCCGGCTCGGCCTCTACTCGGAAGAACTGTTCCTGGCCATCGCCCGCTGGGGGTTCGTCATCCTGATCGTGCTCATCAACATCCCTGGATTCAGGCGATTCATTTACTGGGTGATGTCGCCCTTGCTGGACGGCTCCGCGCTGGTCTGGCCCTACTTCGAACGCTTCCTCTAAGTCCCACGAGAGGCTTGCCTATTTCTCGGCCGCGGGCGAAAGTCGGGCCATGCAAACCCTCGGCGAACGCCTCCAAGAAGCCCGTCAGCGACTGGGCGTGACCCTCCGCGAGGCCGCGGAGTTCACCAAGATCCGCACCGACTACCTCCAGTCCATGGAGGCCAACCAGTTCGAGTCCATCCCGCTCGCCGACGTCTACAAGCGCGGCTTCGTGAAGGTCTACGCGAAGTATCTCCGCCTCGACGACGAGAAGGCCGGCGCGGACTTCAACACGCACCATTCCGTCAAGGCTTCCCGCCGCCCGCTCGAAGCCGGCGCCGACGAGGACGCGGCTTTCGAGCCCGAGACCGGCGGCGCGCCGCTGACGATCAGCCGCGACATGCTGATCTACGGCATCATGGGCATCGCGGCCATCGCGATCCTGATCGCCCTGTTTTTTTCCTAAGCTCGCCGCCGCCGGCCCGGCGACCCGAGCCTCCGGCTCCCACGGTCGTCAAGCCGGTCCCGCCGGCGAGCCGTCCCCACCAGATCACGCTCCGGTCCGTCAAGGCCGGCGTCCAATACCAGGTCATCGAACAGAACACCGGTGAGGTCCCGGGCCGCGGCGTGCTGTCGCCCCGCGACAAGCCGGTGGTCATCAACGTGAAAGGGCCGAGCGAACTCCGTTCCTCGGCGGTCGAGAGCCTGCGCGTCCAGATCGACGGCATCCCGTTCCCGATTCCTGCCCACGTGACCGGAGCGATGTACGTGGCCTTGCCCGATACCTTCACGAACCCGCCGGCGCCCGCCCCCGTCGCGGCGCCCGCCCCGAAGTCGGCTGCGCCGAAGACGAAGGCTGCCCGTTGAGCCGAGGGGGTTGACCCTTCCGACTTCCTGGCTTATCTCTGGGGCGCAGTGCCCCCGCGCCTCGATCAACGTGTCCTCGTCCTCAACCGTCTCTGGCAGCCGGTGAACATCGTCGGCGTGCTCCGCGCGATGAGCCTGCTCTTCCGGGGACGCGCCTCGGCCATCTATTCCGACCCCGTCACCGGTCACCGCGTCCTCAGCGCCGGGGAGTGGCTGAAGTTCTCCGCGGAGTCGCCGCCGCCCGCGGCCGAGTCCGTGCGCTCGCCCTGCATCGTCCTGCGTGTGCCGCGCGTCCTCCTGCTCGGCGAGTACGACCGCGTCCCGCGCCGCGAGATCCGCTTCTCCCGCCGCAACGTCTACCTGCGCGACGCCAACACCTGCCAGTACTGCGGCCGGACCTTCCGCGACGAGGAACTCAACCTCGACCACGTCGTCCCGCGCGATGTCGGCGGCAAGACCAACTGGGAGAACATCGTGACGGCGTGCGTGCGTTGCAACTCGCGCAAGGCCAACCGCCTGCCCGAGCAGGCCGGCATGACCCTGCGGCGCGCCCCGGCCAAGCCGAAGTGGCGGCTGGTGGTGGCGTCGTCGCTCTCGGCGGACGAGGTCGAGGCCTGGAAGGAATTCCTCGAAGTCACGCCCGCCGGTCAGCTGCCTTGGCGGAACTGAGCGGCGTTTTCCTTGGTGCGGGTAACCAGATTCGAACTGGTGTATCCACTTTGGAAGAGTGGTGTCCTACCACTGAACGATACCCGCGTGGCCAAGGACGCCCACTATCCCGAGCCGGACCGCCGGGGTCAAGCCTCGGCCCGTGGTCCTGGAGCGGGTAACCAGACTCGAACTGGTGTCACCACTATGGGAAAGTGGGGTCCTACCACTGAACGATACCCGCGTCGTCAGGAACACGGGCATCCTGCCGGCGGCCTCCGGCCCGTCAAGCCGGCGCCGCCGTTTGCGCTTCACGGGAAGCCCGCTTCCGTCATCCTCCGCCCATGGCCCGCTCCTCCGCTCCCGTCGTCCGTGACGTCCTGATGATGGCGACTCCTTCCAAGAACGCCGACCTGCGTTGGTTCGGCGGCTTCCACGCCTCCGATCCGTTCCCGGCCTTCTCGGTCGGCCGCCGCCGCATCGGCCTCCTCCCGGGCATGGAAGTCGGCCGCGCGGAGGACGAATCCGCTTTCGATGAGGTCCTCAATCTCACGGCGATCATCGGCGACCTCCGCAAGACCAACCCGAAGGCGGGCGTGGCCGACGCGATCGTCTTCGCCGCCCTCGAGCGTGGCGTCCAACGCTTCCGCGTGCCGGCTGATTTCCCGGTGGGCCTCTTCCAGCGCCTCCGTGAACTCGGCCTCGAACTCCACGCCGTCGGCGCCCAGCAGGCCGAGCGCGGCGCGCCCGAGCTTTTCCCGGAACGTCAGGTGAAGTCGAAGGCCGAACTCGCCGGCATCCGCGCGGGCAACGCCGCCGCGGTCGCCGGTTTCAAGGCGGTCGAGCAGGTGCTCGCGGAATCCAAGGCGGACAAGAAGGGCGTGCTGCAGTGGAAGGGCAAGACGCTCACGGCGGAGATCCTCAAGGAGGAGGCGCAGGTCGCGATCCTCCGCAAGGGCGCGCTCTGTGACATCGGTCTGATCATCGCCCCCGGCGACCAGGCGGTGGACTGCCATTGCTCCGGCTCCGGCCCGGTCCGCGCCAACGAGCTCATCGTCTGTGACATCTACCCCCGCCACATCGCGTCGCATCACTACGGCGACATGACCCGCACCTACCTCAAGGGGAAGGCCAATGCGAAGCAGCGCAGGATGGTGCTCGCGGTGCTCGAGGCCCAGCGCCGCGCGATCAAGGCGATCCGCGCGGGTGTGACCGGCGCCAAGGTCCACACGGTGGTGCAGGAATATTTCAAGTCCCTCGGCTATGAGACGGGCCTGAAGAAGGGCGTCTACGTCGGCTTCTTCCACGGTACGGGCCACGGCCTGGGCTACGACATCCATGAGGACCCGGCGCTCTCCACGCGCAATCCGCTCCCGCTCGTCGCGGGCCATGCGGTCACGGTCGAGCCGGGTCTCTACTATCCGGGCATCGGCGGCTGCCGTTTCGAGGACTGCGTGGTGGTCACGAAGCAGGGCTGCGCGTTCCTCTCCTCCCATCCCTATAACTGGGAGATCGCCTGAGCATGGCCAAGGGGCGGGGCAGGGCGGGCACGCATACGTCGCTGACCGACGCCGCCCGTCCCGTGGCCGAAGCCCTCGAGCGCCATGGCCGCGTCTCCCGCGGGGTGATCAGCGCCCGCGTCCGGGCGAGCACGCTCTCGATCAAGATCATGAAGCTCGGAGGCGGGCTGCGCCTGACGGTCGTCTCGAAGGGCTCCCGCCAGGAGCTCCATGTCTACGGCCTCACGGCCGAACGCGCCGGCGAGATCCTTTCGGGCCCCGACTTCTCGGGCTACAAGCTGAACTTCGCCGATGAGTGACACGCCCGTCATCGTCGCCGAGGTGACGACCGCCGATTGGACCGCCGCCGGCTCCGGTTGGACGCACCTGCCTTACCTCGCGCGCTTCCGCGCCGAGCGTCTGCCGGCTTCCTGGGAGGCGTTCTTCACGGGACGCCACCATGCGGTGCTCGAGAGCGGCCGCACGGGCAGCCTGACGATCGCGGTCCCGGCCGCCCCGCGCGCGACGCTCTTCTTCGCCGACGGACGCGTGGTGCTCCACGCCGAGGACGGCGCGCACGAGGAGACGACCGAAAAGCCTTTGGCCTATCTGCGCCGCTGGTCGCGTGAGGTCCGCGCGCCGCGGCTCGCCGGCTGGCCCGCCTTCCAAGGCGGCCTGATCGCGTTGCTGGGCTACGACCTGGCGGCGCAGTTCGAGCCGGTGCGTTCCGCCTTGGCCGACGTCCGCGTGCCGCTCGCCGCTTTCCTCGAGGCCCATGAGGCCTGCGTCTTCGACGCCGCGAAGCAGGAGCTTACGGTCGCCGTGCTCTGTCCCGTCGGTTCGCCGAACTCGGCCCTCCGCGCCGCGCGCGCGCGCGCCCTCGAACTCGCCGCGCGCTGGTCCGCCGCCTGCGCCGCCCCGGCGCCCGCGCTGCCGCCGGCCGGCGCTCCGGCCCGCCCGCTCGCGGTGTCGTTCGACGAAGCCGGCTTCGTCCGCGCGATCGCGCGCTGTCAGGAATACATCGCCGCCGGCGATACGTATCAGGTCAATCTCTCCACGCGGCTCGAAGTGCCGGCGGTCGACACGCTCCTGGCCTACGAGGCGCTGCGCTCGGCCAATCCTTCGCCCTATATGGGCTTCGTCCGCCTGCCCGGCGTCTCCCTCGCCTGCGGTTCGCCGGAGCTCCTCGTCGAGGTCGCGGAAGGCCGCGTCGCTTCGCGGCCGATCGCGGGCACGCGCCCGCGCGGGGCCGACGAAGCGGCGGACCTCGCCTGGGCCCGCGAACTCTCGGGCGACACGAAGGAGAAGGCGGAGCACCTGATGCTCGTCGATCTCCTGCGCAATGACGTCGGCCGCGTCTCCCGACCCGGCACGGTGCGCGTGCCGGAGTTCATGGCCGTCGAACGCTACTCCCACGTGATGCACCTCGTCTCGCAGGTCGAAGGCGACCTCGCCGCGGGCGCCGGCCCGGCCGACGTGGTCCGCGCGCTCTTCCCGGGCGGCACGGTGACGGGCGCGCCGAAGGTGCGCACGATGCAGGTCATCGCCGAACTCGAGCCGGTCGCCCGCGCCTACTACACGGGCTCCCTCGGCTGGATCGGCGCTTCCGGCGAACTCTGCCTCAACATCATCATCCGCTCGCTCTGGTCCGCCGAGGGCCGCGCCTTCGTCCAGGCGGGCGCAGGCGTCGTCGCCGATTCGGTGCCCGCCCGCGAATACGCCGAGAGCCTGCGCAAGGCCCAGGCTCCGCTCCTCGCCGCCGCCCGCGCGGCGCTCCCATGAGCCGCGTCTTCCGCAACGGCGTCCTCGCCGCGGGCGACGCCACGCCGGGCAGCTTCCCCGCCGGCGCGGCTTTCTTCGAGACGATCGCCCTGCGCGCCGGCACGCTGGAGTGTCTCGACGACCATCTGGCGCGCCTGCGCGCCGGGATGGCCCGCGCCGGTCTCGCGCCCGGCCCGCTGGCTGCCGGAGACCTGCCAGCCTGGCGGGCGGCGCTCCGTCTGCTCGGCGGACAGGAAGGCGTGCTGCGGCTCGTCGTGGGTTCCGGCTTCGAGGAGCTCGGCCTCCGCGCGTTGCTTCCTTCGCCGGAGGTCTTCCGCCTGCGTTCGCTGCGCACGGTGCGCGACGCCGCGGAATGGCTCCCGCGTCCGAAGTCCGCCCCGTGGGCTAATTCCATGGCCGCCACCGTCGAACTACGTTCGCTTGGCGTCGGCGCCGGCGTCGAAGGCGTGCAGTTCGACGCCCGTGGCTTCGTCAGCGAAGGTTCCCGTTCGAGCCTGGCCTGGGTCGAAGCCGGCGTGCTCCATGTCCCGGCCGAATCCACCGACCGCCTGCCAGGCACGGCGCTCGGCCAACTGATCCGCTGCGCCGGCCTGCCGGTGCGCGAGGTCGCGTCGCCCGTCCCCGTCCGCGCCGAAGCGATCCTGCTCCTACGCTCGACCCTGCCGGGCGGCGCGTCGGCCGTCTCGCATTGGGACGATGCCGAGGGACGCCCGCTGTGGTCGGGAGATCCGGCCGTCGCGCGCCCGCTGCTCGCCGCGCTGGCCGCCTGGCGTGCTCAGCGCTGCATCAGCTTCGCGTAGGCCGGCAGGGCCGCGGCGAGCACGAAGAGGGCGAGGAAGGAGACGCTGACGAGGGCCGCGAAGCACGTCGCGGCGAGGAGCTTGGTCATCCGCACGATGTCGTCCGTCTCGCGCAGGTGGGCGCGCGCGGCGTAGAGCGTGACGCCGAGGCCGACGGCGAGCAGGCCGAGGAGCGCGCCGGTGAAGTGGTTGAAGAAGAGTCCGGTGAGGCCGGGCAGCGCGCCGGGTTCGCCGACGATGGTGCCCACGAGCACGGGCTGCGCGCGGAAGGCGATCGCGCCGGCGGCCGCCGGGAGTCCGGCGGTGAGGAAGACGGCCAGGGCGGAGATGATCCGGAGCTCGCGGGGGGTCATGGGCGCAGTATCCGCCCCGCTTCCGCAGGGTCAACGCCGGGATTCTCCCTCGCCAAGTCCGCGCCCGTCGCCTATCCCAGCAGGACATGGAATCCGTCTGGTATCTCTGGTTGGTCTTCGTGCTCCTCAACGGCAGCGCGGCGGGGATCTCCCTCGTCGCCGGCGTCGTCTCGGCCCTCTCGCACGCCGAACTCGAGGACCTCCGTCGCCGTCAGGCCACGGCCGCCGTCGCGCTCGAACGCTGCCGCGGCGACCAGGGCAACACCCTCGCCGCCTTCGAAGTCCTGTCGGCCGCCTTCGTCGGCATGAGCGCCTTGCTCGGCGGCGTGCTCGTCGGCGTGCGCTTCCTGCCCCGCGTCGGCGAGAGCTGGGGCTTCGCCCTGGGCACGGTGCTCGTCGTCATCGCGATCTCTTTCTTCATGGCCTGGATGACCATGATGCTGCCGCGCAAGGTCGGCATGCACTTCCGCGTGGCCCTGGCCCCGCGCATCGCTTCCTCCCTCCCGCTCGTCCGCGGCGCCGCCAAGATGCTCCGCATGCTCGGCAAGCTGCATGACTCGCTGGCGCCGCCCGAGGAGCCCGGCGTCGACCGCGCCGACGCCGACATCGGCAGCCTCGCCCAGGCCGCCGCCCGCGAAGGCAAGATCACCCAGGCCGAGAGCAACCTCGTCGCCAACGCCGTCCGGCTCGACGACATCCCGGTCTCGCACGTGCTGACGCCCCGTTCCGTCGTCACGTCCATCGAGGCCGACCTCACGGTGGCCGACGTCCTCCGCCTCCACCCGACCGTGCCCCACGGCCGCATGCCGGTCTGGGAACAGAACCCGGACCGCATCGTCGGCGTCGTCCGCCGCCGCGACCTGCTGAAGGCCGCCGGCGAAGGCCGCCGTGAAGTCCGCGTGCGCGAGCTCATGGGCAAGGCCCACGTCGTGCCGGAGAACGCCACCTTGTCCGACGCCCTCCACGACCTGGTCCGCGCGCACCAGCACCTGGCCGTGGTGGTCGATGAGTTCGGCGCCTTCGCGGGCGTCGTCACCCTCGAGGACGTCTTCGAGTCGCTCCTCGGGGTCGAGATCTACGAGAAGGACGACCCGCACCCCGACATGCGCGAGCTCGCGCGCCAGCGCGGCCACCGCGTCGGCCGCCGGCCGGACGCCCCCAAGCCCGGCGCATGAACGCGGCCCTGCTCGCCTACTGGACGCACGACCTCGACCCGGTCGCGTTCCGCTTCCCCGAGAGCTGGGGCCTGCGCGGCGTGCATTGGTATGGGCTGGCCTACGCGGCGGGCTTCCTCGTGGCCGCCTGGCTCCTCGGCCGCTGGCGTCGCGCCGGCCTCACGCCGCTGCGCTCGGCGCTCGATGAATCGACGCTCATCACCGCCGTCATGGTCGGCGTCATCGCCGGCGGCCGCTGCGGCCACGTCTTCCTTTATGCCCGCGCCGAGTTCGCGGCGGATCCGCTGGTGTTGTTCCGCGTCTGGGAAGGCGGCATGGCGAGCCATGGCGGCTTCCTCGGCGTCCTGCTGGCCGGCGTCTGGTTCGCGCGGCGGATCAAGGCCGACTTCTACGCCGTCGGCGACCTGCTCTGCGCCCTCGCGCCGGCGGGCCTGCTCTTCGGACGGATCGCCAACTTCATCAACGGCGAGCTCGTCGGCGATCCTTCGTATCTCCCCTGGGCGGTGATCTTCCCGCGCGAGGGCGCCGAGCCGCGCCATCCGTCGCAGCTCTACGAGGCCTTCGCGGAAGGGCTGCTGCCGTTGCTCTGGGTGCTCCGTCGTTATCCGCTCCGCCTGCCGCCCGGCCGTCTCGCCGGCGAGTTCCTGTTGCTCTATTCGGCCGGCCGCATCGTCTGCGAAGCCTTCCGTTCGCCTGAGGACGGTTTCATCCTCGGTCTCACGGCCGGCCAGTTCTGGACGCTCCCGCTCGCCGCCTTCGGCGCCTGGCTCGTCTGGCGCGCCCGCCGCCGGACTGAATGATGTTGCCCGTGCGGGCCGACGGTGGGAAAACCCCCCTGCGCCATGACGAACGTCCCGCTCCTTGACCTCGGCCCGCAGAACCGCGCCCTCGAAGCGCAGTTCGAAGCCGCCTTCCGCGACGTCCTGCGCTCGAACATGTTCATCATGGGCCCGCGCCTCGAGGCCTTCGAGAAGGACTGCGCCGCGTTCCTCGGCGTGAAGCACGCCCTCGGGGTCTCCTCCGGCACCGATGCGCTCCTGCTCGCGCTCATGGCGCTCGACATCGGCGAAGGCGACGAGGTCCTGCTCCCCGCTTTCACCTTCTTCGCCACGGCCGGCTCCGTCGCCCGCCTCGGCGCCACGCCGGTCTGGGTCGACGTCAATCCGCACCATTTCAACCTCGACCTGGAAGACGCCGCCCGGAAGGTCGGACCGCGCACGCGCGCGATCATGCCGGTGCACCTCTTCGGCCAGTCCGGCGACCTCGACGCCCTGCAGGCCTTCGCCGCGAAGCATCGCCTCCGGGTGATCGAAGACGCCGCCCAGTCGATGGGCGCCCGCTGGAAGGGCCGTCCGACGATGTCGTCCGGCGACTTCGGCGCGACGAGCTTCTTCCCGTCGAAGAACCTCGGCGGCATGGGCGACTCCGGCCTGGTCACGACGCAGGACGACGCCCTCGCCGAGCGCGCCCGCATCCTCCGCGTCCACGGCATGCAGCCGAAGTATTTCCACCGCGAGGTCGGCGCGAACTTCCGCATGGACCCGCTTCAGGCGGCGCTCCTCCACCTCAAGCTCCCGCACCTGCCGTCGTACAACTGCGCGCGCGCGGGCAATGCGATCTTCTACCAGACGGCCCTGAAGGGCGTGCGCGGGATCGCTGAGAACCGTCCCGGCTTCGACAAGGCCGCGCAGATCCTCCTCCCGGTCGATTACTCCGGCCAGGGCATCTGGAACCAGTTCACGCTCCGCGTGCTCGGCGGCCGGCGCGACGCGCTCAAGGCCTTCCTCACGGGCCGTAAGATCGGCTGCGAGATCTACTACCCGATCCCGCTCCATCGCCAGCAGTGCTTCGTCGACCAGAAGTATCGCGGTCACGACCGCGTGCCCGTCTCCGAACAGCTCGCCGCCGAAGTGCTCAGCATCCCCGTCTTCCCCGAGCTCACCGGCGAACAGCGCCAGTGGGTCGCCGACTCGCTCGCCGATTTCGCGGCCGGGAAGACGGAGTAAACGCGCCGCAGGCGCGGAGATTCCGATGGAGAGTATGGAGTATCGAGTATAGAGTATCGGGGTAGTGCTGGCCTAGCTGCATCGGGTAGGGTCGGCACTGCGTGCCGACCTAGTTGCAACTTAGGTAGGGACGGTTCTCCGAACCGTCCGTTCGGCGGGCACGGAGAGCCCGCCCTACCTCAAGACACCCCAGCCAATTATCCGGTTTCCCGTTGATCCACACCTATTCGCCACCCGCCACCCGGGGCCGCCACCTGCCACCCGAAATGAGCAGATGCCTGAGGTAGGGGCAGCACCGCGTGCTGCCCTAGCTGCCTCGAGGTAGGGATGCGATGACATCGCATCCGTTAGGCACCAAGGCGGACGCGATAGTGATCACGTCCCTACCTATGTCAGGTAATGGCGGTGAGCGGTTGGCGCCTGGCGGTTAGGAACACATTAGCGCTAAAAGCCTATTCCAGTCCTCGTGCCCTCAGGCCCTCAGGCCCTCGTGTCCTCCAGTAGTCTATACTCAATACTCCATACTCGATACTCTCGAATCCCCCTTGCCCACTGGACCACGTGCCAGCTTGTCCCCTGCGACTCAGTCGCGCCACCTTTGCACTTTTGCACAGGAGCTCCGCTCCGATTTGCACCTTTGCACGGCTTCACATCCGGCCTCCGGTTTCCCTTTGACCCATACCGATCCGCCACCCGCCACCCGGGGCTGCCACCTGCCACCCTAAATGGCGCCGCGCTCAGAAAAACCGGATCGTCTTGATCCGCATCTTCTCGTGCTCCTCGTCGGTGCACGGGGCGTCGATCGGGACGGCCGGAGCCTTGTCGTTCGGGACGACGAGCTGGTTGGCCAGGAGATACTGTTCCACTTCGGCGCCGGAGATGTCGGGCAGCATGACGCCGTCGATCTCGACGCAAGGGGAGAGGCGCTGGCCGGACTTCTCGACCATCTCGGCGTAGTTCGCCGGGTTGTTGATGATGTCCACGTCGACGTAGTTCAGGGCGTACTTCGCCATGATGGCGCGCACGCCGTTGCTCCAGCCGCAGCTGGGTTTGAGGTAACAACGGATGTCCATGTCCCCACCATTGGCGGAGTCCGCCGAGGAATCAAGCCCGGCGGGTCCTTCGGACGCCGTTTTCGCCGCCGGCCTGGGCCGGTTCGTACCAATAGCCGATGCCGTGGATCGTCCGGAGGCTGTCCAGCTTGCGGCCATGGTCTTCGAAGGCGTCGCGGATCTTGGCCACGTATTGGTCCAGCGAACGGCTGCGGATGTCGGCGTGCACGCCCCAGACGGCGTGGATCAGGCTGTGCCGGCTGATGATCACGCCGGGATTGGCGTGCAGATGGTAGAGGATGCCGAGCTCCTTGCGTCCGAGTTTGTGCTTCTTGCCGCCGGGGAAGATGAGCTCGAGGCGCTCGGGATGGACTTTCGCTCCGTTGAAGAAGAAGACGTCGGTGCCGAGCGCGGCGTTGACGGTGAGCCGGCTGTCGCCCGCGGTCTCGCTGCGGCGCAGCACGGCGCGGATGCGCGCGATGAGTTCCGCGGGGTGGTGCGGCTTGCCGACGAAATCGTCCGCGCCCGCTTCGAGCGCCTGGGCCACGTGCTCGCCGTCGCGCAGGGCGGAGAGGAAGATCACCGCCGGCGAATGCGCCAGGCGGCGGATCTGGTCCAGGACCGCGAGTCCGTCGAGGTCCGGGAGGTTCGGGTCGAGCAGGACCAGGTGCACGTAGGACTCCCCGACGAACTTCAGCGCGGTCGCTCCTTTGTGGAAGACTTGGGTGGAGAGGCCGGCGTTCAGGAGTTGATCGGCGAGCGCGGCGGCGAGGCTGCGGTCGTCCTCAATGATGACCACCAATGGCTTCTGCTTGGGACTCATGCAGAATCTTGGGAAAGGGGTAAGACTAAGGGGGGGTGATGACATTTGTAAAAAAGTCGCCGAGGTTGCCAAGCCCCATTCCGCCCCCATGTTGGGCGTGAGATGAGCGAACCCATCGAGCCTTCCGCCGCCCGCAAATGGGCCATCCGCGCCTTCCTGGTCCTGTTCATCGCCTCCGCGGCCTGGATGGCTTGGTTCGGCGTGCAGCAGCAGCGCCTCCATGGCGCGAAGGGCGACGGTAAGCCGAAGAATCCATACGAGGACCGCAGCCTTTTCGGGCGCTGATCCGGGGTCCGGAGGGCTTGTTTCTAAAAACTTGACCAGCGGGACTTCGTTCCTACGTTCTTCGCTTCCACCGACCGCCTCCTTCGTCTAGCCCGGTCCAGGACACCTCGTTTTCACTGAGGTAACTGGGGTTCGAATCCCCAAGGGGGCGCCAGGTGGAAGCTTTTCAGATCCGTACTTTCCGACAGGGGAGGGCGGGTCCCTATTTCCGGGTTGGTCACATTGCCCCTTGCCTAAGTTCAAAAATTATTGAAACTTCAGGAAGCCCCCGACCGCAGGGCCTGAACCTGATGAAGCCCCCCTCAGAAAAGTCCGCCGGCCGGCGTCCGAGCCGCCCCTCTTATGAGCCCCTGCAGCCGCATGAGATCGAGCTCGCCGATTTCTTTGTCCGGATGGCCGGTATCCTCGGCGTCCCGCGCTCGGTCGCCGAAATCTATGCCTTGCTTTACGTTTCCACGGGTCCGGTCGACTTCGACCATATCCAGGGGCGCCTAGGCATCAGCAAAGGCTCTGTCAGCCAAGGACTTAAGTTCCTTCGCGACCACGAGATGATCCTCTCGGTCAAGGAGCCAGGCTCGCGCCGCGAGCGCTGGCAGCCCACGCCTTCCCTGGCGGCCTCGCTGGTCGCGCTCCTCCGCAGCCAAGTGCTGCCCGCCCTCGAGCAGGCCCAACCCGGACTGCAACGCGTCCTCGCCGATGCCCAAGCCCGCGGCTCCCAGCCCGAAGTCATCGAGCGTCTCAGTCGCCTCAATCGTTGGAACAGCCGGGCCCTCGAGCTCGCGCCTCTCCTCCTTCCGCCCCCCGGGGCCTGACCCTTTCTGCCGGCTCGGCCGGTGACAGTCCTTTCTTACCGTACGTGCACGCGAAATTCGCCTCCACGTGCGGTAGCCTGCCCGAGTAAGCAAAAAACAGGTAGTAGCGGTTAGCGGATAGCGGTTGGCGGTTAG
>JANRFG010000007.1 GCA_030725715.1 Opitutales bacterium
TCAGCCGGAGAATAGGTGCGGAAATCCCACAGGGTCTCCTCGATGCGTGTCTTTCCCTTTTCGGTGATGCGCATACGGGTGCGCATGGCCTCCGTACGGGACTTCCGATCGGCCGGAGCCGACCAGGTGTCGCTGACCACGCGGATACCCGGCTTACGGCCGATCCAGCGCTCATGGTCGGGCGGGCTGTTCTTATAATCGGTTAGGTGCAGGCCGAGGAGCAGCAGGCCTCCGGGACGCAGCGATGCGGCCATGCGGCGCAGCGAGCTGACCGCACCGGCTTCGGTATCGACGTATTTGAAGGTGCTGACGAAGCAATGGGCGACGTCGTAGCGGGCACCCTTAGGCACCGTGAAGTCCTGCAAGCGATCGCGCCACACCCTTCCCTTCAGGCCCTTGGCCTTGAGGCGGTTCTTCGCGAAGGCGACCTGATGCTTATTCAGGTCGAAGCCATGGACGATGTGTCCGCGGGCGGCGAGCGACTCCAGCAGACGCCCGGAACCGCAGGCCGGCTCGAAGACGCGCATCGGTCCGTCGAGCTTCGGTCCGTGCCGCTCCATGATACCCTCGATGAACCGCGTCTCCTTCTTCGTGTAATCCGCATACACCATGTCGTAGTACAACGGAGAGTCATACCAGGCGGTGGAGGATTGTTCAGGAGATGACAAAGGTGTCAGCGGTTGGCGGTCAGCGGATGGCGGATAGAAAAGACAGCAGACGGCAGGAGGTCAGCGGCAAGAGGCAGGGACTAGGTTTTCATCCCAACCGCCAACCGCTTACCGCTCACCGCTAAAACCCGTTACTGATAAATCTCGCCGCCTTTTTCGCGGAATTCCTTGGACTTCTCTTCCATGCCCTTGGCGAGGGCTTCGGCCTCGGAGACGCCCTGGGCGTCGGCGAACTTCCGGATGTCATCGGAGATGCGCATCGAACAGAAGTTCGGTCCGCACATGGAGCAGAAGTGGGCGGTCTTGGCGGACTCCTGCGGGAGGGTCTCGTCGTGGTATTCCTGGGCACGCTCGGGATCGAGGGCCAAGGCGAACTGGTCGGGCCAGCGGAATTCGAAACGGGCCTTGGAAAGCGCGTTGTCGCGGATCTGCGCGGCGGGGTGGCCCTTGGCGAGGTCGGCGGCGTGGGCGGCGATCTTGTAGGCGATGACGCCCTCACGGACGTCGTTCTTGTTCGGCAGGCCGAGGTGTTCCTTCGGCGTGACGTAGCAGAGCATCGCGGTGCCGTACCAGCCGATCATCGCGGCGCCGATGGCGGACGTGATGTGGTCGTAGCCCGGGGCGATGTCGGTCGTGAGGGGTCCGAGCGTGTAGAACGGGGCCTCGTGGCACCACTCCAGCTGCTTGTCCATGTTCTCCTTGATCATGTGCATCGGTACGTGGCCGGGACCTTCGTTCATGACCTGCACACCGCGCTCCCAGGCGCGCGTGGTGAGCTCTCCCTGCGTCTTCAGTTCGGCGAACTGGGCGTCGTCGTTGGCGTCGGCGATGGAGCCGGGACGGAGGCCGTCGCCGATCGAGAAGCTGACGTCATAGGCGGCCATGATGTCGCAGATGTCGTCCCAGTGCGTGTAGAGGAAGTTCTCCTTGTGATGCGAGAGGCACCACTTGGCCATGATCGAGCCACCGCGGGAGACGATGCCGGTGACGCGACGGGCGGTCAGCGGGATGTAGGCCAGGCGGACGCCGGCGTGGATGGTGAAGTAGTCGACACCCTGCTCGGCCTGTTCGATGAGGGTGTCGCGGAAGATCTCCCAGGTGAGGTCTTCGGCGCGGCCGTTGACCTTCTCGAGGGCCTGGTAGATCGGCACGGTGCCGACCGGCACGGGGCAGTTGCGGAGGATCCACTCGCGGGTCTGGTGGATGTTCTTGCCCGTGGAGAGATCCATGAGCGTGTCGCCTCCCCACTTGATGGACCAGCGCATCTTCTCGACCTCCTCCTCGATGGAGGACGCGACGGCCGAGTTGCCGATGTTGGTGTTGATCTTCACCAGGAAGTTGCGGCCGATGATCATCGGCTCGAGCTCGGGGTGATTGATATTGGCCGGAATGATGGCGCGGCCGCGGGCGACCTCGGAGCGGACGAACTCCGGCGTGATCACCTTCGGGATGGCGGCGCCGAAGGACTCGCCCTTGTGCTGGAAGGTCAGGTCATGGCGGCGGGTCGAATCGGCCTGGGCGGCGGCGAGGCGCATGTTCTCGCGGATGGCGATGTACTCCATCTCGGGCGTGATGATGCCCTGCTTCGCGTAGGCGAGCTGGGTCGGGCGCTGGCCGGGCTTGCCCTTGTAGACCTTGCGGTCGGCGCGGTCGAACTGGACGAGGCGGTTGCGGGAGGTCGCGCGCTGAGCGGTCTCGGCGTGCTTCCACGAAAGGTAGCCGTCATCTTCGGGCTTCAGCTCGCGTCCGGGGACGGCTTCGACGTCGCCGCGTTCGAGGATCCAGGCCGCGCGGATGGCCGGCAGGCCCTTCTCGACGTCGCCATGGAAGGCGGGGTCGCCCCAAGGGCCGGACGTGTCGTAGATGCGGACCGGCTCGTTGGCCGACTTCGTGCCGTCGGGACGGGAGGTATCGGCCAGCTTCACCTCGCGCATCGGCACGAGGATGTCAGGACGCGATCCCGGCACGTAGACACGCGTCGAGTTCGGGAAGGTGGTAGGCTTGTTGTCGGAGACCATGGATAAAACGGAGGAAAGGAGGAATGGGAGGGCCGGAGGGCTCGAGGAAAGACTGTCCGCGCGGACCTGCATGGTTCGCGGAAACGGGGATGTTATGGGCTGCACGATCCGCTTCCTACGGCGCCGAGGCGCATCAGGTACGAGGGTTCGAGGCCAAGCCTCATCTCAGTCCGGTCACGGACTCCCCTGGGAAAGACTAGGAAGGAACGCCGTGATGAAGAGCGAAAGCCCCCAAGTAGCAAGACCTTGCTCGGGAAAGGGCTCGCCCTGAAAGACCCGCCCGCCCAGAAAGCAGGCATGGAACCCCCTGCCCTGCCCGCCGAGCCGGCCCCCACCCAGGACGAGAAGAACCTCGCCCTCATCATGCATGTGCTGAGCCTCGTCGGCTTCAGCCTCATCGGCCCCCTCATCGTCTGGCTCGTGAAGAAGGACGAGAGCGCCTTCATCAACGCCCAAGGCCGGGAACTGCTGAACTTCCAGCTCAGCTTCCTGATCTACACCATCGCCTGCCTCCCGCTGTGCTTCGTGCTCATCGGGATTCCGCTGCTCGTCGTCGTCGGCGTCGCCGCCTTCATCCTGACCATCATCGGGCTCGTGAAGGCCACCGAAGGGAAGATCTACCGCTTCCCGGTGACGATCAAGATCCTCTGAGGCGCGTCAGCGTCCGCCCAAAGGAAGGGCCCGACACACGTCGGGCCCTTTTGCATCACTGAGCACTGAAAATCAGCGGTTCATCGACAGCTGGGCGCGGAGATACTCGACCGTGCGGCGCACGTTCGCGTCCACTTCCATCTGGTTCACGACCGTCTTGCGGGCGTGGATGACCGTACCGTGGTCGCGGCCGCCGAAAGCCTGGCCGATCGACACGAGGGACATGCCGGTGAGCTGGGTGGCGAGGTACATGGCGACCTGACGGGGGAAGGCGATGTTCTGCATCCGGCGCTTGGACGTCATGTCGGACATCTGGATGCGGTAGTGCTCGGCGACCTTACGCTGGATGACTTCGGCCGTGAGGGTGTGGCTGGCCTCTTCGACGAGGATGTCGTGGAGGAGCTTCTCGACCTGGGGGAGTTCCAGGGGCTTGCGGGTCATGCCCACGAGGCCGACGATGCGGGTGACGGCGCCTTCGAGGTTACGCACGTTGCGGGCGATGCGGGAGGCGATGAATTCGGCGATCTCCGGCTGCAGGTCGAGGCCGCGGGCGGCGGCCTTCTTGCGCAGGATGGCGATGCGGGTCTCGAGGCCGGGGGCCTGGATGGAACAGACCATGCCCCACTGGAAGCGGGAGACGAGGCGTTCCTGGAGCTTGGCGATCTCGGAAGCCGGACGGTCGCTGGTCAGGACCACCTGCTTATGGTTGTTATGCAGCTCGTTGAAGGTGTGGAAGAACTCGTCCTGCGTGGACTCCTTGCCGGCGAGGAAGTGGATGTCGTCGATCAGGAGCAGATCGAGCTCGCGGTAACGACGGCGGAACGAGGCGACGCTACCGGTCTGGAGGGCCTGGATGAAATCGTTGGTGAAGGTCTCAGAGGAAATGTAGGCGATGCGGGCCTGCGGATTGGCGGCGTAGACCGAATGCGCGATGGCGTGCATCAGGTGGGTCTTGCCGAGGCCGGTCGGGCCATGGATGAAGAGCGGGTTGTAGTAGTGGCCGGGCTCCTTGGCGACGGCGAGCGAAGCGCCATGGGCCATCTCGTTCTCCGGACCGACGATGAAGTTCTCGAAAGTGTTGGTCGCCTTGATCGCCGGAGCCGGCGAAGCCGCGGCCTGGCGCGAAGCGCGGGCGACCGGGGCCGGCGCCGGCGCGACTTCGCGGGCGGCGTCGACGGAAGCCGTCAGGCGGTAGTCCATGCTGCGTCCGGCGACCAGCGTGAGCTGGCGGCGGAGCATCTCGGCGTAGTTGCTGTTGACCCACGCTTCGGTGAGGACCGACGGAGCTTCCAGGACGAGGACCTTGCCCTCGACGATGCTGAGCGGCTGCAGAGAAGAGATCCAGGTTTCGAAGTCGGCGCGCGGAAGTACGTTACGGAGTTCGCTTTTGGCGGTTTCCCAAAGGGAGAGGTGGCTGACGGAAGAGGACATGAGAAAGGGGGAGAGTTGAGAAAGGTTGTTCACAGGCTCTTTGGAAGCCCGAAAGTGAGGTATTTTTGTAAAACAATCGTCAAGGTGACGGACTCGACTCTTTGGCTGCTTCTGTGCCAGTTTGGGGACAGAAATATTCGACGCCGTAAGTCGTTGATGAAAGGTGATTTGGAAGGGTTAAAAAGGGATTCCTTCGTTTAAGGCCCGGCGAAGGGGCCGGTGACGATCCGTGGGGTGCGAATCGTGACGCCTTTGTGAACGCGCGGAGACGAGGGACAAGTGCAAGCCCTGCACAGGTTATTAACATCCCCCCTGTAGATAAGAAAGTGAGGTTTCTGTTGCACGGCTGTCACATGCTCACCGTCCCCTTGTGAATAGGGGTTTTAATTCACTGCGCCGCTTCGACGAGGTGTTCGTCCCGCAGGCGACGCAAGTCGTCCAGGCTCAGGCAATGACGGAGCCGGTCGCGGAGTTTGCGCGAACCGGGCAGCCCATGCGTGAGCGGATGGAGACGATCGAGCATCCAGCGGACGTCGCGATGGCCCAGCCGCGAAGCATGCACCTCGATCGTGAGCTCGGCCAAGCGGATCATGCAATCCCAGCGGGCCTGCACGCCCGTTTCGAAGGCCTCCCCCGCCCTGCCCTCGAGCGCGGCCTTGATCTGGGCGAAGATCCACGGGTTACCGAGCGCCGCGCGGCCGATCATCAGGCCCGAGACCCCGGATTCCCTCTGCCTTAGCAAAGCCGAAGCGCCATCCTTCACGTCGCCATTGCCGATGACCGGGATATCGACCGCGGCCGCGACCTGCGCGATCCAGCCCCAGTGGGCCTCGCCCGAGTAGCCCTGCTCCTTGGTCCGGCCGTGGACCGCGATGGCCTCGACGCCCAGGATTTGAAGCCTGCCGGCGACCTCGACGGCCACGATGGTCGAGTGATCCCAGCCCAGACGCATCTTCGCGGTCAGCGGCACGTCCGGGATGGCGTCCTTCACCGCCTTGACGAGGTCGTAGAGCAGAGGCGTGCAACGCAGGAGGCCCGAACCGGCGTTCTGTTCGATGACCTTGTGGGCGGGGCAGCCGAAGTTGAGGTCGAGGAAGTCGGGCTTCATCCGCTCGCACACCAACCGGGCCGCCTTGGCCATGGAGGCCGGCGTGGCTCCGAAGATCTGGACGCCCATCGGGCGCTGGCCTTCCGTGAAGTCGACCATCTCCCAGGCCTTGGCGTTATCGCGGATGAGCGCTTCGGACTGGACGAACTCTGTGACCATCACGTCGGCGCCCTGCTCCTTGCAAAGCTGGCGGAAGGCGACGTCGGTATGGCGCGCCATGGGCGCGAGGTAGAGCGGGAACTTGCCGGGACCGAACCACGGCAGGCGCGGCGCGACCTTGCTCACGGGCGGCCGTCCTTCTTCTTGAGGCCCGCCTTGAGCTCACGCCAGCGCGCGAGACGCTCGGCGATCTGCGGCTCGGCGCCGGCGTCGCCGGGATGATAGAGCGACAGCGGCCTGGTGAGGTAGTCCTGGCCGCTGATGGCTTCGGGGTAATCGTGGCTATAGCGATAGGCGCCGCCGTTCCCGAGGCTCTTGTTCAGGCTGTTGTGCGCATCCTTGAGATGAAGGGGCACCTCCTGGCGGGGCATATTCCGGACGGCGTCCTTGGCCGCGGAAATCGCCGAGGTGGTGCTATTGCTCTTGGGCGAAAGCGCGAGGAACAGCGTCGCATGGGCGAGCGCGTATTCGCATTCGGGCATGCCGACCATCTCACAGGCCTGGAAGGCCGCGGTGGCCACGCCCAAGGCGCGGGAGTCGGCCAGACCGATGTCTTCGGAGGCGCAGATGACCAGGCGGCGGGCGATGAAGCGCGGCTCCTCCCCTCCTTCGAGCATCAGGAAGAGCCAATAGAGCGCGGCGTCCGGATCGCCCCCGCGCACCGACTTGATGTAAGCGGACGCGGTGTCGTAATGGTCGTCGCCGCCGTCATCGTAACGGATGCGACGCTCGCGCGCGAAGGAAGCCACGGCCTCATCGGTGACGCTGCCGAGCGCCGGCGCGGAAAGCACGAGGGTCTCGAGGCAGTTGAGCGCGCGACGGAGGTCTCCCGAGGCCATCTCAGCGACCTGCTGCAGGACCTTCTCCGATGCCTTGACGCCGAGGGCGCCGAGACCGCGCTCCTTGTCGGCGAGGGCCGTGCCGAGGAAGGCGGCGATCTCCGGCGGGGTCAGCGGATCGAGGCGGAACAGATGGCTGCGGCTGAGCAACGCCGGAACGACATAGAGTCCGGGGTTGTGCGTCGTGCAGCCGATGAGGCGCACCACGCCGGCTTCGACGTCCGGCAGGAGCAGGTCCTGCTGGGCCTTGTTGAAACGATGGATCTCATCGACCACCAGCACGGTCTTACGCGAAGGCTGACGGCGGGCGTCGGCCAGGATCTCGCGGAGTTCGGGCGTGCCGGAGAGCACCGCGTTGACCCGCACGACGAAGGACTGCGTCTCGGCGGCGATGACCTCGGCCAGGGTCGTCTTCCCGCAGCCGGGCGGACCGTAGAAGAGCAGCGAGCCGAAGGTATCGGCTTTGATCAGCCGCGGCAGCAAAGCCTCCGGGCCGAGCAAGGCCGCGTGCCCCACGACTTCGGTGAGATCACGCGGACGCATCCGCGAGGCGAGCGGCCGGCGACGTTCCGGGATGGCGTCAGGCACTCCCTGACCGAGGCCAGGCAGCGCATCGTCCGACCCCTGGCGGCGTTCGGCCACGGCTTACTTCTCTTCCGCGAAGGGCACCAGATGGCAGTACGGCTTCTTGTTGCGCAGCTGGTAATACTTCTGGTGATACTCCTCCGCCTTCCAGAATTTCGGAGCCTTGTCGATCTGGGTGGCGATCGGACGGCTGAAGGCCTTGGCGAGGGTCAGGCCGATCTTCACGTCTTCGGCGATCTTCTGCTGCTCCGGCGAGTGGGTGAAGATGACCGAACGATACTGGTCGCCGATGTCCGGCCCCTGACGGTCGACCTGCGTCGGGTCATGCATCTTGAAGAAGTACTCCACGAGCGTGCGGTAGGTGACCTTGGCCGGATCGAAGGTGACCTCGATGACCTCGGCGTGGCCGGTGCCCTTGGCGCAGATCTCCTCGTAGGTCGGGAAGTCGGTCTTGCCGCCGGCGTAACCGCTGACGGCGGACTCGACGCCGGGGATCTTGGCGTACTGGTATTCGACGCCCCAGAAACAACCGGCGCCGAAGGTGGCTTTCTCAAGTTTGGGAGGAGTCATGGCGGAAGGCTTGGGGTCGGCCGCGCGCGCGGAGACGACGGCGGCGAGGACGATGAGGGCGGATTTCAGGAGCGAAAGCAGCGGATTCATGGCTGCCTGCGAGGTTGGCGGGTTTCCCCGCCAAGGCAAGGGGGGACGCCGTTCAGCTGACCAGCCCCCGGAGGACGTCCGCCAGGTCGTCGGGAGCCTGGGGGTCGCGGGTCAGGCCGCGCTCCGGCATCACGTAGAAGGTGTCGATCGCGAAGCCCTGCTCCGTGGCGATGTTGGCGAAAGTGATGGCATAGCCGCCCTCCTGGATGGCGCGGCCGATGCGGAACAGCAGGCCGAGCCGGTCGTTGCACTGGATCTCGATGACCGTGCGGGCCAGGTCGACCTCGTAATAGACCTCCGCCTTGGCGGCGAGCGGCACGAAGGCCTTGCGGCGGGGGGCGGTCAGCAGCGCATGCCGTTCCTCGGCGGCGACCTCGGCGAGGAGATCCGTGCCCTCGAGCAGCGACTTCCCGAGGGCGGAGGTGAAACGGTCCTTGGAGGCCGCTTCCTTCCCGACCGGCAGCACGACCTTGAAGAAGTCGATCGAGACGTCGTCCTCGCGCGAGAAGGCACGACAGGAAGCGATGTTGATGCCCGCGACGGCGAAGGCGCCCGCCATGCGGCTGAAGAGACCGGCGCGGTCCCAAGTCACGACGGTCACGAGCGACTGGCCCGAGCCGGCGTCGTCATGCCACTCGACGATGGGGCGCAAGGACTCGTCCGGGTCGGCCGCGGAGACCGAGGCGATCAGACGATGGATCATCCGGAGATGATGCGCGGCGTCCTCAGGGGCGGCGTGCAGGTAATAGCCCGGAGGCATCGTGGTGAAGTGCGCCTCGATCTCGTCCTCCGGGACGTCGGCGCCGAGCAAGGCGACCGTCTCCGCGCGCAGCTGCGCGGCGGCGTCGGCGTGCTCGTCGTCGTCGACGGCGTCGGCGAGGCGGGCGAGCGTGCGGCGGTAGAGCGACCAGTGCTGGCCATCCTTGAAGTCGGTCCAGAGGTCGGGCGACGTGGCGCGCGCGTCGCAGCGGGTGTGCGCGAAGAGGCTGCGCAGGACCTGCTCGTCGCCCATCAGCCGGGCGAAGCGATCGATGTTGGCGGGGTCGTCGATGTCGTGACGCTGCCAGTAGAGTCCCATCACGAGGTGGTGGCGGATGACGCCGGCCGCGATCTCGCGCTCCCGGGCGTCGAAACCGAGCCGCTCGAGGATGCGGTCCGCGATCGGCACGCCGCGCTCGGCATGGCCTTCGATGCCGCCGGACTTGGCGATGTCGTGCAGGAACAAGATGGCGTAAAGCAGCGAAGGCGCCTCGGAACCGAGCACGACCTCGCGGTATTTCTGCTCCACCAGCGACTCGC
Organism: Opitutales bacterium; assembly: GCA_030725715.1. Lineage (GTDB taxonomy): Bacteria > Verrucomicrobiota > Verrucomicrobiia > Opitutales > UBA953 > UBA953. The sequence continues at coordinate 9,419 of JANRFG010000007.1, forward strand.
CGGCGTAGATGCGGTCGAGTTCACGCAGGCAGCGCAAGGTATGTACGTCGGCCGTCCAGCGATGGTAGAACTCGAACTGCACCAGGCAGTGCAGGCCCGCGAACTCCGGGACGAGCCGGTACAGGAGGCCGTGCTCACGCAGGGCGTTGAGCGCCGGATAGACGCGACCGCCTTCGGTCAACATGGAGCGCAGGGCGCTGCAGGATTCCTCCGACAGGGCGACCTCGGGCGTGAGCAGGTGGGCGCGTTCGCGGACCAGCAGGGAGAGCGCCCGGTCCGGGCGGGCCTCATGGATCTGGCAGATGCGGAACAACCGGACCAGACGGCCGGGATCTTCCTCGAAGAGCAGGCGGTGCTCGGCCGTCACGGTGCCGCCCGGGACGACGCGCAGTCCGTCCATGATGAACGGAGCGCCCCACCCTTCGGGCTCGGGTTCGCCCATGACCGCGCCTTCGACGATCTCGGCGCACCGGCGCACATGGTCCGCGGCGTCGAAATACTGGCCCATCATGCCGCCGATGCGTTCGGTCAGACTGCCGGTGAAGCCCAAGGCGGCCGACATGGTGTCCTGCCGTTCCAACGAGAGCTGCTCGGTCGGTCGCGTGACCTGGAAGTGGAGTTCGCAACGCAGGCGCAGGAGCACCTGCTTGGCCTCCTCGAACTTCTGCAGGTCGACCGCCGGCAGGAAGCCGGACGCGGCGAGACCGGCCGGGCCGACGCCATTGCGGGCCGTCCGGGCGATCCAAACGCACCCTTGGACGTCGCGGAGGGCGCCGACGCCGTTCTTGAGGTCGGGCTCCTGCAGGTAGGCGCTGCCCCCGGCTTTCTCGCGACGCTTGCGCTGCGACTCGACGATCTCCCGGGCGAAAGGCTTCCACGCCTGCCCCGAGAGCAGGGCGGCCGTCTTGGCTTCGAGCTGGGCGTAGAGCTCGGCCGAGCCGCACAGGTGACGCGCCTCGAGCAAGGCCACGTGCAGATGAAGGTCGTCCTTCGCGAAGTGGGTCGACTCGGTGACCGTCCGGACCGACTGCCCGACCTTCAGGCCGAGATCCCAGAGCGGATACAGGATCGCCTCGACGAGGGCCTTGGTCGCGGCGGAGTGACGCGGCACGAGCACCAGCAGGTCGACGTCGCTGAGCGGACAAAGTTCGGCGCGGCCATAACCGCCCGTGGCGACCAGACTGAGCGCGGCCGCGGCCGGTCCGGCGCGGAGGAACAAGGCGTCGAACAGGATGTCGATGGCGTCGGAACGCAGGCGGGCGACTTCGCCGCCGCAGACGCCGGCGCGATGCGCCGCCAGCTGGAGCTCGCGGGCCTCGGCCAGGAAGACCTTGGCGCGCGGGACGAACTCGCCTTCCAAGGCCGCCTGCCCGGCCAGACCGTGCTGGAGAGCGGCGCGGCGGAGCAGGATGGCGGAGGCTTCGTATTCGGGCGACATGCGACGATGCCAACGTGGTGGGAAAGGCTCCGGCGTTCAAGGGTGATTGCCATCCCGTGGCGTTCGGCCTACGCCATGGCATGGAATCCTGGCTGAGCACTTTCTGGTCTCATCTGCACACCGCCGAAGGGCTCCGGCAGACCATCGAAGTCGGCGGCATCAGCCTGATGTGCCTGATCATCTTCGCCGAGACCGGCCTGCTCGCCGGCTTCTTCCTCCCGGGCGACTCCCTGCTCGTGACCGCCGGCGTCCTCTCGATCGCCAACGGCGACCGGCCGGCCTACTTCAGCCCCTGGGAACTCACCGCCGCCCTGACGGTCGCCGCGATCGTCGGCGACCAGACCGGCTACTGGCTCGGCCGGAAATACGGCAAGACCATGGAGGCGAAGCCGGATACCTGGTGGTACAAACGCCGGCATCTCGTGGCGGCCCGGGACTATTTCGCCGAGAAAGGCCCGCTCGCCATCGTGCTCGCCCGTTTCGTGCCGCTGATGCGCACCTTCGTGCCCTTCGCGGCCGGCATGGGCGAGATGGCGCCGACGCGCTTCCTGCGCTGGAACATCCTCGGCGGCGTCCTTTGGATCAACTCGCTCGTCTGGCTGGGCCATGCGCTCGGCGGCACGCCGCTGGCGGACCAGCTGCACAAGGTGATCGTCATCGTGGTCATGGTCTCCTTCGTCCCCGTCGTCTGGACGGCGGCGAAGCGCCTGCTCACTTCACCGCCGGCACCCAGAACTTGAAGATGGTCCCGCCGGGAGCGGTCGACTCGACGACGATGTCGCCGCGATGGTCGCGGAGGATGCGCTTCACGATGGCGAGGCCCAGGCCGGTGCCGTCTTCGCGGCTGGTGAAGAAGGAGTCGAAGATCTTCGGGAGGATCTTGGGGGGGATGCCCGTGCCGGTGTCCGCGATGCGCACGGCGACCACGTCGCCCTGCGGTCCCGGCTCCACGTTGAGCCGCAGAGCAAGCACACCGCCGCCGGCCATGGCCTGGACGCCGTTCATCATGAGGTTCAGGAAGATCTGCTGGATCTGGCCCGGATTGCCTTCGACGAGCGGGAGGGCTTCCGCGCACTCGATCTCGACCTTCACGCCGAGCTGCTGGAGCTTGAGGCGCAGCAGCAAGGAGGCGTTCTCGGCGGCCTGACGCAGGTCGAGGGAGCGGAACGCGCCGGACTGGGCCTTGCTCATGCCGAGCACGCGCGAGACCACGCCTTCCATGTGGGCGATCTTTTCGCGCATGACGCCCAGGTCTTCCATCTTCGGGTCGTCGGCGAGCATCCCCTGGGAAAGCGTGTCGGAAAGCAGCTTCATCACCGTGAGCGGGTTACGGATCTCGTGCGCGACCTCGGCCGAAAGCAGGCCGAGGGCCGTCAGGCGTTCGCTGCGACGCAGGCCCTCCTCGACGGTGAAGACCTTGGCGTAGAGCCTGGCGTTCTGGATCGAAGAGGCGCCGAACGAAGAGAGCGCCGCGACGAGATGCTTGTCGTCGTCGGAGAAACGATAGGCCCCCATCGCCACGCAGAGCAGGACGCCGAACGTATCGTCCTCGTAACGGACCGGCACGGCCAGCAGCGACGAAGAGGCCACCGGCTCGGACAGGCGGGTGAAGAGATGCTCCTCGGTCTTGCCGGCGAGCGGCACGACGACCGAGCGTCCGCGGGTGACCACGGTGCCGAGCGAGGTCCGATTGAGCGCGATGCTCGGGGCGAGGGCCGAGGCGCCGAGGTCGCCATCGACGCTGCGCAGATGCAGCACGTCATCGACGAGGTTATAAGAGGCGCAGGCGCGGGTCCCTAGGAGGGCGCGCGTATGCCGGGCCAGGTCCAGCGAGATACCGGGCTCGTCGCGCTCGCGGGCGAGGCCCTGGGCGGCGCGCACGAGGGCCTCCAACTGGGCGGCCTTCGAGCGGAGCTGACGGAGGAGCCAGATACGCCCGACGGCCTTCGAGGCTTCGTTGGTGAGCAGCGAGAGGAAAGCGACGTCCTGTTCGGAGAACGCGTCGAGCCGGTCGGAATCGCAGTTCACGACGCCGATCACGTTCCCCATGAGTTCCATCGGGACGGCCAGCTCAGAGCGGATGCCTTTGCGGATCTCGACGTAGCGCGGGTCCTTCGAGACGTCGGGGATCCGCTGCGGCTTGGCGTAGAGGGCGACCCAGCCGGTGATGCCCTGCCCTTGGTCGATGACCTTCCCGATGGAATCGGCGTCGAGGCCGTTGCTGACCTCGATGCGCAACGACCCGGTGGCGGGCTCGACGAGCGCGATGGACGCGCTGGAAGCACCGAGGGTGCGGACGACCTCCTCGAGGATGAAGTCGAGGGCCTCGCGCGGGTCCTCGGTGGCGTTGACGAACGCGCCGACCCGGTAAAGGCAGTCCAAGACGCGGGCGTCGCCGGGACGTTCCTGCGCTGGACGGGAGTGAGGCATGGCCTAGAGGGAGTGGTCCATGTCGAGCGCGGGGGCGTCGACGGTGGTCTGGCCGATCACGACGGCGGGCACGCCGGCCACGCTGGTGTGCGGGGCGACGTCCTTGAGGACCACGGAGCCGGCGCCGATCTTGGCGCCTTCGCCGATGGTGATGTTGCCGAGGATCTTCGCGCCGGCGCCGACGAGCACGCCCGAACGGATCTTCGGGTGACGGTCGCCGCGGGCCTTGCCGGTGCCGCCGAGGGTGACCTCATGCAGGAAGGAGACGTTGTCGGCCACGACGCTGGTCTCGCCGGCGACGAAGCCGGTGGCGTGGTCGAGGAGGATGCCGACGCCGAAGCGGGCGGCGGGATGGATGTCGACGCCGAGGTGCTCGGAGACGAGCGACTGGAGATGGGTGGCGAGCTCCTTGCGGCCGGCCTTCCAGAGCGCATGCGCCAGGCGATGCGTCGAGATGGCGTGGAAGCCCTTGTACCAAAGATACGGGATCAAAGCGTGCTCGGTCGCCGGATCGCGCTCGAGGGTGGCGCGGATGTCCGCGCGCATCTGCGCAAGCACTTCGCGGTCGGAAGCGACGGCCTCGCCGAGGACGCGGAGGACGACGGGCAGGTCCTGACCGGTGGGCGTGATACGTTCCGCCAGGCGCTGGATGATGCCCTCGCCGAAGCCGGAGCGATCCAGGACATAGCGATGGAGCATCGGGGCCAAGGCCGGCTCGGCCTGAGCGACGACGGACGCACGAGCCTGCAGCTCCGCCCAGAGGGAAGCTTCATTGGCGCAGACCAAGGCGATGGAACGGGCGTCAGCCATACGCAGGATTAATTCGGGGTTTTCGGTCAATTTGGCAACCCATGAGTCAAAACCACGTAAAAAGTCCGTATTTGGACAGTTTGGCGAAACCTCTCTCTCGCGTAGGGGTTGAAAACTGTGGAACGACCCCTACAAACCAAGACCTACCCTCCACACCATGCGTATCCTCCCCACCCTCCTCGCCTGCCTCATGGCCGTCGTCTCGTTCGCTGCTCCCGAAGTCGGCCAGCCGGCTCCGGACTTCACCGGCAAGACCCTCGACGGCAAGACCGTCAGCCTCGCCGACTTCAAGGGCAAGACCGTCGTCCTCGAATGGTACAACCCCGGCTGCCCTTACGTGAAGAAGTTCTACGAAGGCGGCAAGATGCAGGAATTCCAGAAGGAAGTCGTCGCCTCGGGCGCCGTCTGGCTCGTCATCAACACCGGCGGCCACAAGCTCGAATCCGCCACCTACTACCCCGGCACCGTCGTCCAGGACGCCAACCAGAGCATCGGCCGCGCGTTCGACGCCAAGGTGACCCCGCACTGCTTCGTCATCGATGGCAAGGGCACCCTCGTCTACAAGGGCGCGATCGACAGCATCTCCTCCGTCAAGTCGGCTGACATCGAGAAGGCCACCAACTACGTCCTCGCCGCCGTCAAGGCCGTGAAGGAAGGCAAGGCCCCCGAAGTCACCAGCACCAAGCCCTACGGCTGCGGCGTGAAGTACCAGAAGCTCTGAGCCGCCAGGCCGGGCACGACCAAGGGCGTCCGCAAGGACGCCCTTTTTATTGGCCATGCGCCCCGCGCTCAGGCGACGCCGGTCGCCTGCAGGATCTTCGCGTGCACCTGGTCATTGCGCAGGTGCGGCGTGAAGAGCTGGGAGCCTGGCCCGCTGGAGCAGAACTCCACCATCTCGCCGGTGTGATTGTTGCTGGTCCAGCCGATCGAGGTGTACTTCATGAGCGCGGCCGAGAGCGTCTTGGTCGAAGTGATCTTGGCCCGGTCGTCGGCCTTGAACTTGAGGCCGGTCGCCTGCTCGGCGGCCGCGACGAAGTCCTTCGGGGCGAGCCCCTTGGTCTTCGAGCCCAGCAACTCAAGCGAGGAGGTGAAAGCGGTCATCCGGTCGAAGGCCGGGGAGGATTCGGAGTAGGAAGGCGCGGACGTGTCGAAGTCTTCGTTGCCGAGTCCGTTGACATTGAAACCGCCGGTGCCGTGGTCGGTCGTGACGATCAGCAAGGTGTCCGGGTTCTTATCCACGAAGGCGAGGACCGTCGCGATGGCCTCGTCGAAGGCGACCTGGTCGCGGATGGCGGCGGCGCCGTCGTTGCCGTGGGCGGCGTGGTCGATGCGACCGCCTTCGACCATCAGGAAGAACCCCTCTGGGGCCGAGCTCAGGCGCCGCAGGGCGACCTGGGTCATCTCGGCGAGCGTGGGCGTCGAGGCCTTGAGTGCGGCCGAGTTCAGGCGGTCGATCTCATAGGGCAGATGGCTCTTGCTGAAAAGGCCCAGCAACGGGGTCTGGCCGGCGTCGGCCAGGAGCTGGTCGCGGTCGAGGGAGAGGCCGTAGCCGGCCTTACGGTAAGCGGCCTGGAGGTCGGCGTTGAAATACTGCGTACCGCCGCCGAGGACGACATCGACGCCGCGCTCGAGATACTGGGCGGCGACGGCCTTCTGGTCGGAGCGCTTGGCCACGGTGACGGCGAAGCCGGCCGGAGTCGCGTGCGTGGCGGTGGCGGTGGTGACGAGGCCGCAGCGCTTCTTGGCGGCGTTCATCTTCTGGACCAAAGTGAGAGGCTTGCGGCCGTCCTGAGTGATGTTCAGCACGCCGTTGTCGATGCGCTCGCCGATGCCCCAGCAGCTGGCGGCGGCGGCGGAGTCGGTCACGATGCCGCTGGCGGAGTCGGTCTCGCAGAGCGAGCGGACGACCGGGCGTTCGGCATACATCTTCATCCAATGCGACGAACGCTTCTCCGTGCGGGCGAGGTAGGTCTGCGCGGCGGTGAGCACCGAGAAGCACATGCCGTCCGAGACCATGAAGATGACGTTCTTGGCCTGGCGCTTCGCGGAGTTGGCGGAGGCCTCGCGGCCGTCGGCGCCGAGGGCCCGGGCGGAGCCGGCGCCGAAGACGAGGCTGCCGAGACCGGCGAACTTCAGGAAGTCACGACGCGAGGAGGAACGGGGCTGGCTCATGGTTCGGGTATAGGCTCAAAGGACCCCGCCGGGCAACCTCAGTTCCCCGGGGAGTCCGTGAAAACCTCGTGACGGTCAGGCCTGGGGGGCGGCCGGAGCAGCCGGGGCCGTCGGGACATGCGCCTTGAGGCGACGTTCGGCGACTTCCGCGGACACCAGGGCCACGAATTCAGCCAGGGTCCGGTTGCCTTCGAAGGACTTGTCGGCGCGGGAGCGGACGTTGACCACGCCGGCTTCCTTCTCCTTGGCGCCCACGACGAGCATGTGCGGGACCTTGGACATCTCGGCGCGGCGGATCTTGGCGCCGAGCTTGTCGGACGAACCGTCGACGCTGCAGCGGATCTTGGCGGCCGTGAGGACCTCGGCCATGGCTTCGCAATCGGCGTTGAGGTCGTCGTTGAGCGGGATGAGGCGCACCTGCTCGGGCGAGAGCCAGGTCGGGAAGTCGCCGGCGAAGTGCTCGATCAGGATGCCGACGAAGCGCTCCATCGAACCGAAGGGCGCGCGATGGATCATCACCGGGCGGTGCGGCTTGTTGTCGGCGCCGTTGTAGGTGAGGTCGAAACGCTCGGGCAGGTTGAAGTCGACCTGCACGGTGCCGAGCTGCCATTCGCGGCCGATGACGTCCTTGACGACGAAGTCGATCTTGGGGCCGTAGAACGCGGCTTCGCCGGGCTCCTCGGAGAAGGCGACGCCGAGGGTCGCGGCGGCGCTACGGCAGGCGGCCTCGGCCTTGTCCCAGTTCTCGGCGGTGCCGGTGTACTTGGTGGAGTCAGGATTACGCAGGCCGACGCGCACGCGGTAGTCATGCAGGCCGAGCGTCTTGAGGACGATCTTGACGAGCTCGAGGCAACCGAGGACTTCCGGGAGGACCTGGTCTTCGGTGCAGAAGAGGTGGGCGTCGTCCTGGGTGAAGCCACGGACGCGGGTCATGCCGCTCAGCTCCCCGGACTGCTCCCAGCGGTAGACCGTGCCGAATTCGGCGAGGCGCACCGGCAGGTCGCGGTAGGAGTGAGGCTGGGAAGCGTAGATGCGGATATGGTGCGGGCAGTTCATCGGCTTCAGCAGGAAGCCCTGCACGGTGCCGTCGGCCAGGCGGTTGGTCAGTTCGCCGCAGCCGCAGCCTTCCTTGGCGAGCAGCTCCATGGCCTCGCGTTCGACGAGGGGCGGGAACTGGGCGTCCTTGTAGTAAGGAAAGTGGCCGGAGGTGCGGTAAAGGTCGAGGTTGCCGATATGCGGCGTGAAGACCTGCTTGTAGCCGGTCTGGAAGAGACGTTCCGAGATGAAGTTCTGGAGCTCCTGGCGGACGATCGCGCCGTTGGGCGTCCAGAGGATGAGGCCTTGGCCCACCTTCTCGTCGATATGGAAGAGCTTCAGCTCCTTGCCCAGCTTGCGGTGGTCGCGCTTCTTGGCCTCTTCGGCGCGGGCCATGGCCTGCTCGAGTTCGTCCTTGGTCGCGTAGGCGGTGCCGTAGATGCGCTGGAGCTGCTTGTTCTTCTCGTCGCCGCGATGGTAGGCGCCGGCGATGTGCAGGAGCTTGAACGCCTTCACCTGGGAGGTGTAGCGGACGTGGGTGCCGGCGCAGAGGTCGACGAACTCGCCGTTCTTATAAAAGGAGATGGTCTCGCCGGCGGGGATGTCACCGAGGCGGCCGACTTTGTAGGCGTTCTGCCCGCGCTCGAGGAGGAGCTTCTCAGCTTCTTCGCGGGTGCACTCGAAGCGCTCGAACTTCTGGTTCTCCTTGGAGATGCGGCGCATCTCTTCCTCGATCTTCACCAGGTCTTCGGCCGTGAAGGCGTGGTCGAGGTCGAAGTCGTAGTAGAAGCCGTTGTCGGTGGGCGGCCCGATGTCCAGCTGGGCCTGGGGGAACAGGCGGAGCACGGCGGCGCCCAGCATGTGGGCGGCGGAGTGACGGATCTCCTCGAGGGGAGTCATCTGCGGGCGGGAAGACATGGCGGAAGACCCCACTCGCTAGGGGTTCCCGAGGCGGAGGGCAAGGACGGAGCAAGCCGCCCTCCCCTTCAGGCCTTCTTCAGATCGTAGCCGTCCTTGCGGTCGAGCATCGTCCAACCGAGCGCGGTCAGGTCCTTGCGAAGCTGGTCGGCGGCGGCGAAATCCTTGGACTGCTTCGCGGCCCAGCGACGGGCGCCCAGTTCGGCGACCTCGGCCGGGATCGCGACCTCGGCCTTGGCGGCGAAGAGCTGGAGTCCGAGGGCGAAGAGGATCTTGGCGAGACCGGAGACATCCTGACGGGCCTGTTCGGCCGTCGGTTCGTCCTTCTCGGCGAGCACGGTGAAGACCTGACCGAGGCAACCCGGGATATTCAGGTCGTCCTGCAGGACTTCCCAGGCCTTGGCGAAGCGACCCCACGAGGTCTGGACTTCCTGCGTCGCGGGGGCGACGAATTCGGCGCGGCTGAAACCGGCGGCGGCGAGCAGGCGGTCGGCGCCGCGCTCGAGCTTGGCGAGGGCGGAACGGGAATCCTCGACGCCCTTCATGGTGAAGTTGAGCGAGCTGCGATAGTGGCCGGAGATCAGCGTGTAGCGGACCTCCATCGGCGAGAAGCCTTTGGCGACGAGTTCGTCGAGGGCGTAGAGGTTGCCCTTGCTCTTGGACATCTTCTCGCCCTCGACCATCAGGTGGGCGCTGTGGAACCAGTGCGCGGCGAAGCCCTTCACGCCGGTGGCGCATTCGGACTGGGCGATCTCGTTCTCGTGGTGCGGGAAGCAGAGGTCGATGCCGCCGCCGTGCAGATCGAACGTGGCGCCGAGGTGCGCGAGCGACATGGCCGAGCACTCGATGTGCCAGCCCGGACGGCCCTCACCCCAAGGAGACGGCCAGAAGTTGGCGCCGTCCTCGGGCTTACGGGACTTCCAGAGCGCGAAGTCGGAGGCCGACTCGCGTTCGTATTCGTCGGCGTCATTGGCCTCGCCGGCGGAGTTCTCGGACTGGGTCTCGAGCTTGGAGAAATCGATGTGGTTCAGTTTGCCGTAATCGGCGCAGGTGCAGACCTTGAAGTAGACCGAACCGTCCTTGGCGACGTAGGCGTGGCCGCGGTCGACCAGGGCCTTGATCATCGCGACCTGCTGCGGGATGTGCTCCACCGCGCTCGGCTCGACATGCGGAGGCAGCAGACCGAGGGCCTTGCAGTCGGCGTGGAACTTCTCGGTCCAGGTCTTCGTGAAGGCGCCGAGCGTCTGACCGGAGGCCTGGGCCCCGCGGATGGTCTTGTCGTCGACGTCGGTGATATTGCGGACGTGCTTCACCTTCAGGCCGGCGACCTCGAGGGTGCGACGCAGGACGTCCTGTACGGTGAACGTGCGGAAGTTGCCGATGTGGGCCGGTCCGTAGACCGTGGGTCCGCAGCAGTACATGCCATAGATGTCGCGGCCGGGCTTCGGGAGCAGCGGCCGCTTCTCGCGGGACATGGTGTCATGCAGGAACACGGGCATAGGCCGTCGAGTTAGCGAACCTTGCCCCCGCTGGGCGAGTCGGAACTACGGCGTCACCGCTGGAGCACGCGGACGTAATCGACCTTCAACTGGGCCGGAAAACGCGTGTCCGCCCCGACCGGACCGCCGAAGCCGCCGCCGACGGCGAGGTTCAGCACCAGGAAATATTTCTGGTCGAACGGCGCCGGGAACGGCCCGCCGGACGAACTCCACTCCTTCTGCTCCTGCACCTGGATGCCGTCGACGAACCAGCGGAACACGTCCCGCTCCCACTCGAGGGCGAAGACGTGGAAGCCGTCGGTGAAGTCGCCCTTCGGCAGGCGATACGGCTTCCCCTTGTGGACATTCTTCGGCCAGGGCGCGCCGTAATGCAGCGTCCCGTGGACCTGCTCGGGCTCGTGGCCCTTGAACTCCATGATGTCGATCTCCCCGCTGGCGGCCCAGCCGCCGTATTTCTCCTCGGAAGGCAGCATCCAGAAAGCGGGCCACAGCCCCTTCCCTGCCGGCAACTGGGCCGACATCTCGAAACGTCCGTAGAGCCAGTCGGCACGCCGCTTGGTCCGGATACGCGCGGAGGAGTAATCCTTGAGCACGCCGGCGATGTTCAGCTTCTCCTTGCGGGCTTCGATGACGAGGTGGCCGCCTTCGACCCGCAGGTTCTGCGGGCGATCCAGATAATACTGGAGTTCGTTGTTGCCGCCCCCATGGCCGTTCTCCTCGACCGACCACTTCGTCCAGTCGAGTTCTTGGCCGTTGAAATCATCGCGCCAGACCTCGCGCCATTCGGCGGCCAGGATGGCCGTGGGCAGGAGCAGCAGCAGGCCGGGGAGACGCATGCAGGATGATGCCCCTCCCGGCCCGGCTTCCTCAAGGTCATAAACGGGCTTCCGGCTTGTTACCCGGGCGGAAAACCACGATAACCCTTCCCACTCACCCCCATGAAACTAGGCACCAAATCCCTGCACGCCGGCCAGAAGCCCGACCCGACCACCGGTTCGCGCGCGGTCCCGATCTACCAGACCACCAGCTACCAGTTCCGTGACACGGAACACGCCGCGAACCTCTTCGGCCTGAAGGAGCTCGGCAACATCTACACCCGCATCATGAACCCGACGACGGACGTCCTCGAGCAGCGCCTCGCGGCCCTCGAAGGCGGTTCCGGGGCCCTCGCCCACTCCTCCGGCCAGGCCGCCATCACCGCGGCCATCCTGAACATCGCCGGCGCCGGCGACCACATCGTCTCCGTGGCCCAGCTTTACGGCGGCACCTACAACCTCTTCCACTACACCCTGCCGAAGCTCGGCATCCAGGTGTCGTTCGTCGACGGCGACGATCCCGAGAACTTCCGCAAGGCCGTGAAGCCGAACACCAAGGCCTTCTACGGCGAAGGCCTCGGCAACCCGCGCCTCAACATCCTGCCCTTCGCCGAAGTCGCCAAGATCGCCCAGGAGGTCGGCGTGCCGCTGATCGTCGACAACACCGCGCTCTCGCCCTACCTGAATCGCCCGTTCGAGCACGGCGCCAACATCGTCGTCCACTCCGCCACCAAGCACATCGGCGGGCACGGCACCTCCATCGGCGGCATCGTCGTCGACGGCGGCAACTTCGACTGGGGCAACGGCAAGTTCCCCGGCTTCACCGAGCCCGACATGTCCTACCACGGCCTCCCGCACTGGGAAGCCTTCAAGGCCTTCGCTCCGGCCGGCGGCGCCAACATCGCGTTCATCATGAAGATGCGCCTGCAGTTCCTGCGCGACGTCGGCAGCTGTATCTCGCCCTTCAACTCGTTCCTGCTCCTGCAGGGCCTCGAGACGCTGCACCTCCGCATGGAGCGCCACTGCGCCAACGCGCTGAAGGTCGCCCAGTATCTGGAAGCGCACCCGAAGGTGAAGTGGACCAACTACCCGGGCCTGAAGTCCTCGAAGTACCACGACCTGGCCAAGAAGTACCTCACCAACGGCTACGGCGCGCTGGTGGGCTTCGGCCTTAAGTCGGGCTTCGAAGGCGGCAGCAAGTTCATCAACGCCCTGCAGTTGCACAGCCACGTCGCCAACATCGGCGATGCCCGCTCGCTGGCCATCCACCCGGCCTCCACGACGCACTCCCAGCTCACCGCCGAGGAACGCGACAGCGCCGGCGTGACCGACGACTACGTCCGCCTCTCCGTGGGCATCGAGGACATCGAGGACATCATCGCCGACCTCGAGCAGGCGCTGGCCAAGGCCTGAGCCTGCCGCCATCGACCGATCAGGGCGGGCCGTCCGGCCCGCCCTTCTTCATGCCTGGTGCTTGGCGGGGTCGAAGTCGTGGTATTCCAGGAACTGCCGGGAGCCCTCGTCGCCCATGTAAGCCGCGAGCAGCTTCGGATCCGTCTGGGTGAGGTCCACGACGATGAGTCCGTCCAGGCAGCCGCCGAAGCCCTCGTCCACGTTGAAGGCGATGAGGCGTCCGTTGAGCTTGAGATAATGCTTCAGCAGCACCGGCACGGCCTTGGCGTCGGGCTCGAGGTCGCTGACGAGGCTCGAGACGTGCTCGAGGTCGAAGGCGCAGCGCTGCAGGACGTCGAGATCGGCGTCATGCAGGCTCATCGAACGCGGCGGATTCTTGGCCCGCACCAACGGCAGGAGATCATCCGCGGAGCGGTTGTTCTTCAGGTAGGACAGGATGAGTTCCTTGGAGGCCTGGCCGTATTCCGGATTGATGCTCACGGGACCGAACAGGAGGTGATACTTCGGGAAGCGGACGACATAACGGCCGATGCCACGCCAGAGCAACGGGAGGCTCGTCGGCTTCCGCTGGTATTCCTGACGGATGAAGGAACGACCCATCTCGAGGGCGGGGTCCATGCGGCGGAAGAAGTCACCCTTGAACTCGAAAAGCGTCGAGGTGTAGAGGCCGTGCTTGCCCTGCAGGGGCAAGATACGGTCCGTCGGACCGAGACGGTAGCCACCGACGATCGCCGAGGCCTTGTCATCCCACAGCACCATCTGGTCATACCAAGCGTCGAAGGCATCCAGGTCGCATTCAAGGCCCGTGCCCTCCGAGACCGAACGGAAGGTCGTCTCGCGAAGACGGCCGATCTCGCGGAGCGTGTGCGGCAGGTCCTTGCCGAGGAAGCGGTAGACCTTGAAGTCGCCGCTCGTCAGGAGCAGGTCCTCGGGAGGCAGGCTCTGGAGCTCGGCCCGGAGCAACGCCGGGTTCACCGGCGGGATGATCGGCGCCTGCGGGGCGGCCGCCTTGACGGGCGCGGCCTTTTCCGGGGCCGATCGGCTGGCCAGCAGTTCGCAACGCAGCCGCAGGAAGCTCGTGGCCTCCTCGTCGTCGGGATGGTCCGCCAGCTGGGCGGGCGTCACCGGATTCGCGGTACGCAGGCGGATCACCTTGCCCCGGTGATAAAGGAATTCTCGCAGGAGCAGCATCGTCCGCAGGCGCGGATGGATCAGGCCGAAGGACTGGAACAGGCCGGAGTTGCGGCCTTCGATCCGCAGCGGCACCAGCGAAGCGCCGACCTTGCGGGCCATGCGCACCACCTGCGGCGACCAGACCGGATCGTCCACGCGTCGGGACTTCAGCCGGAGACTGGAGACTTCGCCGGAAGGAAAAGTCAGAATGCACCCTCCCGCGCGCAGGTGCGCCAGGATCCGGCGCGTGCCGGCGATGTTACCCGGATCGGAAGCGTCGGGGCTGAAGGGATTGACCTCGATGAGCCACGGGCGGATGCCCGGGATCTGGCTGAGCCATCGGTTGCCGACGACGAGCGCATCCGGTCGGGCGCGCAGGAGGAAGTCCATCGCGACCAGACCGTCGGCGAGTCCGTGCGGATGATTGGCGACCACGACCAGCGGGCCGGACTTCGGGATGCGCGCCAGGCATTGGTCGCTCCAGGTGTTGCTCAGGCCCGCCTGCTCCATCGCCGAAGTGAAGAAATCCGGACGACCCGCCGCATGGATGCGCGCCAGGAAGGCGTCGAAGGCCCGGACCTTGAAGAAGCGGTCGAGGACCGGTTCCGCCCAGGCCAGCGGACCGAGCTGGGCCTTGAGCACGTCGGTGTTGCTGGGAGCGGGCGAAGGTGACATCCATGGCGATGATGCCACGGATGTGCGAACACCGGGGGTCGGCCCCGTGACAATATGGTGTCAGTCCGCGGCGAACCCGAAGAATTCGCGGGCGTTACGGGTCGCGACCTCGGCCACCTCGTCCGCCGGCAGCCCCAGCAGTTCCGCCGCCTTGGCGCAGATCTCGGGCAGGTAAGCCGGCGTATTCTCCTTACCGCGGACGGACTGCGGGGCGAGATAAGGGGCGTCGGTCTCCAGCATGAGCCGGGCCAGCCCCTGCGCCTTGAGCGCCTGCCGGATCTCCTCGGACTTGGCGTAAGTGATGATGCCGGTGAACGAGGCGCGGCCGCCGCGTTGGTTGAGCTGGCGGACCTGCTCCGGCCCTTCGACGAAGCAATGGAAGACGACCTTGCGCCAGTCCACGCCGCTGGCGTCGATGAGCCGCACGCAATCATCGAAGGCATGTCGGGAGTGGATCACCACCGGGCAATCGAACTGATAGGCCAGCGACAGCTGCCGGCGGAAGGCCTCCTGCTGCCAGCCCTTGATCTGTTCGGCTTCGGCGACGTCGGCCGGCAGGCGGAAATAATCCAGGCCGATCTCCCCGAGCGCCGCGGGATGGGTGCGATCGGCGAAATACGGCGAGATCGCGGCCACGATGTCTTCCCATCCCTCGTCGACGTGACAGGGATGGAGTCCGACCGTGTGGCGGAAGAAATCCGGCTGCGCGGAAGCGAGGTCGCGGTATTCCGACCAATCCTTAAGATCCGTGCCGATCGCGACCACGCCCTCCACGCCGGCGGCGCGGCACTCGGCCACCCATGCGGTGAGACGGCCCGCCTTGAGGGCGTATTCCGGGTGACAATGGGAGTCCAGCAGGCGCACGGGGCGATTAGGCGGGACGCGACGGAAAGGGCAAGACCTCAGCCCTGCCTTGAAAAAGCCGCCCTGCCCTGCACGTTGGCCGCATGCACCATTGGCTGATGAAGTCCGAACCCGACGAGTTCTCCTTCCAGGAACTCGAACGCAAGGGCAAGGAACCTTGGACCGGCGTGCGCAATTACCAGGCCCGCAACTTCATGCGTTCGGCCAAGATCGGCGACCTCGTGCTCTTCTACCATTCCAACTGTGAGGAGCCCGGCATCATCGGCGTGGCCAAGGTCTCGAAGGAAGCCTTCGACGACCCCACGCAGTTCGACGCCAAATCAGATTACTACGACGCGAAGTCGACCAAGGATAACCCGCGCTGGAGCTGCATCGAGGTCTCCTTCCACCAGGGCTTCAAGCGGCTCGTCAGCCTCACGGACCTCCGCGAGTGCGCGGCGCTGAAGGAGATGCTCATCCTCCGCCCCGGCAACCGTCTGTCCGTGACGCCGGTGACCGCCTCCGAATTCAAGGCGATCGCCGGGCTGGGCGGACTCAGGAAGTAGCCTCTTCGATCGGCAGCCAGAGCGCGAGGATGGCGGCCGGCAGGAACAGGAACGAAGCGTAGAGCAGCACCGAGCTGAAATCAGCCGGCTTGGCGAAGATACCGAAGAACACCGTTCCTGCGGCGGCGAAGACGCGGCCGATGTTGTAACTGAAACCAGCGCCCGTCGTGCGGAGCATGGTCGGGAACAGCGGCGGCAAGGCCATGGTGAAGAGACCGAAGACGCCCTGGCAGAAGCCCACGGCGGCGTAGAGGCCGTAGGTGGCGGCGAGGCTCCACGGCAGCAGGAAAGTCGCCCCCATCAGGACGAAATAAGCGCCGAAGAAACCGGCCAGCGCGCGACGGTAACCGAACCGCTGGGCGGCCCAGCCGGAGGCGAAGTTGCCGAGCACCGAAGCGGCGATCACGCAGAAGAGCGCCGTCGAGACGACCGTGGCCTTGTCGAGGGAACGGGCGACGACCTCCGGATGATTGCGGATGAACGCCTGCTGCCAGAACATGAAGCACCAGTGACCGGTGAGCGAGATCGCGCAGAGCAAGGAGGCGATGAAGGTCGTGCGGCGGATGCCGACGCCGAACAACCCGCCCATCGAGGGCGCCGCCTGCTTGTCCTTCTCCGCCGACCACTCCTCGGTCTCGGGCACTTCCTTGCGGATCCAGAGCGTCACGAAAGCCGGCAGGACGCCGATGAGGAAGACCCAGCGCGGCTGGTAACCGGGGATCTGCTGCAGCAGGAAGACCGCGGCGATCGCGGTGAGGATGCCGAAGTTCACGGCGCACTGAAGCACGGCCGCGATCCAGGGACGCCACTTCTTCGGCCAGGTCTCGGAGAGGAGCGAAGCCCCGACGGCCCATTCGCCGCCGATACCGAGGGCGGCGAGGAAGCGGAAGATC
Source organism: Opitutales bacterium (assembly GCA_030725715.1). Classification (GTDB taxonomy): domain Bacteria; phylum Verrucomicrobiota; class Verrucomicrobiia; order Opitutales; family UBA953; genus UBA953. Next base: position 26,099 of record JANRFG010000007.1, read on the forward strand.
ATCAGCTGCCACCAGGTCTGGGCGAAGAACGACAGCCCGGTGAACAGGGCGTACGTCAGGATGGTCAGCACCAACGTGCGGCTACGTCCGAGCCGGTCGCCGATGATACCGAAGAAGGCTCCGCCCAGGGCCCAACCGAGCAGGAACGCCGCCTGAATCCACGAGCCGTAGAGCGGCACGGTCGGGTCGGCCTCCGGGACCAAGAGCAGCTCGGCCACGAACACCGTGGCGACGAGCGTGTAGAGGTGCAGGTCGAGCCCGTCGAAGAACCAGCCGAGCCAGGCGGCGAAGCCGGACTTCTTCTGGTGGGTCGTCAGCTCGCTGAACTTCGTGGCTTCGGCGGGGGCGTCGCGCATGGGGAGACATTTGAAACCGCCTAGAAATTAGCAAGGCGGGCTTTGCGGCCCGCCCTGCATGAGGACTTACTTCTTCTTGGCGTCCGCCTTCTTGGCCGGCGCCTTGGCCTTCGGGGCCGGCGTCGGGGTGTAAGGCTGGTTGGTCATGGCGCCCGGGGCGACCTGCAGGAGGTTCGCGGACATGTCCGCGGCCTTGGCGTCGCCGTTGGCCCACTTGAGGGCGCCGACGAGGATCTGCTGGAAGGTCGGGTTGGTCCAGACGTCCTCGCGGTGACCCATGGCGGTGTAGAAGACGCGGCCCTTGCCTTCGTTCTTAGCCCAGCAGTTCGGGTAGGCGGGACGCTTGTAGTCGTCGCCTTCGAGGGCCGGGTCGTTGAAGGTGGTCAGGACGTGGATCTCCGGACGGAAGTCCTTGAGCGTGTACCACTCTTCGACGAAGGAGAACGAGTCGCCGACCTTCTCGAAACCCGGGAAGGTCTTGTCGATGACCTTGTTCACGCCGGCCTGCTGCTTGCCGTGGCGGATGAACTCGGCGCCGAGGAAGCAGACGTAGGCGTCAGCCTTGTCGCCGTGGTTCTTGAAACGCTCGGGGCCCTTCACGGCCTCGTTGTCGGTGTGGAAGGTGTCGGCCGCGGAGTGCGTGCCCACGAAGCCCTTGCCGGACTTCACGAAGTCGAAGAGCGCCTGCTTGCCGGCCATCGTCATCGGCGGGTTCTTGTCATTGCCTTCGGAGCAGAGGTCGCCGGTGGTGTAGAACATCACCGTGTCGAACTGGGCGAGATACTCGGGCGAGAACTTCGAGCCGTCCTTGGAGAAGACGAACTCGATGTTGTTGGCGGCGCCGAGCTCGAGGAGCTGCTTCTCGGCGAAGCTGGGCCGGCCCTTCTTATAGGAGATCACCTCGTGCTCGTAGCCCGAGGACTTGGTGAAGAAGAGCACCTTGCGCTTGGGGGCGTCGGCGGCGGACGCGGTGAGCGCGAGCAGGCAGAGGAGGAGCGAGCGGAGGATCATGGGGGTCCGAAGAACAAACCCGCCCTGCCCCCCGCAGGCAAGCCGATTGGCTTCAGCGGCCGGCCGTGCGGCGCGCCGGCGGGAGCTCGCGGACGATCTCCGCCAGGCGATAACCGAAACCCGGCCCGCGGAGACTGGAGCCGTCGACCTGGCCTTCACGGCGGGCGTAGAGGGCGGGATGGACCGCGGCTTCAGGCGCGGAGGCCGCCGGATAGAACTGCATGCCGTTCGTCTCCACGCCCGCGATGGTCGGGGCATGGGCGGCAAGCAGGACGTGCGTCATCTGCGCCATCATGGGATTGGTGAGGTCCTGCACCATCAGCTGCATACCATGGGCGCGGGCCCAGCAGAGGCTGAGGAGCGCGCCCGTCTGGGTCTTACAGGTCTTGAGCGCCACGCCGGTCCAGCCGAGCTCGCGGCCCAGGCGGACGATGCGCCAGTCGTGCGCGCTCTCATCGAGGAAGAGCGGCATACGCTGGCTGACGGAGCGGACGTCGATGAGATGCTCCTCCAGCTCATACGGGAACGGCTGTTCGACGTAGCTGAGTCGCTGCCAAAGATCAGGCAGTTCGGCCTTCACGCGGTCGAGCACGCCGTTCACGTAAGCCGGATCCATGACCGTGCAGTTGAAGTCAGCGGTGAAGAGTTCGACGCCGAGCGGCAGGCCGAGCTCGGCGACGCGCTTCAGGCGTTCGAAATCCCAGGCCGCATCGTTGCCGCGCAGCTTCACCTTCAGGGCCTTCAGGCCGTCGGTCTTGATCCACTCGTCGAGCGAAGACGGGTGACCGTCGGCGACCTTGTTCGCGCCGGCTTCGGCCAGCGTGAGGAAGTCGAGACCGCCCACGAGATGCCAGGCGAGCAGCTTGGTCGTGACGGGCGTGCGGAAATAATCCGCGGGATAGCGGCCGGCGAAGGAGACATCCTTGGCGTCGGCGGCGGGGGTGACGAACGCGGAGAGATCGCGGTTCATCCACGGGGCGCAGTAGGTCGAATAGGTCGGCACGCCATGGGCCACGCCATAGGCGTCGTGCAAGGCGAGGTCGAACGGCGAACAGCAGACCAGCGCCGCGAGGGTCGGGATGGCCACGCCTGCGGGCAAACCAGCGTTGAACTTCTGCAGGATACCGGGGAGGGCTCCTTCGAGGAAGTCGTGGCCGACTTCCAAGGGATGGCCGCGAACCTCGAACGCCGCATAGGCCTCGGTGAGCGTGTCGCAGAAATCCTGCAGCGCCTTGAGACGGACGTCGTAAGCGACCGGCGAGGGCCAGACCCACTGCACGCTGAGCGGGGTCTCGCCCCACCCTTCGGCCCGGGAGCCGTCGGCCTTCTCGACCGTGACGCAGACGCGGGCGCAGACCACGCTCGTGACGGTCTCATGACCGAACTTCAAGGGGAGGCGCAGGGTCACCGGCAAGGCATGCCAGCGGACCGCGCGGATCCGGACGTCGCGAGGGTTCATCGCTGATCAATCCTGGAGGGCCTGACCGGAAGTTTCCTTGCCGAGGAAGGCGACGAAAAGACCTACGGCATAGACGAGCGTGATCGCGGCCGCGGCCTGCTGATAGCCGCCGAGGCTCTCGACCAACTTGCCGCTGAGCAGCACGAAAGGCACGGCGACCAGACGGCCGGTATTGTAGCAGATCCCCTGCCCCGTCGCGCGGACGCGGGTCGGGAACAACTCCGGCAGATAGAGCGGGAAGAATCCGAAGAAGGCCGTGGCAGCCATCCCGAGCAGGAAGACCTTCGCGGCCATGACCCAAGGGAAGATGCCGAAGAGCATCGTCCCGGACCAGTCGGCCGGCGTGCGGTAGATCCAGACCGTCGCGACCAAGGCGAAGCCACAAAGCAACTGGTAGCCCAGCCGACGACGCAGGCCCGCCAGGAGGAGCGGGGCCACGAAGGTGCTGCAGCAGGCCCCGGCGGAGACGATGACCATCGCCATGGCCTTGGCGCGGGGATTATCCGGACCCGCGAGGTCGCCGACCCAGAGCGGGATCCACTGGACCGCGCCCCACGTGCCGACGAAGACGACGGAGACCATCAGGATGCCCGCGATCGTCGTGCCGCGGAGCTCGCCGCTGAAGACCTCGCCGATCTTGGAACGGGCGGGCGCGACGGAGGCGGCCTCCTTAGCCGCGGAGCGTTCCCACTTCTCGGACTCGGGCACGAACAGGCGGATGAGCAAGGTCAGGATCGCCGGCGAAGCGCCGATGAGGAAGTGGATGCGCCAGGAAGAGCCGTCGGCGGGATAAGCGAGCGCCATGCAGCCCACGAGCACCATGCCGAGATTGGCCGCCATGCCGATGGCGCCGGCCATCTTGGAGCGATGGCGTTCCGGCCAGGCCTCCATCACGAGCGCCACGCCGAGCGCCCATTCGCCGCCCATGCCGAGCGCCGCCATGAAGCGGGCGGCGGCGAGGTGCGTCGGGTCCGTCGCGAAGTAGCAGACGCCGCTGAAGATCGAGTAGAACAGGATGCTGAAGGACATCGCCTTCACGCGGCCGATGCGGTCGCCGAGCCAGCCGAAGGCCGCGCCACCGAGGGCGGCGCCGACGAGGAAGGCCGCGGTGATGATACCCATCCAGCCACCGACCCAACCGTTGATCGCCTTGACGCCGAGCGCGGCGATGTCGGCGGGTACCATGCTCTTGAGCGCCGGGCCCGCGAGCGTCGGGAAGAGCGCCTGCTCATAGCCGTCCATCATCCAACCGAGGAAACCGGCGAGCAGCGTCATCTGCATGCCCTTCGTGATCGCATCACGGGTGTCTTTAGCGTCGTGCATGGGGTTCATGTCATCAGAAGAAGATATGCCGGGGCTTCAAGGGGCGATTTGCGGCTAGGCCACGGCTTCGCCGATCAGCAGCCGGCGGAACGACTGGGCAGCGGGGGAAAGCTCCTGACCTTTGCGCTGCAGCAAGGCCACCGAACGACGGATGGGGGCGCCGCCCAGCCGGACCACCGCGCAACCCGGCACGGAACCGCGCGCGGCAAGTTCCGGAAGCAGCGCGATACCGAGATCCGCCGCCACCAGGGAACGGATCGTCTCAAGTTCGCCACTCTCGCAGGCCGTCCGCGGTTCGAACCCGGCCGCGCGGCAGGCCGCCTGGGCGACATCGCGCGCCCTGCCCTTGTAAAAGACGAACGCCTCCTTCGCCAACTCGGCCAACTTGGGCAGACGTCGACGCGCCAAGGGATGCTTCCTCGGGACGAGGAGCACGAAAGACTCATCCAACAGAGGCGTCACCTGGAAGGCGTCGCCAGAGGCGGGCAGTTGGACCACGCCGAGTTCGATCCGCCCCGCTTCCACCCATTGCGCCACGACCTCCGAAGTGCCTTCCAGCAAAGCCAATTCGACCTGCGGGTGCTTGCGACGGAAGGCCGCGATGGCGGCGGGTAACAGACACGCGCTCACGGAGGGAATCGCCCCCACGGCCAGCCGACCACCTTTCATGGCGACCTGGTCGCCGACCGCGCGACGCGTCGCCTGGGCTTGAGCCAACAGGGCCTCGGCATGGGTCCGCAGGGTCTCCCCCGCCGGGGTGAGCGTCGTCTCGCGGCGGCCACGGTTGAACAGGCGGGCGCCCAGTTCGGCTTCGAGCTTGCGCATCTGCTCGCTCAAGGCGGCCTGCGCCAGGTTGAGCTTGGCCGCGGCGCGCGTGAAGCTCCGCTGTCGCGCGGCCTCGAGGAAGTATTCCAGCTGATAAAGGTCCATCGTTTATTCCGTCGATACTCGCTGGAAACTAATGTTTTTCAAGCATCATGGAAAGTGGTAAGGTATCTCCCCCATGAAGCCGCTGATCGACCGCCCCGAGGACCTATCACCGACGACGCCTTGGTCGGCCACGAAATGGGCCTGGACGGCCGAGGAAGCGCTCGTGGACCACCGCACCAAGGCGCGCCTCTGCTCCGCCGTGCTCCTGCCCTTCCGCGACGGCAAGCCCGACTGGGCGAGCTTCGTCTCCGAGATCCGCTGGCAGAAGGCCGCGGCCGACCATTACGGCGTCGAACTGGTGCCGGTGCTCAACGCCGACACGGGCTACATCTTCGACCTCGACGACCGGATGTATGCCGAGGTGCTCCGCCAGTTCCGCGCGGCCTTCCCGGACATGCGCTTCATCGCCGGCATCACCGCCCGAGGCGCGCAGGACGACACCACCTTCAAGGCCGAGCGCTACCGCGGGCTGCTGGACCTCGTCCAGGCCCATGACAACTGCGAGGTGATGATCATGACCTCCAAGTGGCTCAACACGCTCGACCCTGAGCGTCGCCGCGACGGTTACTACCAGATCGCCGAATGGCTCATCCGCCCCGGCATCGTGCACGCGCTCGAACCCGCGTTCGTCCCGTGGGCCACGCCCTACGAGCCTTGGCTGCTCCACCAGCTGGCCATCCACCCGAAGTTCGTGGGCGGCAAGGTCAGCACGCTGGATGAACCGCACTTCCTCTACTGGGCGGCGATGTGCAAGGACCTGAAGCTCGATTTCGCCCCGCACAGCGGCGACGACTACGGCATCGCCACGGCCATCAAGACCGGCCTGCCCCTGCTCATCGGCGCCGCCAGCAGCGCCGCCCCGCAGATCTGCGCCGCGAAGGACATGTGGCTCGACGACGGCGCGCCCGGGAAGAAATTCCCCACGGGCACGGGTCGCTTCGACACCCGCGTCTACAAGCTCTTCGAGGCCTTCCAGTCGCTTGAAGACCAGGTCTTCCGCCTCGACGCCAAGGGCAGCGCCGCCGCCTACAAGCACAGCACCGCGCACCTGCTCCACCAGCTGGGCGTCATTGCGTCGCCCGAACCGCATCCCGCCTGCAAAGACGTCCGCGGACCGGACGAAGCCGCCCGCATGACCGAAGCCATGGTGCGCACGCGCCGCATCTCGGAACGCCTCGACATCCCCCGCTGAACCTTATCATGACCACTCCCTTCAAGCTCACCCGCGTCGCTTCGCTCAAGACCGTCGCCGACTTCCGCGCGCACTGCGCCGGGCTCGGCGTCGACCTGCCCCTCGAGGACGCCATCGAAGCCGGCGCCGGCAATCCCCTCTCGCAGCCGATCGCCCGCACGCAGGTCAACGGCAAGACCATCGGCAACCGCATCGCCATCCACCCGATGGAAGGCTGGGACGGCACGACCACCGGCGGCATCTCCGAGGAGATGAAGCGACGCTGGCAGCGCTTCGGCGCGAGCGGCGCCAAGCTGATCTGTGGCGCCGAGGCCATGGCCGTGCGCGCCGACGGGCGGGCGAACATGAACCAGCTCATCCTCAACGAGGAGAACCGCGCCGGCATCACCGAGCTCGTGGGCATCCTCAAGGCCGAGCACCTGGCCCGGTGGGGCTCGGTCGACGACCTCGTCATCGGCTTCCAGCTGACGCACTCCGGCCGCTTCTGCCGCCCTCATGACAAGAAGCGCTGGGAATCCCGCGTGGCCTACCGCCACCCGATCCTCGACAAGAAGTTCAACGTCACCTCCGACGACCAGGTGCTGACCGACGCCGACGTCGAGGAGCTGATCCGCTGCTACGTCCGGGCCGCCCGCGTGGCCCGCGACTGCGGCGCCGACTTCGTGGACATCAAGCACTGCCACGGGTACCTGCTGCACGAGTTCCTCGGCGCGCATACGCGCCCGGGCAAGTTCGGCGGCTCCTTCGAGAACCGCACCCGCATCCTGCGGGACATCATCGCGGGCATCCGCGCCGACGGTAACGCCATCGACATCGGCGTCCGCCTGAGCCTGTTCGACATGGTGCCTTTCCGCCCTGACCCGGCGCTCAGCCAGCCCGGCAAGCTCGGCCCCGGCATCCCTGAAGAACACGCCACGCTCCTGCCCTACCGCTATGCTTTCGGCGTGAACCAGGCCAAGCCCACCGAGATCGACCTCACCGAGACCTTCGCGTTCGTGCAGCTGCTCGGCGAACTCGGCGTGAAGATCCTGAACACCACCGCCGGCTCGCCTTACTACAATCCGCATCTCCAGCGCCCGGCGGCCTATCCGCCCAGCGACGGCTACCAGCCCGCGCATGACCCGCTGATCGACGTCGCCCGTCAGGTGCGCGTCGTCCGCGAAGTCCGCGCCCAGGCCCCGGCCGGCATGATCGTGGTCAGCTCCGGCCTCAGTTACGTGCAGGAATACCTGCCGCACCTCGCGCAGCACATCCTGCGCACCGGGGGCAGCGACGCCATCGGCGTGGGCCGCGCGGTGCTCAGCTATCCGGCCATGCTGGCCGACGCCGCGAAGAACGGCGCGATGGAGACGAAGTTCATCTGCCGCACCTTCAGCGACTGCACGACCGCGCCCCGCAACGGACTCATCTCCGGCTGCTACCCGCTCGACAAGTATTACACCGCCAAGCGCGAGTTCCAGCAGCTGAAAGACATCAAAAAGGCCGTCGGAAGCTGAAAACCTGGGTGCCTAAGGGGTTGCAGGGAGAAGCGGCATAGGGACAATCCCCTAGGTGTCGTCCCCCCGCGCCACCCTCTCCGCCTCGCGGTCCACCGCGCGCAGCGGCTTCAGCCTCGTGCTGACGCTGACGGTGATGGCCATGCTCACGCTGACGGTGATCACCGCCGCCGCCTTCATCACCGTCGAATCCCGGCTCGCGACGCAGCATCACCTCGCCACGCGGGCGCGGCTCAACGGGTTGGCCGCCGTCCGGCTCGCGCTGGCCCACCTGCAGCAGGAAGCCGGGCCCGACCAACGGGCCACGGCGCGGGCCGACTTCACCGTCACGCATACGCAACCCGGGCGCAACTGGACGGGCGTGCGCAACGCGATGTGGACGGGCGTCTGGCGCAACGACGCCCCGCTGCAGCCGCCGGCCTGGCTGATCAGCGGCCGGCACGACCGGACGGCCGGCGCCCAGTCGGCGTCGCTCGCTTCTTCCTTCGATCCGCGCCAGCCGGTGAGCGCGACCAATCCGAAGCCGGATTATCCCGAAGCGGTCTGGCTGCCCTGGCAGACCGACTATGCTCCGCCCCCTTCGACGCTCGTCACGCTCGTCGGCGCCGCCACGGCGGAAGGCCCGGTGGACGCCGTGCCCGCGATCCTCAAGGCCGCGCCGGAGACGCCCGGCCGCCCGGACGGACGCGTCTCCCTGCCGAAGATCGCCCTGCCGGACCAAGCCCGCGGAGCTTACGCCTACTGGATCGGAGACGAAGGCGTGAAAGTCCGGCTCGACGCCCGCGATCCGCGCGCAACCGGCGAGGACAAAGCCCGCCGGCTGGCCGTCAAAGGGGCCGGCGGCGTCGCGCTGGGCCTGCTGCCGGGCTTCACGGACCTTGACGGCGCCGCGCTCGACCCGCGGATCAGGCGCTTGACGGATTTCGCCGTGGCCCCGCCGAGCGGCGTCGCCCTCCCGACGGAAGCAGCCGCCCGCGGCCTCTGGACCGACGCCACCGTCGCGTCGGAAGGCGTGCTGGCCGACGCGCTCTGGGGCGGGCTGCAGGTCGATCTTTCGACCTTGTTCGAGAAACCCTTGGACGCTTTCCGGCTCACGGAATACGGCGGCGGCCCGGGCGCCTCGACCTACGTCTACTCGCCCTGGGATCAGAGGACCGGCAGAGGCCCGACGGACGCCTCGGCCGTCTTCGCCGACGCCCGCGCGCTGTTGCGCTGCCGCGAGCCGGGGATGGCGAACGACCGGCTCGTCGCGCCGATCTACAGCCTGCCGGACCGGGCGCGACCGAGCGCGCGGCTGCGCGGCCCCCTCTGGGAGGCCCTGCGCGCCCACCATCTGCTTTACCGCGAACTCAGCGACCGGCCGGGCCGGGCGCCGTCGCTCGACGCCCGCGCGCACTTCCCGAACACCGTGGCGCTGGCGGGACTCATCAACGCCAGCACCGCCCATTACGGCCACCTGTACAACCGGATGGACACCCCGGAGGACGTCTGGGCGACCGACACCCTGCGCGGCACGCCGGCGCCGCGGCCGCTCAAGCCGGGCGTCTTCCCTTACGTCGCGCGGCAGCAGCTCGTGCTGGGCCTGCAGGACGCCGGCGGCGAACTGCGGCTGGTGCTCACGCCGATCACGGTGCTGCACAATCCCTACAACGTCGCGCTGCGGCTGAACCCCGTGAACAGCGGCGACGCGGCGATGCGCCTTTCCTTCCGGCATTGGAACCGCTGGAAGCTCGACTTCACGGCGAGCTCCGAGACCTCGACGACCAGCTGGTGGCACGACCTCCTGACCATGGCCTCCCGCACGGGCGGCAACCCGAACGCGGCGGAGAGCATGCGCGTGTACATCCCGCCGCTGACGCTCGAACCCGGCGAGCTGCGCGTCTTCTCGCTGCCCGGCCCGCAGCCGATGCGCTTCGACCGGCTCGGCACCACGGTGCCCCGCTTCGATTTCCGCGGAGGCTTCTACGTGCCCTGCCTCACCCCGGGCGGCGGCCCGCTCAACCGCAACGGGACCGACACGCTCAGCGTGCGCTTCCGGAGCGAGGGTCCGTTCTATGTCCGCCACATGATCTCCTGCTGGCCGGGCGACCGGCTCGACGAGACCGGCAACGCCGGCGACGCCAGCCTCTACAACGCGGCCAGCGAGGTCACCGAGCTCCTCTCCAACAACCTCGGCGCCGGCCGCAGCGGCTCCGCGCCCGCGAAGCTCATCCCGCCCGGCGCCGTGCTGCCGTCCCCCGGGCAGCCGCCCGCCGTGCTGGCCGTGCTGGATTACGCGGTGCGCTGGCCCGGCGACGCCCTGCCCTTCCCGTTGTTCACCCGCTCGAACCCGACCGCCGCGATGACGCGCCCCGAGGCCACCGGCTGGTCGCCCGGCGGGATGCCGGCCGGGCACGCGACGACCTCGAGCAGTTTCCGCATGACCATCCGCGCGGCGAACGACTGGTCCGAAGTGCTCGAGACCGACGGCCCGGGCGGCAAGGCGTTCGGCGGGCTCAGCGCCTCCTCGTCGGGCCAGCACGCCGCGGTGTTCACCTCCGTGCCGCTCGCCGCCCCGGTCTCGCTCGCCGAGTACGCCCACGCGAACATCCACCTGCGCGACCAGGATCCGCTCCTCGTCGCGGGCAACAGCTTCGCCTCGCCGTTCATCCCGCGCCATCGCGTCTGGAACTACCGCTCCGGCCAGAACAACACCGACCTCGACCGCTCCTACCTCATCAACGCGGCGCTCTTCGACCGGCACTTCCTCTCCGGGGCCGCGCCGACGTGGGCCGACGGACGCGAGGTGACGCCGCTCACGCAGGTCCTCGACGACTTCGCGGCCGGCCGGACGCGGTTGGGCAACGTCCGCCTGCGGCCGCTGCCGGCGACGGACACGGCCGCGCGCCTCCGCTCGCACCGCACCTTCGCGACGGCGGTCATGTCGGAAGGCGCCTTCAACGTGAACAGCGTCTCGCCCAACGCCTGGGCCGCGCTGCTCGGCGCGACCAAGGGACTGCCCTCGGGGCTGGCGGCCGGCGACCGCGACGCGCGCTACCCGCGCGCCAACCGGCTCGACGCCGTGCCCGCCGCGGTCCGCGCGGCGCCCTCAGAAGAGGCGGCCTGGAACGGCCTGCGCTCGCTCGATGACCGGCAGCTGCGGCTGCTCGCGCAGGGCATCGTGGACGAGATCCGTTGGCGGACGATCTACCCGCACCGCAACGAGAACTACGTGTCGCCGAACCACGACCAACCGCGTTCGTACCGGGGGGCGACCGCGACGACCCGGGTGAACGTGCCCGCCCCGTTCCAAGGGCTCGCGCAGTTCGTGAACCGCTACCTCTGCAACACCTTCGCCTTCATCGGCCACGGCGGGTGCCTGCAGAACGGCATCCATCGCGCCCATGCGGCCGGCGCCGCGCTCGCGCCAGCCGCCGGGCCGGGCACTCCGCTGTCGGCGGAAGGCGCGCAGGCGCCGAACCGAGGCCCGGGCCAGACGCCTTGGACCGACCCCACCTGCCGCGTGAACCTGCGCGGCGGCGAGGCGTCGGGGCCGGGCATCGGGACCGCCACGATGGCGGAAGGCGCGCCGGGCGCGCTCCTGCAGTCCGACGTCCTGGAGGCGATCGGACCGGCGCTCACGGCGCGCTCCGACACGTTCGTCATCCGCGTCTACGCGGAGGCCGCCTCGGCGGACGGCGTCGCCGGTGCGTGGTTCGAAGCCGTCGCGCAACGCCGCCCCGCCTTCATGGACGCGCGTCAGGCCGCCGAGACGCCCGTCACCCATCCGACGGATTCCCGGCTGAAGAACCCGGCGCTCCGGCCGGTGAACCGCATGCTCGGCCGCCGCTTCCATCTGACGGACTTCCGCGGCCTCCGCGCCGATCAGCTATGAGACTCGGCGGACTGCTCACCCTCGCCGGCGCCCTGGCCCTCGGACAAACCAAGGCGCCGCCGGAGATCCGTTGCGACTTCCGCGCGCTGGCGTTGTCCGCCCCGATCACCGACGCCGCTTACGTCACGGGCCGACGGCCGACGCCCTTGCTGATCCCCAGCGACTTCTTCTCGGCCGCGCAGGCCTATCGCGGCCCCGCCGAGCTCACGCTCGGTCGCCTCGAAACCGCTTTGGTCAAGGCACCCGTGGTCGAAGGCGAAGACGCCGCGGCCCGACTGGCGGACGCGGCCTACGCGGCGCTCGCGCAGGAAGCCGCCGACCTCGTCGCCGGCGCCGCCGAAGGGCCGGCCGGAGAAGGGCGAAGACGCCGTGCCGAAGAGATCCTCGGGCGGGCCGCCGAGCAGGCCGCGCGGGCGGCGCGACTACGGCAGGCCGCGCAGACGCGCCGGGCGACGGCGGACGCTCCTTTGCCGAAGACGGGCGAGGCCGACCAGCCTCCCGGACCGCCGCGCTTCACGCCCCGCGGCAGCGTGCAGCTCCGCGACGGCGGCGCCTACCTGCTGCTCGTCGCCGAAGACCCCGCCGGCTGGCGCGTGACCGCGCTCGACGACACGCCGGGCCTGCACCCCTTCGGCACGCTGCGCTTCATCAACCTCACCGGGCGTCCGCTCGTGCTCCGACAGGCCGGACGCGACGTCGCCCTGCCCGACCGTCGTCCGGTCATCCATCGTCCGTCGGTCGACGAGCACGGCTACGCGGGCCTCGAACTGCGACCGACCGACGCCGACAGCCGGCCCTTGCGGACCATGCGGGTGTATCCCGAGAAGGACGCCCGCAGCACCTACCTGCTGGTCGCGGAGCCCGCGGGCGGACTCACCGTCAAGGCCGCGCACGAACGACGCGCTCCTTGAGCCCGCCTCACGGCTTCTCGAAGATCAGCAGGTGCTGCCACGGCAGCCCCGGCTTGTTCGTCACGAACCGGAAGCCGGCTGCCTCCAACTCCTTGCGGGCCTGCGCCTCGGTCATCTTGTGGTGCGGCTTGATCGGCACGTCCTCGTCCTCGGCCCGGAACTCGAGCAGATAGATCCGCCCCTTGGGCTTGAGCGCGGAACGCAGCGAAGCGAGCATCTCCGCCGGGTGGTCGAACTCGTGATAAGCGTCGACCATCAGGGCCGCGTCGATCGAGGCCGGCGGCAATCTCACGTCATCGACCGCGCCGAGATGAGGCTGCACGTTCGTCACGCCGAGCTTGGCGGCTTCGGTCTTCAGGAACGCGAGCATCTCCGGCTGGATGTCGACCGCGACGACCTTCCCTTTTGGCAGCCGGCGGGCGATGCGGAACGAGTAGTAACCCGAGCCGGCGCCGATGTCGGCCAGGACCGTGTCCGGCGCGAGCTCGAGCAAGGCGATCGCCTTCGAAGGCGCCTCCTCTTTCTCACGGTCGGTGCGCTCGAGCCAACCGATGCCCGGATGCCCCATGACCTGGGAGATCTCGCGGCCCATGAAAGTCTTGCCGATGCCGTCGCGGGAGGGCGGGCAGCTGCCGTAAGCCGGCGGCGCCGGCGGAGTCGGCGAGGAGACCGCCTCGGGGCGGGTCCAGAGGAACAGGCCGATCGCACCGCCGACGAGGAGGCACGAGGAAAGCAGGGGGTGGCGCTTCAGCATGGATACAAACTGAGCTCGTCCGCACGCTTCGCAAGCGTGACAAAAAAACGGCCGGACCCAAGGTCCGGCCGGATCAGCCTAGATCGGCTCGGCGCTCACTTACGGGCCGGCGCAGACTTTTTGGACGCAGGCTTCTTCGACGCCGGCTTCTTGGCCGGCTTCTTGGCCGGCTTCTTGGCCGGCTTCTTGGAGCCGCCGCTCTTACCGCAACCGGGCTTGCCCACGGTGGGAGGGACCGTGGGAGGGGTACCGTTATTGCTGCCGACCAGGGCAGAAGCGGAGGCGCAGGCGAAAACAAGGGCGACAGCAAACAGCGGGGTTTTCATGGTTTGCATAGGTTGACCGACCTCCGAGCCGAAGAAAAGCGTATTTTAATAGCAATTATCTGGGGTGAGATTGGCGGGATTGGCGGGCCTACCATCAAGGGTAAGCACTTGCCTAGGAACTTATCCTGAGTATTAATAACCATGTTGCTTACTGTAAGCACGCTATGGATCACCGCAAAAACCAACGCCAAGGTTTCAGCCTGATTCTTTCGCTTACCATGATGGCGGGCATCGTCCTGCTGGTCATCAGCCTGTCCGCCTTCATCACGATCGAGTCCCGCGCGGCGATGAACCAGCAGCTCGCCACACGCGCGCGGCTGAACGCGCTCGTCTCGATGCGGCTCGCCTTGGCGCACCTGCAGCAGGAAGCGGGGCCGGACCGGCGCTCGACCGCGCGCGCGGACATCACCCAGCCCAACGTGAGCGCCGACAGCCTCCGGAATCCGATGTGGACCGGCGTGTGGCGCACCGACCAGCCGGACCTTCCGCCCGCGTGGCTTGTCTCCGGTCGCGGCGACCAGCCCGCCGGCACGCAGATGATCTCCCTCTTCCAGGCCGGCGCCACGCCTGACTATCACGAGGGTTACTGGGCGCCTTGGCAGGCCCTCTCCGCCGCCGCGGCCGCGAACAGCGTCCCGCTCGTCGGCACCGGCAGCGCCTTGGCGGCCGCGGACGGCAAGGCCAGCGGACTGGTATCGCTTCCCAAGGTCACGCTCCCGGACGATGACGTGGCGGGCACCTACGCTTACTGGATCGGCGACGAAGGCCTCAAGGCGCGCATCAACCTCGCCGACGGCCGCGCGAAGACCTTCGGCGACGTCGACCAGCTGGCGGCGCTCCGCAGCGGGCTGACGCCACGCTACGACGCCCTGCCCGGCCTGGGCTCCCTCTCTTCTCCCGACCAGCTGCGGGCCGTCGACAGCGTGCGGCAGCTCGCCCTGCTGAGCGGCTTCCAAGCCGGCACGGACGCCAACAACGTCAGACGGCTCTTCCACGACGTGACCGTCGTCTCGGCCGGCGTGCTCGCCGACTCCGCGCAAGGCGGGCTCAAGCGCGACCTCTCGCGCGCCTTCGAGCTGACCGACGAGGAATTCAACGCCACCGAGTTCGGGGCCGGCGCCACCGGAGCGGCCGCCACGCATGTCGGCGGCGGCGTCGCCGCGGTCACCATGCCGGTGCTGAAGGAGTCCGGCAGCAACAACCTGCGGGCCGCGCCGGTCTTCAACCGCAGCATCACCGGCGGAGGCAATCTCCGCGGCCCGACCTGGTGGGCCCTGCGCGACTACCATCGCCTTTACCGCCAGCTCGGGTGGAGCGCCGGCAGCGGCGGCGCGGCGGCGACGACCATCCCCACGCTCAACGCCCGCACCCTCTGGCCGAACGTCGCCGCCGCCCACCCCAGCGGACCGCCGGCCGACAGCGGCCTGCCGAACAACAGCCTGCGCAACCGCATCTACGGCTACTCCGACCTCTACGACGGCGACCTGCCCACGCCGATCGACCCGAACATCTCGGATCTGCTCAACGGCGACGCCGGCCGCCTCATCACCCGCCCCCTGAACGTCGCCGCGACGCCCTATGTGCAGCGCGTCTCACTGGCCTTCAGCGTGAACAAGATGCACTGGTTCGGACCATGGATCACCTACCGGGTGGGCCGGCAGGTCTACCGCTACCGCGAGGAGACCATCGACATCCGCCTCAACATCACGCCGATCGTCGTCGTCCATAACCCCTACAACGTGCGCATGGCCTGGAAACCCGGGGCCGGCGCCACGGGTTCGCCGAACAAGCGTCCGTTCGCCGCGGCGATCTCATTGTCGGACATGAACGATTGGAAGTTCCGCTTCAAGCAGTACCAAGCCGACACGATGAGCAATCCGGCGGTGATGGAGACCAACCTCACCGACTTCTTCAAACGACAGAGCAACGAAGTCCACGACGACGACACCCTGCGCATCTATCTCTCCAAGGACGGTACGCCCGACATGGTCCTCGAACCGGGAGAGTTCCGGGTCTTCTCCTGCGAACCGACGTTCGGCGAATGGACCAAGTCCATCGTGCTCGACAACACCTATGACACCCGCGGAGGATACCGCGACAACGTCTGGGACTGGAATTTCGGGGAGGAAGCGCTCGACAGCCTGGACATCGACGCCCCGATCAGCTTCGAAATCATCCCGGGCGGACGGCTCCGGATGCGCCAGGCGCTCGCCTGCTGGCCGGGCGACCAGCTCGTCCTGGACGAGAAGACCAACAAGAGCGGCAATGAGGTCGGCAACGACAAGAACGACTTCTTCTACCGGAGCAGCGAGGCCTCCGAAGTCGTCTTCAGCGACATCAATCAGGGCAAGTATCCGAGCCCGGGCGAAAAATTCTTCCCGAGCTGGCGGCACGTGCAGGACAAGTTCGAGAAACCCAACGACGAGTGGGACGGACGCACCCCCTACCCCACGCCGACCTCGCCGCCGCTCGAACCCGACCTGGTGACCGTCATCGACATCACCGCCAAGCCGGCGGACGCCGCGGACGCCCCCTTCCCGCTGCTCACCCACTCCAACCCCTTCGCCGCCACGGCGCGGGCGAGCGGCGGCGGGCGGAGCGGCGCGGGCGACGACCGAGGCTTCCTCGGCGCTTCGCCCAGCTACCAGTTCACCGTCCGCAGCGGCGACTGGGTGAACATACTCGCGAACCATGAAAGCGGCCGGCTCGCCTACGGCGGCAGCTCCCTTTCCACCAGCGGAGCGAAGCAGGCGGTCCTGCTGGAGGTGCCGCTCGTCGCCCCCACTTCGCTCGCGCAGTACGCCCACGCCAACTTCGGCGTCCGCGACCAGCAGCCGCTGCTCAGCATCGGCAACAGCTTCGCGAGCCCCTTCGTCGACGCGCAGAAGGTCTTCCAGCAGAACGGTCCGAACTGGACCGAAGCCGACCAGACGTACCTCCTGAACGCGGCGCTCTGGGACGGCTACTTCCTCTCCGGTCTCGGTCCGCGCATGCGCACCGGCGGAAGCGGCTCCGTGACTCCGGCCGATCCTGTCCCCGCCACGCCCGCCAACGCGACGGGCGGCGGCCGCCCCACCGCCGCCGACCCCAACGTGGCCACGGACATCCCGGCGGTCATCGAAGCCTTCATCAACGGCGACGCCCCGCTGGCCAACCCCCGGTTCTCCCACGAACTCAGCAGCCTGGGCGCCGAGGCCAAGACCCTGGCCCTGAACGATCATCGCCGCGTCGCCTCGGTCCTGCTCAACGAAGGCGCCTTCAACGTCAACTCCACCTCGGTCGAAGCCTGGACGGCCTTCCTCGGAGCGGCGAAGGGACAGGCCTTGGCGGGCGTCGGCGCGAACAGCCCGTCCCCCACGAACAACGCCCGGTTCCCCCGCAGCCTGGCGAAGGTCGCCTCGACGGCGGCGAGCGGCGACGCCATCGACGAAAGCAACTGGCAGGGCTTCGCCAACCTGTCCGACGCCCAGCTCGAAGCGCTCGCCAAAGCCATCGTCGCGGAGAACAAGGCCCGCTTCGCGCTGCAAAGCCGCACCGAACGGGAACTCTCCCGTGCCCCGGGCTCGCGTCTCTTCGGCGGCCTCACCCAACCCGTGACCCCCTATCTCGGCCTGGCCGAGTTCATCAACCGGTTCCTCACGCCGGAGACCTGGGCGAACCGTTGCGGCGCCCTGCAGGCCGCCATCCTGCGCGCCGACCAACAGCATGCGGCCGGCATCAGCGACCGACTGTTCGCCGGTCTCCCGGACCTGAGGGTCACCCCGGCGAGCCTCCAGACGCCGACCGCCGGGATCTTCCCTCACCCGGAAAACCTCGACCTGAGAGCGCAAGGCGGCGGCACCAGCCGCGCCCACGCGGCCCTCGGCGCCCCCGGCAACCTCCTGCAGTCCGACCTCCTCCAGACCCTCGGGCCGGCGCTGGCCACGCGCTCGGACACGTTCACCCTGCGCTGCTTCGGTGAAGCTTCGGCCCTCTCCGGCGAGAACGGCATGGCCTGGATGGAGGTCGTGGTCCAGCGCGTGCCGGACTTCGTCGACCCGACCAACCCGGCGGAGACCAGCAACAGCGCCCCGAAGCCGCTCGCCCCCGGACCCGCCACCGCGGACGCCTCCGTCAGTCCGGAACTGACCCCGATCAACCAGCTGCTCGGACGTCGCTTCAAGGTCCTCTCCATGCGCTGGATCCAAGGCAATGAGATCTGAGTTCCGCCGGGCGGTCATCGGGCTGCTCCTGATGTTTTCCGCCGGAGCCCAGGCGCAGTCCGATGGCTACGTCGAGGCCCGCATCCGTTTCATCTCGATGACGCGGCCGCTGGTCGGGGTCGGAGTGGTCAACAACCGGAAAGCCCACGGTCTTGTCATCCCGACGGACATGTTCGCGGAGGAAATCGCCTACCGGGGGCCCGCCCGGCTCGAACTGGTCCAGATGTCGGCCGCCCGCAGTGAAACCGCGGCCGGCCCGAAGCCCGAGGAACCGGCGGCGAAGAATCCTTCCCCGCGACAGGGCGTCAAGGCCAAGCAGCAGACGCTCACCTTCACGGTCACCGGGGACCCGCCGCTGGCTTGGATCGACCTTCCGCAGAAGCAGGGACTCCTCCATCTGATCATCCTCGTCACGCCCGGCCAGGGCAACGGGATGGTCATGCTGAGCGACAAGCCCGGTTCCTTCCCGCCGGGCAGCAACCGCTACCTCAACCTCTGCCCCTTCCCGCTGACCGTCCGGGCGCCGTCCGGCGACCATGTCGTCCCCGCGGGCGGCAGCCAGATCCTCCGCCCCGGCGCCCTCGACAAGACCTACTACGACCTCCAGCTGCTTTCCCGCGAGGCCAAGGTGCTGTTCTCTTCCCGGACCTATCACCTCGAGTCGGCGCGCAAGCTTTACGTGCTCACCCAGGTCGGGACGAGCGGACGCGTGCAATTGAAGTCGATCGTCGACCGTCCCGTGGCGCCTCCCAGGACGTTCGAAAAAGGCGTGCCGGACAAGAAGTAGCCGTCCTCACGAGGCGTAGCGCCAGTCAAGGATCTCGGCCTGCGGGGTCCGGCGT
>JANRFG010000008.1:0-2828 GCA_030725715.1 Opitutales bacterium
GACCTAGTTGTCTTGAGGTGTTCCCAGCCGCTAACCGCCAACCGCTAATACCTTACGTAGGTAGGGACGTGATCACTATCGCGTCCGCCCACGACCCCGACGGATGCGATGTCATCGCATCCCTACCTTCGGAGGGCGCGGCAAAGCCACGCCCCACCCAGCGGCCGCCCTGCGGCGGCCGAGGACAGCACGTGGTGCTGTCCCTACCTCGATACACCTAGGTCGGCACGCAGTGCCGACCCTACCTTGGCGTCGGGATGTTTTGCAGGGGTCGGTCTTTCGGCTTGATGTTATAACAAATGTTGTTACATCAAGAACATGGCCAAGAAGCTCAAGGTGCGTCGCATCGGTAACTCGCTCGGGGTGATCCTGCCTAAGGAAATCCTAGACCAACTGCGCGTCGAGGAGGGCGACGGCCTTGATTACTCGGCCTCCAAGGATGGGGTACGTCTTTTCGCGACCAACCCGGATTTCGCCAAGGAGCTGGCGGTCTTCAAATCCCTGAGCCGTCGCTACCGCAACGCCCTCGGCGAGCTGGCCAAATGAAGGAGCCGCATTGGCTGGGGCTGGAGTCCGTGCTGGCTCTCCATGAGTTGGTCGTCGCTGACTATGGTGGCGATGCGAGCATTCGCGACGCCGGTCGTCTGCAGTCGGCTTTGGCGCGACCCAAGCATCTGTTCTCTTACGGCGAACCTACCTTAGCGCGTCTCGCCGCCGCTTATGCGGTCGGGATTGTCCAGGGCCATCCGTTTACCGATGGCAACAAGCGGACTGGCTTCATGGCCGCCGCCGCCTTCCTCGAATTGAACGGCCTGCCCTTTGAGGCGTCGGAGGTCGAAGTCGTGATCAAGACCTTAGGCCTAGCCGCCAGCGAGATCTCCGAAGCGGAATATGGGCAGTGGTTGGCCAAGTCGGTGAGCGCGCCGAAGGTGAAGTCCGCGAAGAAGAGGAAGAGGAAGTAAGCGAGGGCAGGAGGGCACAACGTTAGTTGATCGGTTGACCAGTGGGCCAGTTGGCCGGACCTGGAGTGAGAGTATCGAGTATCGGGGGAGTGATGCCTTGGGTAGGGGCAGCACCGCGTGCTGCCCTAGTTGTCTTGCTGTGTTCCCAACCGCTAACCGCCACCCGCTAATACCTTACGTAGGTAGGGACGTGATCACTATCGCGTACGTTTACGACCCTGGCGGATGCGATGTCATCGCATCCCTACCCATTGCCCGAGCCACTCCCGCCACCCGCCACCTGAGGCTGCCACCTGCCACCCGAAAGCGGGTAACTCCCTCTGGTCAACTGAGCCTCCGGGCCTCTGGGTCTCTAATTTATGGCAATTTCGGCGCCGAAGGGCCTCTCCTTTCTTTTTGACGAACCGACCCGGAGTCCCATCGTCAGACGACTCAGGACAGTCCGATGGTGTAATGGTAGCACAGGAGATTCTGATTCTCCTTGTCTAGGTTCAAATCCTAGTCGGACTATTTCCTGAAAGCAAAAAGCCCTCTCACGAGGGCTTTTTCATGCCTTAGTGGGACGCCTCAGCGGGCGTTCCAGAAGATCATGAGGTTCTTGGTGTGGCGGCCGGCGACGATGAGGTCGGGCTTGCCGTCGCCGTCCAGGTCGGCGGCCTTGAAGTCTTCGACGGCGATCGCGTCGGTCGAGATGACGTCCGTGCGCCAAGTCTTGCCGGCGTCGTCGAGCGGGGTGAGCAGGCGGATGCCGCGGTCGGTCGGCTTGGCGCCACGCCAGCCGATCATGACCTGGTCGCTGCCGGTGCCGAGGAAGTCGGCGCAGGCGACGGCATGGCCGTCCTTATAGCCATCGAGGATCTGCCGACGCTGCCAGACACCGCCGGCGTCGCGGGTGTAGACCGCGGACTTCGTACCGTGGAAGGGTTCGACGGTCGCGATCATGGCCCCGGAGGGCAGCTTGCCGGCGCGGAGTTCGCCGACGGGCTCGGTGGTCAGCTGCGTGTGGCTCCACTTGCCGTCGGCATAAGTGTTGAACCAGATGCCTTCCTTGGAGCCGGTGAGGATCTGCTGGGCGATATGGCGCTGCCAGCGGACCGGCTCGAGATTGTGCGTGATGTGGCTGACTTCGTTGGCGACCTCGGTCGTCCACACGTCCTTCGGATTAGCCGGCTTGCGGTAGGCGAGTAGCTTGGCGCCCGCGCCGACGCCGCCTTTGTTGCCCACGCCGTGGAGGGGTTGGACGACGAGATCCCAGCGGCCGGTGGATACTTCGACCCAGGCCATGCGATGCACGGTCGGCTCATGGTGGAGCCTCACCGGTTCCCACTTCTGGGTGCGGTCGGCGGGCGGGATGAGATAGAAGACCGCGCCGCTCTTCACCGTGTCGCCGGGATTCCAGCCCGCGCCCACGGCGACCTCGGCCTTGCCGTCGCCGTCGAGGTCGTGGGCCGCGACGCAGACGTTGTCTTCCTTCGTCAGGTTCTCGGCGATGACGTGCTTCTTCCAGGTGGGATTCTGATACCACTGGATCGTGGTCTTGTCGGCCAGGACGATGTCCTTCTTGCCGTCGCCATCGACGTCGGCGATCGCAAGGCCGTAGCCGATCTCGACCTGGCCGATCTCCTGCGGGCGGAATTTGGCTTCCGGCGCGGCGGACGCGACGGCGGCAAGGAAGAGGGCGAGGAGCGGGGTCGGCTTCATGGTCGATGGGTAACCTGTCCGACCCTGCCTGTCGACCGCGGTTCCGCGGCATCGGGTAGGGACAGCACCACGTGCTGTCCTCGGCCGCCGAAGGTAGGGATGCGATGACATCGCATCCGTCGGGGTTAAGGGCGGACGCGATAGTGATCACGTCCCTACCTCGAT
>JANRFG010000008.1:2928-41762 GCA_030725715.1 Opitutales bacterium
TCGCATCCGTCGGGGTTAAGGGCGGACGCGATAGTGATCACGTCCCTACCTCGATGCAGAGGGAGAGCCAAGGGGAGACCGGAAACCGGGAGGTCTGCTGCGGGCATGATTGATAAACCCCAGCCAATCATCCGGTCTCCGGTTTCCCTTTGCGCGAACTTAACCGCCCTCTGGCCAACCGGCCAACGGGTCAACGGATCAACCTCTCTTACGCCGTCAGCCGCTCGAGGCACTCCGCGTAGAGGGCCTGCGTCTTCTGCACGACGTCGGCCGGCAGGGTCGGGCCCGGCGCGGTCTTGTCCCAAGGCTGGGTCTCGAGCCAGTCGCGGACGAACTGCTTGTCGTAAGAAGGCTGGGCGCGGCCGGGCTGCCAGGTGGCGGCGGGCCAGTAACGGGAAGAGTCGGGCGTGAGGACTTCGTCGATGAGGACGAGTGAGCCGTCGGGGGCGGTGCCGAATTCGAACTTCGTGTCGGCGAGGATCACGCCGGCCTTGGCCGCGCGTTCGGCGCCCATGCGGTAGAGCGCGAGGGACGTCTCCTGGATCGTGCGGAAGACCTTCTCGCCGAGGATCTCGCCGCAGCGGGCGCGGGTGATCGCCTCGTCGTGGCCTTCGGCGGCCTTGGTCGAAGGGGTGAAGATTGGCTGGGGAAGCTTGGAGCCGTCGAGCAGGCCGGCCGGCAGCGGGTGGTCGAGGATCGCGCCGGTCTTCTGGTATTCCTTGAAACCGCCGCCGGCCAGGTAGCCGCGGACGACCGCTTCGACCGGCAGGGGCTGGAGCTTGCGCACGAGCATCGAGCGCGGGATCAGGTGCTCGTGGCCATGCAGGGCCTTGGCCAGCGCGTTGGCGTGGTCGGGCACGAGATGGGTCGGGAAGACGAGGCGGGCCTGGTCGAACCACCAGAGGCTGATCTGGGTGAGCAGGATGCCTTTGCCCGGGACGCCGTTGGGCATGACCACGTCGAACGCCGAGAGACGGTCCGTCGCGACGATGAGGTAATGCGTGCCGAGGTCGAAGACCTCGCGGACCTTGCCCTTCGCCTTGAGCGGGTAGGGCAGGCCGGTGACGGTCATCAGCGCTTCGGCGGGCAGGGGCGGCGTCTTCATCCTGCCACGGAGATAGGGCAGGGCGGGGCGGCAGGGCAAGGTGGTTCGTCGTTGAGGCGGCGGCGTCCGCGGTCAGCCTCGGAGCGACCGATGGATCTTCGCGACGCTCATTGCCATTACCAGTTCGCCGAGGTGCCGTATGCGGCGGTCGAGCAGGCCCGGGCGGACGGCGTCGGTCAGGCGATGATCAACGGCAGCGCGCCCGCCGACTGGGCCGACGTGGCCGCCCTCGCGCGCCGCGATCCGCGCAACCGCGTCTCGTTCGGCCTGCATCCGTGGGATGTCCCCACCGCGCCGCCGGGCTGGGAGGCGGAGCTCCGCGCGGTCCTGCTCGCGCACCCGGCCGCCGGCGTCGGCGAGATGGGCCTCGACCGTTGGGTGAAGGACTTCGATCCCGTCGCCCAGGAGGCGGCTTTCCGGACGCAGCTCGCCCTGGCCGTCGAACTCGACCGCGCGCTCACCATCCACGCCGTCAAGGCGATCGGCCCGCTCATGGATATCCTGCGCGGCGCCGAACTGCCGCGACGTGGCTTCCTGCTGCATAGCTGGAACGGGCCGGTCGAGCTCGTGCCGGCGCTCGCGAAGCTCGGCGCGTATTTCTCCTTCAGCGCGCACCACCTCATCCCGCGCAAGGCCGACCTGCGCGTCCAGTTCGCCGCGGCCATCCCGCGCGAACGCATCCTGGTCGAGACCGACGCGCCCGCGCTCTGCCCTGCGCCGGAGTTACGCCTGCGCGAACTCGCGCCGGACGCCGCCGGCACGGAGCAGAACCATCCGTCGAATCTCGTGCGTAACAACGCCGAGCTCGCGCGGACCATGGGCGTCACGCCGGAGGAATCCGCCGCGCTCACCTCCGCGAACTTCGCCCGCCTATTCGGGGCGTAAGAGCGAAAGGCGCAGCGCCTCGCCGGCGGCCGCGAGGCCGAACGCGCCGGCCACATGGGCGGCCGTGCCGTAGCCCCATTCGCAGTTCGGACGCAGGTCTTCGCCTTCGGGGATCTCGCCGCCGGGCAGGCCTTCGCAATCCGTCGGCTGGGTGAAAGGTTCGTCGGACCACACGCAGGAGACGCCGAAGGGCGTCTTGCCGCGAGGGAAGTCGAAGTTCTGGCGCAGGCGCTTGCGCACGAGCATCATCAGCGGGTCGTCGCGCGAGTCGCGCAGGTCGGTGACCTTGAGCCGCGTACCATCGAGGCGCCCGGCGCACCCGCCGACCGTGACCACGGGCAGCCTGCGGTTCACCGCTTCGGCGATCAGGCCGCATTTCGGCGAAAGCGCGTCCATCGCGTCGACGACCACGCCGTCGAAATCCGCGAGCACCTCGTGCGGGTTGAAGCGCGAGAGGAAGCGCTGGTGGAGCGTCGTGCGGATGGCAGGATGGATCGCCCGCGCGCGTTCGGCGACCGCCTCCGTCTTCGGGCGGCCTTCGTTGCCGGCGATCGCGTGCAATTGCCGGTTCGTGTTCGAGACGCAGACCGCGTCGCCGTCGACGAGGGAGAGGTGGCCCGCGCCGGAGCGGGCGAGGGCTTCGACGGTCCAGGAGCCCACGCCGCCGAGGCCGACGACGAGGAAGGACGAGCGGGCCAGGCGCTCCATGCCGGCGCGCCCGTAGAGGCGGCCGATGCCGGCGAAGCGTTGGAGATGGTCCGCGTCCATGCGCCCAATGAAGCGGGGAAGCGGCCGCACTCCAAGGCGGAAGCGTCGGCCGGGTCCGGGCTTGCTGGCCGGCGACGGCGGGGCATCGTCGTCGGCGATGTCCGTGAGTCCCGCCGCCAAGCCCCTGCATCCGCCCGCGGAGACGCGTCTGCGGGCCGGCCTCAAGGTCGGCGTGATCGGCCTCGGCCTCGGCTTGCTCGGCGCCACCCTCTTCATCATCCCGGACCAGATGCCCGCCAACGCCGTGCTCAAGGTCTTCGCCGAAGCCCGGGCCGGACTGCTGACCGAGCGCTTCGAGCGGGAGGCCTGGCCGGCGGACGCCGAGCTCACGGTCGCCGTCGGGCCCGAGCGGGCGCCGCGTCTCCGCGCGCTCATCGAGGCCTGTCCGCTCGCGGGGACCTGGCGGTTCGCCGGCGTCAAGTCCGCGGGCGCGGTGGCGATCGTCTTCACGCCGGCCGAACCGGGCCAGGCTTACGAACGCTGCCTGCGGCTCGTGGACACGTGGATCGACGACGGCGATCCGGCGGCCGGCGACTTCGTCGTCGGGCCGGAATACGCGCGGCTCCGCCTCAGCGCTGAGTGATCGCTTCGGCCCGCTGGCGCAGGTCGGCGTCGAACAGCGCGTCGATGAGCGCGTCGAGGTCGCCCTCGAGCACCTGCTCGATGCCGTGGACCGTGAGGTCGATGCGGTGGTCCGTGATGCGGTTCTGGGGGAAGTTGTAGGTGCGGATGCGCTCCGAGCGGTCGCCGGAGCCCACCTGCGTCTTGCGGTCCTGGGCGCGCGCCTCGCGTTCCTTGGCGCGGGTCAGGTCGAGGAGGCGGGAGCGGAGGACGCGCAGGGCCTTCTGGCGGTTGCGCAGCTGCGAGCGTTCGTCGGCGCAGTAGACCATCAGCCCCGTCGGCTTGTGGATGATCTGCACCGCGGATTCGGTCTTATTGACGTGCTGACCGCCGGCGCCGCTCGCGCGGGCCACGGACATGTCGAGGTCTTCCGGCTTCAGCACCACCTCGGCCTCTTCGGCTTCGGGGAGGACCGCGACCGTGGCGGCCGACGTGTGCACGCGGCCCGAGGCCTCGGTGGCGGGCACGCGCTGGACGCGGTGCACGCCGGCCTCGTGGCGGAGGTGGGCCATCGCGCCTTCGCCTTCGACGAGCAGGACCGCGTCGCGGACCCCGCCGAGGTCGGACGGCGAAAGGGACATCAGCTCGTGCTTCCAGCCGCGCTTCTCGGCGAAGCGGGTGTAGGCGCGGAGGAGCTCGGCGGCGAAGAGGGAGGCCTCCTCGCCCCCCGTGCCGGCCCGGATTTCTACAAGAGCATTACGAGAATCGTCCGGATCGGGCGGGATGATGGACCGGATGAGCTGTTCGCGGGCCTTTTCGACGGCCGGGGCGAGGCGGGCGACCTCTTCGGCCGCCATCGCGCGGAGCTCCGGATCGGACTCGGCGCCCATCGTGCGGGCGTCCGCGAGCTCCTTTTCCAGGCCCGCCAGCACGTCGTCGGCCTTGACCGCCTTGGAGGTGAAGCGGAGTTCGGCGCCGAGGGCGGCCGCCCGGCGGTTGTCGGCGAACGTCGCCGGGTCGGCGAGCAGCGCCTCGAGCTCGGCCAGGCGGCGGCGGAAGCCGGTCAGGTCGGGGCGGAGGGGGTCGGCGGACATCGGAGAAGAGGGTTAATCGGGCTTGGACAGAAGACGTCCGTTCGTTATTCAATGGAGTGCGGCAGGCTCCCCTCCGCAAGCCCGACCTTCATCCCTTTCCGACCGATATGCAGCCCAAGGAACCCGCGCTCCGCGGCACCCACGTCGTCACCTGCGTGTGGGACTTCGACAAGACCCTCTGTCCGGGGTACATGCAGACCCCGCTTTTCAAGGCCTTCGGCGTCGACGAGGAGCAGTTCTGGAAGGAGACCAACCAGCTGCCGGCCCTGTACGCGCGCAAGGGCATCCGCACGCCGAAGGACTCCGTCTACCTCAACCACCTGCTCAGCTACGTGAAGTCCGGCCTCATGAAGGGCCTGACCAACCGCCGCCTCCGCGAGCTCGGGGCCGAGATCGCGCTCTGCCCGGGCCTCCCGCAGTTCTTCCCCGCCCTCAAGGAGCACGTCCGGGAGCTCGGCCGGAAGCACAACGTCGAGGTCGTCCTCGAGCACTACGTCATCAGCACCGGCCTCGCCGAGATGATCCGCGGCACCTCGCTCGCCGAGCACTGCGACGGCATCTACGGCTGCGAGTTCCTCGAGCATCCGCTGCCCCCGCACTTCACCAAGCAGGACGAGCTCTCGCTGGACCTGCCGACCGAGATCACCCAGGTGGCCGCGATGGTCGACAACACCATCAAGACCCGCTTCCTCTTCGAGATCAACAAGGGCTCGAACAAGAACGCCGGGATCGACGTCAACGCCGTCGTCCGGCCCGAGGACCGCCGCGTGCCCTTCGAGAACATGATCTACGTCGCCGACGGCCCCAGCGACGTCCCCGTCTTCTCGCTCCTGCGGAAGAACGGCGGCAAGGCCTTCGCCGTCTACGTGCCCGAGAGCGAGGCCGAGTTCGCGCAGAACGACGCCCTCCTGCAGGCCGGCCGCGTGCATGGCTACGGCCCGTGCGACTATTCCGCCGCCTCCTTCACCCCGAAGTGGATCCGCCACGCCCTCGCCGGCATGGTCGAGCGCCTCGCCCAGGAACACGCCCGCGCCCTCGCCGCGCGCGTCACCCGTCCGCCCCGCCACATCCACGCCGATCCGCTGCCGCCCGGCTCCGCGGACGCCGCTTCGCAGGGCACCCTTTTCGGCTAATAATCATGCCCGCTCCCGCCCGCAAACGTTCCGCCACGCTCGCCCGCCCGGCCAGCGAGAGCCGACCGATCCTCGCCGCCGTGCTCGCGCTCGGCGCCGCCTACCTGCTCGTGGCGATGCTCTTCAAGGGCGCCGCCGACCAGAACCTCCTCCCGCAGTGGCTCGAGCAGACCTTCGGCCTGCCGGCCGCCTCCGACGCGACCTTGACCGACAACCCCTGCGGCGCGTTCGGCGCCACGCTCGCGGTCGTCGTCTTCGCCCTCTTCGGCTACGCCGCCTTCCTCATCCCGTTCTTCCTCTTCGCCGCGGCGTGGTTCGCGCTCAACCAGCGCGCGCACACCCTGTGGCCGGTCAAGGTCACGCTGATGGCGCTGTGCGTCATCCTCTTCGCGCCCATCCTCACGCTGTGGCTCGGCACCGCCCGCGACGTCGCCATCGCCTTCGACCCGCGCGGCCCGGGCGGCGTGCTCGGCGAGACGCTCGACGCGGCGGTCTTCCGCCCGATCCTCGGCGACTACGGCACCTGGATCCTCGTCTTCCCTTACGGCTTCTGCCTCCTCGGCGCCCTCGCCGACGACCCCAAGGCCACGCTGGCCTCGTGGATCGCGGAGATGCGCGACGCCTTCGGCGCGTGGAACGCCGACCGCAAGGCCGCCGCCCTCAAGGCCGCCGAAGAACAGCGCCGCCGCGACCAGGCCGCCGACGAGCTCCGCCGCAAGCAGCAGGAAGTCGTCGGCGCCGTGATGTCCGTCCCGCAGCCGAAGGAGACCGCCAAGCCCGTCTCGAAGTCCGTCCCGGTCGAGGTCGACACCCCGCACGAAGGCCCGGCCGAGGACGAGGCCGCCGGCCCCGACCTCGTCCGGCCGGACAACGTGAGCATCTCGCCCGCCGAGACGCCCAAGCCTGTGAAGGCCAAGGCGAAGAAGGACGGGACGGAAGAAACGGAAGACGGGGACGAGGAAGAAGCCCCCGAAGCCAAGCCGCCGCGCAAGGCCCCCGAGCCGCTCGGCCCCAACGCCGGCAAGGTGCTCGTCGTCCAGCCCGACAAGATCGAGAAGGCCCGCGCGAGCCAGGTCGTCAAGAAGCGCGGCGACTACGTCTTCCCCGAGATCCGGATGCTCAACGAGCCCTCCGTGAACTCGAAGCTCGAGCCCGAGGACTTCCGCAAGCGCGCCGCCGACCTCATCGAGACCCTCAAGCAGTTCAAGGTCGACTGCGTGCCGGTCGATCCGGCCAACGGCGTCGACGTCGGCATCCAGCAGGGCCCGTCGATCACCCGCTATGAGATCAAGCCCGCCCCGGGCGTGCGCGTGGAGAAGATCTCCAACCTCTCGAACAACATCGCGATGAACCTCGAGGCCGTCGCCGTGCGCATCCTGGCGCCCGTGCCGGGCAAGGGCACCGTCGGCATCGAGATCCCGAACAAGAACCGCAAGTCCGTCCTCCTGCGCGAGATCATCGAATCCAAGGCCTGGGCCGAGGCCCAGATGGAGCTCCCCGTCGTGCTCGGCGTCGACAGCGTCACGAACAAGCCCGTCATCCAGGACCTCGCCAAGATGCCGCACGCGCTCATCGCCGGCGCCACCGGCCAGGGCAAGTCGGTCTGCATCAACTCGGTCATCGTCTCGCTCCTCTACCGCTGCACGCCGCAGGACCTGCGCTTCATCATGGTCGACCCCAAAGTGGTCGAGCTGCAGATCTACAACAACCTGCCGCACCTGCTCATCCCGGTCGAGACCGACCCCAAGCGCGTGCCCGCCGCCCTCAAGTGGCTCATCGCGGAGATGTCGCAGCGCTACAAGATCTTCGCCAAGTGCGGCGTGAAGAACATCACCGGGTTCAACGCCAAGATCGCCAAGGAGGCCGGCGCGCCGAAGCAGGAGGAGCTCCCGCTCAGCCCCGAGGAGCAGGCCGCCGCCGCGGCCGCGGCCGAGGAGGTCATCGACGACGGCGTCCGCGTCCAGACCGAGAAGCTGCCTTACATCGTCTGCATCATCGACGAGATGGCCGACCTCATGATGGTCGCCGCGCAGGACATCGAGACCTCCGTCGCGCGCATCGCCCAGCTGGCCCGCGCCGCCGGCATCCACCTCGTGCTCGCCACGCAGCGTCCGTCGACCGACGTCATCACCGGCCTCATCAAGGCCAACCTGCCCACGCGCATCGGCTTCAAGGTCACCTCGCAGATCGACTCGCGCACCATCCTCGACCGCGGCGGCGCCGAGACCCTCATCGGCAACGGCGACATGCTCTTCGTGCCGCCGGGCAGCGCCACGCTCAACCGCGTGCAGGGCGCGTTCGTCGGCGAGCAGGAAGTCGCCGCCATCGTCGAGTTCCTCGCCGAGAAGAACGGCAAGCCCGAGTTCGCCCAGGACGTCATCAAGGCCATCAAGGACGGCGCCGAAGGCGGCGAGGACGGCGAGGACGGCGAGGCGGGCGAGGACCCGCTGGTGGCCCAGAGCTGGGCCATCATCAAGCAGACGCGCCGCGCCTCGGTCTCGATGCTCCAGCGCAAGCTCAGCATCGGCTACAACAAGGCGGCCCGCATCATGGATATCCTGGAAGAGAAGGGCTACGTCGGCCCCGAGAACGGTTCGAGCCCCCGCGAGATCCTCGTCGACTAGAGTCGAGGGCACGAGGGCTCGAGGGCTCGAGGGCGTCGCCCTTGCCTCGAGGTAGGGACAGCACCACGTGCGGTCCTCGTTCGCCGCAGGGCGAACCTAGGTAGGGGCACGATTCATCGTGACCTCCTGAGCGGGAGGGCGCGGCGTAGCCACGCCCCTACCTTCGGCCGCCCTGCGGCGGCCTGGCGGATGCGATGTCATCGCATCCCTACCTCAAGACAGCGACACATGGCTCAAGGGGAGACCGGAGACCGGATGATGGGCTGCGGCCAATTTCAGGTCGCGGGTCTCGGCAGTCGGGTCCCAGGTTCAGGTGTTTAGGTGCGGGTACAGGTTCAGGATCTGCATTTTGTCCCGTACCCGCACCTGTACCTGATAATCCGCACCAGGGACCTGAGGGCTGAGACCTGAGACCGGAAGTAGCCTGCACCTATGTCGTGACGCGGTCCCGACCCTACCCAAGGCAGAGAGGCGGCGCTCAAAGGGGAACCGGATGATCGGCTGGGGTTGTTAGTAATGCCCGAAGCAACCCTTCCGGTTTCCGGTCTCCCTTTGGCTTTTCCTCCGCATCGAGGTAGGGACGTGATCACGTTCGCGTCCGCCCAAGGCAGATGGCTTTCCTCGTGCCCTCGTGTCCTCCGGCCCTCGATTCCTCCAGTCCTCGAGACCTCGAGTCCTCGCGTCCGCCTATTTCTTCTTTTCCTTCTTCTTCCGCTCGGGGACGACGGGCTTCTTCTTTTTCTCGGGCACAGGGATCGACGGTTCCGGCGTAGGCTGGGTCGGATCGACGGTGGGGGCGGGGGCGTTCGGATCGAAGAAAGGCTTCGGCGCGGCGGGCGCGGGCGTGGCCGGCGTCGGGGCGGCCTCCTTGGCGGGTTCGACGGCGACGGCCAGGGCGGCCACGAAGAGCAGGGCGAGCGGGCGCATGGGGGTCACTGATTAAACATCGCGGGTGAGGGGAAGTTGCAAGCCTCCCGCGGCGGGCATGAAAAAGCCCCGTCGGGCGGGGCTTTTTCGGCAGGGCTGCGGGCCGTTCAGGCGCCGGCAGCCTTCTTGGGCTTCTCGGCCGGCGGCTTCTTCTCGGACTTCGGCTCGGGCTTCTTGGACTCCGGCTTCTTTCCTTCCGGCTGGGCTTCGTCGGTTTCTTTCTTCGGCTTGGAAAGTTCCTTGGCGACGGCGGCGCCGGTGCCGACCACGGCTTCGGCTAGTTTGGCGTTGGAAGCGGCACCGACGATCTTGCCCGTGCCGATGGCGGCGAGCTTGTCGGCCTCGGCCTGGGCGGCCTTGGCGGCGTCCAGGGCCATCTGCGTCGTGGCATCGACCGTCTGCACGACGAGCGAGATCGGATCGGCCGCGGCTTCCGGAGCGGGTGCTTCC
This sequence comes from Opitutales bacterium, assembly GCA_030725715.1. Taxonomy (GTDB): domain Bacteria; phylum Verrucomicrobiota; class Verrucomicrobiia; order Opitutales; family UBA953; genus UBA953. The sequence continues at coordinate 12,476 of JANRFG010000008.1, forward strand.
GCCTTGGCCTCCTTCTTCGGCTTCTTCACCTTCTCGGCCTTCTCGGCCGTGGCGGTCTTGTTGCCGCCGGGAGGCGTCGGGCCGCTCGGCTTCTTGGTGTTGGTGCCGGTGGAGGCGGCGAACGCGACGGACGCGGCGGCGAGCCAGGCGAGCAGGGGTGTCTTCATCTTGTGGATATTACACCGCCGGGCGGGCGGAGTTTCAACCACGGTCCGGCCGGAAGATGAAGAAAACCGCCCCCAGGAGGCAACAAAACGCCCATAAATAGTCCCATTTCCACTTTTCGCCCAAGAAGAGGAGCAGGAAAGGCACGAAGACCGCGAGCGCCCCGCACTCCTGCAGGATCTTCAGTTGGGCGCCGGAGAGGCCGCCGGCATGGCCCAGGCGGTTCGCCGGGACCATGATCAGATATTCCCCGAGGGCGATGGACCAACTGACCAAGGCGGCCGCCCAACAGGGGCTCTGCTGCATCGTGCGCAGGTGCCCGTACCAAGCGTAAGTCATGAAGACGGGCGAGACGCTGGGCAGGCCGACGGTGAGCAGCGCGGACTTGAGGAGTCCGGCACGCATGAGGGAGGCAAAAGCCAGCGCGACGCAGATTCGTCACCCGATAGCAGCGAGCCTGTCAATCGACGGGGCAGCAAGCGGACAGGCTTGAATCTCGTCCATCGTCCATTATCTCCCATACCCCATGTCTGACTCCCCCGCTCCTTCGCCTGCCGTTTCGGCCCCCGCTGTCAGCGGAAATTCCCTGCCTAAGGATCTCGCCGCCGGATTGGTGGTCTTCCTGGTCGCGCTGCCCTTGTGCCTCGGCATCGCCCTCGCCTCGGGCGCCCCGATGTTGGCCGGCATCGTCAGCGGCGTGGTGGGCGGTCTGCTGGTCGCGTGGCTGAGCGGCTCGCACACCAGCGTGAGCGGACCGGCGGCCGGCATGGTGGCGGTCGTCCTGGCGCAGGTGGCGGTGCTCGGATCATACGAAGCCTTCCTCGTGGCGGTGATCCTGGCGGGGGCGATCCAGATCCTGCTCGGGGCTTTGCGCGCCGGCTTCATCGCCGCCTTCTTCCCGTCGAGCGTCATCAAGGGCCTGCTCGCCGCGATCGGGCTGATCCTCATCCTCAAGCAGATCCCCCACATGGTCGGCCATGACGCCGACCCGGCGGGAGACATGGGCTTCCAGCAGATCGACGGCAAGAACACCCTGTCGGAACTGGTCGCCTCGCTGCTGGACCTGGATCCCGGCGCGATGATGGTCGGGCTCGTGTCGCTGGGAGTCCTGCTCGCGTGGGACCGGAGCCGCTTCAAGCATTCGCTCATCCCGGCGCCGCTCGTCGTGGTGCTGCTCGGCGTGGCGGTCAATCTCGTGTTCAAGTCGGCCGGCAGCCCGTGGGCCATCGGTCCGTCCCACCTGGTGCAATTGCCGACGGTGGCCGGGCTAGGGGAATTCCTGGGGACGCTGCCCCGCCCGGACCTCAAGGCCTTCGGCAACCCCGCCATCATCATGGCCGCCGTCACGATCGCCATCGTCGCCTCGCTGGAGACGCTCCTGAACCTCGAGGCCGTGGACAAGCTGGACCCGCGCAAACGGGTGAGCCCGCCGAACCGCGAGCTCATGGCGCAGGGCGCCGGCAACATCGTGTCGGGCCTCCTCGGCGGCCTGCCGCTCACCTCGGTCATCGTCCGCAGCTCGGTGAACATCAACGCGGGCGCGACGACCCGCCGGTCGGCCTTCTTCCACGGCGTCCTGCTCTGCCTGCTGGTGCTGCTGGCGCCGCGCTGGCTCAACGAGATCCCCTTGGCCTCCTTGGCCGCGATGCTGATCTTCACGGGCCTGAAGCTGACGAGCCCGGCGCTCTTCCGCCAGATGTGGACGGAAGGCCGCAGCCAGTTCGTCCCCTTCATCGTCACGGTCGTGGCCATCGTGTTCACGGACCTGCTGGTCGGCGTCCTCATCGGCCTCGGCACCGGCCTGGCCTTCATCCTGCACAGCAACTACCGCCGGCCCATGCTCCGCTTCATGGAGCACCACGTGAGCGGCGACGTCCTCCGGATCGAGTTCGCGAACCAGGTGAGCTTCCTCAACCGCGCCGCGCTCGAGCAGGCGCTCGAAGCCGTGCCGACGGACGGACACGTCGTGCTGGACGCCCGCAACACGGACTACATCGACCCGGACATCCTCGACCTGATCGAGGACTTCCGCAAGCAGACCGCGACGGCGCGCAACCTCAAGGTGAGCCTCGTGGGCTTCAAGGAACGGTACGTGATGGCGGACGAGATCCAGTTCGTGGACGTCAGCACCCGCGAGGTGCAGGCGCAGCTGACGCCGGAGCGCGTCCTCCAGTTCCTCAAGGACGGCAACGAACGGTTCGTGACCGGCCGTCGCCTCACCCGGGACCTCGCCCGGCAGGTCGACGCGACGTCGGCCGCGCAATACCCGATGGCGGTCGTGCTCAGCTGCATCGATTCCCGCAGCCCCGTCGAACTGATCTTCGACATGGGCCTGGGCGACGCCTTCGTCATCCGCATCGCGGGCAACGTAGCGAAGGAAAAGGTCCTCGGCAGCATGGAATTCGCCTGCGCCGTGGCCGGCTCCCGCCTGGTCCTCGTGATGGGCCACACCAGCTGCGGCGCGGTCAAGGCCTCGGTGGAACTGTTCGAGACCGGCAAGACCGCTTCGCAGGCGACGGGGTGCGAGCACCTCGACTCGCTGGTCACCGAGATCCAGCGGGCCATCGAACCGGGCACCAAGCCGCGCGGCGGCTGGGTCACTCCCGAGACCAAGCTGACCTTCGTGGACGACGTGGCCACCCGCAACGTGGTCCGGACGATCGCCGGCATCCGCTCCGCCAGCCGCACGCTGCGCGAACTCGAGCAGGCGGGCAAGATCGCCATCCTCGGCGCGATGTACGACATCAAGACCGGCAAGGTCACCTTCCTCGACGAGAAGGCCGGCGGCACGGCCTGAAGGGTTCCGCTGGGGCATAACCTGGGTTGAGCCCGCGAGCGGAAGCGGCGGTCATCGGAGGATGCTGACTCCGGAAGACCGTCCGCGCGAACGCCTCGTGCGCCTCGGGCCGCGCGCCCTCCTCGACGCCGAGCTCATCGAGCTCCTGATCGGCGCGGGCACCAAGGGCGCGCCCGCGCCCGTCGTCGCGTCGGCCCTGCTCGCCGAGTCCGGCACGCTGGCCGCGCTCGCGACCTGGGACACGCATGACTTCGGGCGCGTCCATGGGCTCGGCCCCGCCAAGGCCGCCGAGCTGGCGGCCGCGATGGAGCTGGCCCGGCGGATCCGCGAACGCGCGCAGGACCCCGGGGAGAAGCTCGACGCCCCGGCCAAGGTCTGGGCGCGGCTCGAGCCCTTCGCGGCGGGGCTCGCCGTGGAGAAGTGCTGGGTGCTCTGCCTCAACCGCCGTAACCGCCTGCTCGCCCTGCATGAGGTCAGCTCGGGCACCGCGACCAGCGCGCTGCTGCATCCGCGCGAGGTCTTCCGGCACGCGCTCAAGCACGCCGCCTCGGCGGCCATCGTCGCCCATAATCATCCGAGCGGCGACCCGACGCCGAGTCCGGCGGACCGGGCGGTGACCCGCCAGCTCGCCGACGCGGGGAGGGTGGTGGGCGTCGAGCTGCTGGACCACGTGGTCGTGGGCCGTCCGGAAGCCGATCCGGCGGGGAAGGGCTGGTTCAGTTTCGGCGAGGCGGGCTTGATTTAGCGGAACTATCGGGTGTCCTAGGGGGTCGTAAGCCCATGCCCTTTTCCCGGTCCATCAAGGTCGGGCTCGCCGTCGTCGGCGTAGCCGTCCTCGCCTTCGCCGGCCGTCAAGGTCAGCGCTATTACAAGAAGAACCTGGCCGCGCCCCGGGCGGGCGAAGCCGTCTACCGTCAGGATTGCATGAGCTGTCACGGTCCGGTGGGCGAAGGCGTCGCCGGCAAGTCGGACGAACCCCTTGTCGGCGAGAAGTCGGTCGCCGCCTTGGCCAAGTACATCGCCCGCGAGATGCCTGAAGACGACCCCGGCACCCTGTCGATGGCCGACGCCACCGCCGCCGCCGAACACATCCATCAGGCCTTCTACTCCGCCGAGGCCCGCGCGCGGAACCACCCGCCGCGCATCGAGCTCGCCCACCTCACCGTCCGCCAGTACCGCGAGAGCATCGCCGACCTGCTCGGGTCGCTCCGCGGCGCCACCGGCACGACCGAGTCGGGCGGCCTGGCCGGCACTTACCGCGAGCGCCCGGAGCGCGACCCCAAGATGCCGGACCGCAACCGCCCGGAGACCACCTTCAAGAAGCAGGTCGATCCGGTCATCGATTTCGACTTCGGCGCGAACGCGCCGGAGAAGGGAACGTACGCCGCGCAGTTCAGCATCAACTGGACGGGCTCGGTGCTCGTCCCCGATACCGGCGAATACGAATTCCGCGTCACCTCCCTCAACGGCGTCCGCCTTTACGTGAATCCGCCCGAAGGCGGCAACGAGAAGAACGCCCTCATCGACCTCTGGGTGAGTTCCGGCAAGTCGCGTTCGGCCCACGCGCCGGTCTTCCTGCTCGGCGGGCGCAGCTACCCCGTCAAGATCGAGTTCTTCAAGTACAAGGACAAGACCGCCGGCTTGAAGCTCGAGTGGCGTCCGCCCGGCGGCGACTGGACCGTGGTCCCGCGCGCGAACCTCTCGCCGGCCAGGTCTTCCCACGTCCATGTCGTCTCCGTGCCTCTGCCGCCCGATGACGGCAGCATCGGCTACGAACGCGGCTCCTCCGTCTCGCGGGAATGGACCGAGGCCGTCGCCAAGGGCGCGCTGCAGGTCTCCGCGATGATCGGGCCGGGCGTGTTCGGCCTCGCCGGCACCAAGGCCGACGCCCCGGACCGCGCCGAGAAGCTCAAGGCCTTCTCGCTGCGCTTCGCCCAGCTCGCCTACCGCCGTCCGCTGACCGACGAGCAGAAGGCCGACCTCGCCGCGATCTACGCCGTCGGCGTCGCCCCGGAGGTCGCCGCCAAGCGCGCCTTCATCTTCACGCTCTCCAACCCCGCGTTCCTGTACCCCGGCATCGGACCCCAGGACGACTACGCCGTCGCCTCGCGCCTCGCCCTCGCGCTCTGGGATTCCGTCCCGGACGCGACGCTGCTCAAGGCCGCCGCCGCCGGCCAGCTGAAGACCGAGGCCCAGGTCCGCCAGCAGGCCCGGCGCATGATGAAGGACCCGCGCGCCAAGGCCAAGCTCCGCGACTTCCTGCATGACTGGCTCCATGTCGAGGAAGGCGCCGAGATCGCCAAGGACCAGAAGGAGTATCCTGGCTTCGACCAGGGACTCGTCATGGACCTGCGCACCTCCCTCGACCTCTTCGCCGAGAGCGTCGTCTGGTCGGAGAAGTCGGACTACCGGCAGCTCCTCCTCGCCGACACCATCCTGATGAACGAACGCCTCGCGAAGTTCTACGGCCAGAAGGTCGCGCCCGGCGGCGGCTTCCAGCCGGTGAAGATGGACGCCGACCAGCGCGCCGGCGTGCTCACGCACCCTTACCTCCTCGCGACCTTCGCGTACACCAAGTCGACCTCCCCGATCCATCGCGGCGTCTTCGTGACCCGCAACATCCTCGGGCGCATGCTCAAGCCGCCGCCCATGGCCATCGCCTTCATGGACGACAAGGTCGACCCCTCGTTCACCATGCGCGAGAAGGTCACCGAACTGACCTCCAAGCCCGCGTGCATGTCGTGCCACGTCACCATCAATCCGCTCGGCTTCAGCTTCGAGCGCTTCGACGCCGTCGGCCGCGTGCGCGCCACGGACAACAAGAAGCCCGTCGACCCTGTCTCCGATTACGTCGCCGCCGACGGCAGCGTGCTCACGCTCAAGGGCGCCCGCGATGTCGGCGTCCACGCCGCGGAGAGCCAGGCCGGCCAGGCCGGCTTCGTGCGCAATCTCTTCCACTCGCTCGTCAAGCAGCCGCCGGCCGCCTATGCGCCCGAGCTCGTCGGCCGGCTGACCGACAGGTTCCGCGCCGACGGCTTCCACGTCCGCAACCTCGCCGTCGAGGTCGCGGTCGTCGCCGCCCTGCGTCCGACCGTCTCCGCCGCTCCGGCCGCCCCTTCCGCCCGCTAAGCCCATGACCCTCCAACATCGTCGCGACTTCCTCCGCCGCCTCGGCCTTTCGGCCGCCGCGCTGCCGCTCCTCGGCGGCCTCGCCACGCTCGGCGCCGCCGAGCCGGCTCCCGGCCGCCGCCAGCGCGTCATCTTCGTCTTCTCGCCCAACGGCATCGTCCCGCCGGCCTTCTGGCCCGACGAGGAAGGCGCGAGCTTCCAGCTCAAGGCGATCATGAAGCCCTTCGCGCCGTTCAAGGACAAGCTGCTCACGCTCAAGGGCGTGAACAACCGCGTCCGCGGCGACGGCGATTCGCACATGCGCGGCATGAGCTGCCTGCTCACCGGCATCGAGCTCTTCCCCGGCAACATCATGGGCGGCGGCGGCGCTCCCGCCGGCTGGGCGAGCGGCCCTTCCATCGACCAGACGCTGCGCACCTACCTGCAGGGCAACCCGCAGACCAAGACCCGCCTGGGCTCGCTCGAGATCGGCGTCGCCGTCGGCAACCGCGCCGATCCTTGGACGCGCTGGAGCTACGCCGGCGCCAACCAGCCGGTCGCGCCCGTCTCCAGCCCTTACGAACTCTTCGACAAGCTCTACGGCTCGATGAAGGAAGGCGAGAACCTCGGCTCCGTCCTCGACGGCCTCAAGGACGACATCGCCAAGGTCGCCAACGCGGTCGACAAGAGCGACCGCGCGCTGCTGGACCAGCATGCCACGGCGCTGCGCGAGCTCGAGCGCGGCCTCAAGGAGAGCCAGTCGCAGGCGGCCCTCAACGTGCCGCATCCGCCGGAGCCCGGCGTGCCGCTCGACAACGACAGCATCCCGCAGATCACCCGCCTGCAGACCGAGCTCCTCATCAGCGCCTTCCAGAACGACATGGCGCGCGTCTCGACGTTCCAGTTCACCAATTCCGTGGGCGGAGCCCGCATGAAGTGGATCGGCATCGAGGAAGGCCACCATGCGCTGTCGCACGACCCGGACCTCAACACCAGCTCGGTCGAGAAGCTCACCAGGATCAACACGTGGTTCGCCGAGCAGATCGCGCACCTGGCCAAGCGCCTGCAGGAGACCCCGGAGCCGGACGGCAAGGGCAACATGCTGGACAACACCACCATCGTCTGGACGAACGAACTCGGGAAGGGCAACAGCCACACCCTCGAGGACATCCCCTGGGTGCTCATCGGCGGCGGCCTCGGCTTCAAGGCGGGCCGCGCCCTCAAGTTCAAGAAGGAGCCGCACAACCGACTGCTCATGGCGATCGCCCAGGGCTTCGGACATCCCATGAAGACCTTCGGCAATCCGACCCTCTGCGAAGGCGGGGCGTTGAAGCTGGGATGAGGGTAGGTGGAAGCGGTTGGCGGATAGCGGTTGGCGGTTAGGCCAACTCACGAACTCAGGGTGAGGGTAGGGCTGACCGCCTCGGTCAGCCGCGTTCGCCATTCGGAGGCCATAGTCAGCAAGGTCGTGACGCGGTCCCGACCCTACCGAGGCATAGGACAGCACGTGGTGCTGTCCCTACCTGTCATCTCTCAAAAAGGTCCCCCACCTGTGCCGATTCCGATTGGAGCTCCACTTGTTCCTGGATTTAGGTGGGCGGTACGTTGCCACGGCTCGGACGAGGCCGGTCGGGTCGCACCTCCCGTTTATTATGTTCGTAGGGAAGGGAGGCTGCCGCGGGTGTCGAACACCGCAGGGGACAGTCAACATGAAGGAAAACTCCCCGAAAAGCAAGCGGGGGAGAGAAGAGGGTAGATTCGCCCCTCGGTATCCGTAAATAAGGACGCATGCGATACCCCTGCGCGTTCCTGCTCCTCTGTCTCGGTCTGGTCGGCTGCCAGCAGACCCAGCCCCGACCGGACATCGTCCCGCCCGAGTATGTCGGCCGGCTCGCGCCGAAGACGCCGGCGCCGCTCCTCCAAAAGGGCGACCGGCTCGCGATCTGCGGCGACTCCATCACCGAGCAGAAGATGTACAGCCTGCTGATGGAGGCCTACATCGTCGCCGCGCGCTCCGACCTGCATGTCACCGTCCGCCAGTACGGGTGGAGCGGCGAGCAGGCCGGCGGTTTCCTCAGGCGCATGGACAACGACGTCCTGCGGTTCAAGCCGACCATCGCGACGACCTGTTACGGCATGAACGATTTCCGTTACGTGCCGAAGGATGACGCCATCGCCGCGACCTATCGCGCGAACCAGACCGCCGTCGTGCGCAAGTTCAAGGAAGCCGGCGTCCGCGTCGTGCTCGGCTCCTCGGGCACGATCCATTCCGTGCCGCCGTGGGTGAAGACCGCGAAAGGCACGTGGCAGGAGCTCAACCTCGCCCTGCTCGACTTCCGGAACATCGGCATCGAGGTGGCGCAGGCCGAGCAGGTCGCGTTCGCCGACGTCTACTGGCCGATGCTCGTGAAGGGCCATCAGGCGCGCGCCAAGTACGGCGAAGGCTTCAAGCTCGAAGGCAACGACGGCGTGCACCCCGGTTGGGCCGGCCATGTCGTGATGGCCACCGCGTTCCTCGAAGGCCTCGGCCTGCGCGGCGACGTCGGCCAGATCGACGTCGACCTGGCGACCGGCCAGGCGAACGCCCGTTATGGCCAGCGCATCATGAAGGCCGAAGGCGGCGTGGTCTCGCTGCGCAGCTTCCGGATCCCCGCTTCGTTCGAACCGGGCGACGTCACCAAGGACGGCACGATCGCCGCCGGCGTGGCCTTGGCGGATTTCCAGAAGAAGCTGAACCGCCTGACCCTGCGGGTCGCCGGGGCCAAGACCGCGCAGGTCAAGGTCACCTGGGGCGACGTCGCGAAGATCTTCACCGCCGCCGAGCTCGCCAAGGGCGTGAACCTCGCGGCCGAGTTTCCGCAGAACCCGACCTCGCCCGCGTTCGCCAAGATCTGGAAGGCCGTGGCCGAGAAGCAGGCCTATGAGACCAAGCAGATCAAGACCCTCTTCCGCAGCAAGGAAGCCAAGGCTGACATGGAAGCCGTCGTGAAGAGCTCGCAGGTCGAGTTCGACCGACTGGCCGCCGCGCTCCAGGCGACGCTCAAGCCCGTCGACTCGACCCTCAAGGTCGAAGCGGTGCGCTGAGCGGAGTCCGTAAATGAAACGGGCCGCACTTTCGTGCGGCCCGGGCTATGGCTAGCCAACAACGATTGATTATTCGGCCGTGACGTTCTCGGCGACGCCGACGCCGAGGGTCATGCCGCCGACGACCTGGACCTTCTCCATGATGGTCTTCTGGAGTTCCTCCATGACCTTCGGGTTCTTGATGAGGTAGTCCTTGGCGGCTTCGCGGCCCTGGCCGATGAGCTGGCCGTTATAGGCGATCCAGGCGCCCTTCTTCTCGAGGATCTTGTGTTCGATGCCGAGGTCGAGGACGGAGCCCGAGCGGGAGATGCCTTCGGTGTACATGATGTCGAACTCGCACTCCGTGAAGGGAGGGGCGACCTTGTTCTTCACGACCTTCACCTTGGTGCGGTTGCCGATGACCTTGCCGGAAGGCTCCTTGATCTGGCCGATGCGGCGGATGTCGATGCGGACGGAGGAGAAGAACTTCAGGGCGCGGCCGCCGGGGGTGGTCTCGGGGCTGCCGAACATCACGCCGATCTTCTCGCGGATCTGGTTGGTGAAGATCACCACGCAGTTGGTGCGGCTGATGGCGGCCGTGAGGCGGCGCATGGCCTGGCTCATCATGCGGGCCTGGACGCCGACGGTGGAGTCGCCCATCTGGCCGTCGAGTTCCTGCTTGGAGACGAGGGCGGCGACGGAGTCGATGACGATGACGTCGACCGCGCCGGAGCGGATGAGGGTCTCGGCGATGTTGAGGGCGTCTTCGCCGGATTCGGGCTGGGAGACCAGGAGGTTGTCGAGGTCGACGCCGACGACCTTGGAGTAGCGGGGGTCGAGGGCGTGCTCGACGTCGACGAAGACGGCGTTGCCGCCCTGGCGCTGGATCTCGGCGATGATGGAGAGACAGAGGGTCGTCTTACCGGAGGATTCCGGGCCGAAGATCTCGACGATACGGCCGCGGGGGAGGCCGCCGACGCCCAGCGCAAGGTCGATGGCGACCGAGCCGGTGGACACGGTCGAGACCTGCATCTTGGTCGCGTCTCCCATGCGCATCAGAGTGCCGTCGCCATACTGCTTGTTGATGGCGGAGAGAGCCAGATCGAGGGTCTTCTTCTCGGCTGCCTGGTTGGCAGATTTTTCCTTAGCGGTGGGTTCGGATTTGGCGGACATAACGTTGGGTATGCGGAATCCAAATTGCCGGGCACGGCGAACGTGGCAAGCAAAATGAACAAATGTTCACTACTTCTTTCCACCCCCTTCCGGCCGGGGGTTAGAAGCTAAACAAATCCCCCAGCCAGTCCCAGAAACCGGGCTCTTCCTTGGGTTTTACGGCTGCCTTGGGGGCTGGCTTGAGCGCCGGGAGGCGGGGTTGGGCTTGGAGCTTGGCCAGGCCGGCCTTCATGAGGTCGGCGGCCAGCTGATCGCGGAGCCGCTGCTCCGCCTTGGCCCCCAGGGGGCTCTGGCAACCCAGCACGACCGCGATGACCCGATGCTCGCCGACCTTGGCGGTGGTGACGATCGAAGCGTCGGCGGCTTCGGTCCAGCCGGTCTTCAGGCCGTCGCAACCGGGGAAGGAGTCGAGCAGGTGGTTATGGTTCAGGACCTCCATCGGCTTGAACGGCCGGCGGAGGACATACCGTCTGGCTGACGTGAAGCGCAGGGCTTCCGGCATGCCGCAGAGGACGACGGCGAGCTTGGCGAGGTCGCGGGCGGTCGTGGTGTCGTGCGGGCCTTGGCCGTAGGTCAGCCCGTTGGGGGTGACGAAGCGGGTGCGGCTCATGCCGAGTTCGGCGGCCCGGCGGTTCATGCGGGCGACGAAGGCCGGCGTGCCGCCTGCGCGGCCGACGGCCAGCGCCACCGCGACGTCGTTGGCCGACTTCAGCATCAGGGCGTAAAGCAGGTCTTCCACCGTGAAGGTCTCGCCCACGGCCAGCCAGATCTGCGAGCCGCCCGTGCCGGCGGCCTCCTTGGTCACGCCGACCCGGCTGCGCAGCGTCGTCCGGCCGTCGCGGATATCCTCGAGCACCAGCAGGAGCGTCATCAGCTTGGTCACGCTGGCGGGGCTGCCCGGATAATCGGCGGTGGTCTGGGCGAGGACGGCGCCCGTCGCCGCGTCCACGCAGATCGTGCCGTCCACCCGCATGCCTTGCGTCGAGTAACGCGTCTGGGCGGCCGTCTCCGCGGTGAGCGCGGCGCAGAGGAGGAGGGCGGTCGCGACGAAGCGCACGGGCGATTGGTTGACGGCCGCGACGGCGGAGCAAGTCCGATTTGCATCGGGACGGCGGGATGTCACGATGTCGGCATGCGTCTCTACCTGCTCCGCCATGCCGAGGCCGTCCCCGGGACGCCGGACGCCTCGCGCGACCTCACGGCCCATGGGCAGCGGCAGGTCGCCCTGCTGGCTCCGGGCGCGGGCCTCGCCGCGTTGGCGGAAGTCGACGCGATCGAGCACAGCCCGCTGGTGCGCGCGGTCCGGACGGCCCAGCTGCTGCGGCTGGCGACCCGCTCGGCCTTGCCCTTGAAAGTGTTCGCCGGCCTGGAGCCGGAGGCCGATCCGCGCAAGACGGCGGCCATCGTCGCCAAGGCCCGGCGCAGCCGCCTGCTCGTCGGCCATAACCCGCATCTCGCGGAACTGGCGGCGCTGCTGCTCGGCCTGCCCGACGGCGGCGCGGCGATCCGGTTCCGCAAGGCCGGGCTGATGGCCTTGGAGCGGCGGAGCAAGCCGGACCGGGCGCGGCCGTTCGGCGCCTGGAGCCTGCTGTGGATGGCGCCGCCCGACCTCACGAAATGACACGCCCCGTTCTTGACTGAACTCGTCGTCGCTCCGACCCTGCCCGCGTGTCCGAACGCCGTCGCCATCGTCTGATCTGGGCCGCGGTGGCCTGCGTCCACGCGGTGGCCTTGGGCGCCGTCTGGATCGGCGGCCAGCGCGGCGCCGGCGAGCCGGCCGCGGAAGGCGGCCACATCCTCGTGACCTTGCTGCCGGAGCCCGTCGCCCTGCCGGGCGAGGCCAAGGAAGGCGCCGCCCTCGGCGCCGGCCTGGCTTTGCCCGTGACGCCGGCCTTCGTCCCCGTGCCGGCCGTCGCGCTCCCGCCGGCGACCGCCCCCGTGGTGGCTTCGCCCGCCGTCGTGGCGCCCGTCGCGGCCGAGCCCCGCGGCGTGGCCGTCGCCGCGCCCGCGCCCGTCGCGGAGGTCTTCGTGCCGCCCGCCTTCCGCGCGCGGCAGGAGCCGGCCTACCCTGAGCGGGCGCGCCGCGCCGGCGTCGCCGGCATCGTCGGCGTCCGCATCGCGCTCGCCGCCGACGGCACCGTGCGCACGGTCGAGCTCACCGCCAGCTCGGGCAGCCGCCTGCTCGACGAAGCCGCGCTGGCGGCCGCCCGGGCGTCGACCTTCGAGCCGGCCACGCGCAACCACGCCCCCGTCGAATCGGAGGCCGTCGCCAGCTATCGTTTCGAGCTCCGCTGACCCATGCGCGTCCTCGTCGCTTCCTCCCATCGCGGCGTCAACGGCGCGGCCGTCTACACCCGCCGCATCCTGCTGCTGCTCCGCGCCGCCGGGCACGACGCCGCCCTGGCGTGCGAGCCGGAATCCTGGGTCGGCCGCGACCTGCCGGCCGACGTGCCGGTGCTGCGCACCGACTTCAGACGCTGGCCGTTCGACGAGGCCGACCGGGTGGCCGCCTGGTGCCGGCAGGAGGGCGTGGGACTCATCCATTCCCACCTGACCCGCTCCGGCAACTTCGCCGCCCTCCTGCGCCAGCGGCATGGCCTCCGGAGCGTGGCGCACCTGCATGCGAACCACCCGCAGCTGCATACCGGCTTCCACGACCTGCTCGTCGCCGTCTCGGCCGACGTCGCCCGCCGCCATCGGCTGCTGCCCTGGAACTGGACGACCGAGGTCGTCACCTTGCCCAATTTCGTCGACGCCGATGATTTCCGCCCGGCGTCCGTCGGCGCGCCCGATCCCTTGCGGGCGGCGCTCGGCGTCGCGGCGGACGTCCCGGTCGTCGCGGTCGTCGGCCTGATCTCGCACCGCAAAGGCCAGGACCTCGCCGTGCGCGCCTTCGCGGAGCTGCGCCGCACGCGGCCCGACGCGGTGCTCGCCGTCATCGGCGGAGGCGAGCTCCCTTCCGGCCTGCCGCACGAAGGCGTCCGTCTGCTGGGCCATCGCGAGGACGTCGCGCGGCTGCTGCCGCATGCGTCCGTGGTGGTCGTGCCTTCCCGGGAGGAGCCGTTCGGCCTGGCCGCGATCGAAGCCATGGCGTGCGAAGTCCCGGTGGTGGCCTTCGCGGTCGGCGGCCTGGCGGAGGTCATCGGCGGCGGAGCCGGTATCGCCGTCCCGCCGGGCGACTGCGCGGCCATGGCCGCCGCGGTGAGCGGACTGCTGGCGGACGAAGCCGCCCGAGGTGAGCAGGCGCGTTCAGGCCGGGCGAGCGCGCTCGCCCGGTACGGCAAGGAGGCGCATCTCGCGGCCTTGGTCGGACAGTTCCGCCGCGTGCTCGCTCAGTAAGGGCTGACGGGGTTGCCGTTGAAGCCCTTGAAGCGGCGGTGGACCCAGAGGTACTGCTCGGGAGCCGCGCGGATCGCGTCTTCCAGCATCGCCGTCAGGCGTAGCGTATCGGCTTCCGGGTCGGCGGTGGGGAAGCCGGCCAGCGCGGGGCTGATCGTGAGCACGTAGCTGCCGTCCGGTTCGCGGCGCGGGAAGAAGGTGAACACCGCGGCGCCGGACATCTTCGCCAGGCGCGAGGTCGACAGGTTGGTGATGGCGGGCCGGCCGAAGAAGGGCAGCACCGCCGACTGCGGCGTCCACTTCGCTTGGTCGGGCGCATACCAGACCGCTTCGCCGTCGCGGAGGGCGCGCATGAGGCCGGACATATCGCGCATCTCGATGGCGCGGTTGGCCCAGGCCGTGCGGTGCTTGCGCAGCAGGTCGGCCAGCACGGGATTGTTCGGGTCGCGGTAGAGGCAGCAGATCGGCGTACGCAGGGCGAGCATGCGGCCGGCGATCTCGAGCGTCGTGAAATGGCCGGAGACCAGCAGCACGCCTTGGCCTGTGGCCCGGACCTTCTCCAGCGCTTCGACGCCCTCGATGCGGCAAGGCGGCAGGGCCTCAGGCCGGCGCCACCAGCAGCGCGCGACTTCCAGGATGCCGAGGGCGAGGGATTGGAAGTGGCGGCGCGCCAACGTGCGGCGGGCGGACTCCGTCAGCTCCGGGAAGCAGACGCGGAGGTTGACCATCACCACGTGCCGGCGGATCCGCACGACGTGGAAAGCGAAGGCGCCGAAAGCGGCGGCGAGGCCGCGCTGCCAGGACCAAGGCAGCCAGGCGACGAGCCAGAGGCAACCCAGGGCGACGCGGGTGAAGGCGGCGCTGGTCAGCCGGGCGAGACGTGGAGCGGGCATGGTGGGCAGGGCGGGTTCAGCGGAGGCGGCGCCAGGCCTTCACCCAATCGACCTCGAAGGTGTTCTGCGAGGCTGACTTCAGCCCATAGCCTTCCTTGGGACGTTCCCCGTTCCAGCCCCTGATGTTGGATTCGCTCGTGAGCAGGAGGAACTGCGGGGCCTTGGAGCCGGGGCATTTGGCGTCGGTCCAGACGACCTTGCCGTCGAAGCTGAAGCGGTAGCCTGAGTCGTCCCACTCGACGCCGTAGTCGTGCCACCCGCCGCCGACGGGGGCCGGCTGCTGGGTCGAGCTGCTCTTCTTCTCCGTCGCGTGCCTGTAAGGCCCCCAGTGCAGCGCGGACTGATAGCCGCCTTTCTTCAGACCGGTCGTCTCGAGGATGTCCATCTCCACGCCGTCGGTCGCCGCGCCGGCGGCCGTGCCGGATTTCCCGTAGGTCGGCGACTGCGACCAGAAAGCGATCTGCGTGCCGGGCTGGACGGAGAAGCGGCAGCGGGCCGCGACCTTGCCTTGGACGAGGGAGAATTTCTTCCGCGTCGTGACGAAGCCGCAATAGGTCGTGCCGTCGACGTCCGTCCACGTCGTGATCTTCAGCACGCCGTCCTGCAGGTCGACCGCCTTCGGCGAATTGAGCGAATCGCGACGCCGGCCGGTCTCGATGGTCCAGGTCTTCGCGTCGAGCTCCGCGCCGTCGAAGCCCTCGTCGAGCACGAGCTGGAAGGCCGGGTCGGCGGCGCCGGCGGAGGCGGCGAGCAGCAGCAGGAGGGCGCGCATGTTATTCGATTTCGATGAAACGGGGTTCCGACCCCGAGAGCAAGGCGCCGAGGCGGCCCCAGTCTCCGTCCCGTAGGCTCCGGTCCATGAGGAGGGTCGTGTCGGCGAGCGTGCCGCCGGGGGCGCAGCGCACGGACCACAGCGGACGGCTGCTGGTCGGGAGCATCGCGAAGCGGATGTCGCCGACGAGGATCGCGCCGTCGGCCTGGTCGTAGGTGTTCCAGCCGCCGGTGAAGCGGGAGAAGTCGGCGATCAGGTGGGAACCCTCGGAGAAGGGCGGGGGATTGCCGACGGACGTCGGCGTCCAGGCCGCGCGGGTCTCGCCGACCGCGAGGCGCGTCCGCGTGAACGGCACGTTGCGCACCGCCGCGACATGCCAGCGACCTTCGTGGAGCCAGACCGCGCGCCAGACGATGAGGTTGGAGACCGTCGGCTTCACCGCGAGCCGCTCCGGCATGATGGCCTGCGCCGCCAGCCACGCCCGCAGGCTGCGTTCGGCGCGGGCCTGCTGGGTCAGGCCGAGCACCGCGTAGGCGGCGAACCAGAGCAGCCCGTAAGCGGCGAGCCGCGGCGAGTGCCGGCGCCAGGCGAGCACCGCGAGCGTCAGCACGGGCAGCGTGACCATGAGGTCGACGATGGGGAGGCAGTCCCACGCGTAGCGCGCTTCCGTGAACGGCCAGAGGAGCATCGTGCCGTAGCTCGTGCAGCCGTCGCAGAGCAGGTGCGTGAGCGCGCCGGCGAGGCCGGGCGGGAAGAGTTCGCGCCACCCGACGTTATGTCGGCGGCGGAAGAACCACGCGGTCAGCCACGCGGCGACGAACGCCAGCACCGGCATGAACACGATGCTGTGCGTGAAGTGGCGGTGCCAGCGGAAGGCGACGAGCGGGTCGTCGGCGGCCCGGATGAAGACGTCGAGGTCGGGCGCCTCGGACGCGAGCAGGGCGGCCACCGCGGCGGCGGAGACCGAGCCTCCGCGGCGATGGACGGCGATCCCGGCGGCCATGCCGAGGGCGGCGTGCGTGAGGTTGTCCATGCGTCGAACTTACGGGCCGCGGCTCCGGAAGGAAGGCGGACTTTCGATTTTCCGGCCCGACCGGGCAATAGGCTGGAACTCGCAGGCTTCCCCATCGTCTAATCCTCACCCCATGAGACTGTTCTTCTCCGCCTTGGCGCTGTGCGCCGCCGTCCTCGGCCAGGCCGCCGACAAGGATTTCCCGCTGGCCGAAGCCCGGGAGGTCACGCCCCGCGGCGGGCTCCCGAATTTCTTCCGGAAGGCCCAGACGACCGGCGCGGAGATCAAGGTCGGCTACCTCGGCGGCTCGATCACCGCCCAGAAAGGCTGGCGCGTGCAGACCCTCGCCCACTTCCAGCAGGCCTACCCGCAGGCCAGCTTCACCGAGATCAACGCCGCCATCGGCGGCACCGGTTCGGATCTCGGCGTGTTCCGCGTGCAGCAGGACGTGCTGTCCAAGGGCCCCGACCTCCTCTTCGTCGAGTTCGCCGTGAACGACGGCGGCGCCGATCCGCAGCGCATCATCCGCGCGATGGAAGGCATCGTCCGCCAGACCTGGAAGGCTGACCCCAAGACCGACATCTGCTTCGTCTATACGCTCACCGAGTCGCTTTCGCCGCCGATGCTCGAGGGCAAGTTGCAGCGCTCCGCGAGCGCCATGGAGAAGGTCGCCGACTTCTATGGCATCCCCTCGATCGTTCTCGGCATGGAAGTCGCGAAGCTGGCCAAGGCCGGCCAGCTCGTCTGGCGCGCGAAGCTCCCGAAGACCGAAGCCGAGAGGGCGGCCCTCGCCGGCAAGTTCGTCTTCGCCGCGGACGGCACGCATCCGCATGACTCGACCGGCCAGGTCCTCTACACGCAGGCCATCATCCGTTCGCTGCCGGCCCTCGCGATCGCGAACGCCACGCCGACCCCGCACGTGACCGGCCCCGCGCTCGACCCGGCGAACTGGGAACGCGCGACGCTCGTCCCCATCACCGCCGCGAAGCTCTCCGCCGGCCTCACGCCGGTCGACATGAAGGCCGACGCCTTCGCCAAGAACTGGGCGAACCGCCTGCCGGCGATGGTCAGGCTGACCCAGGCCGGCCAGAGCATCGAATTCAAGTTCCAGGGCACGCACTGCGCCGTCTATGACGTCGTCGGCCCGGCCGGCGGCATGGTCGCCGTCACCCTCGACGGCCAGCCGCAGAAGCCGGCCCAGCGGATCGACGCGTATTGCACCTATGCCCGGCTGGCTAATTTCATCGTCGGCACCGACCTCCCCGAGGGCGTGCACACCGTCCGGCTCGAGCTGCTGGCCGACCCGATCGACAAGGCCGCCGTCCTGGCGAAGAACCAGAATAAGATCGATAAGCCCGAGCGCTTCGCCCCCCTCGAATTCACCCCCGGCGGCCTGCTGATCCTCGGCGAACTCGTCCCCTGACAGACCCCCGACCCGTCGCCCAGCCTTGACCGCCCCCTGACCCCCTCTGAAACTCCGTTCCTCCCCCCTCACCCACACCAACATGCGTTTCGGCCTCAATACGTTCCTCTACGCCTCTCCGTTCACCAACGAGAGCGTGCACCTCTTCAAGAAGCTCAAGAACTGGGGCTTCGATTCCGTCGAGATCCCGATCGAGGATCCCTCGCACGTCGACCCGAAGTTCCTGAAGGCCGCCGCCGCCAAGGCCGGCATCGCCATCGGTTCCATCTGCGCCGCCATGGGCCCGGGCCGCGACCTCCGCGGTTCCGCCAAGGACCAGGCCAACGGCCGCAAGTACATCACGGCCCTGATCGACCAGGCCGCCGAGATGGGCTGCCCGCGCCTCATCGGCCCGCTCTATTCCGTCGTCGGCCTCATCGGCGCCCATGACGACAAGACCAAGGCGAAGCACTTCAAGCTCGTCGTCAAGAACCTCAAGGTCCTCGGCAAGCACGCCCGGAAGAAGGGCGTCGAGCTCGACATCGAGCCGCTGAACCGCTTCGAGACCGACTTCCTCAACACCTGCGACCAGGGCCTGCGCCTCGTCAAGGCCGTCAACCTCCCGAACGTTAAGCTCCACCTCGACACGTTCCACATGAACATCGAGGAGAAGAACCAGGCCGCCGCCATCCTCAAGGCCGGCAAGCACCTCGGTCACTTCCACGCCTGCGGCACCGACCGCGGCACCCCGGGCAACGACTCCCTCGACTGGAAGCCCATCGTCGCCGCCCTCAAGAAGATCGGCTACAAGCAGGAGGTCGTCATCGAGTCCTTCACCACCGACGTCAAGGTGATCGCCCGCGCCGCCGCCATCTGGCGCGCCATGGAGCCCCGCCGCGACGACATCGCCGTCAAGGGCCTCAAGAACCTGCACCGTTTCTTCGGTCGCAAGAAGTAATCGCCCGCGCCCCCGCAGCATGAAGCTCTTCGCTCCCGTCCTCGCCCTCGCCGCGCTCTGCGCGTCGGTCTCGGCCGAGGACAAGTCCCTGTTCAACGGCAAGGACCTCACGGGCTGGAAGGGCCTGGATTTCTGGTCCGTCGAGGACGGCGTCATCACCGGCCGCACGACCAAGGAGAAGCCCACCAAGGGCAACACCTTCCTCGTGTGGGAAGGCGAAGTCGCCGACTTCGAGCTCACGTTCCAGTACAAGATCGTCGGCGGCAACTCCGGCGTCCAGTACCGCAGCAAGCTCGTCGACGCGAAGGGCTTCGTGATCGCCGGCTACCAGGGCGACTTCGAAGCGGGCAAGACCTATTCCGGCATCCTCTATGAGGAGAAGGGCCGCGGCATCCTCGCCAAGCGCGGCGAGAAGGTCGTCATCAGGGAAGGCGCCGACGCCAAGAAGCCGAAGATCGAAGTCACCGGCTCGCTCGGCAAGACCGAGGAGATCCAGGCCAAGATCAAGGCCGAGGCCTGGAACGAATACCGCGTCGTCGCCAAGGGCGGCCACCTGCGGCACTTCATCAACGGCGTCCAGACCGTCGACGTCACCGACGAGACCGCGGTCGGCGCCAGGAAGGGCCTGCTCGCCCTCCAGCTCCACGCCGGCCCGCCCATGGTGGTCCAGTTCAAGGACCTCGTCCTCAAGGAGATCAAGTAACCCCTCATGAAGAAGCCATTCCTCAGCCTCCTCCTGCTCTCGGCCGCGTTCCTCTCGGCCGCGGACAAGAAGACCGTCCTCCTCATCGCCGGCAAGCCGAGCCACGGACCCGGCGAGCACGAGCATAACGCCGGCATCCAGCTCCTCGCCGCCGGCCTGAAGCAAGGCGCCGCCGACCTCGTGAACATCGACGTCTCCCTCAACGGCGAATGGCCGTCCGACGAGCGCGTCGCCAAGGCCGACACGATCGTGATCTACTCCGACGGCGGCGGCGGACACCCGGCCCTCCCGCACCTCGACCAGCTCGCCAAGAAGATGGCCGCCGGCACCGGCTTCGTCTGCCTGCACTACGCCGTCGAGCCCGCCTACGAGCGCGCCGGCTGGCTGAGCGTCGACGGCAAGCCCGTGAGCCCGCCTCCGGCCGGCCGTTCTTCCAAGGGCAAGGGCGCCCTCGAGTTCAAGGACTGGCTCGGCGGTTACTTCGAGCAGCACTGGTCCGTGAACCCGCACTGGACCGCCGACTTCAAGGTCATCCCCGACCACCCGGCCAGCCGCGGCGTGAAGCCTTTCGGCTCCAATGACGAGTGGTACTTCAACATGCGCTTCCGCGACGGCATGGAAGGCGTCACCCCGCTCCTCTCCGCGGTCGCTCCGGCCGAGACCATGAGCCGCAACGAAGGCCCGCACTCCGGCAACCCGGACGTCAAGAAACTCGTCCTCGAGGAGAAGAAGCCCGCGGTCGTCGCCTGGGCCGTCGAGCGCAAGGACGGCGGTCGTGGCTTCGGCTTCACCGGCGGCCACTACCACGCCGGCTGGTCGAACGACAGCCAGCGCACCCTCGTCCTCAACGCGATCGTCTGGACCGCGAAGGCCGAAGTCCCCGCCGCCGGCGTCGTCTCCAAGTTCTCGGAAGAAGAGCTGAAGGCGAACCTCGACAAGAAGACCCCGCGCAAGCCCGCGGCCCCGAAGAAGAAGTAAGCGGCCGTCAGGTCGCCCGCATCAGGCCGGAGGTTCGCCTCCGGCCTTTTTCGTGCCCGGAAAAGACGCGGGTCGTTTGACCCGGCAGGCTGGCCCGCAACCTTGCGGACATGTCCCAGCACATCGCGATCATCGGCGGCACTTCCGGCATCGGCCGCGCGACCGTCGCGCAGCTCCAGTCCGACGGACATACCGTGCACGCCGCCTGCCGTTCGCCCGAGAAGCTGGCCGACCTCGGCATCGTCGCGCAGCCGTTCGACGCCGCCGCGCCCGGCCCGCTCACCTGGCCCGAACGCCTGGACGGCCTCGTGTACTTCCCCGGCTCGATCTCGCTCAAGCCCTTCCATCGCCTCACGCCGGAAGACTTCCAGCGCGACCTGCAGGTGAACCTCTTCGGCGCCATCGCCGCGCTGCAGTCGGCGCTCCCCGCGCTCAAGGCTTCGGGCAACGCGTCCGTCGTGCTCTTCTCCACCGTCGCCGTCGCGCAGGGCATGCCCATGCATGCGAGCATCGCCGCGGCCAAGGGGGCGGTCGAAGCGCTCGCAAGGAGCCTCGCCGCCGAATGGGCGCCGACCATCCGCGTGAACGTCATCGCCCCGTCGCTGACCGACACGCCGCTCGCCGGCGCGTTGCTCAACTCCGACCTCAAGAAGGAAGCCGCCGGGAAGCGTCACCCGCTCCAGCAGGTCGGCCGCTCGGAAGACATGGCCGCGCTCGTCGCGCATCTCCTCTCCGGGAACGCCCGCTTCATGACCGGCCAGGTGCTGCACGTGGACGGCGGATTGTCCGCGGTGCGGACGTTCTGAGGAGGGCACAAAAAACCCGGGCGCCTCGCGGGCCCGGGTTTCACCGGAGCCTGCGCTCCGTTTAGATCAGCATCAGCGCCGGTTCTTCGAGGAGCTGCTTGAGCGCCTGGAGGAACTGCGCGCCGTTGGCGCCGTCGACCACGCGGTGGTCGCCGGAGAGGCCGATCACCATGCGGTGGCCGATGACCAGGCGGTCCTGGGCGTCGACGACGGGCTTCTTGATGGTCGCGCCGACGGAGAGGATCGCGGCGTTGGGCACGTTGATGATGCCGAAGAAGCCGGTGACGCCGTACATGCCGAGGTTGGTGACCGTGAAGGTCGAACCCGACATCTCGTTCGGCGTGAGCTTCTTCGAGCGGGCCTTGCCGATGAGGGACTTCGCCTCGACGGCGATGTCCTTCAGCGTCTTGGCGTGCGCGTCGCGGATGACCGGGGTGACCAGGCCGTCTTCGAGGGCGACGCCGAAGGAGAGGTGCACCGCGCCATGGGTGCGGATGCTCGTGCCGGCCCAGGAGGCGTTGACCGCGGGGACACGGCGGAGGGCTTCGGCGGAGGCCTTCAGGATGAAGTCGTTGACCGAGAGCTTGATCGCGTCGGCGCCGGCGTCGGCGAGACGCTTGTTCAGCGATTCGCGCATCGCCATGAGCGGAGCGGCGTCGACCTCGACCTCGAGGTAGAAGTGCGGGACGGTGATCTTGGACTCCAGGAGCCGGCGGGCGATCGTCTGGCGCATGCCGCCCACGGGGACGTCGGCGTCAGGCTGGATGCCCTTGCCGTCGGCGGGCGGAGCGACCGCGACGTTGAGCGGGCCGGAAGGAGCGGCCACGGCCGGAGCCGAAGCGGCGGCGGCGACATCGCGACCGACGACGCGGCCACCGGGGCCGGAGCCGGCGAGGGCGGCGACGTTGAGCGCGGCCTTCTCCGCCATGCGCTTGGCGTAAGGGGAGGCCTTGGTGCGGGAGCCGTCGGACTGCGGGGCGACGGAGCCGGAAGAGGCGGGCGCGGCGGGGATGCAGCTCACGTCGGTCTTCTCGGGGATCGCCGGGACGGCGGTCGCGGGAGCGGCGGCCTTGGGGGCCGGCGCGGCGGAAGGTTCCGGGGCGGCTTCGCCCTTCTTGCCGATGGCGCAGATCGGCGCGCCGACGGGCAGCTGCGAGCCGGCGGGAGCGTAGATCTTGAGGATCGTGCCCGGCACCGTGCAGGAGAGTTCCATCGTGGCCTTGTCGGTCTCGACTTCGCCCAGGATGTCGCCGAAGGCCACGACTTGGCCTTCCTTGATGTTCCATTTCACCAAAGTCCCCACCGACATCGTGTCGGAGAGCTTCGGCATATCGATAATTTCAGCCATCGGATTTGAGAGTGAGGATCAGGCGAGGACCTTGAGGGCTTCGCGGACGACGCGGTTCACGTCGGGGAGCTGTTGGTCCTCCATGCGCTTGCAGTAGATCTGCGGGGCGTCGATGGAGGACACGCGGTGGATCGGGGCGTCGAGCTCGTCGAACGCCTTCGACTGGATCAGGTAGGCCACCTGGGCGTCGACGCCGCAGAAGGGCTTGTTCTCTTCGACCAGCAGGGCGCGGTGCGTCTTGCGGACGGAGGCGAGGATGGTCTCCTCGTCGAGCGGGCGGATCGAGCGGAGGTCGACGACCTCGACGCTGACGCCGTGTTCCTGCTCGAGGATCTCGGCGGCCTTGAGGCTCGTGATGACGGCGCGGCCGTGGGCCACGATCGTGAGGTCGATGCCTTCGCGCTTCACGTCGGCGACGCCGAGCGGGACGATGTAGTCTTCGTCGGGGACCTCGCCCTTGTCGTTGTAAAGGATGGTGTTCTCCATCACGTAGACCGGGTCGTTGTCGCGGATGGCCGCCTTGAGGAGGCCCTTCGCGTCGTACGGGGTGGCCGGGCAGACGACCTTGATGCCCGGGTGGGAGGCGAGGATGGCCTCCGGCGTGTGGGAGTGGGTGGCGCCGACGTTGGTGCCGCCGTTGGCCGGACCGCGGATGACGATCGGGCAGTTGATGAGGCCGCCGGACATGTAGCGGATGTTGCCGGCGTTGTTCACGATCTGGTCGAACGCGACGTACGAGAAGGACCAGAACATCAGTTCCATCACCGGGCGGATGCCGAGCATGGAGGCGCCGATGCCGAGGCCGATGAAGCCCGCTTCGGAGATCGGGGTGTCGACGACGCGCTTCGGGCCGAACTCCTTGAGGAGGCCCTCGGTCACCTTGTAGGCGCCGTTGAACTGGGCGACTTCTTCGCCCATGATGACGACCTTGTCGTCGCGCTTGAGTTCTTCGCGCATCGCGGCGCGGAGCGCTTCGCGGTAGGAAATGACGGCCATGACGGTAGGTGCGAAGAGGGATTATTCGAAGATGATGGTGCCGCGGCTGGTCGTGTCCGGACCGCGGTTGTCTTCTTCCCAGTAGATGTGCTTGGTGATGTCGGCGACGGTGGGATCCGGCGACTCGTCGGCGAAGACGGCGGCCTTGTCGGCCTCGGCCATCGCGGCGTCGTTGATCTCCTGGGAAAGCTCGGGGGTGAGGACCTTCTCGCGCAGGAGCTCCTGCTCGAAGGCGAGGACCGGGTCCTTCTTCTCGCGGTATTCCTTGATCTCTTCCTTGTCGCGGTAGGTCTTGTCCGGGTCGGCCATGGAGTGGCCGAAGTAACGGTAGGTGAAGATCTCGAGGACGGTCGGCTTGGACTCCTCATGGGCGCGCTTGAGGGCGAGGGCCGTCTTGGCGCGGACTTCGTAGACGTCGTGGCCGTTGATGACGTCCCAGGCCATGTCGTAGCCTTCGGCGCGCTTGGCCAGGCAGCCCGGGTGGGCGGTGGAGCGCTCCTGGGAGGTGCCCATGGAGTAGCCGTTGTTCTCGATGACGAAGATCATCGGCAGGTCCCAGAGGGCCGCCAGGTTGTAGGCTTCATGGACCGCGCCTTGGTTGACGGCGCCGTCGCCCATGTAGGCGAGGCAGCTGCCCTTGAGGCCCATGTACTTGACGGCGTAGGCGAGGCCGGTGCCGAGGGGGGCCTGGCCGCCGACGATGCCGTGGCCGCCCCAGTAATTCTTATCAGGGGCGAAATAGTGCATCGAACCGCCCTTGCCCTGGGAGCAGCCGGTGACACGGCCGGTCAGTTCGGCCATGCACTCGTTCATGCCCATGCCGACCATCAGGCCGTGGCCGTGGTCGCGGTAGCCCGTGATGATGTGGTCGTGCTTGCCCAGCAGGGAGATCGTCCCGGCGGCGACGGCCTCCTGGCCGACGTAAAGGTGGAGGAATCCGCCGATCTTGCCCTGCTGGTAGATACGGATGCAGCGCTGCTCGAAATGGCGGATACGGGCCATTTTCGTGTAAAGGGCGATTTTCTCGGCCTTGGACATCGAGGCGTTGACCGGATCCTTGGCATAGTCGGAAGGCCCGGCAGGGCGCTTCAGGGATTCGGGATGGGTAAGGACAGCGGGCTTGGCCACGGGAGTTCGTTTGGTTCGATTGGAGAGGTCTGGCGAGGAAGGTCAAGCGTCCCCTCCCATCGGGTCAATTTGCCTTGACCCGACTTGCGGCGGGCCTCCCCCTTGACCTATCCTGTGAGCCCTCTCCCAGGCCCCCTTTATCTATGGAAGAAACCCACGAGGCTTCGGCCCGCGAATTCACCGTCCAGAACCGCATGGGCATCCACACCCGTCCGGCCGCCCAGATCGTCCGTCTGGCCAACCGCTACCCGGACGTCGAGATCACCGTCTCCAAGGACGACGAATCGGTGAACGGGAAGAGCATCATGGGCCTCATGATGCTGGCCGCCGGCCTGGGCTCGAAGCTGCGCTTCTCCGCCAAGGGCAAGGACGCCGCCGCCCTCCTGACCGAGATGGAGGCCCTCTTTGCCCGCAAATTCGACGAATCCTAAGCCCTCCCATGTTCGCGCTGCTCGCCTCCCTCCTGATGCTCGCCGCAGGCGAGCCGGTCGCCCTTCCGGATCTCACCCCGGCGGAGGTCGTGCGTGAACTCAAGCCGGCGGAACTCGCCGAATGGCATAACGCCATGCGTATCAACGCCTTAGGGGAAGCACGTATCAAGGCAGGGCAGAGCATTCTTAAGACCAACGCTGCCGCCATGGCTAGTGGCCCGAAGATCGGCAGTCTTTCCGAGACGCCCGAGGAGATCAAGGTCCGGGCCCAGAAGATCATTGATCAGGGCAATCAGCAGGTCCAGCAGGTCGCGCCTTCCTTGGCCCGCTTGCGTCTGGTCGCGGCCCAGCGCGTCGCCGATAAGCTGAAGCCGGTCGATTTCGCGGTCGAGATCGCCGCCGCCGCGCCGCCCGCCGCCCTCGACGCCGCCGTCGGCCGTCTGCATAAGCAGGCCGCCGACCTTGGTTACGTTTCCGCCCACCTCATCGGTTCGCTGCGCGTCAGCGCCGCCGGCCTCGAGCGCCCTGCCGACCTCACCGCCGACCTCCGTGCCGCCTGGTCGCGCCGGACCGGCGTCGCCTTGGCCGCCGTCCCGGCCGAAGGTTATGCCTACGTGCCGGCCGTCACGCCGGCCGCGCCCGCCTTGTCCAAGGGGCTCAAGCCGGCGACCGCGCCCAAGCAGTTCGCCGTGCTCTGGGCCGAGCAGTACGCCGTCGGCGTCGTCGGTTCGCAGACCTTGCTCTTCCTCCGTCTCGCTGACGCCCATTCCTTCCGCATCGTCGCCTCCGAGCTCGTCCTGACGGACACCGGCGCCGCGCCGGCCGTCGCGACCATCGCCCTGCGCGATGAGCGCAGCTTCGTCCCGCGTCTCACGCAGAGCGGCGAATGGACGTTCGGTTTCGAGCGGGACAGCCATCCCGTGGGCTCGGCCCTCCTGACCCATCTCTGCCTCACGCAGACCAAACTGTCCGTCGCGGGCGACGCTTATGTCGCGATCGTCGCGGGCGGTGGTCCGGCCGGCGGCGTCGTCGGCGCCAAGTGGCGCGCGACCGCGGCCGCCCCCGCGGCCGAAGCCCCGGCTTCCGGTTCCGCCGCCGTCACCGCTTTCGGCATCGAAGGCATCCCGACGGGCGGCGCCGCGGTGTCCGTCGGTCCGCTGACGCTCCGCCTCGGCGCTCCCGGCGCGAAGTGATCAGGCCTGCTTGCGCGCCGCCTTCATCTCGGCGGTCGTCGCGCGTTTGAGCTTCTTCACCTTCGCGGCCGTCAGCAGCTGGTGGGCGCGCGTCATCCGGTCGATGAAGAGCACGCCCTGGCAGTGGTCGTGTTCGTGCTGCACGCAGCGCGCGAGCAGGCCGGCGCACTCGAGGACGTGGGGCGCGCCGTCGACGTCGCGGTAGCGCACGATCGCGCGCTCCACGCGCTCGACGTCGCCCGTGATCCCCGGGAAGGACAGGCAGCCTTCGGTGTAAGTGTCCGCCTCGCCCGCGGGGATCGTCACCGTCGCGTTGGCGAGCAGCATCGGCATGATGTCCTCGGGCCGGCGCTCCTGGCCGTCGAGCACGGGCGCGAAGTCCTCGTCATGCACGTCCATCACGAAGAGCTGCAGCGAAAGACCCACCTGCGGGGCGGCCAGGCCGATGCCCTTGGCTGCCTTCATCGCGCGCAGCATGGCGTCGCCGAGGGTGCGGAGGGGCGCGCCGAATTCGCGCACGGGCTCGCCCGCCGCCCGGAGGACCGGGTCGCCGTAGGGGCGGATGGTGAATTCGGCCATGGGTTCTGGTTACCTTTTCGCGGGGGAGGGGAAAGCGAAAACGCTCACTTCCCGTCGCCGTAGTCGCCTTGCTCGCAGCGGCGGACGAACGTCTCGGCGCGCTTGCGCAGGCCGTTCCACTTGGCGCGCAGGTCCTGCGTCTCGTCCGGCGTCACGCGCCGGTCGGCGATGGCGTCGGCCACGTCGGCGATGAGCAGGCCGAACTCGCGGACCAGCGTGTTGGCCGCCTGGTCGAGGGCGCCGGCGGCGGGTTCCGTCTCGACCGGCGTGAACTGCCCGCCGGCCTTCGCCGCCAGCCAGTCGAGGATGCGCGTGTCGCCGGTGAGCGCGATCAGCTGGGCCGTGCGGTGGAGCGGATTCGGCTGGCCGCTGCCTTGGTCGGCCGGTTCGCGCCATTTGTACAGCATGGAGGGCGAGACCCCGAGGGACTTGGCGACCTCGCCGTGGACCCGGGCCTGGTCGCCGGGCCGGCCTTCGCCCGCTTTGCGCAGGGCGTCTTCCAGGACGTGGTGTGCTTCCTTGATCCGGCTTCGGCGGGGGGCGGCGGGCTTCTTGGGCATGGGGCAGGCTAGGGCGGGCGGGCCCGTTTCCGCAAGCGAGAGCGGGGTCCTTATAACCGGGCTCCGGCTTTGTAGCCGCCCGTCTCGGAAAAGATTGGAAAGGCCGCCCGGCCGAGGCATTGTCCCGGCATGGAAGAAGTCTCCCTCGTGCTGCCGGCCAGCCTCCTCGTGGCCGGCCTGCTCCTGATCGCCGTCGAGTTCTTCCTGCCGACCGTGTTCCTCGGGTTCGTCGGCGCCGCCGTCTCGTTCGCCGGCATCTATCTCTCCGCCGCCGCGGGCGCGTTCACCTGCGCGCTCTTCTGCGTCGCCTTCGTCGTGGTCCTCGCCCTCGAGTTCTTCGCCTTCCGCCGGATCCTGCCGCAGACCGTCATCGGCCGCGCGATGATCAACGTCAGCAGCAACGACGGCGCCGCCGTCCCCGCCGCCGCGGGCTTCGCCGTCTACGTCGGCAAGACCGGCAAGGCCGTGACCGTGCTCGCCCCCTCCGGCACCGCCGAGGTCGACGGCGCGCTGCTCGAAGCCTTCTCGCTCGACGGCTTCGTCGAACGCGGCGCCCCCGTCGTCGTCGTCGAAGCCGGCGCCGGCCGCGTCACCGTGCGCCGCGCGCGCTGAAAACTCCTTCCCCCTTACCAACATGGATATCCCCCCCGTCGTCATCTGGGTCGCCGCCGCCGCCCTGCTCCTGCTCGTCCTCTTCCTGCTCACCTTCCTGGCCGTCTGGGTCCGCGCCCGCCTCGCCGGAGCCGAGGTCGGCATCTTCGACCTCGTGGGCATGCGCCTGCGCGGCGTCCCTTACAGCGTGATCGTCGACGCCAAGATCGCCGCCACCAAGGCCGGCCTCTCGGTCGACGTCGAGAAGATCGACGCCCACTACCTCGCCGGCGGCAACATCGTGCAGACCGTGCAGGCGCTCATCGCCGCCCAGAAGGCCGGCCTGCACCTCGACTGGAACCGCGCCTGCGCGATCGACATCGCGACCCGTGGCACGAACAAGTCCGTGCTCGAAGCCGTCCTCACCTCCGTGAGCCCCAAGGTCATCGACTGCCCGAATCCTTCCAGCGGCCGCACCACGATCGACGCCGTGGCCAAGGACGGCATCCAGGTGAAGGTCAAGGCCCGCGTGACCGTGCGCACCAACCTCGACCGCTTCGTCGGCGGCGCGCAGGAGGAGACGATCATCGCCCGCGTCGGCGAAGGCATCGTGACGACCATCGGCTCCTCGGAGAGCTACAAGTTCGTCCTCGAGAACCCCGACCGCATCTCCAAGACCGTGCTGGCGCGCGGCCTCGACGCCAACACCGCCTACGAGATCATGTCGATCGACATCGCCGACGTGGACGTCGGCGAGAACATCGGCGCCACCCTCCAGGAAGCGCAGGCGAACGCGAACAAGAACATGGCGCAGGCCCAGGCCGAGATCCGGCGCGCCGCCGCCGTCGCCCTCGAGCAGGAGATGCGCGCCCGCGTCGAAGAGATGCGCGCCCGCGTCGTCGAGGCCGAAGCCCAGATCCCGCAGGCCCTCGCCGAGGCCCTGCGTTCGGGCCGCATGGGCTACCTTGATTTCCAGCGCCTCGAGAACCTCCGCTCCGACACCGAGATGCGCAAGGGCATCGCCGGCGACGGTCCCGCGCCCGGCGCCAAGGCCTGACCATGGAAGGCGCGGCCATCTTCAAGCTGCTCCTGGCCGTCGGCGGTTTCGCCGTCTGGGCCTACCGGCAGCTGCAGGCGAAGGCCGAGCAGCCGGCCGCGCCCATCATGGCCGCGCCGCCGCCCATCCCGCGTCGCGCGCGCAAGCCGCGGGCCGTCGCCAAGTCCGCGGCCAAGGCGGCGGCCGCGCCGCATCTCGACGCGTCGGACCTCGTGGTCACCCGGCCCGCCCGCGC
>JANRFG010000008.1:41862-64949 GCA_030725715.1 Opitutales bacterium
CGGCCGCGCCGCATCTCGACGCGTCGGACCTCGTGGTCACCCGGCCCGCCCGCGCGTTGGCGCGCTCCCAGTTCCGCGGGACGGCCGCCCTGCGCCAGGCGATCGTCGCCCGCGAAGTGCTCGGTCCGCCCCTCTGCCTCCGCCCTCCGCGCTATTGATCAGCGGCGCGGCGCGAAGAGCCGCGCGAGCAGGTACGGCAGCGCGCAGCACAGCACGATGCCGGCGCCCGACGGCACCGCCGGCAGGTAGTAGGAAAGATACAGGCCGGCGACGCCGCCCGCGAGGGCGCACCCGACGCCCCAGGCCATGACCTGCGGGACCGTGCGGCCGAGGAGCACGCCCGTCGCCGCGGGGATCACGAAGAGCGCCGTGGTCAGCAGCGCCCCGACGAGGCGCACGCAGGACACCGCGCCCAGCGCCACGAGCGCGAGCAGCACGACCCGCATGAGGCCGGGACGCGCGCCGAGCAGCGACGCGTATTCCTCGTCGAAGGAGGCCAGCTCCAGTTCCTTGTGCAGGACGCGCAGGCCGAAGAGCACGCCGGCCGCGGTCACCGCGATCACCTTGAGGTCGTCCGGACCGACCGCCACCACGCTGCCGAAGAGCAGTCCGGTGAAGTCGCGCCACGAGTTCGCCTGCTGCATGAGCGCGACGCCCGCCGCGAACATCACCGAAAGCATCACGCCGATGGCGCTGTCCTCGCTGGCCCCTTTGCGCGCCGCGAGCCAGGCCGCGCCGCCGGCCGTGAGCAGGGCGGCCGCGAGGGCGCCGAGGTAGGGCGAGAAGCCGAGCAGCAGGGCCCCGACCACGCCGGGCAGGATCGAGTGGGTGAGGGCCGTGCTCACGAACGCCATGCGGCGGAGCACCACGTAGGCGCCGAGGCAGGCGCACGTCACGCCGCCGAGGGCGACGGCGAGGAGCGCCCGCACGAAGAAGGGTTCCGTCAGCGGCTCGAGCAGGAGGTCAAGCATGGCGGTGGTCGTGGCCCGAACAGGCGTGCTTCGTCTGCACGGCGCCGGCGCGCAGTTCGAGGATACGGTCGAAGCGGGCGAGGTCGGCCGGGTCGTGCGTGGCCATCAGGACCGTGAAGGCATGGCCTTGGTCGAAGAGGAAGCGTTCGATGATCTCGCGGCTCGCGGCGTCGAGCGCGGCGTACGGTTCGTCGAGCAGCAGCACCTCGGCGCCTTGCACGAAGGCGCGGGCGATGAGCGCGCGCTGCAGCTGACCGCCGGAAAGCGCGTGCACCGGCCGGTCGGCCAGTTCCGTCAGGCCCAATTGCGCGAGGGCCCGGTCGACGGCGTCTTCGCCGTGGCGGCATTCCTCGAACCAGCCGTGGTGGGCGTACGTCCCCATCTGCACCAGACGGCGGAGCCGCAGGGGGAAGCCTTCCGTCAGTCGGGGGCGTTGCGAGAGATAGGCGATCCGGCTGCGACCCAGGGCGGGCGGCGCGCCGGCGACGAGGACTTCGCCGGCCTGGGGCGGGACGAGCCCGGCCAGGACGCGGAGGAGGGTGGATTTCCCGGAACCATTGGGGCCGATCAGCGCCGTGCGACACCCGCAAGGGATGGAGAAGTCCGCGTCGCGGAAGGCGGCCGGACCCTCGGCGCGGGCGCCGGCCGTCAGGCCGCGGGCGACGACCGCTTCGCCGGAACAGTCTTTCTTTTCCGGGCGGGAGTAGGGGAGGGTCGGGACGAACGCGAAGGCTGCGTCCCCGAGCTGCCGGGCGAGTCGTCGCCAGAAGGGGTTCATCGGGAGGACAAGGCCTCGTGGAGGCGGCGGCCGTTGAGGAGCATCATGCCGACCCAAGTGTCACCCGGCCGGCCGGCTGGTTCAAGGTATTCGAAGGAAAGGCTGAGCGGGGGAGGGAGGCCGGCGTCTTCGGCCAGGCGTTGGGCGAAGGCGTCGCTCTGGCCGGCGTCGGTGACGATCACTCGGATGCCCTCGCGGCGGATGAGGGCCAGGATCTCTGAGAAGTGCCGGGCCGAGGGGTCGGCGGATTCGGCCGAACTGCTCGCGAGGATCGTCCGGGGGATCCGCAGGCCATAGCTGTCGGCGAAGTGGCTTAGGTTGGCGTGCTGGGTCACGAGGCTGCGTCGGTTCGCCGGCAGGGTCGCGAACAGACGGCGAAGCTCGGCATCGACGCGGTCGACCTCCTTAACATATTGTTCGTAAGAAGCTTCCGTATCTGAGGTTGAGCCGATGGCGCCGAGCCGGCTGGCCAGGGAGCGGGTCATTTTCTTCACCTCGGACGGGTCCGTCCAGGCGTGCGGGTCCGCACCATGGGTATGGCCCTGATGGTCTGCTTTACGGTCATCGAAAAGCCAGAGTAACCGCGGGGTGCGGTCGTTGGCTTTAGCCCAGGCTTCCAGCCAAGGTTCGAGCGTGGGGCTCATCCCGACGATCAGGCTGGCCCGGCGGAGGTCGCGGGCATTCCGTGCGCTCAGTTGGTAGCCGTGCGTCTCGCTGTGGGAGGGGACCAGATTGACCTGCTCAAATTGCTTTCCTCCAAGCACTTGCACCCAGTCGGCGATGATCGTAAAGCTGGACACCACCACAGGCCTGGCCGGCTCGGCGGCGACGACGAACGTAGCCGACCAAAGCAGCACGGAGCAAAGGGTGAAGCGAAGGAGGCGGCGCACGTAAAGAATGAGGCTAGAGGTCTTGACCTTAGACGCAAGATATTTGCATTAAACAATTGTTCCCGAAGCCTCTGTTTTTGCGTTTGCCACCCGCATCGGCGAAAGACACATTTCCCCTCCCCATGCCCCAAGTACGTGCTGTTTTTGCCAGCCTAATGGCGTTCTGCTTGCCCGTTGCTGGCCTCCTCGCCCAAGCGGGCAGGCCGGACGCGAACGCGGGGAAAAGCGCCGTCAACGTGCGTTCCATCCATTTCGACCCCGTCAAGCTGGGTGGTCAGCAGAGCCTCTGGATCCGGACGCAGGTCGAACTCCACGCGAATTTCAACCCCGACGCCAAGGCGACGCCGGAGGCCGAGGCCGGCCCCAAGAAGCCGATCAACAAGAACTGGGTCGATAAGGTCAAAGTCACCCTGACCCTCATCTTCAAGCCGCTCGGCACCACGACCGCCGCTGAGTTCGCTTATTATCGTTCTTCCGCGACCGTCCTCACGATGGAAGTCAACAATGACCGGTCCGTCTACTTCTACCTGCCGGGAGACATCGTGAAGCGCGACCGCCTCAAGATGCAGCCCGACTACTACTACGTGCAGATCGAGGTCGGCGGCACCGAGCAGCCCCTCTTCAACGAAGCCGGGCGCCCCGTCGCCGACATGTCCAACGCCCTGCACAAGCAGTTCCTCGACAAGAAGATCTTCGACGGCGCCCGCTCCGAAGCGGACCGGGCCGTCAACGCCAACAACGGCATGCTGCGCCCTCACTACCTCGTCCCCGCCGCCTTCTACGACAACCTGCCGCAGGGTTCGCCGCAGCCGGAGTTCATCCGGGAAGACGCCGGGTCGCGTTAATCCCCCCCATCTTTTCCCGTATGAGCCAGAAGAAGGCCACCATCGTCAATCTCGCCTCGTCCAACGTCTCGGTCTCGCAGTTCTCCGCCGCCGCCGGCACGCTCGTCCTCGAGCAGTTCTACGCCGAAGAGATCGCCCCCGGCCTGACCGGCGACGAAGAGTGGTTGAACGCGGCCATCGCCGCGCTCGCCAACCTGGTCAACCAGCATGGTCTCAAGGGGCGGGTCACCGTCATCGCGCCGGCTTTCCTGCTCCTCCAGAAGCCCTTGAAGGTGGCCCAGGTCGAGAAGGCCAAGCAGGCGCAGATCGTCGCCTTCGAGGCCCAGAACGCCATCCCCTATCCGCTCAACGAAGTCATCTGGGACAGCCAGCTGATGGCCTCCGACGGCGTCGAAGCCGAAGTCCTGCTGTTCGCCCTGCGCACCGAGGTCGCCACGCGCATCGCCAACCTGGTGACGTCGACCGGCCTGCGGGCCATGTCGATCCAGGCCGCTCCGCTCCTGGACAGCCAGGCTTTCCGCCTCGGCGGCGGTTCCGCCGCCGAAGAAGTCCTCATCGTCAACGTCGGCGCCCGTTCCACCACCCTCAGCTTCGTCGGTCCGAGCGGCGTGAACATCCAGACCGCCACGAACATGGGCGGCAACCTGCTCACCCAGGGCATCTCGGACAACACCGGCCAGCCTTTCGCCACCTCCGAGGCCATCAAGGTGGGCTACTTCTCCGGCGTCCTCCAGCTCGCCGAGTCCGACCCGCAGGTCGCCGTCCTGCAGGCCAATGCGCAGACCTTCATCCGTCGCCTGGCCCAGGACATCAACCGTCGCCTCATCAACGTCCGTCGCGGCGCCAACGGCCGCCAGCCGGCGCGCATCCTCATCACCGGCCGCGGTTCGCAGGTCCCCGGCCTCGCCGAGCAGCTCTGTGAGACCCTGCGTCTCGGCGTCGAGCCTTTCGATCCTTCCTCCGTCATCACGCCGGGCGAAGGCATCACCGCCGACCAGCTCCAGCGCGCCAAGCATCAGATCACCGAGGTCATCGGCGAAGCCGCCCGGCTGGTCCTGGCGCAGCCCAGCGGCGTCAACCTCATCCCGCGCGACATCGCGGCCCAGCAGGCTTTCGACGCCCGCAAGCCGCGCCTGCTCGCCGCCGCCGCGCTCGCCGCCGCCGCTCCTTTCTGCGTCTGGCTGGCCCTCGCCTCCTCCGAAGGCTGGAACAATCTGCAGATCGATGAAGTCCGGAAGCGCCAGGACGAGCTCGCCGGCCGCCGCGCCGCCATCGAAGAATCCCGCAAGCAGGCGACCGAACTCGCCGCCAAATGCAAGGAGCTGGAGCACGTCATCCTGAACCGCTCCAACTGGCCGGCCTTCCTGGGCGACCTGCAGTCCCGCGTCGGCACCTGCAAGAACACGTGGGTCGAGGAGATGCACGTCAAGTATGAGACCCTGCCGACGGCGCCGGCCACCGATGGCCAGCCGCCCGCTCCGCCCGTCGTCGTCACCAAGGTCATCCTCTCCGTCCGTTTCCTGTTCACCGAGGTCCCGTTCGAGGAGAAACGTTACCGTTCCGCCCCGGAAAAGGCGCACATCGCCCGGCTGGTCGAGGCGGTGCGCAGCTCTCCTTATGTGAGCAAGATCCCGGAGAACGAGATCAGCGTGACGGACCAGAACACCATCCGCACCCCCAAGGCCACCCTCACCCTCGTCATCCAAAAGGACAAGGCCCTCTAAGCCCATGCACGCTTTCAAGAAGAACCTCGGTTTCAACCTCGGACTCATCGTCCTCGCCGGCGCGTTCGTCGCCGGGGTCGTGATGGCTTACCTCGCTTACAGCGGCGGCGTCGAGACCGCCGAATCCTTGAGCAAGAGCGTCAAAAGCGAGTCGGACCTCCTCGCCGGTCATTCCTTCGGGCCGGGCGAAGCGCCGGTCTCCCTCAACGACGACAACGTGAAGGCCGCCCAGGCCGACGTCACCGAACTCACCGCGCACCGCGACCGGCTCCGCGCCGCGATCGTCGGCAATCCGGAACTGGCCATCCTTGGCAAAGCGACTTCCACCGGCACCGAGCTCAGCGCCCAGCTCCGCGAATCCGTCGACAGCTGGCGCAAGCTGGCGGCCGACCAAGGCGCGAAACTCTCGCCCAACGAGCCGACCACCTTCGGCTTCCACCGTTACTACCAGAACCCCGGCACGGGACCGAAGCGTGACTTCCAGAAGGTCGACCAGCAGCGCCAGATCATCGACTTCCTCGTCCGCCAGCTCATCGAATCCCGTCCGACCGGCTCGCCGTTGCTGATCGAATCGGTCGACCGCGAACCCGTCGAGACGTACATCCTCATCCCCGAAGGCCGTCCCGGCGCCGGCACCTATGGCCCGGACGCCGAAGCCGCCGCCGCTTCGGCCGATGAGTTCCGGCCGGCCCGTTCGCTCGCCCGCCCCGGCCTCGTGGACTCCCTTTCGTTCCGCGTCCGTTTCGTCGGCCACACCCCGACTCTACGCACGTTCGTCAATAAGATCCGTAATTCCGGACGTCCGGTCGCGGTGACCACCATCGACGTCGGCACCGCGACGCCCGAGTATGAGAAACTGCTGGGAGCTCCGGCCGTCATCATCCCCGCCGCCTCCGCTTCGGCCGCCCCGGCCGCCGGTGCTTCGTTTAATTTCTTCGATCAGGCTCCGGCCCCCGCCCCGGCCGCCGCCGCCGCTCCGGCCGAACCTCGCGTCCCGGTCGTGCAGCGCAAGCTTTCGACCTTCGTCGTCCAGGTCGATTACCTCTCGCTCCCCGAGGAAAAGCCCGCCGCGGGCACCGAAGGCGAACCCAAGAAATAAAGCACTCCGGACATGAATTTCCGCAAGGACCTCCCTCTCATCTCCCTCGGCGCCCTTCTGTTCGTCGCCGGTCTCGCCGTCTACCTTAACCCCGGCCTGATCGCTCCGCCGGTGCCCGATGAGGCCGGCAAGGCCGTCATCTTGGAGAAGCTCCGTCAGGCTCCGCCGGCCGGCGAGGCCTACCCGGCCACCCCTCGCGCTTCCCTGGAAGACAACGTCAAGGATTGGCTCAACCCGGAGGAAGACGAAGACAACTGGGATTACGACCTCTTCACCACGATCGACGTCGTCTGGGATTCTTCTTCCAAGGAATATGTCCCGCGCAGCCGCAAGGCGGAGGTCCTGCCGCCCTTCGGCGTCGAGCTCGTCTTCGTGGGTTATCCGACCTACACCTTCATGCTCAGCTCTTCGATGCTGCCCCCGAGCCGCAAGGAAGAGGACCGTCTCTTCTCCCTGAAGAACGTGAAGACCAACAAGTATCTCGACGATTGTAAGCTGAACCGCCCCATCCCCGAGGCCCCTTACCTCACCCTCAAGGCTTACCGCGTGGAGAAGGGCAAGGACGCCGATGGCTTCCCCTTCGTCCGCAACATCCTCACGGTGGACGACCGCCAATTTGGTCAGGTCATCGAAATCGACGACGAGAAGCCCTTCGAGTTCAAGAAACGCATCGATATCATCCTTCGCGCCACGGACGATCCGGCCTGGAGCCAGAACCTCCATGCCGTTGGGGATAAGTTTGAGCTCAACGGAGCGACCTTCGTGGTCAAAGGCATTGACTTGCCGGGCAAGAGCGTGACTTTCGAGAAGTCCATCGTCCTCAACCCCAAGAGGCCCAAGAAGCTAACCTTCGACCAGCAGACGCTGGTCGTCCCGGCACCCCCGCCTCCCGCGTCCAAGACCAAGGCCGCGACCCCCGCGCCGAAGCCCCTCGCCCCCGTCACCAAATAAATTTTCAAAGCCCCCCACTCATGAAAAAAATCCACCGTTCGCAGCTCGCTTGGGCCGCTTTCGCCCTCGCGCTCGCCGCCGGCTCGCTTGTCGCCCAGGATGGCGACGCTTCCGCCCGCAAGCCGATGCTGCTCGCCGAGGCCCTCAAGGCCCGCGACGAAGGCAACCTCCAGGTCGCCAAGGAGAAGTTCGAGGCGATCCTCGCCATCGACCCCAAGGACATGGGCGCCAACGAAGGCCTGACTTCCGTCAACGCCGCCCTGGCCGAAGCCACCGCTTCCAAGCAGTCCGCTGACGCCAAGGCCGCCGCTCCGACCGACGCCGCTCCGGCCGTCGTCGCCCCGGCCCCGTCCGGCGCCCTCGCCGAGGTCGCGACCGCCTACCAGAACCGTTTCGACGAAGTCTCCCGCGCCATCGAGGCCGCCAAGGCCAAGGTCGCCGCCGGCGACTTCAAGCGCGCCCAGGAAATCCTCGACGGCGCCCAGGGCGCCATCGCGGCCATCCCGACCGCCGCCGCCCAGCAGCTGCGCGACACCATCGCCCTCGCGAAGCAGGACCTCGCCGTCCGTCGCGACGCCGGCAGCGCTTCCGCCGCCCAGGAGGAGGTCAAGCGTCTCGCCAAGGAAAACGCCGTCGCGCTTTCCAAGCAGGACGACGCCATCGACGCCGCGGAGAAACTGCTCCGCAAGGGCACCGCTGAATCCGTCGACAAGGCTATCTCCGACCTCGACGCCGCGGACCGCGCCCTCGGCGCCGAAAGCCTTTCCAACAAGGACCTCAAGGAGCGCATCAAGGCGACCAAGGGCTCCGCGCTCGCCCGCCGCGCCCTCATCGCGATCGAAGCGCGCGACATGAACCGCGCCACGACCCTCGTCGCTGACTACGCCAAGCTCAAGGGCGAGCAGGATCCGGCCGTGCTGCGCCTCCAGAAGGAGCTCGCCTCCAAGCGCGACAACCCGACCTACCGTAACATCGACGAGCTCTCCCCGGGCGTCCGCGTCAAGGACGACAAGGTCAACGAGCTCCTCGTCCGGGGCCGTGCCCGCTATCTCTACGGAGACTACCAGGGCGCCCTCGACGCTTACCGCGAAGTCCTCCAGTACCAGCCGAACAATTCCGAGTCCAAGGCCTACCAGATCCGCATCCGCCAGATGCTGTCCGAGAACTCCGGCCAGTGGAACCGTGGCGTGACCAAGGGCAAGCTCATGGAGCTCCTCGACGAGACCTGGAAGCTCCCGGAAGTCTTCAACCGCGAGAACACGAAGACCGACCTCGGCAACGGCAACGACCCGGTCACCGAGAAGATGAAGACCATCCGCCTGCCCGAAGGCTTCCTCGCCCGCGACGAGCCGCTGGACCGCGCGCTCTCCAAGCTGTCGAGCCTCTCGCAGACCTACGACAAGGACCAGAAGGGCGTGAACATCGTCCTCGTCAACGACGGCGGCGAAAGCCCCAACGTCAACCTGCAGCTCCGCGACGTCACGGTCTTCCAGGCCCTGGACTACCTCTGCAAGCGCGTCGTCTACAGCTTCTCCGTCAGCCCCTCGGGCATCGTCGAAGTCCGCAAGGACGCCGGTGACAGCCTGCTCGACACCCAGTTCTTCGAACTGACCCAGGCCGCCGTCGTCAAGATGACCGGTCAGGGCCTCAACACCACCGCTCCCGGTGGCGCGGCCGGCAATCCCTTCGGCGGCACCGGCTTCGAGGCCGGCCCCACCGACGGCAACCCGCAGGAAATGGCGATCAAGAGCTTCCTCGTCCGCTCGGGCGTCCCGTTCGAGCCGCCGGCGACCCTCTCCTTCGACGGTACCCGCCTCATCGTCACGGGCAGCCCGAAGAACCTGGACCGCGTGAAGAACATCATCCGCCGTTACTCCGACATCAAGCAGGTCCACATCGAAGCCAAGTTCATCGAGGTCGAGCAGAAGGCGCTCAACGAACTCGGCGTCAACTGGTCGCTGACCCCCAACGTCGCCGGTAATGGCGGCGTCACCGCCGGCACCAACCTCCGCTCCATCAACCGCGTGTTCGCCCAGAACAACACCCAGCCGAAGAACCTGACCATCAACAGTCAGATCACCCAAGGCGGCGTCACGACCAACAACACGCAGACCTTCCCGAACGTTGCCCCGACCTTCCCGGGAGGCATGAACCTGGGCAATCTGGCCAACACCTACAGCGGCACCGTCAACATCCTCAGCCGTGAGACGCTCGCCCTGACCATCCGAGCGATCGAAGAAAGCGCCGGCAGCGACCTGATGTCCTCCCCGAGCCTGACCGTCCTCGACGGCAAGACGGCCGTCATCAAGGTGGCCCAGCTGCTCCGCTATCCGCAGGCCTACGGTGATATCCAGTCCAACGTCGGCCAGGGCGGTGGTGGCGGCCAGCTTGGTGCGACCAGCACTTCCGTCGCGATCACCGCCGGTACGCCCCAGGACTTCACCGTCCAGGAAGTCGGCGTGACCCTCGAAGTCACCCCGACCGTCGCGGCCGATGACTCCATCGCCCTGAACCTCAAGCCGAAGGTGACCGAGTTCGAAGGCTTCGTGGAATACGGCGGCACTTCCGTCGCCTTGACCGGTGGCGTGACCGTCACCGTCCCGTCCGGCTTCTTCCAGCCGATCTTCAGCACCCGCGAAGTCACGACCGACGTCACCGTCTTCGACGGCGCCACCGTCGTCATCGGCGGCCTGACCCGCGAAGAAGTGAAGACCATCGACGACAAGGTCCCGGTCCTCGGTTCGCTGCCCCTCATCGGCGCGGCCTTCCGTTCGAGCGGAAAGAGCGTCTCCAAGCGCAGCCTGATGGTGTTCGTCACCGCCAACCTCGTCTCGCCCGGTGGCGCGACCCTCCGCAGCTCCCACCCGGGCATGCGCGCCGGTGCGACGTTCTCCAACCCGACGCTCATCTCTCCGGCCGGCGCGGTCTACCGCGAGCCGATCGAAGCCGCGACGCCGACCGAGCCGACGCCGGTCGTCGCCGATCCGGCCAAGTAAGCCGGACGTCCAAGTTCGGTCCGACAGGCCCGCCACATGGCGGGCCTGCTTTTTTCTCGATGCTCCCGATGGGCGGAGCGACAATCCTCCCATGCGCTGGCTGCTCATCGACGGATTCAACCTGGTCTTCCGCAGCCACTTCGCGATGGAGCGCTCCAACCTCCGCCGGCAGTCCGACCAGTTTCCCACGGGTGCGCTCCACGGATGGATGAAGTCGTTGCTCGACCTGCGCGAAGGGGAGCAGCCGGACCGCTGCGCCGTCTTCTTCGACCTCGGGGGCTCGGATCGACACTTGGAAGTCCTGCCGGAATACAAGGCCCAGCGCGACGAGACTCCCGAGGACATCGTCCTCCAATTGCCGGAGATCAAGCGGCTCACGGCGCTCCTTGGTTTCCAGGTGTTCGAGCGGCGCGGAGTCGAGGCCGACGACCTGATCGCGACCGCCGTCCGCATCCTCTCGGCCTCCGGCGACGCCTGCGTGATCGTCAGCGCCGACAAGGACTTCGGTCAGTGCGTCGGCGGACCCGTCATCCAGCTCGCCCCGCCGCCCACGGCCAATCCCGCGCTCGGGTGGCGTCGGCTCGACCCCGCCGCCGTGACCGAGAAGTTCGGCGTCCCGCCGGCGCGCATCGCGGACTACCTCGCGCTCGTGGGCGACGCCTCGGATAATATTCCCGGACTCAAGGGCGTCGGCCCGAAGACCGCGGTCAAGTGGCTGACCGAATACGGCGACCTCGAGGGCGTCCTCGCCGCGGCCGACACGCTGCAACCCGAGCGCTTCCGCGAGCAGGTGAAGGCCGAGGCCGAGCGCATCCGCAGCAACCTCCGGCTCGTCACCTTCCGGACCGACTTCGAATTCGAACCGGGCGCGCCGGTCGCGGAGGACGTCGCCGGCGTCGAAGCCTTCCTCGCTGAGATGGAGATGCATTCGACCCTGCGCCGCTACCAGGCCAAGCACGGACGGTCGGCGGCGATGCCGGCCGAAGCGCCCAAGGCCGAACAACCGGTCCCGAAGGCCAAGGCCAAGCCCGCCGCGGACGCGCAGCAGGGCGAACTTTTCTAGCAACAAAAAGGCCCGCCGGGGAGGGCGGGCCTGATGGCGAAGGATGAGCGCGGGGCTCAGTTCTTCTTCTCGGCCTTCTTCTCGATCTTCGGCGCTTCGGCGGCAGCGACGGCGGCGGGGGCCGCGGCGGCCTGCTGCTGCTGGGCGAGGGCCATGACCTGGTTCACTTCTTCCTGGTTGAGCAGGATGACGAACTTGGACTCGAGGACTTCGACTTCGTAATTGTGGGTGATCGAGTAGCCGACGCTCTCGGCCATCTCCTTGTTGCCCTTGTTCAGGAGCTCCAGGGTCTGGTCGAGCTGGGTCTGGATGCGGGTCTTGTCCTCATCCTTCTCGGCGCGCTTCAGGAGTTCGGTGAGCTGGACGGCGGCGTCGCGGCGGGCCTGGAGGACCTTGGCGAACTGGTCGAACTGGATGACGAGGTCGAGGCCGCGGATCTCGGCGGTCTGCAGGAGGCGACGATCGCCGCGGACGACGAGCTGCTCTTCCTTGAAGTTCTTGTCCGCCTTGGCCTTGGCGGCTTCCTCTTCCGTGACGACGGCGAAGAGGCGCAGGGCGGTGTTGACGAAGGTCGCCTGGCGGTTGGCCACGGCGGAGACGCTGAAGCCCCAGACCTTGACGAAGACGGCGTCCTTCTCGTTGAAGTCCTTCACCTCGGCTTCGGTGACCTTGGTCAGCGCATCGCGCTCGACGGTGGTCAGCGCGGCCTGGATGCGCTGCTGGAGCTGCTGGATGCGGCCGAAGTGCTGGCCGAGGGTCTGAAGCTCCTGCTGGAAGCGGAGCAGGGAGCCCTGGTTGGAGATCGTCAGGACGACGCGGGCCAGGTTCTGGCCGAGCGGGATCAGTTCGATCACCGGGCCCTTCGGGGCTTCGGCGGGGGCGGAGGGGGTGTCGGTGGCGGACATGTGCGGGGTGGGTTCAGGGTTGGGGTAAGGGGATTACTTCTTGGCGCCGGTGGGGGCGCTCTTGGCCTCGATGGCCTTCTTTTCGTCGGCCGTGATCTGGACGGAAAGCTTGGCTTCGGCCGGCAGGGTGATGGCTTCGGCGTTGAAGTCGAATCCGTGCGACTTCATGAACTCTTCGAGGCTCTTGGAAAGGTCGTCCTGGATCTCCTTGATGGCTTTCTCGACCTTGGTCTTGTCGTCGTCCTTGGTCAGGCGGGGCTGGAGGTCGACGAGCTGCTGCAGTTGGGCCTTGGCGTCGGTGATGCGCTTGAGCGAGAGGCCGAAGGTCTCGACTTCGGCCTGGCCGCTGATGGTGTCGCGGATCAGGAACTTCTTGTCGGCGACGGTGAGCACGTCCTCGGCCTTGAAGTCCTTGGCGGCGGAGGCCTTCGTGAACTCCTCGTTGGAGAGGGGGGTGGCGATGATGGCCTTGGTGAAGACCAGCTGGTAGGGACGGTCGATGCTGAAGCCGCCGTAAAGCTTGCCCATCGACTCGTTGTCACCCTTGAGCTTGGCCTGCTTGGCGGCGATCTCGTGCCCGCGGGCTTCCTTTTCAGGGGTGGTCAGGGCGTTCTCGAGGAAGACCTGGAGGCGCTTGAGTTCTTCGACCTGCTTGGCCAGGACCTGGATGTTGTTCTGGAACATCATGCAGTCGTTGATGCTTCGGCCCACCCAGACGTCGGCGAAATAGGTCTTAGCATCGGCCTTGGCGCCGCCGCTCAGCTTGACTTCGGGGGCGGCCGGCTTGGCTTCCTGGGCATTCAGGGATACGCAGAGAGCAGCCAGAAGGAACGAGAGCTTGTTCATGGGTGTGGGGAGGGAGGTTTCAACATAAGGAACCAAGTCCCAGCGACTACCACAAAATAGACCTAAACCCTATTTTTTCGGGGCTAAAAGGGATCGCTCAATCACCTTGGTCAGGTCGACCCTTTCGGCTTCTTGCTGCAGGGTCTCATCCGCCAGGACCGCCCGGACTTTCGGGTGCTCGATGAAACCACCTAAGTCCTTGTTATTCAATAGTTCGCGTACTTCCTTGTCCTGCCATGCCTGGTATAGGGTCGGGTGCGCCGCCAAGGCGCGGATTTCAGGTTGGGCCATGAGCCGCCGCCGGGCTTCGGGGTCGGCCATGAGCCGGCGGGTCTGAAGGATGAGGGTCCGCTGCTTATCCGGGAGGGGGGACCAATCCTTAAGTTCGCGGGTCAGGGGCGTCGCCGCCAGTTCGTCGCGCACGGCGACCGTCCAGTGGTCGGCGCTGGTCCCGGGACGGGCGAGGAGATCGTAGACTGAGGCTACTGAGGCGATGATGCCGACCAGCAGAAGGAAGTAGAGGGCTCCGGTCCAGCAACCGACCAGGGCGCCGAGGACGGGGCTTTCGGATTCATCCTGGCCCTCGGGCGTCCGGCCCAGCCGCCAGAGCAGGGCGTAGCTGAGCAGGCCGGCCACGCAGGCGAGGCCCACGACGCCGGTGATGCCGCGGAGCATCCACGGATAGGAAGTGCCTTGAAGCAGGGCGTGGCCGAGGTCGCCGCCGAAGATCCAGCCGCTGAGCTGGCCGACCGTCAGGGCGGCGGGTCCGGCGAGCTGGCGCAGCGGGCCCCGACGATAGCCGCGCCACGCGCCCCGGATCATGAGCGCGGCGAGGATCGCGGTCGCGACCCAGAGCGTCGGCGAGAAGGCGGCGGGGTCGGTCGGCATCAGCGTTCGCCGAGCACCTTGCGGATGGCGGGCTCGCGGGCTTCGATGCTCTCGGCGAGTTTGAACTGCACGAGGGCGCGCCGCAGGTTGTGGCCGGGGTGGCGGACCTTGAAGTAGACGTCGCCGGCGAGGTGGTCGGCGAGGAAGCGCAGGCCGAGTTCGAGCGGGATCAGGTGGATGCAGTCGTACAGGTGGCGGCGGTCGGCCGGGCTGAGGAAATCCTGCGCATGGGCCTGATAACCCCTGTAGAACATGGTGAAAAGATCGAGGTCGAAGACCACCGAGCCCAGCTCGGGCGCGTCTTCGCCGGCCGGATT
Organism: Opitutales bacterium; assembly: GCA_030725715.1. Lineage (GTDB taxonomy): Bacteria > Verrucomicrobiota > Verrucomicrobiia > Opitutales > UBA953 > UBA953. The sequence goes on from JANRFG010000008.1 coordinate 56,136, forward strand.
GCATACCGAGCGCGTGGCGTCGCCGATGTCATAATGCACCAGCCCGGGCTGCACGGTGTCGAGGTCGACGATGCACGTCCCGCGGCCGGTGGCCTCGTCGACCATGATGTTGCCGACCTTGGGGTCGCCGTGCGTCGTGCGCAGCACGAGGTCGCCGCGGGCGCGCGCTTCTTCGAGCACCGCGCAACGCGCGCGGCGCGCCTCGACGAAGCGGACGGCGCGCCTGGCTTCGACCGAGGCGTGGAGGCGTTCCTGGCCGCCGGGCGTCGCGAGCGCGGCATCCATCTTCGCGAGGTAGCCCGGCGTGACGTGGAAGCCGGGCAGGGCGTAGCCGAGCTTCTCCGCCGGCAGGTCGCTGACCATGCGGTGGAAGTGGCCCAGCACGATGCCCGCCTCGTGCGCGTGCTCGGGGTTGCGGACTTTCTCGAAGGCCTGCGCGCTGGCGATCTGGGAGATCGCACGCCAGAGGTCGCCGTCGGCGTCCGTCACCCAGTCTTCGCCCGCCTTGGTCTGGATGATCTTGGGGAGCTGCCAGATGCGGTCCGCGCCGTCGGCTTCGTGCTCGAGCTTGGCGTGGCAATGGTCGGTGAGCACGCGCATGTTCTGCATGATCACTTCCGGCTGCGGGAAGACCGCCTTGCGGATGCGCTGCACGATGAAGCGTTGCTCGGAGAAGGTCGTCCGGAAGATCGCGAGATAGGTGTCGTTGACGTTGCCCGAACCATAGGGTTCGACGGTCACGAGCCGTCCTTGGACGTCGAACTGGCGGGCGATCAGGGCGGCTCGCATGGGGCGGAATCCACCTAAACCTTAATTTTTCCCGGTGGCGAGGGCATTTCCCCTGTCGCCAAGGCTTGATTTCCGCCTCGGGCCGCCCATGTTCTGCCTTCCTCTGCGCCGCCACCTTAGCTCAGCTGGTAGAGCATCTCATTCGTAATGAGAATGTCGCCGGTTCAAATCCGGCAGGTGGCTCCAGCGCAGGGGGCTTTTTCGTCCGGCCGTTTGCCCGTCCGGACTTTTCCTCCACCCTCCACGTCATGAGCCGCGCCGAACATCCGCCTCGCAGCCGAGATCTTTCCCGCCGTTATGACCGGAACTTCCGCGCCGACGACGCCTATCGGGCGACGCTGCCGGACATGCAGAACAAGGACGCCTCCCTGATCCAGGGCGCCAACGTCCCCATCCAGCACGTCGGCATCTCCGGCTTCCATCTGCCGATGCTGGTCGCCACCCGCGACGGCAAGCCGCTCCCGCTCGAGTGCTCGATCACCGGCTCGGTGTCCCTGGCGGCCGACCGCAAGGGCATCAACATGTCCCGCATCATGCGGACGTTCTACGAGTTCAAGGACCGCGTGCTTTCGCACGAGCTCATCGAGGAGGTCCTCATCCGCTACAAGAAGGACCTCGACTGCAGCCGCGCCCGTATCCTGGTCGAGTTCCGTTACCCGATCCTGCAGAAGTCGCTCCGCTCCGGCCTCGAAGGCTGGCAGTACTACCGTGCCGTCCTCGAAGGCACGATCGACGACCTCGACCGCCTCCGCCGCTACGTCCACTTCGACTTCGTCTATTCGTCCGCCTGCCCGTGCTCGGCCGAGCTGACCGAGCACGCCCGCGAAGAGCGCAGCGCCTACGGCATCCCGCACTCGCAGCGCTCCAAGGCCCGCGTCCTCGCCGAGGTCTCCCCGGGCCGCGCCCTGTTCGTCGAGGACATGAAGGACCTCTGCCTCAAGGGTCTCCAGACGGAGACCCAAGTGATGGTCAAACGCGAGGACGAGCAGGCTTTCGCCGAACTCAACGGCGCCTATTCGAAGTTCGTCGAAGACGCCGCGCGCGTGGTCTACGAGCAGTTCGACGGCGACGCCCGCGTCCGCGACTTCGTCATCGCCTGCTCCCACCTGGAGTCCCTGCACTCCCATGACGCCGTCTCGGTGATCAATAAGGGCATGCCCGGCGGCCTTTCGGCGGATTTCAGCAATTTCAGAGACCTGGTCTGCTAGTCGGCTGACGGCTTGCCTGCGCGGGGTGGCCGTCATACGGTCACTTTCATGAGGGGGTAGCTCAGCTGGATTCAGAGCAGCAGCCTTCTAAGCCGCCGGTCGCGGGTTCGAGTCCCGCCCTCCTCACCACTTTCTCCGCCGACATGAGCGCCACGCCCTACCACCTCGCCGAGCGAGGGGTCAGCGTCGGGGTGTTGTCCGCCGCCGAAGTCGAAGCGGGTCTCGCCACGGGGCGTCTGTCCGCCGCGACGCTTTCCTGGCGCGAAGGCGAGCCGGGCTGGGTCGCGCTCGCGGCCCGGCCGGAGTTCACGTCCGCCATCGGCGCCTTCCGGGCGCTCGTGCCGCCGCCGGCGCTCGCCTTCGACGACGCGCCTTTGCTTCGGCTGGATTGGACGGCTTGGGCGCGGACCATGCGGGCGATCTGGGGTTCGCCCCGCCGGGCATTTCGGACGCCGGACCCCTCGGCTGGTCTCCGTCGTGCCTTCTGGTGGGTGATCGTCTGCGCCACCCTGGCGGCGCCTTTCGTCTACTTCCAACTGCTCCTCACGGGCGCGGCGCTTCCTTTCGGCCGACGCAGCGTCCTTTCAGGAATCCAAGTGGCCGCGCCGACCGGATTAGATTTGAGCCATTTCGCGGCCTTCTTTTTTCCGTTCCCGTTGGCCGTGGGCCTGCTGACGCTGGGCGGTGCGTGTCTCCTGCACGCCCTGCTCGTGCTTCTCGGTGGCGGCAAGGCGGGCTTGCGCGTGACCGCGCGCGTCGCGGCCTACGTCAGCGGGGGGATGCTCACGCTGGCCGTGGTGCCTTGCGGCTGGGTGTTCGCGCCTTTCGTGATGCTGGGCTATCTGTCGGTGGCGCTACGCGCGGCCCATCGGGACGCCGCCTGGAAGCCCCTGTTGGCCTTGGCGGTGGCGGGCTTCTGCGCTGGTTGCGTGGCGGCGGCTTTCATGGCGCTGGCGGTCTGGCCGTTCTTCCGGCCCATGGGCTGACATCAGGCCAAGGCTTGCGAAGGTGGTCACCCCGCCTATCAAAGTGACATGCAGATCCACGTCGCTCGTCACCAACAGCAGCTCGGGGTCTTCGCCGCCGAGGAGATCGTCGCCGGCCTTTCTTCCGGCCGCTTCCTCGCCTCCGACCTCGCCTGGCGCGAGGGCCTGCCGGCGTGGACGCCGCTCGGCGACTGGGCTGAATTCCGCGGCGGCGGCGTGCCGCCTCCGGCTCCGGGTCAGAACAAAGATGCCGCGGTTCCGGCGATGCCTTCGTGGGAGCACGGCGCCTCGGTCGGCAACTTCATCGCGACCATCAAGGAGGTCGCGCTCGACCCCGTCCGGACTTTCGCGAACCTGCGCGACGGCGGCTTCGCCCGCCCGATCTCGTTCACCTACTGGTCGCTGCTGCCGGCCTGGCTCTGCGGCAGCCTGCTTTACGGCGCGCTCTTCGGCTTCATGGCCACCGTCGGCTCGGCTAACCTGCCGGAGCCGAAGGATCCCTTCATGGAGTGGGTCGCCGGCGTCGGTCCGCTCGCGGCCGGCTTGGTCATCGCCGCTGTCTTGGGCGTCAGCTTCCTCTTCGTGCCGCTCTTCAATTTCGTGGGCGCCGCGCTCACTCATCTGCTGCTCCTTCCTTGGGGTCCCTCCGGAGGTTACGCTCAGACTTACCGGGCCAATGCCTACGCCTACGGCGCGTTCATGCCGTTCGCCTTCGTCCCGTGCCTCAACTACGTCGCCATGCCCTGGCAGTTGGTCGCGGCCATCATCGCCCACTCGCAGGTCCATCGGATCGCCTGGTGGAAGGTCGCGATCTCGCTGGTGCTGGTTCCTTGCGTCTGCGTCTGCGGCGTCTATGCGCTGCTGATCGCGGCCGTCGCCAAGAGCTTCCCCGGCTGATCCCCCATGCAGATCCACGTCGCTCGTCACCAGCAGCAGCTCGGGGTCTTCGCCGCCGAGGACATCGTCGCCGGCCTGGCTTCCGGCCGCTTCCTGGCTTCCGACCTCGCCTGGCGCGAAGGGATGGCCGCGTGGACGCCCCTCGGCGACTGGGCTGAATTCCGCGGCGTCGGCGTGCCGTCCTCGCCTGATGCGCCGAAGTCCGCCGCCCCGGGGTCGACCCCTTCGCAGATCCCGTGGGAGCAGGGCAAGTCCCTCGGTTCGTTCTTCGCCACGATCAAGCAGGCGATCTCGAGTCCCGCGTCTCTCATGACCGGCCGCTACGCCGTCGGCGACTGGCTGGTCTTCTGTTACGTGGCGGTGGCCTTTTCGCTGCCATTCCAGCTCGCGCACGTCCTGATGGTCGGCGACCAGACCGCCGCCGTGGCCGAACTGCTCGGTCGGTTCGACGCCCCATGGGCGAGGGACATGGCCGCCGCGATGGCGCAGACCCCGCCGACGCCGGTCGGCTTGCTGGCCTTCTCCGTCCTCATGGGCCTGGTGTTCGCCCCGCTCATGTATGCGGTCTTCGGTCTCGCGCACTGGGTCGGTCAGCGGGTCTGCCGGCTCGGTCCGGCCGTCGAACGCACCGTGGCCGCCACGCTGCTCGCCTGCGGCGTCGTCATCCTGCTCGGGGCGCCCCTCCAGCTGCTGGCGTTCAATCCGCTCGCGCAGATGCTTGTCAGCGGAGTTTTCATGATCCCGGCCTGCGTCGTCTATTTCCGGGCCTTCGGAGCCGCGACCGGCGTCAGCCCGTGGATCCAGTTCGGCGTGTCGTGCCTCGTCTGGTTCGTCCTGTTCTGCTGCTGCTGCCTAGGCCCGATCCTGCTGATCTCGGGCGCGATGGCCAGCGTCGCCCTCCGCTGACCGGTGCTGCGTCTGATCCGCCGACCTGCCTATCCCGGCGAGCTTAATCACGAGCTCGTGTGGCCGGCGGCGTTCCTCTCCGGCGCGGTCTTCGCCTGGGGCTGGTTCCTTTCCGGCCTCCAGCTTCCGCAGTGCGTCTTCATCCGGCTGACCGGTCTGCCCTGCCTCGGTTGCGGCGGCACGCGCTGCGCGCGTAACCTTGTGCGCCTGGATTTCGGTCAGGCCTTCCTCTATCACCCGGGCTTCTTCCTGGTCGTCACGTTGGCGACGATCTGGACGGCCTACTCCGCCGTCTTCTGGCTACGCCGCGATACGCTGCGGCTGCGCTTCTTCGTCGAGCCCGCGAAGGCGCGCCGGGTGCGGGTGACGTTCTTCCTCCTGCTCGCGGTCCATTGGGCCTGGCAGTGCTACCACCTGACCCGCTGACATGATCCGGAACCTGCTCCGTTTCCTCGGTTGGGTCTGCCTGCTCGTCTGCGTGGCGACCGGCGTGGTCGCGCTCGTCTATTTCCTTTCGGAGCGTCCGCAGAAGGTCGCCATCGAACAGCGGGTCCTCGACGCGGTCGACGTCGTCCGCGAGGATGGCACGACCCCGCGCAAGGTCGTCGACGCGCTCGATCGCCTGGCCGATCAGACCGTGGCCGTGCGCGGCGACGTCGTCCTGGCGCCGGCTCCGGACGCGGCGGCCACGGCTCCTTATGGCGAGCCCACGGACCGCCTCGGCCTGAAGCGCCTGCCTAACCGCGGCTACACGGTCGGCTATGACGACGGCCTGCCGGCGCCGCGCTGGTCTTCCTACCGCGTCTTTCCTTATCGCGACGTCCACCTCGAGCGGCCTTCGTCCTTCAGGTCAGATCCCCGAACCGCGGCGCGCGTGACGACCTCGGAATACGTCCGCTCGGGCTATGACCGCGGGCACCTCGCGCCGAACTACGCGATCTCGGTCTGCTATGGTGAAGAGGCGCAGAAGGAGACGTTCCTGCTGAGCAATATCGTCCCGCAGTTGCACGCGCTCAACGCCGGTCTCTGGAAGGACATGGAGCAGCGTATCATGAAGCGCTACGTCGAGCGCTACGGCACCGTGTGGGTGCAGGTCGGTCCGGTCTTCGCGTCGCCCGTCACGAAGAAGGTCGGTCGAGTCCCGGTGCCGACGGCCTTCTGGATGGTGATCTCGGATTATGACGAAGCCGTCGGCGGCGTACGTGCGATCGCTTACCTCGTCCCGCACGAGGAGAAGTGGCGCGACGCCGAACTCACGCGTTACGTGGTCAGCATCCGGCGCGTCGAGGAACTCACCGGCCTGGATTTCTTCCCGAAGCTTCTCCGGCCGACGCAGGACCGGCTCGAATCAACGCCCGCGTCGCGCGCCTGGTGACGGCAGAGCGCGGCGGAGGTCCGCGGCGTGGATGAGGCAGACGCAATCGGAGCCATCGGCCGTCGGGAGCCACATGATGGGCAGCTTCGGCCAGGCCTGATGCATCGCCTTCTGCAGGCCGCCGACCTCGATGACGAGGATGCCGTGCGGCTTCAGGGCCTCCCGCGCCTGCGTGAGCAGCTTGCGGATGACATCGAGCCCGTCCTTGCCGGAGACCAGCGAATTTTTCGGCTCCTTCTTGAATTCGGCGGGGAGGCGGCGGTAGATGCCTTCCGGTTCGTAAGGCGGGTTGCTGAGGATCAGGTCGAACTTCGGCCCCTTGGTGAGCGCCGTCATCGTGTCCGTCTCGTGCAGCGTGATGCGCTTCGCCAGCTTGTGGTCGGCGACGTTGAGCGCGGCGACTTCGAGGGCCTGCGCCGAAAGGTCGGTGGCGTGCACGTGCGCCTTCGGGAAGCGCTTCGCGAGCAGGATGGCGAGGCAGCCGGAGCCCGTGCAGACGTCGGCGACGTCGGTCACCTGCGCGGCCGGCGGCAGCCACTGCGGGATGGCCTCCGGGATGAGCTCGACGAAATACGAGCGCGGGATGATCACGCGTTCGTCGACGCGGAAGCGGAGGCCGCCGAGCCAGGCCTCACCGACGAGGTAGCCGGTGGGCACGCGGTCGAAGACGCGGCGTTCGAGGAGCGCGAGGAACGCGGCCTTCTCCTTGGCCGTCAGCGCGCGTTCGAAGCAGGCAGGGAGCTGCTCCCAGGCGAGGCCCGTGGCGTGGCCCATGAGCGTCAGGGATTCCTCCTCGGCGTTGACGAAGCCTTGGCCGTGCGCGACGCCGGCCGACTTGAAGAGCCGGTTGGCATGGCGTAAACAATCACCGCCCGTTCTGAGGCGGGCGGTGGCGGCGGGGGTCGGGCGCGGCGGGGCGCTCATCGTCGGCGGCGAGTCCGCTCAGGTGAGCGGGGCGGCGGACCAGAGTTCCTTCGGGGTGCGTTCGAAGAAGTCCTCGAGGTACTTCGTCGTCGCGCCGCCCTGGCGGAAGGCCGGATCCTTCATGATCGCGCGGCAGACCGGGATCGTGGTGTGGATGCCGCGGATGATGTACTCGCCGAGGGCGCGGTGCATGCGGTCCAGGGCCTTCTGGCGGGTGGCGCCGACCGAGATCAGCTTGGCCACCATGGAGTCGTAGAGGGGCGGGATGACGTAGCCGGAGTAGCAGTGCGAGTCGACGCGGATGCCATGGCCGCCGGGCGTGTAGTAGAGGCCGATGGTGCCGGGGCTCGGGGCGAAGTTGCGGGACGGGTCTTCGGCGTTGATGCGGCACTCGATGGCGTGGCCGTTCATCTTGATGTCCTTCTGGGAGAGCTCGAGCTTCTCGCCGCAGGCGATGAGGATCTGGCGGCGGACGAGGTCGATGTCCGTGACTTCTTCGGTGACGCCGTGCTCCACCTGGATGCGCGTGTTCATCTCCATGAAGTAGAACTTCCCGTGCTTATCGACGAGGAACTCGATCGTGCCGGCGTTCTGGTAGCCGATGGTCTCGGCGAGGCGGACGGAGACCTTGCCCATCTCCTCGCGGAGCTTCGGGGTCAGGAAGGGGGAAGGGGATTCTTCGATCAGCTTCTGGTGGCGGCGCTGCACGGAGCAGTCGCGTTCGCCGAGGTGGATCACCTTGCCGTGTTCGTCGCCCAGGAGCTGGAACTCGATGTGGCGGGGCTGCTCGATGTACTTCTCGATGTAGACGCGGCCGTCACCGAAGGCCTTCTCGGCTTCGGCGCGGGCGCTTTCGAATTCCTTCGGGAAGGCCGCGGCGTTGTGGACGATGCGCATGCCTTTGCCACCGCCGCCGGCGACGGCCTTCACGATGACGGGGAAACCGATGCGCTGCGCTTCCTTGATGGCTTCGCGCTGGTTGTCGACGGGACCGTCGGTGCCGGGCACGCAGGGGACCTTGGCGGCGGCGGCCGTCTGGCGGGCCACGGCCTTGTCGCCCATCTTGCGGATGACGTCGGGGCTCGGGCCGATGAACTTGATGTTGGCGGCGGCGCACTTCTCGGCGAAGCCGGCGCGCTCGGAGAGGAAGCCGTAGCCGGGGTGGATGGCGTCGACGTTGGTGATCTCGGCGGCCGAGATGATGCGATCCTCGCGCAGGTAGGAATCCTTGCTCGGGCCGGGCCCGATGCAGACCGCCTCGTCGGCCAGCTGCACGTGCAGCGACTGCTCGTCGGCCTGGGAGTAGACCGCGACGGTCTTGATGCCCAGCTCCCGGCACGCGCGGATGACGCGAAGGGCGATTTCGCCGCGATTGGCGATGAGGATCTTGTTCATGCTCGGAAGTCGGTGCTCAGCTGACCTTCACGCGGAAGAGCGGCTGGCCGAATTCGACCGAGGTGCCGTTGGCGACCAGGCACTCGACCACCGTGCCGGCGATTTCCGACTGGATCTCGTTCATCACCTTCATGGCCTCGATGATGCAGACGACGGAGTCGGCCTTGATCGGGGAGCCTACGGTGACGAAGGGCGGGTTCTCAGGGGAAGGGGTGGCGTAGAAGGTGCCGACCATCGGGGAAGTGACCAGCTTGATGCTGGGGTCCGCGGTGGCGGTGGCGGCCGCGGCGGCGGGGGCGGCCGGGGCAGGCGCCGCGGCCGCAGGGGCCGGGGC
>JANRFG010000008.1:65049-91055 GCA_030725715.1 Opitutales bacterium
GGGGCGGCCGCCACAGGGGCTGCCGGAGCCGCGATCGGGGCACGACCGGGGAGGTCGCGCTTGATGCGCAGCTTGAAATCCTGGTCCTGGATCTCGAACTCGGAAAGGTCCGACTTCTTCATCAAATCCACGACTTGTTTAATCTTAATTAGGTCCAAGGTAATGTCCTCCGTGAGGGGGTGCGCCTCTCTGATACAGGGTATCAGGGGGGCAAATCAATCCTCATTCCAGAATGCCGGCGGGTATCCTGCCTAAATCACTGTCCTTGTTGGGTTTAACTATGTCCTCCAGTGTCGGGATAGCCTGGGTCTTAGGCTTCGCCAGGGGGCCTTGGAGCTTGATTTTGGTGAGGCTGACCAAGGCCCGGTTCAAATTTATGATGTCGAGAGGGTTAAATCCTTGTTTCCGGGGCAAGGAAAAGTCCCCGGCGAAGTTCAGGGTCATCCCCTTGAGGTCGATTTCCCCGGCCAGGTCCAGACGGGCCTGGGGGCCGGTGATGGTCATGTCCGGGAAATAGGCCCGCCCCCCGACGCAGCCGAAAGTGCCGGCCGCCCGGTCCAGCTCGTAAGTGGTCGCCCCGACGCCGATGGCCTCGAGCACGCCCGAGACACCCCCGAGCAGACGGACTTTCCTCAGTTCCGGGTCGTTCAACGTATAGGTGCCGAGGGCGCGGATCTCGCGAGGCGCGGCAAGGTCGATCCGGCCTTTGGCGTCGAGGTAGAGCCGTCCGCGGCCCGTGGGTTTCGTCGCCGGCGCCGCCGAAGGTTCGCCGATCTCCTGCATGATCCTCCCGACCTGAGCCGGGTCGCAGTCCTTCAATGAGAGCACGAAGTCCGCCGACCGCAACGGGTCGCCGTCCAGCCGCAGTTCCGCCTCCCCGTCGGCCAGGCCGAGGCGGGCGTCGATCCGCATGCCGCCAGCCTGGCTCAGCGTCGTGACCTTCAGGCCGCGGCCGGCGACGCCCCACGCCTTGAAGGCGTCGGCGCTCTCGATCGTCGTCCGGATGTCGAGGCCTCGTTCGAGCGGCGTGAGTTCGAGCGCGAAGCGTCGGCCCGGCGGCAGCACGAGCCCTTGGAGCGCGTCGCCGAAATCCTTGCCGGCGCAGCGCGCGGCGATCCACGGCTGCAGGTCCCCCGCTGCCTTCACCACCGGGCCGGCGAGCACGCCGGGCTTGGACCAGTCCCAGGTCGCGGTGCCTTCGACCTCGCCGTCGGCGGCCGTCGCCCCGCCTTGCAGGCGGTGCAGGCCGATCAGCGTGCGTCGTTCGTCGGCGTCGATGCCCACCTCCACGCGGCGGAAGGGCGCGCCCAGGAAGTCGAAGTCCCGCATCAGCACGCGGCCGCGCGTGCGGCTCGTCAGCGCGCCCCAATGTCCCCGGACCTCGATGAAGGCGTAAGGATGCTCCCGCACGAGGAAGGAGCGCCAGAGGTCGATCCACCAGTTGCCGAGCACCTGGTCGAGGCTGGCCGGCGCGAGTGCGCCGTGGAGCGTGAGACGGAAGGCGCCGCCCTCTTCGACGGCGCAGTCCGCTTCGCCGGCGACGGAGGCGAGCCGCAGGTCGCGCAGCCGCAAGGGTTGTTCTCCGCGGCCGGGCGCGAAATCGAAACGGGTGCGCAGCGGCAGGTCCGCGGCCGGGCTGATCGCTTCGGCGGAAAGTCCGAGTCCGCGGAAGCCGGAAAGCCCGGCTTCGCCGCGCGCGCTCAGGAGGTTTCCTTCCGGCGAAAGGGTGGCTTCGGTTTCGCGCAGGAGCAGGTCGCCCCGCAGGTCGATGCCGGTCGCGAGCAGGACCGGCGCGACCGCCGGGTACGCCGAGATCTCCCGTCCGGAGATCAGGGCATGGTCGATGCGCAGCCGGCGGGCGCCGTCGGCCGTGGCCTCCAGCGCGCCGCCCGCGAACGAGGCGGCGGTCTGCGCGCGGAAGCCGAGCGCCCACGGTTGCTCCGCGGACGGACGCGCGGCCCGCAGGTTCACCTGTTGGCAGAGGATCCCGCCGATCCGGACATCGGTGAGCGCGGCGTCGGCGACGATCCCGCCGTCCAGGCCGGCGCCGCGCACACGCAGGGCGGCGCGGGCGGCCGTGAGGGTCGCGCCGTCGCGCCAGGCGGTGGTCTCGGCGTCGCCGGCGAGACGCCATTCCCGGAGCGCGCCGTCGGCCGCGAGCCGGGCGTCGGCGCTCAGGCGCAGGCCGCGGAGCCGGATGCGTCCGAGCTGCTCGCCGGTCTCTTCGCCCAGGATGGCCTGCGAGGAGAGTTCCGCCGTGCCGTCGCTGCGGCCGGAACAACGGACGGCCATCGTCGCGCCGCCCGAGCCTTCCGCGGCGGTGAGCGCGGTGTCGAGCACGCCGAGAAAGCCGGCGAGGCGGCGCGGGAGCGGTGCGTCGTCCGCCGGCGCCGGGCCGGCGCGCAGGAGTCCGGCGGGCAGTTCGCCGCTGACATGGCAGGTGATCTTGCCGGCGCGCGCCTGCGCGATGCGGAGGCTGAGCCAGCGGCCTTCCTGGGCGACGTCGAGCGTGGCGTCGTCGATGAGGCTGCGTCGGCGTCCGTCCTGCGCGACGGAGGCCGGGCACCACAGGCGGCCGCCGCGCAGGCGCACGCGGGTCGGCGCGACCTCGCCGGCGAGCAGCCGGGCCGGATGCAGCGCGACTTCCGCGCGGGCGGCGGCGAACACGTCGCCGGTGAGTCCGTCGAAGGCGACCGCGACGTCGTCCGCCGCGAGCGTCAGGTCGGGCAGGATCCAGAGGGAGCGCGCACGGAAGTCGACGCCTCGGGCGGCGAGCCGGTCGGTGACGGCTTCGGCGACGAAATCCGGCAGCCGTACGGGCCCGTCATGATCGGCGAGCCAGGCCAGGCCGAGCTGGACCGGAAGCAGGAGCAGCAGGCAGGTGTTCGTCAGCCCGCGCAGGAAGCGACGCAACGGCGAGCTGCGGGGCCGTGCTTTCATCTCCCGGCTTCGGTGAGCAGGGGAGCGAGGAGGCCGGCCAGCGTCGGTTCCAGGATGAAGGCGTCGTCATCCGTCTCATCGCGCAGGAGCAGCGCCCGGTCGTGGAGCGGCGCGGAACAGAGGTAGGTCCGGATCGTCTCGCTCGCGGCGCCGGCGCCGGTCGCCGCCTGATCCGTCACCCGCAGTTCGTGGCTCCAGCCGCCGGCGCCGACGTCGCGTCCGGGGAAGGCGGTCGCGCGGACTTCGGCGAGCCCCAGGGCGAGACGGCGCGCGTTGGCGGGGTCGAGGCGGCCCGTCCCGGCCCAGTTGCCGTCGGGCCCGAGGCGGGCTTCGCCGATCACCTTGCCGTCGGCCCGTGCGGTCAGCCGTAGTCCGCTGACGCGCGCGCCTTGCGGCAGCGCGGCCACGGTGCGTCGCCGCCAGGCGGAGGGTTCGACGTTCTGGTGTCCGCCGTCGAGGAACGACACGTCGCAGACCGCCGCGAGCGGTGATCCTTTGGCGTGGACGAGGCGGGTGCCCGCGCCGTTGTCGGGATCGTCGGCGAAGCCGAGCACGATGCGTTCCGCCCCGAATTCGAGTTCGACGGTCTGGCCCGGGGCGCCGGCGGCCGGCTCGCGCACGGCGGGCAAGGTCAGTCCGCCCGGCACGGCGGGCGCGCGGCGGGTGGCCCGCAGCTGGGAGAGTCCGGCGAGGAAGCGGCCCACGAGCCGGGCGTCGGCCTCGCGGCGCTTCGTGGCGGTGGAGCCTGGCGCGACGGGGATCTCCCAGCGCGCGTCTTCGCCGAGGCCGTCGAGCCGGTGCAACGTGATGCTGCGGCCGCCGGCGGAGACCGTGAAGCCCGTCACGAGGGCCGGATCGAAATCCGCGGGCCGCGTGTCGGCGAGCGTCGCGCGCGGGGTCATCCACTCGCGCAGTTCATGCGCCTCGACCAGGAAGACCGCGGCGTTGTCTTCCAGCTTCGCGCAGAGGAGCTGCGGCTGGCCCGGCGCAGGGCGGCCGACGAGCAGGACCTGCCGGCGGGCGTTGCCTTCGATCGCCAGGCGCAGGGCGGGGGCGCCCAGGCCGGACGTCTCTTCAGGGAGCTCGGCGAACTTGGCGACGCGCAGGTCGGTGAGCGCGGCCACGGCGCGGGCGGTGGCGTCCGGATCGGCCGGGGCGTCGTAAGGGGCTTCGAAGCGCCATTCCGGCAGCTGCACGCGCCGGCCGACGCGCGGGCGGGCTTCGGCGACGAGCGCCGTGACGGTCTCGACGTCCTTCTCGCGCCGGCGCACCGAGACCGCGCGGGCCTCGAAGGCGGCGACCTCGAAGATGCGGTCGACCCGGTAGCTCTCGGCGCTCGCGCCCAAGGCGGCGGCCATCGCGTCCGGCAGCGGCACGATGCGGCGTCCGTCGGCGGTGAGCAGGAAGTGGCGGCGGGTCGAGGGCTGGACGCCGACCTTGACCTCGACGGCGGCGCCGGCCTCGCCGGTCACCTTCACGGTCCAGCGTGCCGGCTCGAGGCCGTAGTCCTTGAGCCCGGCGCCGTTGGCCGTCATCTCGGCGACGTCGAAACCGCTTTCCGGGCTGATGAAGCGGAGTTCATCGATGAGCCGCTGCACGGACCAGACGTTGGCGGGCCACTCGAACGGTTCGAGCACGCGCCAGCCGGCCGGCCGTTTCTCCAGGAGGATGCGGGCCGGACCTTCGGCGAGGGCGAGGCGGACCGGGTCGGCGGGGAAGAGCTGGGTCTGGCTGACCGCCGCCGTGGTCTGGCCGGACATGGCACGCCACACCAGACCGAAGGCGATCAGGTTGGCGAGCAGGAGGACGACGGTGGTGCGGGAGATCCGCATGGGCACGTCAACTTCTGCGACGCCACACGGAAACCGCAAGCCCGACTGAGAGCACGCCCAGCGGAATGAGGGCGAAACGCAGGGCCAAGGCCCAGAAGTCGGCGGCGGTCGCGGTCAGCTGATATTCCCCTCCGGTGCGGGCGGGCAGCGAGACGGCGCGTTCGCGGTCGCTGAGCCAGGCGGCGGCCTGCGTGAGGAACGCGCGGTTGCCGCCGCGGTCGAGGCGGCTGTTCGCCGCGATCTCGGAGGTGCCGACGACGACGAGCCGGCCGCCGGCGCCGCCGACGCCCTGGCGGATGCCGGTCGCGCGCTCGGCCGCGGCGACGACGCAGACCGGGCCGGGCTGGTCGCGGTCCGGGTCCAGGCGCGGCGGCCGGCGGGCGAGGTCCGTCTCGCCCCAGGCCGCGTCAGAAGAGAAGATCAGCTGCCACACGCCGAGCGTGCTGTCCGGCGCGCTGCCTTCGTCGAAGCGGGCGGGCCGGAGCCGGGCGGCGACCAGCGGGAGGTTCTGTTCGCGGAGCGGCTTGGTGAGGGGGTGTTCCTTCGCTTCGAGGCGGAGCAGGCCGATGTCTCCGTCGGTCGTGCGCCGCGCGGGGTCCGGCTCCTGCAGCTCCGCGTCGGGGGTGAAGATCGCCCACTCGGAGAGCACCGGCTCGAGGCCGTGGTCGCGACCCGGGTCGAGCATGACGAGGACGCGGCCGTTGCGTTCCTGCAGGTATTTGCGGAGACGGTCGTTCTCCGCGGCGGAGAAAGGCGTCACCGGGCCCGGCACGAACACCATCGAGGCGTCGCGCGGGACTTCGCCCACCGTGGCCAGGTCGAGCGTCCGGACCTCGAAGTTGCGGTTGCGGAGCTGACGGGAGAGGAGCGACATCCCGCGCACCGGCGAGGCGTCCTCGACGCCGAGTTCGCCATGTCCCTTGGTGACGTAGCACACGGCGGGCTTGTCTTCGGTGACTTCGATCAGGGCGGACGTCACCGCTTCCTCGCCGCGGAAGGCGCCCTCCTTGGTCACGAAATCCCGGTAGCTGAGGTATTTCGCCCGCCCGCCGCAGGCGAGCACCAGCACGACCGAGGCGTCCGGCGCGCCGTGGCGTCCGGCGAGTTCGGAGAGGAGGGGCGCGTTGCGTCCGTCGCCGGCCTGCTCGACGGCGAGCCAGCCGCCGCCTTGGCGACCGGTCTCGACGACGTAGGCGTCGAGCAGCTTGTTCAGGCGGGCGCGCAGGTAACGGGCTTCATCGGCCTGCTCGCTCGTCAGCACGACCGCGCGGACCCAGCCGCGGGCGCGGCCGGCGCCCACGGGGCTGCGTCGGCCCGCGGCGCGCACGGTCTCGACCGATTCCGGGGCGAGCGAGTGGCGGCGGTCGGCGGAGATGTCGCGGCGGACGCGGAATTCGGGCAGCGAAGCCAGCGTGTTCACGGCCACCGCGAGGGCGATCGCCAGCAGGGCCTGCGTGAGGCGGTTGAGCCGGCGGATGGGCCGGACGGAGCCGAAGTCGTCGCGCGGGGGGCTCATGTCATTCCTGGCCCTCCACGGTGAGCACCGCCAGGCCGAGGCAGAGCAGGGTGCCGGTGCCGTACAGCACGAGCGGACGGGCGTCGAGGACGCCGTCGGTGAAGTCCTGCAGGTGGCCGAACGTCCGCAGGTGCGCCGCCGGTTCGCGCAGCCACCCGAGCCATTCCCAGCTTTCGATCGGCAGCGTCTCGAGCGCGCCGCCCGCGGCCGTCAGCGCCAGCAGGCTGATGAAGGCGAGCAACGCCGCCAGCGCCGCGGAACGCGTCACGCAGCTGCAGAGGATCCCGATCGCGACATGCAGGAGGCCGCTCACCGCGATGAAGCAGAGGCCGCCCCACAGCGCGGAGCCTTCGCCGAGCGCGCGGGCGTTCGCGCCGTCCAGCCGCTGCGCGGCGAGGAACGGGAAGGCGGCGAAGGCCAGCCAGAGCAGCACCCAGACGATCCAGACCGCGAGGAACTTCGCCCAGACCACGGCGGCGGGGCTCGCCGGCGTGGTGAGCAGCGCCGCGAGCGTGCCTGAGCGGCGCTCCTCGGCGAACGTGCGCATCGTCAGCAGCGGCAGCACGCAGAGCAGCGGCAGCCAGAAGAACCAGAGCGTCGCCTCCACGGGCGACCGCGGGGCCGGCGCGCGCGCGCCGTCGACGAGCGCGAAGAAGTGGATGCCGCCCATCAGCGCGAGGAAGAGGCCGGCGGCCGCCCAGGTGTTCCAGGAGAGCGCGGCGCTGCGCAGCTCGTGCGCGAGGAGCGTGCGGAAGTGTCGCATCAGGGACGGCGGCCCTCCCCGGGGGCGCGGCGCGTGGCGGCGAGGAAGATGTCCTCGAGCCCGAACTTTTCCTCCGCGATCTCGCGCAGCGCGAGCCCTGCGCCGATGAGCGCGCCGGCCAGCGTCTCGCGCGCGGGCGAGCCGACGGGCAAGGTGACGCGGAAGGTGTTCCAGCCGTCGGCGGCGGCGACGGCGGCGACGACCGCCGCAGGGTCGGCGGCGCGGCAGGCGGCGAGCAGCCCGGCCTCGTCGGCGCGCGTCACGACGGTGAACGCGGCTTCCGCCAGCAGTTCGCGGCGCAGGTCTTCGGTGCGTCCTTGGGCCACCAGCCGTCCGCGGTTGATGATGACGACCTTGTCGCAGACCTGTTCGACCTCGTGCAGGATGTGGCTCGAGATGAGCACGGCCATCTTGCCGCGGAGCGAGCGGATCAGGTCGCGGATGCCGAGGATCTGGTGCGGGTCGAGCCCGATGGTGGGTTCGTCCAGGATGACCACGCGCGGCTCGGCGAGGAGGGCGTCCGCGATGCCGACGCGCTGACGGAAGCCTTTCGAGAGCTGGCCGATGAGCCGGCCCGACGCGCGGCGCGTGAGGTCGCAGTCTTCCATCACCCGGCGGACGCGTTCGGCGACCCGGTCCGGCGCGACGTCCTTGAGGCGCGCGCGCAGGGTGAGGTACTCTTCCACGCGGAGGTCCTCCGGCAGCGGATTGTTCTCCGGCATGTACGCGAGGTGCCGCTTCGCGCCGGCGGGATCGAGCGCGACCGAGACGCCCCAGATGGCCGCGCGGCCCGAGGTGCCGGACATGGTGCCCGACAGGATGCGCATGGTGGTCGACTTACCGGCGCCGTTCGGGCCGAGGAAGCCGACGATCTCGCCCGGCGCCACGGAGAAGCTCAGGTCCTCGACCGCGGTCAGGGAGCCATAGCGCTTGGTCAGCCTTTCCGCCACGACGGCGGCTTCCGGCAGGGGCGCGGCTTCGTTCATGGGTTGGGCTCCGGAGGGAAGGGTGACGGCCTCGTCGGCTCCGTGCCGACGGGTGTCCAGAAGACACGCCCGATGGCCTTTATTGGCAAGGTTATTAGGGGGCTCGGCCGTGGCCGGAGGCCGCCGGACCGACGCCTTACTTGCCGGCCGGGGCGACGGGAGCGATCAGCGAAGGCTCGGAGCGGACCAGCATCTCCTTGTCGGCCTTCCAGACGTGGTTGGCGCGGAGCTTCTTGTCCATCGCGTTGAGCCACTTGGTGGCTTCGGCGGTGTCGCCCTTGGCGACGGCGACGTTGGCCAGGGTGAGCATGGCGAAACCGCGCAGGGTCTCGGCGGCGGAGACGTCATCGGCGACCTCGGCGAGGGCCTTGGTCGCGCCGGCGTCACCGGTCTCCAGGCGGCACAGGGCGGCGTAAAGGCGGGCGCGGACGGCGAGGGCGGAGACCGCCGGCGCGTCGCCGGCGAGGCCCGCCAGGCGACGGGCTTCGTCGTAGGCCTTGGCGGCGTCGGCGAACTTGCCGGCGCGCTTGAGGTCGTCGGCGACGTCGGTCAGGGCGACGGCGGCCAGGGGTTCACCGGCATGACGGCCGGCGAAGGCCCGGCGGGCGGCCTCATCCTGGCAGGCGGTGAATTCTTCGCCGAGGGCTTCGCGCTGGGCTTCGTTCCAGAAGAAAAAGGCGAGGTAACCGAGGATGCCGACCACGACGGCGACGGTGGCCTTGACGATGACGCCCTGGTTGCGCTCCCAGAAGAGCCAGAGGCGGTCTTCGGCGTCCGCATTGACGAAATCCTCGTCGACGACCACGAGGTTGCGGTCATCGCCGGCCGGGGGCTGCTTGCTGGAACGGTCTTCGGGCATGGGGGGTCAACCCTTGGGAAAGGACCGTTTGTGTCAACCCCCGCCTCCCCCCGCCTACGGGCTTGTCCCCGCCCCGGGGCGGGTAAGTATGGGGGACACATGAGCGCCTCCGCCGCCGTCCTTTCGCTCCTCCAGATCGCCCAGCAGAAGGGCCAGCTTTCCGCCGCCAGCCTCGCCAATGCCGGCGATTGGCTCCGTTCCGGGGCGCTGCCGGCCGAGGCCGTGGCCTCCCTCCGGGACCTCTGCGACCGCGGCGCCTGGGCCGAAATTGAAGACCGTTTCTATAAGGGGATCGCTTTCGGCACCGGAGGGATGCGCGGCCGGACGGTCGGCCGGGTCTCCGCCGCCAACGAGGTCGACGCCCAAGGGCTGCCGGTGCGTGCCGCGATCGGCTCGGCCTGCCTCAATGACGTCAATGTCCTCCGGGCGGTCATCGGCCTCTGGAAGCACGTCTCGGCCACCCAGCCCGGCGCCCGTCTGGTCGTCGCCCATGACGTCCGCCATTTCTCCCGCCACTTCGCCGAGCTGATCGCCGGCGCCTGGACGGAGCTCGGCGGCGAGGCCTACCTCTTCGCCGGCGCCCGCTCCACCCCGCAGCTCAGCTTCACGGTCCGCCATCTCGGCGCCCACGCCGGCGTCGTCATCACGGCCAGCCACAATCCGTCGCATGACAACGGCTTCAAATGCTGCCTCGGCGACGGCGGCCAGGTCCTGCCGCCGCATGACGCCGCCATCGTCGCCGAAGTCGGCAAGCTGGGGCCGGCCGACGTCGCGCCCTATCTCGAGAAAGACCTCTCCCGCGTGCTCACGGTCCCGGCCACGGCCGAGGACGCCTACCTCGCCCGCCTCGCCGGCGTGGTGCTCGACCCGGAGATCATCGCGCGGCACACGCCCAAGGTCGTCTTCACCAACGTGCACGGGACCGGTGACGTCATGGTCGTCCCCGCCCTGCGTCGCGTCGGCATCGATCCGCATCTGGTGGAGGAGCAGCGCGAGCATGACGGGCGCTTCCCGACCGTCGCCTCCCCGAATCCGGAGAACGCCAGCACCTTCGCCCTCGTGCTGAAACTCGCCACGGAGATCGACGCCGACCTCATCCTCGCGACCGACCCCGACTCCGACCGCGTCGGCGTGGCCTGCCCGCTGCCCGCCGGCGGCCATCGCCTGCTCAACGGCAACGAGGTCGCCGCCTTGCTGACCGAGTTCCGGATCTCGTCCCTCAAGGACGCCGGCATCCTGCCCGAAGGCGGCTCGCCGAACGCCGCGGTGGTCAAGTCGCTCGTGACCACGCCGCTCGTCGCCGCCCTCTGCGCCCGCCACGGCGTGCGCTGCGTCGAGACGCTGGTCGGCTTCAAGTGGATCGCCCGCAAGCTCGAGAACTGGCATCGCCGCCTCGTCGAGGGCGCCGGCCCCGACGCCCCTGCGCTGCCCCTGCGTCGCCGCGCCCCGCTCGCGCTGCGTCACTCGACCCTCTTCCTGCTCGGCGCCGAGGAGAGTTACGGCTACCTCGCCGACGACGCCGTCCGCGACAAGGACGCCAACGCGACGGTGGTCATGCTCTGCGAGTTCGCCGCGCTGCTGCGCTCCCGCGGCCGCACGCTGCTCGACGCGCTCGACGTGCTCCACCTGAGCCATGGCGCCCATCACGAGGACCTGCTGAACCTCGCGTTCGAAGGCGCCGAGGGCGCCGCGTGCATCCGCCGCATCGTCGCCTCCTGGCGCCGGTCGCCGCCCGCCGTGATCGACGGCTCCAAGGTCCTCCGCGTCACCGACTACGAGCGCGACAAGGTCCTCGACGCCGAGGGCGAACGCGTGCCGCCCGAGGAGTTCATCCTCGCCGAGCTGGCCGACGGCCGCCGCATCGCCGTCCGCGCCTCCGGCACCGAGCCGAAGGCGAAGTTCTATTCCTTCGCCAAGGCCGAGGTCGCCGACGCCGACGACCTGCCCGCCGCCCGCGCCCGCGCCCGCGCCTCGGCGCTCGCCCTGCGCGCCTGGCTCGAAGCCGACGCCAAGGTCCGCGCCAAATGATCTCATGAAGACTTCGCTCCTCCTGCCTCTCCTTCTCCTCGTCGGTTGCGCCGGCCCGGTCGGCGACCAATCCTTCGTCCCGGAGAAGACCCCGGCCGCCGCGGCCTTGTCGGGTCAGCCCGCCGCCGAAGGCACGTTGAAGGACCGCGTCCGCGAGGCCAATGAGAAGAACGACGACCGTCTGCTCAAGCGCGACTGGCGGGCGGTGAAGCCGGCCGTCGGTCCGCAGCCGTAAGCTTACTTCAGTTTCACTCCGAAGTGCCGGGCGAAGTAGACGTCGAGCGATTCGGCGATCGCCTGCGCCGTGGCGGCCCGGTGGGCCGGCGTGTCCCGCATCGGGCCAGGCACCTCGAGCTGCGCGGCGTCGAGCTGGGACTTGTCCCGTGAGCCGTGGGCCGCGATGTCGTAGGCGCCGTTGAAGTAAGGGTCGTCCAAGAGCAGGACTTCGCGGGGTGACGGCACCGCCGCGACGCCGCGCGCCGCGAAGAGTCCGCCGAGGCTCGTCTCGCCGCGCAGGAGCTCGGAGAACTTCGCCGGAGTCCGTTGGCTAAGCCAGCGGATCGAGGAACGGGCGGCGACGGCCGGGTCCTTGTCCAGACGTTCGTCAGCGAGACGCACCTCGGAGGCCTTCAGCAGATAGCCGATCTCGATGCGCGGCTTCGGGTGTCCATGCGAGTGGAGGTCCAGATAGAGGCCGTGCTGCGAGCGGGCGAGGACCGCGGCCTCGGCTTCATCGATGAAGGCATGGTATTCGCGCCAGACCTGTTCGGCCTTCGGCTGACCGGCGGTGCCTTCGCCGATCTCCCGGTTGCAATCCACCTTCTTCCGCGAGAGTTCGCAGACCACCAGCTGTGGCGCCTGGCCGAAGCGCGTGCGGAGAGCGTCCCTCAGGGCATGGCCGAGCGCCGCGGCATAGGAGTCGCGCACGGTCACGCCGCTCGTCCGGTCGGGGATGTCGGCGGGTTTCGCCGCGCCATCATGCGGCACCGAGAGGACGATCGGCAGTTCGCCGGGCCAATGCCGGATGAAGCCCGAGGCGCTGACGCGCGGGGTATCCGCGATGGGTTCGGCCGCCGTCGCGACGAGCGCGAGCAAGGCGAGGCAGAGCGGGACCAGCGGGGCGAGCGGTCGGGGCATGCGCAAGGAAACCCCGGCCGCCCGGCTGGGTCAAGCGGGTGCCGTCAGCGGACGGCGCCGCCGGCGAGCAAGGCGCGGACCGCGGCCTCTTCGGGCACGTCGTCCGCGGTGCTGGCCGCGCCGACGCCGTCCTGCAGGACGAAGCGGAGCCTGCCGCCGCGGACCTTCTTGTCGCGGCGCATCGCGGCGAGCATCGGGTCGAGTTTGAGCGGCGCGCGCAGGGCGGTCGGCAAGGCGTGGGACTTCAGCACGGCCTCGACCTGTTCGGCCTGGGCGGCGGTGCAGTGCTTCAGCTCGGCGGAAAGGCGGGCGGCCATCACCAGGCCGATGGCGACGGCTTCTCCGTGCAGGTAGGCGCCGTAACCGGCGGTCGCCTCGATCGCGTGGCCGAAGGTGTGGCCGAGATTCAGGAGCGCGCGGCCTCCCTGGGCGCTGGTCTCGCGTTCGTCGCCGGCGACGACGGCGGCCTTGATCTCCACGCAGCGGCGGATGACGCGCGGCAGGAGCGGATGATTCCAGGCGAGCGGCGAATTCTGTTCGAGCAGGCCGAAGAGGTCGGCGTCGGCGATGATGCCGTGCTTGATGACCTCGGCCATGCCGGCGGCGAATTCGCGGGGCGGCAGGGTGGCCAGCAGGTCGGTGTCGGCGAAGACCGCCGTGGGCTGGTGGAAGTTGCCGACGAGGTTCTTGCCGGCGGAAAGGTTGATGCCCGTCTTGCCGCCGACGGAGCTGTCGACCATCGCGAGCAGGGTGGTCGGGAGCTGGGTGAAATCGACCCCACGCTGATAAGAAGCGGCCGCGAAACCGGCGAGGTCACCGACGACGCCGCCGCCGAGCGCGAAGACCGCGCCGTCGCGGGCCACGCCGTTGGCGGCGAGGAAATCCCAGACGCGCGCGAGTTCGGCGGCCGACTTGGCCGTCTCGCCGTCCGCAGCGGTGGCGAGCACCGGCATCAGGCGGGCGAGTTCGGCGGCGAAGCCGGACTGCGCGGCGGCGACGCCGGGCGAGGTGATCGCGACGCACTTCTGGCCGGCGGCCAGACGACGTTCGGCGGCGGCCAAGGCTTCGCGGCGCATCCCGGCCCCGATGCGGACGGGGTAGGAGCGCGAGCCTAGTTCGACGGTGACGGTCTCGGCCGACATGAGCTCACGCTGGGGCGAGGGGCCCTCGCTGGCAAGACAACCTCACTCGGCCAGGCCGACGATCGAGCGGGCGTAGGCCCGTGCGTCGAAGGGCTGGAGGTCGGCCGGCTGCTCGCCGACGCCGATGAAGCGGACCGGCACGCCGAGTTCGCGGACCACCGCGACGAGCGCGCCCCCGCGGGCGGTGCCGTCGAGCTTGGTCACGATCAGGCCGGTGAGGCCGACGGCTTCGTGGAAGATGCGGGCCTGTTCGATGGAGTTGGCGCCGAGCGAGCCGTCGAGGACGAGCCACTTCTCGTGCGGCGCGCCGGCGTGGGCCTTCGTCGTGACGCGCACGACCTTGCGCAGTTCTTCGAGGAGGTGCGCCTTGGTGTGCAGGCGGCCCGCGGTGTCGAGGATGACGAGGTCCGCTCCGCGCGCGACGCCCGCCTTGACGGCGTCGAAGGCCACCGCGGCGGGATCCGCGCCGGCGGCGCCGCCGACGACTTCGACGCCGAGCCGGCCGGCCCAGGCGGAAAGCTGTTCGCCGGCGGCGGCGCGGAAGGTATCACACGCGCCGAGCAGGCAGGTCCTGCCTTCTTCGCGCCAGCGCCAGGCGAGCTTCGCGGCGGTGGTCGTCTTGCCGGCGCCGTTGACGCCGAGGAGCATGATCACGTGCGGCTTCGAGAGGACGGGAGCAACGGCGGTCTCGCCGCCCAGCGCGCGCACGATGCTTTCGGCCGCGGCTTCGGCGGGCGAGGTCTTGCGCAGCGCGGCTTCGGTCTTCCAGGCGGCGCGGGCCGCTTCGACGACCTCGTCGGCGGTGGCGGGGCCGAAGTCGGCGGCGATCAGCCGCTCGCGCAGCTGCTCGGCGGACGCGGCGTCCATCGGCCGCGCCAAGAGATTGGCGACGGCCTCGGCCGTGCGGCTCAGGCCGGACTTCAGGCGCTCGAAGAAGCCCGCCATGGCTCAGCCGCCCTCGGCCTTGCGCGGGTCGCGCCCGAGCTCTTCCTTGTAGCTGTCGAGGATGCCGTTCACGAAGCGCTTGGACTCCTCGGTCGAGAACTCCTTGGCGATGTCGACGGCCTCGTTGATGCTCACGACCGGCGGGATGTCCGTCCGGCGCATGAGCTCGAAGATGGCGACGCGCAGGATCGCGAGGTCGACGCGGGCGATGCGGCCGAAGGCCCAGTTCTTGGCGTACTTGCCGATGATCTCGTCGATGAGGGCGAGGTCGCGGATGACGCCCTGGATGAGCTCCTCGGCGAAGGCGTAGTATTCGCGGGGCTGCGGGCGTTCGGAGAAGAAGTCGAAGAGGGCCGTGACCATGTCGGCGTGGCGCTGGACTTCCCAGGAGCACAGGAAGTGCATCGCGACGACGCGGCTGTCATGGCGGCGGTTGCGCTTGGCGGGCGGCGCGGCGGGGTCCGGGACGACCGGTTCTTCCGGGGCGACGATGGCGATCTCGACGCCGGCCGGCACGTTGTGGCGGCGGAAGGCGTCGACGGTCTTCTGGTTGGAGCCGATGATCTCGATCAGGCGGCGATGGCTGCGGATCTCCTCGCGGAGGGCCGTGCGCGGTTCCTCGACCTGGGAGGGCAGGGGGAAGGGGCCGGAGATGCGGGCGCCGCTGCCGACGACGCTGGCGATGATGTCGGCCGCGGTCTGGTCCGCCATGCGGTAGTCGACGCTCTTGATCCGGATGCGGATCTTGGCGCGCGCGGAGGCGGAAATGGGCGAGTCGTTGTCCATCGGTCAGTTCTGGGCGAAAGGTTCCTGGCCGCCGCGCTTGCGTTCCTCGTCCTCGACCTGGTCGAGGCGGGCGCCGAGCGTGACGCGGTGACGGGCCATGGCGAGGGCGGCGTGGGCGAACTCCGTGCCGCGGTCCAGGGAGCCTTGGCAGCGGGCGACGGCCTGCTCGCGGTTGTTGGTCACGACGATGCCGTTGATCATCGGGACTTCGGAGCGGATGGCCGCGTCCTGCAGCGCCTCGGCCGTCGAGTGGGCGATGATCTCGTGGTGCGGGGTGTCGCCGGCGACGACGACGCCGAGGGCGATGACGCAGTCATAATCGCCGCTCATCGCGGACATGTAGGCGGCGTAAGGGATCTCGCCGGAGCCGGGGACGGCGACTTCGACGATCGAGGCGGCGGGTACGCCGGCGGCGCGCAGGCCTTTGACGGCGTTCTTCTTCAGGGCCTGGACCAGTTCGCCGTTGTAGCCCGCCGTCACGAGGGCGAAGCGGAGTTCGGCGCCATCGATGGCGTCAGGGGTGGGCTTGTCGAGGCTCATGGCGGAAGAACGGACGGTCGATGGAGTCGCTTCGGACCAAGCCTGCAAGCGGAAACGAGCGTCCGCGGCTCAGAAGGGGACCTGTTCGACGATCTCCAGCCCGTAACCGCCGAGGCCCACCACCTTGCGCGGGTTGTTCGTGATGAGGCGGATGCGGCGGAGGCCGAGGTGCGAAAGGATCTGGGCGCCGATGCCGTAGTCGCGCGCGTCCATCTGGCCGAGACGCACCCCGTCCTGGTCGGCCTGCATGCCGCCGTAAGGCTGGGCGACGTGGACGATGACGCCGCGGCCGGCCTTGGCGACGGCTTCGAAGCTGGAGGCGAGCGAGGCGCCCGCGCCGAAGGCGCTGCCCTTGAAGAGGTCGCCGAGCATGTTCTCGCGCTGGACGCGCACGAGCGTCGGCGTCTCGTCCGTCCGGCCGAGGGTGAAGACGAGGTGCTGGCGGCCGTCGGGCAGCGAGCGGTAGACGCGCAGGGTGAATTCGCCCCAGGCCGACTGGAAGGGGCTTTCGGCGACGAGCTCGACGAGGCGTTCGCGGCGGTGGCGGAACTCGATGAGCTGCGCGATCGAGATCATGTGCAGGCCGAACTGGCGCTTGAGTTCGACGAGTTCGGGCAGGCGGGCCATCGAGCCGTCCTCGTTGAGGATCTCACAGATGACGCCGCTCGGGTGCAGGCCGGCGAGGGAGGCGAGGTCGACCGCCGCTTCGGTGTGCCCGGCGCGCTGGAGCACGCCGCCCGGACGGGCGAGGAGCGGGAAGATGTGGCCGGGCTGCACGAGCGCCTCGGGCTTGGCCTGCGGGTCGGCGAGGATCGCGATGGTCTTCGCGCGGTCGTAAGCGGAGATGCCGGTGGAGATGCCTTCGGCGGCGTCGACGGAGACCGCGAAGGCGGTGCGCTGCGACTCGCGGTTCTCAGGCACCATCTGGGAGATGCCCAGGCGACGCAGCTGATGCTCGACGGTCGGGACGCAGATGAGCCCGCGCGCATGGCGGATCATCATGTTGACGGTCTCAGGCGTGGCCTTGGAGGCCGCCATGACGAGGTCGCCCTCGTTCTCGCGGTTCTCGTCGTCGGTCACGATGACGAGCTTCCCGGCGACGATGTCCGCCAGGGCTTCCTCGATGGTGTCGAAGGGCTCGTTCATGAAAGTGGGAGGTTCGAACTTGGTCGTAACCTCCCACGGTGCAAGCGGGGAGATGGGTCCCCGCCGGTGAAAACGAGCCGGAGGGCTTATTTGGCGGCCTTGGCCTTGCCCTTGCCTTTGCCCTTGGCGGCCGGCGCGGCGGGCTTCGGGGCGGCGGCCATGGCTTCGGCGATCTTCACGCTGGTCTCCTTCCAGCTGGCTTTCGCCTCGGGCTTGGCGCTCCAGAGCGTGAAGTTGCGGAAGGTGGCGGACTGGCCGGCGCAGGTGAAGCCGGGGCTGACCTTCTCGGTCTTGAACAGGGCGTCGGCACCGAAGGCGCTGACCTTGCCGTCGATCGTCGCGACCATGGTGTCGCCGACCATCTCGAGCACGACGCGGTGCCAGGTGCCGGCTTCGAAGGCCTGCGCGGTGTTCAGGAAGACGACGGCTTTATCAGGGCCGTCATGGTCGTGGTCGTCCTTCTGCACGCGGAGGGAGGTCGGCGTGATGAGCACGCGCGCCATGTGGTCCTTGGTCGCGTTGATGCTGAGCGAGACGGACTTCGCGCCGTCGAGACGGAACTCGAAGGCGATGACCAGGTCCTGGAGCTTCTGGGCGACGCGACTCACGGCGCCATGCTTGTCCGCGGGGATCTCCTCGACGCGGACGCCGTCGGCGGTGCGCTCCCACTTGCCCTTGGCGACCTTCCATTCCGTCGCCGGGGCGTCCTTGGTCAGGGCGTCGCTGACGATCTCCTTGTCCGGTTGGGCGAGGAGGGTGGCCGGAGCGTCGGCCGCGCGAAGCGGGGCGACGAAGGCGAGCAGGGCGAGGAGGGCGAGGAGGCGGAGCGACATGGGCGGAGGGGTGTGAGGATGTAACCGCGGAAACGGCCGAGGGTTGCGATTATTCGTAGGTCAGCTGGGCGGAGACCTTGCCGGCCTGAGCGGAGACCGTGCGCAGCCAGTAGGCGTTGAGCCAGTCGGGCAGGCGGTGCTCCAGGCTCCCGCCCGGCGCCACGGTGAAGTCCTTGTAAGCCGCGAACCGTCCGTCGCCGGCGGCGTCGAGTTCGACGGTGATCCGCACCGGTTCCTTGCCATGGTTCTCCAGCGTGAGCCGTTTCTTGTCGTAACCGGTCATGAGATATGGGTCCGAAGGCTTGCCGGCCTCGACCGCGGTGTTCTTCCACGGGCCGCCGAAGCCGCGCGGCTTGCCGAGCTTCCAGAGATCGTCGGCGGCGCCGACCCACACGGCGGCCTGGCCGTCGTCGGAGCGGATGACGTGGCGGTCGTCCTTCGCGGCCTCGGGCGAGACGCCGCTGAGCACGAGCAGGCCGCGATAGGAGCAGTAGTCATGCACGGCGGCGTCGCTCGTCGCGATCGGGCGCATGCGGATGGCGCCCTTGGCGTTGAGGGCGGGCAGTTCGTAGAACGTGCCGTGCGCCTGGAGCATGTCGCGCTCCGTGCAGACTTCGCGGGCCTTGCGGAGCGCCGAGCGGGTGAGCAGGCCGTCGTGCGCCGCGGAGGGCGAACGCGGCAGGCGCCAGCGGACGCCGCTTTCCTCGAAGATGACGGAGGCGTCGTCGGCGGTGATGATGCCCGCCGGGATGGGCGTGTTCTTCTGCACGAAGGCGGCGACCTTCTGGTCCGCCAGCTTGGTGAGCTTGAGGTCGGCGGAGAGTTCGTAGGCGGCGCCGAGGGTGGTCTGGTCGGGCGTCACGGTCGCGGCCAGCACGGAGAGGGTGCGGAGGTTGCCGCCGCGCGTGAGCAGGAAGGCGCCCTGCGACGCCGCGTCGCCGGCCTTGCTGAGGCTCTTGAAGAGGCCGTCGCGTTCGGTCGCACGCTTGTCTTCGGCGGCGTACTGGAAGGTGACGCTCGCCTTGGCGACGTCGCGGTCGGCCTGCGCGCGAATCCAGGCGCCGGGCAGGGCCGAGGGAATCTCGACCCAGGTCGAGGCGTCGCCGGCCTTTAGCGCCACCTCGCGCCAGCTCTTCCATTGGCCGTCGCCCAGGGCGTCGATCTCCAGCGTGAAGTTCGTCGCGGCTTCGCCGTCGTGCGCGAGGAAGACCGCGCGCTTCGCGAAGCCCGCGAGCAGGAACGGATCGGAGGCGACGCCGGCCTTGACCGGTTCGTCGGCCCAGACGCTGCCGCGGCCGATGGCCGGACCGAGCCTGTCCGGCGTGTCGGGCGAAGTGAACCAGAGGTTGGATTGCGACTGGCCGGGGCCGGCGAGCGCGCCCTTGGCGGGACGCTTGTTGAGGAATTCGGATTTCGCGGTGTCGTCGCAGCCGAAGACCAGGCGGTCCTGCCAGCGCGTGAAGTCGCCGATGACCTTCAGGTAGGCGGAGCGCGGCGCGAGGCCGGCCGACTGCTTCGACGAGAAGTTCGCCGGGAATTTCCAGAAGAGGCCGTGCATCGTCATCAGGCGCGAGCCGTCTTCGCCGATGTCGCGGATGCGCGGCCACTCGGTGTTCCAGCCGTGCGCGCCGTCGTAGGAGTGGCTGCCCTTCGGCAGGCGGTAGCTCGTCCACTTGCCGTCTTCCATGACCATCAGGATGACGGAGCGGAAGTCCCAGCCGACGGTCCAGATGGGATCCTTCGCCGGATCGGCGTTGCCGGTCAGGCCGCCCGGTCCGGTGACTTCGGTGAACTGGTTGCGGCGGATGAGCGACCAGTTGCCTTCGCCGTTGAAAGAGCCGAGGCCGCCGCTGACGATCGTCGGGTCGACGAGCGCCTTGGGGCCTTGCTCGCCGTTGTTCGCGAGGATCACGAGCCCTTGGCCGGAGTAGAGGCCCTTGCCGTGGTAGCCAGGCAGCGTCGAGGTGAGGGTCGCCGGGCTGACCTCGGCGGTCTGCCCCGGCTTGGGCTTGTTCTTGATCTCCTTGATGAGGCCTTTCACGGCGAGCGTGCGGACGTCGACTTCGTAGAGGCCGTCTTCCATCGTGGCGAAGTAGACCTTGTTCGCCGGGTCGGTCAGGTGGCGGGCGTTGCCGGTGTGGCGACCGGGCATGAGCTTCGGCGGGATGACGCGCACTTCGCGCTGAGCACCGATGAAGTAAGGCCCGATGATCAGCTGATTGGACTCCTTGTGGATCATGCGGTTCGCCGGCGTGCCGCCGACGCTTTCCGGGCGTACGGTCATCTGCAGGTCGGGCGTGATCTCGTAGAGCTTGTCGCTCGAGCCGTAGGGCAGGTGCGCACCGTAGGTGATGACCCAGAGGCGGTCGGCCCACGGCACGACGGCGCCGGTGCCGCACTCGCTCTCGTTGTTGAAATAGGCGAGTTCGGGGTAGATGCCGGACCATTCCTGAGGCGCGGCCGCCAAGGGGGTGGCCAGCGCGGCCAAGGCGAGCGCGGCAAGCGAGCGAAGCGAAGACGGGGTCATGACCTGACTTTCCCCGCCGACCTGAAGGTGGCAAGGTCAGGATAACGCGCGTAGAAGAAACACCAGCAGCAGCCAGACCGCCAGGCCGGCCGCCGGTACGCCCAGCAGACGGAGCAGGCTCTTGGACTGCGCCTGCGCGAGGAAGGTCGCCGCCAGGAGCGCGCCCCCGGCCGGACCCAGCCAACGCTGAGGCAACGACAGTTCCAGGTTCAGACCCGGCAGTTTCGCGCAGGCCTGCGCGATCCAGGTCATGCCGTGCAGCCAGGCGCCGGCGAATCCGTTGATCCACGACGCGGGACCGGCGAGCCAGTCGAGCGGACTGCACGCGACGGAGGCCATGCCGAGCATCAGCGGTATCTCCGAGAGCGGCACGAGCACGAGGTTGACGAGGACGCCGCCCCAGCTGGCCTTGCCGAAGAGCCCGAGCGTCAGCGGCGCCCCTGCCATGGAGGCGGCGAGCGAGACGCAGAGTCCGCCCAGCAGGAATTTCCGGGCCCGCCAGCGCAGCCGCTGCGCCGCGGTCTGCGCGGCGACCGGCGTGAGGCGTTCCTCCTCGGTGGGACGGGCGCAGAGTTCCGCGGCCGGTCCGCCGGCGACGATGATGCCGAGCACCGCCGCGTAGCTGAGCTGGAAGCCGGCGTCGGCGCAGGCCTCAGGCGAGAGGAGCAGCGTGACCGCGCAGGCGAGGGCCAAGGACTGCAGGGCGGGCGTGTCGCGCTCGCCGACGCGTCCGCCCCAGAGGAAGGCGGCCATGATCCACGCGCGGACCGACGAAGGCGACGCGCCCGTCACCTGCACGTAGAGCCAGAGCAGCGCGAGGATGGCGACGCCGGCCGGGATCTCCGGCAGGCGCGCGCGACGCGTCAGCCAGAGCAAGGCCGCCGCCATGCCCGCGATGTGCAGGCCGCTGATCGCGAAGAGGTGCAGCGTGCCGGTCGTCGCGAACGCTGCTTTGGCCTCCGCGGGCAGGAGCGCCGTCCGCCCCAGCATCGTCGCGGCGAGCAACGCGCCGCCGTCAGGGTCATTCCAAGGCATGTTCCGCAGCCAGGCGTCGAGCCGTCGTTGCTGCGCTTGCCGCCAGCGTGCGAAGCCTGATGCCGGCGCGAGTTCGCCAAGCACGCGGCCCCCGCGCAATTTCAGCGTCGCGCCCTGCGAGCGCAGCCAGGCGTCATAACCGACGACGTCGGCCGTGATCGCGACGAGTCCCCCGGCGAGCATGAGTTCGGCGCCTTCGGCCGGACAGTCGCCACGCGCGGAGAGCGCGACGCGTCGGCGGAAATAAGGCCCGTCGCGTTCGGTGATCCAGCCGAGGCCGGTCCAGCCTTCGCCATCCGACCGTGGCGAGGCGCGTTCGATCATGACCGGTAGTTCGACGAAAGGGCGGCGCACGGCTGGGATGTCTTGCGGGGGCGTGCGGAGCTGGTGCCAGGCCGCGCCGAGACACGTCCCGGCGATCGCGAGCATGACGGAAGCGAGCAGCGCCCGCGAGCGGCCGGCCCAGGCGACGACGCCGGCGACGGCTCCCGAAAGCAGCCAAAGGCCGGGGTCGATGCCGATCCAAGCGTCGAGCGAACAGCCGAGGAGGAGGGGCAGGGCGAGCCAGAGCGCCGGACAGTGTCCGAAGCGGTCGGGGGTCAGGGAGTCTTGCTCCAGGGAGTCGGGCCTTGCCATGGACGGAGGCCATGGTCGCCGACGGGCAGGGATCGGACCTCCGCGGCCAGCGAACCCCAGGCGGGGTGCTTGGCGAGGGCCGGGTCCTGAAGTAGATTCCTTAGGGGTAAGATGACAAACCCCCGGGAAGACCACCTAGGGTGGGGGAGGGTGACCGTCGGGCTGTCCCAGCCGCCTCCTTCATAGAAGAGCAGGTCGATGTCCAAAGTCCGGGGGCCATTGCGGTTCGCCGTCCGTTCCCGGCCCAATTGCCGCTCAATTTCGAGGGTCGCGGCCTGGAGTTCATCCGGATTTTTATCACAAACAATTGCCAGACAAAGGTTTAAGAAATTCGGCTGATCGGCATACCCGACCGGATCGGAGTCGACCGCCTCGGAAATCGCTAGAATTCGAACTGAGGGCAGTTCGCCTAGGCGGGAGACGGCTTCAGCGAGGAGGTCGGCCCGCTCCCCGAGGTTGCTGCCGAGGCCGAGGATATAGTGGAGGGGGGGCCTGCTCACGCCCGCTCGCGCCGGATCTTGACCGAAATCGCGTCGAACTCCGCCGCCACGGGGGCGAAGGGCTTGTTCACCTCGACGGAGACCGCCTTGACCACGGTGAAAGTCCCCAGAATTCGGGCGGCGATCTGCTGGGCCAGGGTCTCGATGAGGTAGACCGGCTGGCCGGTCAGCTGCGCTTCGACCGTCCGGATGACGTCGGCGTAATTGACGGTCAGCTTGAGATCGTCGGCCGCGGCGGCCGGACGGGTGTCGATCTCGAGGTCCACGGAGACGGTGAAACGCTGTCCGAGGCGTTTTTCCTCGGGCAGGGCGCCATGGTGTCCGAAGGACTTGATGCCGGCGATCCTGATGATGTCCACGCCCCGATGAATGACCGCCCGGGACGACCCTGCAAGCGCCTTCCCGCGGGGCGCCCGCAATTGTTAGAAGTCCCCACTTGACCAACCTTCCGACGGTCGCTGACAGTCCGCAGAACACTATGCCTAAGAGGACCGATATCCGCTCAATCCTCATCATCGGCTCGGGACCGATCATCATCGGCCAGGCCTGCGAGTTCGATTATTCCGGCACCCAGGCCTGCCGCTCGCTCCGCGAGGAAGGCTACCGCGTCATCCTGGTGAACTCGAACCCCGCCACGATCATGACGGACCCCGAGACGGCGGACGTCACCTACGTGGAACCCCTCACGGTCGAATCCGTGGAACGCATCATCGCCAAGGAGAAGCCGGACGCGCTGCTCCCGACCCTCGGCGGCCAGACCGCGCTCAACCTCTCGCTCAAGCTCGCCCGCACCGGCGTCCTCGCCAAGTACGGCGTCGAACTGATCGGCGCGAAGGAGGAAGCGATCGAGCGCGGCGAAGACCGCGAGATCTTCAAGAAGCTGATGCTCGACATCGGCCTCGACGTGCCCCGCTCCCGCGTCGTGAAGTCCCTCGACGCCGCGCGCGAGACCATCGCCCTGATCGGCGGCGAGTTCCCGGTCATCATCCGCCCGTCCTACACCCTGGGCGGCACCGGCGGCGGCATCGCCTACAACCGCGAGGAGTTCGAGCGCATGGCCCAGGCCGGCCTCGACGCCTCGCCCGTCCATGAGGTGCTCATCGAGGAGTGCCTCCTCGGCTGGAAGGAATACGAGATGGAAGTGATGCGCGACCACAAGGACCAGTGCGTCATCATCTGCTCCATCGAGAACTTCGACCCGATGGGCGTCCACACCGGTGACTCCATCACCGTCGCCCCCGCGCTCACGCTGAGCGACAAGGAGTACCAGCTGATGCGCGACGCTTCGTTCGCCGTCATCCGCGCCGTCGGCGTCGAGACGGGCGGCTCCAACATCCAGTTCTCGGTCAACCCGAAGAACGGCCGCATGATCGTCATCGAGATGAACCCGCGCGTGTCGCGTTCGTCCGCCCTCGCTTCCAAGGCCACCGGCTTCCCGATCGCCAAGATCGCTGCCAAGCTCGCCGTCGGCTACTCGCTCGACGAGCTCCAGAACGACATCACCAAGTCCACGCCGGCCTGCTTCGAGCCGACCATCGACTACGTCGTCACCAAGATCCCGCGCTTCACCTTCGAGAAGTTCGTCGGCGCCGACACCACGCTCACCTCCGCGATGAAGTCCGTCGGCGAGGCGATGGCCATCGGCCGCACGTTCAAGGAATCCTTCCAGAAGGCGCTCCGCTCCCTCGAGATCGGCGCCTGGGGCTTCGGCTGCGGCGGCAAGTTCGGCGACGCCGCCTGCACCGACCTCACCGAGATCCGCGCGCGCCTCGCCCGCCCGAATCCGGAACGTCCGTTCTTCGTCCGCTACGCGATGCTCGCCGGCCTCACCGAGGCCGAGATCTTCGAGCTCTCCAAGATCGACCCGTGGTTCCTGCGCCAGCTGCGCGGCATCGTCGACCTCGAGCTCGCGCTCAAGGCCGCCGGTAAGTCCGTCGGCACCGATCTGCTCCGTCAGGCCAAGGAAGCCGGCTTCGCCGACCGCCAGATCGCCCATGCGACCGGCCTCGCGCCTTCGTCGGTCTACTCCCAGCGCAACGCCGCCGGCATCAGGACGGTCTTCCGCCTCGTCGACACCTGCGCCGCGGAATTCGAATCCTTCACGCCTTACTTCTACTCCACCTACGGCGACGAGTCCGAGGTCCGTCCTTCGGCCAAGAAGAAGGTGATGATCCTCGGCGGCGGGCCGAACCGCATCGGCCAGGGCATCGAGTTCGACTACTGCTGCGTCCATGCCTCCTACGCGCTCCGCGCCGCGGGCTACGAGACGGTGATGGTGAATTCCAATCCCGAGACGGTCTCGACCGACTACGATACTTCCGACCGCCTCTATTTCGAACCGCTCACGCTCGAGGACATCCTCGAGATCTACCGTACCGAGCAGTGCGTCGGCGCCATCGTCCAGTTCGGCGGCCAGACCCCGCTCAACCTCGCCGCGGACCTCGAAGCCGCCGGCGTCACCGTCGTCGGCACCTCGCCCTCCAGCATCGCGCTCGCCGAGGACCGTCAGCAGTTCAAGGACATCCTCATCGAGCTCGGCATCCGCCAGCCGGTCAACAAGACCGCCCTCTCGGCCGAAGAAGCCTGCCGCGCCGCCGAAGAGATCGGCTTCCCGGTCCTCCTCCGTCCGTCCTTCGTGCTCGGCGGCCGCGGCATGTTCATCGTCTACGGCATGGACGAGCTGAAGTCCGTCGTGCGCGAGGCCTTCGACGTCGCCCCGGGCAAGCCGGTGCTGCTCGACAAGTTCCTCGAGGACGCGATCGAACTCGACGTCGACGCGATCTCCGACGGCGAGACCACCGTCATCGGCGGCATGCTCGAGCATATCGAGCACGCGGGCGTCCACTCCGGCGACGCCGGCATGGTGCTGCCTCCGCACTCCCTCTCCCCGGCCCTCGTCGACGAGGTCCGCCGCATCACGCACTCGCTCGCCAAGCGCCTCAAGGTCGTCGGCCTGATGAACATCCAGTTCGCGATCAAGGACGGCATCGTGTACATGCTCGAGGTCAACCCGCGCGCCTCGCGCACGATCCCGTTCGTCTCGAAGGCCATCGGCGTGCCGCTCGCGAAGCTCGCTTCGCTCTGCATGCTCGGCGCCAAGCTCAAGGACCTCGGCTTCACCCGCGAGATCCGTCCGCCCTATTGGTCCGTCAAGGAATCCGTCTTCCCGTTCAGCCGCTTCCCCGGCGCCCCCGTCGCGCTCTCGCCCGAGATGCGTTCGACCGGCGAGGTGATGGGCTGCGACGACGACCTCGGCATGGCCTACGCCAAGGCGCAGATGGCCGCGCAGCCCGCGCTCCCGGTCGCCGGCAGCGCCTTCCTCTCCGTCAAGGACCGCGACAAGGACGGCGCCGTCGCCGTCGCCCGCGACCTGGCCGCCCTCGGCTTCAACATCTTCTCCACCAGCGGCACCGCCGCGGCCATCGAGGCCGCCGGCGTCAAGGTCACCAAGCTGGGCAAGATCTCCGAAGGCGCCCGCCCCAACGCGCTCGACCTCCTCAAGAACGGCCAGCTGCAGATGATCGTGAACACCGCCGCCGGCATGCTCCCCCGCAAGGACGAGAACGCCATGCGCGCCGAGGCCGTCCTCCGCGGCGTCTACATGGCCTCCACGATGAACGCCGCCCGCGCGGCCGTCCTGGGCATCCGCTCCCTCCGCGAACACCCGCTGACGGTGTGCTCCCTGCAGGAGCATGCGAAGGTGCTTCCCCCCAAGGCCTGAATCGGCTAGGTAACCATTCCCCATGAAATACCCCGTCCTCGCCGCTTTGGCCGTCGCCGTCGCCTCCCTGCATGCCGCCGACGCGCCGAAGCCCTCCGCCGAAGCTCCCACTCCTCCCCCCGCACCCAAAGTGA
>JANRFG010000008.1:91155-119974 GCA_030725715.1 Opitutales bacterium
GACGCGCCGAAGCCCTCCGCCGAAGCTCCCACTCCTCCCCCCGCACCCAAAGTGAAAACCCTCACCCCTGAACAGGTCAAACAGGCCTGGACCATGCTCGGCTTCTCCATCGCCAGCCAGTCCCCCATGCCGCAAGTGAACTCGCAGCTCGAGCTCACCGACGAGGAGATCGAACTCTTCCTCGCCGGCGTCCGCCAGGCGATGCGCGGCGACAAGCCGAACTTCAACCCGGCCGAACTCGGCGAAGGCGCCGACGCCATGTTCCAGGAGCGCGTCAACGCCAAGGCCGGCAAGTGGGGCAAGCAGAACGACGAATTCCTCGCCAAGATCGACGCCGATAAGTCGGTGACGAAGACCGCCTCCGGACTCCGCTATAAGATCCTCGCCCCTGGTTCCGACGTGAAGCCGACCAAGGAGTCCACCGTCAAGTGCCGCTACGAAGGCAAGCTCGTCGACGGCAAGGTCTTCGATACGACCAAGAACCGTAACAACGAGCCGTCCGAGTTCCCCCTCAGCGGCGTCATCCCGGCCTGGACCGAAGGCGTCCAGCTCATCGGCGTCGGCGGCAAGATCGTCCTCTATTGTCCCGCGGCCATCGCCTACGGCGACCAGGGCCAGGGCCCGATCCCCGGCAAGTCCGTCCTCGAGTTCGAGGTCGAGCTCGTCGAAATCTCCAAGGCCAAGTAAGCCTAGTTCTTCCGGACGCTCACCGCGGCGCGCCGAAAGGCGCGCCGCTTTGCTTTACGAGGGGAACAAACTCTGCTCTATGAGGTACTTACCCTAACTTGATGCGGCTTGCGCTCACCATGGCCTTCTTGTCTTCGGCGACTTTGCTCGCCGCCGGCCCGGCCGTGCCCGCTTCCGCGCCCAGCCTGACTTTGCAGCAGGCGGTCGACCGCACCCTCGAGCACAACCTCGGCCTGGCGGTGACCCGCCTCGATGCCTGGCGCGCCCTCGACGCCGTCGATGTGTCGCTTTCCGTCTTCGACCCGACCTTCGCCTGGACCAACCGTCTGAACGGCAGCCGGACGCCCGCCGAGATCCTGGCGGGCAATCCGGCGGACCGGCTCTATGACTCCAGCCTCAGCCTGAGCCAGCGTTACACCTGGGGTGGCACGCTCTCGGTCGGCACCGGCCTCACGCGCACCTGGGCCGATTCCGGCCCCGTCGGCCTCGCCTCGTCCTACGGCGTCGGCACCAACATCGCCTACACGCAGCCGCTGCTCGCCGGCGGCTGGCAGGCCGTGAACCTCACGGCGCTCATCAGCGCCCGCCAGGCCGCGCTCCGCAGCCGGCTCTCCCTGCGCGCCACCGCGCTCGACCTGATCCGCGACGCCGAGGTCGGTTACTGGACGCTCGCGTCGGCCCGCGCGCTCGTCGCCTTCCGCGAGACCAGCCTGAAGTCCTCCTCTTCCTTGCTCGAGCAGATCCGGGCCCGCCGTTCGCTCGGCGACGCGACCATCCTCGACGAACTGCAGGCCGAGGCGGACGTCGCCGCCCAGCGTGTCGGCGTGCTGAACGCCCGCCAGGCGCTCGACAACTCCGAGATGAGCCTCCGTCGCCTCCTCGGCCAAGGCACGGCGGAGGATGTCGACCAGCCGCTCGCGGTGGACCCGCTGCCCACGACCGCGGTGCCCGCGGCCGCGTCCTTCGCGCCATGGATCCGCGTCGTCGCCGACTTCGATTTCGCCACCGAGATCCAGCGGGCCAACATCGTGCAGGCCGACGCCCTCCTGGCGCAGGCCGAACAGAACGACCAGCCCAGCCTCAACCTCTCCGTCGGTTCCGGCCGCTACGGCGACGCCGGCCCCGCGGGCGGCGGCGTCTCGGGCGGCCTCGACAACTACCGTCGGCAGGCCGGCTGGACTAATTTCGCCGAGCTCCGGCTCTCCTTCCCGCTCGGGTTCCGCGAGGCCGAGGCGAACCTCCGCGCCGCCGCCCGCGCCCGGCGGCAGGCCGAACTGCGGCTCGCCGACGTCCGTCAGTCGCTCGTCTTCTCCGCCCGCGCCACCTGGCGCGAACTCGAGGCCGCGCGCGCGCGCGTCGAGGCCGCGACGTCGGCGCTCGAGCTCCAGCGCCAGTCCTACGAAGGCGAGCGCGCCCGTTTCGCCGCCGGCCAGTCGGACCTGCCCCGCGTGCTGCAGGCGCAGGCCTCGCTCGACGCGGCCCAGCTCGCCTGGGTCCAGGCGCACCTCGACGCGCGCGCGGCCTCCGCCAAGGTCGCCCGCCTCGACGGCTCCATCCTGACGCGCCATGGCTTCACCATGGACGCCGTCGAGCTGAAGGTCGGGGCCGGCCTCGGCCCTGCGGATCCGCTGCCCACTCTGACCACCACCCCATGAAGTTCCTCAAGCCTTTCCTCCTCGCCGTGGTCGTCGGCGGCCTCGCCTACGCCTTCTGGCCGGCCAAGAAATCCGTGCGCGCCGGCGCCGCCTCTTCCGAGGCCCGCGCGGAGAAGCGCGACATCCGGGAGACGGTGGAGGCCGCCGGCTTCGTCAAAGCCGTCATCTATAGTTCCATCCGCGCCCAGGTCAGCGGCCCCATCCTCAAACTGCACGTCCAGACCGGCGACATGGTGAAGAAGGACCAGATCCTCGTGGAACTCGACCCTGTCCTGGCGAACGCCGATGAGGAGCAGGCCCGCCGTTCCGTCCAGCTGCAGACCTTCACGCTGGAGCGGCTCGAGCGCGACCTCCGCCGCGTCGAGGTCCTCGTGAAGCAGAACTTCGTCTCCGAACGGGAGGTCCTGGACCATCGCACCGCCTATGAGGTCGCCAAGCTCCAGCGCGACATCGCCCAGGCCAAGCTCGACACCGCCGTCGAGATGGTGCGCCGCACGATCATCCGCGCCCCGCACGACGGCCAGGTCTCCGACTGCAACGTGCTCGTCGGCCAGATCGTCATCGGCGCCCAGTCCATCAACAACGGTACGCCGCTGATGACCGTGTCCGACACCTCGCTGCTGCGCGTCGACGTCAACTTGAACGAGTTCGCGGCCACCCGCGTCGAGCTTGGCAAGGACGCCATCGTGACCTTCGATTCCATCCCCGGCCTGCGCAAGCAGGGCAAGATCACGTTCATGACCCCGTTCGGCACCGCCGACCTCAAGGTCCCCGACCTCCGCGTCTTCCCGACGCGGGTCTCCTTCCCGGCGGGCGACGGCGTGCGTCCGGGCATCAGCGGCAACGTCACCGTCACCGTGGACAGCGCGAAGGGCGTCGTCGCCGTCCCGGTCTCCGCCGTCTTCGTCGACGGCGCCGACCGCCTGGTCTACGTGCATGGCGCCGACGGCGAATGGGAGGCCCGCAAGGTGGTGCTCGGCCTCAGCGACGCGAGCTGGACCCAGGTCAAGGAAGGCTTGGCGCTCGGCGAGGTGGTCAGCCTGGTCCGTCCGACCCTGACACGCTGAGATGCCGCCGCTCATCGCCATCCGCGGCCTCCGCAAGACCTACCGCATGGGCGACGAGAACGTCCACGCGCTCGACGGCGTGGACCTGGACTTCCAGAAGGGCGAGTTCGTGGCGATCCTCGGCCCCTCCGGTTCGGGCAAGTCGACGCTGATGCACATCCTCGGCTTCATGGACACGCCGAGCGAGGGCAGCATCGTCTTCGACGGCGAGGAGGTCGCCCGCCTCGACCCCGACCGCCGCGCCTGGTACCGCTCCCACCGCGTCGGCTTCGTGTTCCAGGCCTTCAACCTCCTGCCGCGCCTCACGATCGAGGAGAACGTCGCCTTGCCGCTCCTCTACCGCGACGGCTCGGATCCGGAGGCCAACCTCGCCGCCGCGCGCGCCGCGCTCGAGCGCGTGGGGATGACGCACCGGCTCGGCCATCGCCCGGGCCAGCTCTCCGGCGGCGAACGCCAGCGCGTGGCCGTGGCCCGCGCGATCGTCGGCACTCCGTCGATCATCTTCGCCGACGAACCGACCGGCAACCTCGACGTGAAGAACGTCGACCGGGTGCTGGACCTGCTCGGCTCCCTGATCAAGGAGGGCATCACCGTCGTGCTCGTCACGCACGACCTGGCCGTCGCCGAGAAGGCCCACCGCGTCATCTCGATGCGCGCCGGTCTCGTCCAGGAGGACCGCGTCCGATGACCAGGCTCTTCGACCGCGTCCGTCCGGCCGTCGTCAACGGCCTCCGTGAGCTGCAGGCCAACAAGGTCCGCTCCCTGCTCTCGATGTCGGGCATCATCCTGGGCGTCGCCTCGCTGGTCGCGATGGTCACCGTCGTGCAGGGGATGGTCGGCAACTTCCGGCAGTTCGTCGACGCCATGGGCGGCATCGAGAAGCTCACCGTCGTCCGCGAGCAGCTGCCGAAGGAGCAGGAGCATCTCGCCGAACTCTCCGAAGGCCTCACCATGCGCGACGTGGAGCGGATCCGCCGGACGGCGCCCCTCATCCGCAACATCTCGCCGGAGGCCCGCGTGGGCTACGAGAAGATCGTCCACGAGGACCGCGAGATGAACACCTACGTCACCGGCGTGACCGCCGACTACCTCCCGGTGGCCAAGCGTTGGGTCGAGCCGGACCAAGGGCGCTTCGTGAGCGACCTCGACGTGCTCAACATGACCGACGTCATCGTGCTGGGGTCGGCCATCGCTTCCGAGCTGTTCGCCCCGAACGTCGACCCGGTCGGCCGGGTGGTCAAGGTCCGCGGCCGGCGCTTCACGGTCATCGGCGTGCTGAACAACATCGAGGGCACGGGCATGCAGGTCCGTTCCGCCAGTTCCCGCAGCTCCGGCGGCTCCTGGCGTTGGCGGAACAGCGGCGCGTTCATCCCCGTCAGCACCGCCCTCACGAAGTACAACGGTAACGACCGTCTCAGCGGCCTCGGCCTGCGCATCGCCGACCCCGACCAGCTGCGCGACGCCGTCGACCAGACCGAGCGCACCATGCTCGCCGCGCACAAGGGGCTCCGCGACTTCTCCATCACGACCAACGAGCAGACGCTCGAGGATTTCCGCAAGACCGAGGCCGCCTTCAAGCTGTCGCTCGGCGGCGTGGCCGGCATCTCGCTCTTCGTCGGCGGCATCGGCATCATGAACGTGATGCTGGCCTCCATCAACGAGCGCATCCGCGAGATCGGCGTGCGCAAGGCGGTCGGGGCCCGTGGCTCGGATCTTTTCCTGCAGTTCCTCGCCGAAGCGGCCGTCGTCTCGGTCGTCGGCGGCCTCATCGGCCTGGTGGTCTCGGTGGGCATCGTGATGCTGATGAACTTCATCCTGACGCAGGCGCTGCCGACCGGTTCCGTCGCGTCGCTGGACTGGGTAATCATGGGCGAAGGCCTGGCCTTCTCGGTGGTCATCGGCCTCGTCGCCGGCGTCTATCCCGCCCTGCGCGCCGCCAAGCTCGACCCGATCGAAGCCCTCCGCCACGAATGATCTCCCCATGAAGACCCTGCTCCTGACGCCCCTGCTCCTGTCTCTGGCCGGCTGTACGGCCGCGCCGCTCGACCCGCGCCCGGTCTGGGAAGGCGCGCCGCCGGCGGAGACCCTCGTCGCCAAGCCGGGGCAGGATCCCAAGGGCGTCATCAACAAGAACGGCCATCGTACGGACGTGATGATCCCGGAGTTCGTGGCCTATCCCGCGGCCAAGCCCGGCGCGCCCCTCGTCATCGTCTGCCCCGGCGGCGGCTACGGGATCCTCGCCGAAGAGCATGAAGGCGCGGAGGTCGCCCGTCGCCTCAATACTTTCGGCAGCGCCGCCGTCGTGCTGCGCTACCGCGTGCCGCGTCGCGACAACGCGAAGCCTTGGGTCGTCCCCGTGATCGACGCGCGCGAGACCGTGCGGATCGTGCGCGCCCGGGCGACGGAATGGAACGCCGACCCGAAGAAGATCGGCATCCTCGGCTTCTCCGCCGGCGGCAACCTCGCCGCGCGCGTCGCCTATGCTCCGGCCGCGGCGGACGCCCCTCGCCCCGATTTCGCGGTGATGGTCTACCCCGCGTATCTCTTCGAGAAGGACAAGCCCGACAGCGTGCTCCGCGAAGGTCCGGACGGCGTCGTCCCGCCCAAGGGCGTGAAGCCGGTGCCGGCGTTCTTCGCGCACAGCGCCGACGATCCTTATCCGGCCGAAGGCTCGATGGCCTTCGCCAAGCTGCTCAAGTCGATGGGCGGTTCCGCCGAAGTCCATGTCTGGGCCAAGGGCGGCCACGGCTGGGGCGCTTCCGAGCGTTGCCTCGCCGCCCGCCGTTGGACCGACCTGCTCGGCGAGTGGATGAAGGACCAAGGGCTGCTGCAGCCCTGAGCGGCTTCCCACGTAGGCACAAAAAAGCCGCCCGGTCGGGCGGCTTTTGTTTGGGACGTGGCGACCGCTTAGAACTTGAAGCGGAGACCGGCGACCGCTTCGAAGCTGTTCACCTGGCGGTTCTCTTCGCCGACGACGTTGGCGAAGTCGACGCCGTGGAGCTGGTGCAGGCGGGCGGTCAGGGTGAAGTCGACGCTTTCGGTCACTTCGAAGCGCATGCCGGCGAAGACGTCGGTGGCGAGGGCGGAGGACTTGACGGTGTTCGTCAGCCAGCCGTAACCGATGCCGGCGCCGATGAAGGGCTTGATGCCACCGGTGCTGTTGAGTTCGTAGGTGTACTCGACGATGGCGGTGCGAGCGGAGGCGTCGACGGGATCAGCGGTGACGATGTCGCGGGTGCTGACATTGAGGCCGAGGTGGGAGTTCTCGGTGAGGTAGGTGCCGATGCCGATGCCGACGACCGAGGTGTTATCCGCGGCGACGCCGGTGTTGAGCGGGGCGTTCGGCTTGC
Source organism: Opitutales bacterium (assembly GCA_030725715.1). GTDB lineage: Bacteria > Verrucomicrobiota > Verrucomicrobiia > Opitutales > UBA953 > UBA953. Next base: position 97,915 of record JANRFG010000008.1, read on the forward strand.
CGTAGCCGAGCTGGAGGTCGAAGGTGAGGGCCTGGGAGGCGGCGGCCATCAGGGGAAGGACCGCGAGGTAACGTAGGGATTTCATGGGGGAGTGAGTGTCTTATGTGCGGGGGGCGGGGCTGTAAAGGGCGAACCCTTACTTGGCTTCGACGATCTCGACGCGGGTGATCTCCACGCGCTCGGTCGGGGTGGAGCCTTCCATGCCGACGCAGCGGATGTTGGCGATCTTGTTGAGGGTCTCTTCGCCGGCCACGAGCTTGCCGAAGGCGGTGTACTTGTTGTTCAGGAAGGAGGCGTCGCCATGGCAGACGAAGAACTGGCTGCCGGCGCTGTCCGGGTCGGCCGAGCGGGCCATGGAGAGGACGCCCTTCACGTGGGAGCGGTTGTTGAACTCGGCCTTGACCTGGTAGCCGGGGCCGCCGGTGCCGGGGGCGCCGCGGGCGCCGACCTTGGAGTTCGGGCAGCCGCCCTGGATCATGAAACCCTTGATGACGCGGTGGAAGGCCGTGCCGTTATAGAAGTTCTCACGGGACAGCTTGAGGAAGTTCTCCACGGTGCGCGGGGCGACGTCAGGCCAGAACTCGACGGTCATATCGCCGTAGTTGGTGTGGATGATGGCGCGGGGAGTGGCGCCGGCGGCGGAGGGTTCTTTCATGGATTCTTTGTTGTTGGAGCAGGAGGAAAAGGAGAGGCCGGCCACGACGGCCAAGGCGGACAGCAGGCAGAGGCGCAGGGTTTTCATGGGCTTGAGGCAATCTGACAGGCCTCTGCCCGCAACCCCAAACCTCCGCTTGCCAGCCCGCCCACGGGGGGGCAGGGTCGTTCCGTATGCGCGTGACCGTCAACGATGAGCCCAAGGAGACCGCCGCCCGGACGCTGGCCGACCTCCTCGCCGAACTCGGCGTGGCCCAGGAGCCGGCCGTCGCCGCCGCCGTCGACGAACAGGTCGTGCCCCGCTCCCGCTGGCCTTCCCAGTCACTGGCCGAAGGCGCCCGCATCCTCGTCATCCGTGCCGCCCAAGGCGGCTGATCTCCGACCCCTCATGTTCAAGTTCATCAAAGGTCTCTTCGTCAACGAGCCGGAAGCCCCGGCCCCGGAGAACCTCGTCCTGTTCACCCCTAATGACGGCAGCTGGGACCCCAAGATGGTCCGCCGTCTCTTCGACGCGGGCCTCGGCCGCCTGCACGTGCAGGTCCGCAAGGACTGGGAGCGCCGCCACTACGAGCAGTTCCTCCGCGGGCTGCCCGAGGCTTTCTGGCCGCGCATCGTGCTTGGCGAGGAGCCGGAACTCGTCGAGGCCCACCGCCTCGGCGGCTTCCAGATGCACCCGGGCGAACGCGTCCCCCGCGGCTGGCCCAAGGACGCCGCGGTCAGCGTGAAGTGCCACGATTACGACGAACTGCGCGCCACCGACAAGGGCTGCGGTTACGTCTTCCTGACGCCCATCTTCGAGTCCGTCTCCAAGAAAGACCACCGCCCGCGCCGCACGCTCCGCGAATACGAAGTCATCCTGCAGCGCTGGAAGTCCGGCGGCGGCGCCCCCGTCCATGCCCTCGGCGGCATCACGCCGAAGAACGCGGCGAAGGCCCGCGAGATGGGCTTCGATGGCATCGCCTTCATCGGCTCGGTCTGGAAGCAGCCGGATCCGGTCCGCGCCTTCCTCGACCTCGAGCGCGCCTGGTATGGCAAGGAAGCCCGTAAGCTGAAGCGCACATACTAGGCCGTGTTCCCCCGCCTGCAGTTCCTGACGCTCGACGCCGCCCCGCGCGCGCATCGCGAACAGGCCCGCGCCGCGCTCGAAGGCGGTGTCCGTTGGATTCAACTGCGCGCGAAGCATCTGCCGGCCGAGGCCTGGGTCGCCGAAGCGGCGGCCATCGCCGAACTCTGCCGTGATTTCGGCGCGCTCTTCGTGGTGAACGATTCGCCGGAGGTCGCCCTCCGCGCGGAGGCCGACGGTGTCCATCTCGGCGGTGACGACGCCTCGCCCGCCGCCGCCCGCGCCCTGCTCGGCGAGTTCGCGATCGTCGGCGTGACGCTCAACGAGCCTGCCCACGTCGCCCGCTTCGCCGGCGTCCGGGTCGACTACGCGGGCGTCGGCCCGTTCCGCCATACGCTCAGCAAGCAGAAGCTCGCGGCGGTCCACTCCCCGGAATCCCTGTCCGCCCTGATCGCCGCCGCCGCGCCCTTGCCGTGCTTCGCGATCGGCGGCGTCACGGCCGCCGACTGGCCCGCCGTCCGCGCCCTCGGCGCCCACGGGATCGCCGTCAGCGGCGCCATCGCCTTGGCGGACGACCCGGTTTCCGCCGCGAAAACGTTGGTCGAAGCGGTCACCGGCTAGGTTTCCCGAGGCGAGGGCTGGACAACCCCGAGGAGTCTCGGATTGTGCAGGCTCCGATGTCTTCGCTCCGTATCGCCGACCGCACCTTCGCTTCGCGCCTCCTCACGGGCACGGGCAAGTACGCCTCCGCCGCGCAGCTCCGCGCCGTGCTCGACGCTTCCGGCGCCGAGGTGGTGACGATGGCGATCAAGCGCGTGCGCTTCGGCGTGGCCGACGACGGCATCCTCTCCGCGCTCGACCCGAAGAAGCATCTCATCCTGCCGAACACTTCCGGCGTGCGCACGGCCAAGGAGGCGATCTTCGCCGCCGAGCTCGCCCGCGAGGCGCTCGGCACTTCCTGGCTGAAGCTCGAGATCCATCCGGACCCGAAGTACCTGATGCCCGATCCGGTGGAGACGCTCGAAGCCTGCCGCGAGCTGGTGAAGAAAGGTTTCACGGTCCTGCCTTATATCCACGCCGACCCGGTCCTCGCCAAGCGCCTCGAAGAGGTCGGCGCCGCCGCGGTCATGCCGCTCGGCGCGCCGATCGGTTCTAACCGTGGTCTCCTTTCGCGCGATTTCCTCCGCATCATCATCGAGCAGGCCCGCGTGCCGGTCATCGTCGACGCCGGCCTCGGCGCCCCTTCGCACGCCGCCGAAGCCCTTGAGCTCGGCGCGGATGCCGTCCTGGTGAATACCGCGATCGCTTCCTCGGGCGACCCCGTCGCGATGGCCCGCGCCTTCCGTCTCGCGGTCGAAGCCGGTCGCACCGCCCGCGAAGCCGGCCTCGGCGTCGGTTCCGACCAGGCCGAACCGACCTCGCCCCTCACGGGTTTCCTCGACTGACCGATGGCCGCGAAGCCCGGCAGGATGCGCGCGGACGAATTGCTGCTGAAGCTTTCGCTCGCCCCGTCCCGCTCGGTCGCCCAAGCGCTCATCCTCGCTGGCAAAGTCCGCTCGGGGCCGGACGCCGTGGTCAACAAGCCCTCGCAGTCCTTCCCGGAGGACGCCGTGCTCACCGTCGATCAACCTCCGCGCTTCGTTTCCCGCGGCGGTGAAAAAATCGAAGGCGCGCTCGACCATTTCAAGATTCCCGTCGAAGGCCTGCATGGACTCGACGTGGGCGCCTCGACCGGCGGCTTCACCGATTGTCTGCTGCAACGTGGCGTCGTGAGCATGACATGTGTCGACGTCGGCACGGCGCAGCTCCACTCGAAGCTGCGCAATGATCCGCGCATCAAGAATCTCGAGAAGTTCAACGCACGGGAGATCAATAACGTCGAGCTGCCGCATCCGACCTACGGTATCGTGGTCATGGATCTCTCGTTCATCTCACTCGGCCTCATTTTGCCGATCGCCTGGCAGCGGGTAGGGAAGGGCGGTCATCTCGTGGCGCTCATCAAGCCGCAGTTCGAGGCGACCAAGGCCGAGGCCGACAAGGGCCGGGGCATCATCAAGGACCCGATCATCCATGCCCGGGTGGTCGATGGCCTGACCGCCGCCGCCCAGGGCCTGCCGGGCGCCCAGGTCCTTGGGGTCATCCTTTCGCCCATCGAAGGCGGGGATGGTAACAAAGAGTTCCTGATCGCGGTCAAAAGGGCCTAATTAGGGCTAGGGACAGGGCCTGGGCTAGGGCTTTGTAATTTAAGAAAAGAGGCATAATATGCCTTTTTATGGCTATTCTAGCCCTAGCCCTAGCCCTGGCCCTGACTCTGGAGCTCCGCTCCTCCCCATTTCTCCTTGCCCTCGGCCCTCCTCCGCTTACTTCCAAACCTCCCATGACCACCGAAGGTAAGCTCAAGCGTTCCCGCAACCCCCTCGACTTCGATTTCACCGAACCCGAGGCCCTGACGCGCTACGTCACCGAGACGGGCAAGATCCTGCCCCGTAAGCTGACCGGCCTCACCGCCCGCCAGCAGCGTCATATTGCCAAGGCCGTCAAGCGCGCCCGCAATATGATCACGATGAAGTAATCGCTTCCGCGATGACTTTCCCGGGCCGCCTTTTCAGGCGGCCTTTTTGTTGCCGGTCTGGGAGGTTGCCCCCGCCGGCGTCTCGAGGTAAATCGGACGGGACTCCCGCCGTCCGTCCCGTAAAGTCCCGTCTCCTTTGTCTCCGTCCGCCTCCAGTTTCCTGACCTCCGCTCCCGCCGACCTTGCGCGGGCGGCCGAGCTCCTGCGTCAGGGCGCCTGCGTGGCCCTGCCGACCGAGACGGTCTACGGCCTCGCCGCCGACGCGACTAATCCCGCCGCGCTCGCCCAGGTCTTCGCGATCAAGGGCCGTCCGCTCCTCGACCCGCTCATCGTCCACGTCCTCGAGCAGGCCGCGCTCGCCGAAGTCGCCGAGCCCGATCCGCGTCTCGCACTCCTCGCTCCGCTCTGGCCTGGTCCGTTGACGGTCGTGCTGCGCCGCAAGTCCGTCGTGCCGGATCTCGTCACGGCGGGTAAGGATACCGTGGCGGTCCGGATTCCGGCCCATCCGCTCTTCCGCGAGGTGCTCCGTCTCGCCGGACGCCCGCTCGCCGCGCCGAGTGCCAATCCTTTCGGCTACGTCAGCCCCACCAAGGCCGCGCACGTGCGTGATTCCCTCGGGGAGCGTTGCCCATGGATCGTCGACGGCGGCGCCTGCGCCCACGGCGTCGAATCCACGATCCTCGACCTCTCCGTGCCCGGCCGTGCCCGCCTGCTTCGTCCGGGGCCGATTCCGCTCGAGAAGCTGCGCGAACTCCTCGGCGAGATCGAGGTGGTCACGCGTGCCGCCAACCAGCAGGCCGCGCAGGACGCCCCGGGGATGCTCGAGCGCCATTACAGCCCGGCCACCCGTGTCGTGCTCTTCCCGAACGGCACGCTACCGGTGATCGCCAACCTGCGCTCCGCGGTGCTCTTCCTGGGCCGCCGCGCGCACGCCCCGGCCAACGCCGACGTCTTCCTGCTTTCGGAAGACGGCTCGACCGAGGAGGCCGCGCGCAATCTCTTCGACCTGCTCCGTCAGCTCGACGCCCGCGGCTACGAGACGATCCACGCCGAGCTCGCTCCCCCTGCCGGCATCGGCGCGGCCTACAACGACCGCCTGACCCGCGCCGCCGCCCGCTGATGCAGAACCTCCTCGAGACGCTGAAGAAGGCCGCGGAGTTCCTCGCGCGCAAGGGCCTGGAGAAGCCGCGCATGGAGGCCGAGCATCTCTTCGCCGCGGGCCTCGGGCTGAAGCGACTCGACCTTTACCTGCAGTTCGAACGCCTGCTCAACGACGAGGAAGTGAGACGCCTGCGCGACCTCACGGTCCGTCGCGGCAACCGCGAGCCCCTCCAGCACATCATCGGCAAGGTGGAGTTCCGTGATCTCGTCCTCAAATCCGACAAGCGCGCGCTGATCCCGCGCCCGGAGACCGAAGAGCTCATCGACCTCGCGCTCGCGCTGTTCCCGGAGGATCAGGCCGTCCGCGTGCTCGATCTCGGCACGGGCTCCGGCGCCATCGCGCTGGCCCTCGCCGCCGAGCGTCCGCTCTGGAAGGTCGACGCGGTCGACCGTTCGGCCGACGCCCTCGCGCTCGCCCGCGAGAACGCCGCGCAGTGCGCTCTGACCGAGCGCGTCCATTTCGCGGAGTCCGATTGGTTCGCGGCGGTCACCGACGCTTACGACCTCATCGTCTCGAATCCGCCCTACCTGACCGAAGCCGAAGTCGCCGAGGCCGATCCGGAAGTCCGCGAGTTCGATCCGAAGTCCGCGCTGATCGCGCCCGAGGAAGGCCTCGCCGACCTGCGTCGCATCCTGACCGATGCCCCGAAGTTCCTGCGGGCCGGCGGCTGGGTGCTCTGCGAGACCGGCATCGACCAGCATGTCGCGCTCGCCGACCTTTCCGCCAAGCTCGGTTACGCGGAGTCCGCCGGCCTGCCGGACATGAGCGGCCGCCCGCGTTTCTGGAAAGCCAGGAAAGAGTAACCATCGAGGACACGAGGACACCGCCTTTGTCTTGGGTAGGGTCGGCACTACGTGCCGACCTAGCTAGGTCAGCACGCAGTGCTGACCCTACCTAGAGGCGAGAACCCGTCTTGCCCTTCGACCTACCTTCGCTCTTTACTGACCTTATGTCCCAGCAGCCCGCCGCCAAGCCCAAGACCGCCATCACCCCGACCCGTCAGGATGACTATCCCGAGTGGTACCTGCAGGTGATCAAGCACGCCGACCTGGCCGAGAACAGCCCGGTCCGCGGTTGCATGGTGATCAAGCCGTGGGGCTACGCGCTCTGGGAGAACATCCACCGCGACCTCGACGCGATGTTCAAGGAGACCGGCCACGTGAACGCCTACTTCCCGCTCTTCATCCCGGTCAGCTACATCCAGAAGGAAGCCGCGCACGTCGACGGCTTCGCCAAGGAATGCGCGGTCGTCACCCACTCGCGCCTCGAAGCCGGCCCTGATGGCAAGCTCGTCCCCGCCGGCGAGCTCGAAGAGCCGCTCATCGTCCGCCCGACTTCCGAGACCATCATCGGCGAGACCTACTCGAAGTGGGTCCAGTCCTACCGCGACCTCCCGATCCTCATCAACCAGTGGGCCAACGTCGTCCGCTGGGAGATGCGCACGCGCCTCTTCCTCCGCACTGCCGAGTTCCTCTGGCAGGAAGGCCACACGGTCCACGCCACCGAAGCCGAGGCCATCGAGGAGACCCACAAGATGCTCGAGGTGTATGCCGACTTCGCCGAGAACTACATGGCGATGCCGGTCATCAAGGGCCGCAAGACCGAGGGCGAACGCTTCCCCGGCGCCGTCGATACGCTCTGCATCGAATCGATGATGCAGGACCGGAAGGCCCTCCAGGCCGGCACCTCGCACTACCTCGGCCAGAATTTCTCGAAGTCCTGCAACATCCAGTTCCAGGACGAGAAGGGCACCCAGCAGTACGCGCATACGACCTCGTGGGGCGTCTCCACCCGCCTCATCGGCGGCATGATCATGACGCACTCCGACGACGACGGCTTCGTGGCTCCGCCCCGCCTCGCCCCGCAGCACGTGGTGATCTGCCCGATCTACAAGGACGACGCCACCAAGGCCGACATCCTCGCCTATTGCCAGTCGCTCCAGAAGGAGCTCTCCGCCCAGCGCTTCCACGACCGCAAGGTCGTCGTGACCGTCGACAACCGCGACATCCGCGGCGGCGACAAGGCCTGGGGTTGGATCAAGAAGGGCGTGCCTCTGCGCGTCGAGGTCGGCCCGCGCGACTTCGCGGCCAACGCCGTCTTCGTCGCCCGTCGCGACACCGGCGAGAAGGCCGGCATCCCGCGCGCCGAATTCGTCGCCACCGTGGTCGAGCGTCTGCAGTCCATCCAGGACAATCTCCTCGCCCGCGCCAAGGCGCACCGCGCCGCCCACACCCGCGAGATCGACACCTTCGAGGAACTGAAGGCCTACTTCACCGCCAAGAATCCGGAGCGCCCGGAGATCCACGGCGGCTTCGCGCTCTGCCACTGGAACGGCTCCAAGGCCGTCGAGAAGCGACTCAAGGAAGAGCTCAAGGTCACCATCCGCTGCATCCCGCTCGACGCCAAGGACGAGCCCGGCAAGTGCGTCGTCACCGGCGAGCCCAGCCCCCGCCGCGTGGTGATGGCGAAGGCTTACTGATCGGCGGTCTTCGAGGTAGGGACAGCACCACGTGCTGTCCTAGGTGCATAAACGGCCGCCGCAGGGCGGCCGAGGGTAGGGGCGTGGCTTTGCCACGCCCTCCTTCATGGGAGGGCACGATGAATCATGCCCCTACCTGGGTTCGCCCTGCGGCGAACGGCTGACCGGGCCGGTCAGCCCTACCCGCCGGTGGCGTCGGCCTCGCCGTCGCCGAACTTCAGGCGGAGCTTCCGGCCTTTCGTCACGGCCTCGTGGCCGGTGATGACGATGCCGTCCGCATCGCGCACGATCGCGTAGCCGCGGGAGAGGATCGATTCGAAGCCGGCCGAACGCAGGCGCTTGCCGAGCTGACCGAGCTTCTCGCGCGTCACGCCGAGGCGGGCCTTGGGCGAGAGGCGGTGCAGTTCGCCGCCAAGCTCGGAGAGTCGGTGGCGGGTGTCGGCGAGGATTTCCTGCGCGGCGCCGTCGAGGCGTTCGTTGAGGAGGTCGAGGTCCTGGTAGAGCGACTGCAGCTTCGCCTTGGGCGAATGACGCGCCAGTTCGGCGGCGAGCAGCTTGATCCGTTCGCGGAGCTTGATCTGGCCCGAGACGATGAGCTCGGCCGCGGCCGTCGGCGTCTCCGCCCGCTTGTCGGCGGCGAAGTCGCACAGCGTGAAGTCGGTCTGGTGGCCGACCGCGGAGATGACCGGCGTGCGGCTGGCGCGGACGGCGCGCACCAGGGCTTCGTCGTTGAAACCCCAGAGGTCTTCCATCGAGCCTCCGCCGCGGCCGACGACGATGAGGTCGATGCCGGGGATCTCGTTGGCGAGCTTTAGGCCGTGGATGACCGATCCGGGGCAGGTCTCGCCCTGCACGCGGGCCGGGACGAGCCAGGCCGTGCCGCTCCAGCCGCGGGTCTTGAGCACTTCGGTGAAGTCATGCCAGACCGCGCCGATCTCGGAGGTCACGAACGCCACCGTCTTGGGGAACTCGGGCAAGGGTCGCTTGAGTCCGTCTTCGAAGAGGCCTTCGGCTTTCAGCTTCGCCTGCAGCTCCTTGAATTTCTGGAAGAGGTCGCCCTCGCCCGCGGGCTTGATCGTCTCGATGATGAGCGAGCACTTGCCGGTCTTGCCGTAGAAGTCCGCCTTCGCCTTCGCCACGACCTTCATGCCTTCGCGCAGGGGCGACTTCAGCCAGCGCGCCTGGTAGGAGTAGAGGACGCAGTCCACCTTGGCTTCGCTGTCCTTGAGCGCGAAGTAGTGGTGCCCGGAGGGGTAGGTCTTGTAGCCCGAGATCTCGCCGGTCACCTCGAGGGTGCCCATGCCGTTGAGATGGCCTTTGAGGACATCCGCGAGGTCCGAGATCGTGAGCGGGGCCGAATCCATGTGGGCCGAGTTTCGTCGGTTCGGCCCCGGAGGGCAACCGATTAGGGCGCGTCCCGTCTCAGGCGCCTTCCTCTTCCAGGTCTTCGAGGAAGCCGCTGCGGACCCGGCGCATGACGAGTTTCTCCATCGTGTAGAAGTCCGGCTCAGCCTCCCGCAGCCATTTCCCCGCCAGCAACGCTCCGCGGGCGAAGGCCGCGCGGTTGATGCTCTCATGGACCAGCCGGATCGTCTGGTTCGGCAGGCCGAAGATCAGCTCATGCTTCCCGATGATGCCCCCGGCCCGGATCGAGCGGATGGAGAGGTCCGGTTCCAGTCCGAGGATCGAGGCCAGGCGTTCGGCGGTGCCGGAGCGACCATCCTTGGCCGCGAAATGCTCTTCCAGGATCTGGACGTCGGCCTGCGGGATCAGTTTGCGCAGCATGCGCGCCACGACGAGCAGCAGGTTGATGCCGAGGGTGATGTTCGGGGAGTGCAGGACGGCGGTCGTCCGGGCCGCGGCTTTGAGCGTGGCGAGGTCCGCCGGCTCATAATGGGAGACCGCGGAGACGAAGCGGGTCCCGTAGCCGGCGAGGTGGGCGTAGGAGCGGATGGCCTCGCTGCCGGCGAGGTCGACGATCAGGTCGACCCGGTGCTGACGCATGAAGGCGCGGTCGCGGAGTTCCTGGGTCTCGAAGACGGGTACGTCCCGCCCTTCGACGTGCAGGGTCCGGCGTCCCTTCTGGACGGTGAGGTCGGGTCCGGAGCGCCAATGGCGTCGGGCGATCCAGGCGAGACGAAGCTCGGGATCCTTGATCACTTCCAGGGCGGCGGTCTTGCCGGCGCGGCCGTAGCCGACGATGCCTACTTTGAGGGGTCTCATGTGTTTTTTTGTTCGAGGTGCCGAAGCGGCCCGACTTCGGCGATACCTTCGACGCGCTCCGGCGCCGAACCCACCCGCATCGTCACGCCTCAGGGTGGCAGGGCAAGCCCTGATTGCGGGGTCTTGGTCGCGGTCGAAACGCGTTGAAACCGATGCGGGCCGTGATGAAAGTGCGGTCATGAAAATCGCGTTCGTCGGCACCGGAGTGATGGGGCAGGGCATGGTCGCCAACCTGCTCAAGGCCGGCCATGAGGTCACGGTCCACACCCGCACCAAGGCCAAGGCCGACGGCCTGCTGGCGCTCGGCGCGAAGTGGGCGTCCTCGCCTGCGGAGTCGGCCCGCGGCGCGGACATCGCGGTCTCGATGGTCGGTTACCCGAACGACGTCGAAGAGGTCTGGCGTGGTCCGCAGGGCTTCATGTCCTCCGCCCAGCCCGGCTGCGTCCTCGTCGACATGACCACCTCGAGTCCCGCGCTCGCCCGCTCGCTCGCCACGGAGGCCGCGGCGAAAGGCTTCGGCCCGCTGGATGCTCCCGTCTCCGGCGGAGACCGCGGCGCGCGCGAAGGCACGCTGACCATCATGGCCGGCGGCGCGCAGCAGGCTTTCGATTTCGCCCAGCCGGTCTTCGCCGCGATGGGCAAGACGATCGTGCTGCAGGGCGGACCCGGAACCGGTCAGCTCTGCAAACTCGCGAACCAGATCGGCATCGCCTCCGGCATGATCGCCATGGCCGAGGCCCTCGCCTTCGCCCGCGCGACGGGACTCAACCTCGAGACCACGCTGCGCTCGATCTCCGGCGGCGGCGCCTCGAGCTGGGCGCTGCTCAACCTCGCCCCGCGTGTCTTGAAGGGCGACTTCGCCCCGGGCTTCTACGTGAAGCATTTCGTGAAAGACATCGGCCTGGCGCTCGACGTCTGCCGCGAGCAGAAGCTGAGCCTGCCCGGCCTCGAGCTCACCGCGAAACTCTACGCGGAAGTCGTCGCCGGCGGCGAAGGCGATGCCGGCACGCAGGCCCTGGCCCGGCTGTATTTCTCGAGGTAGGGACAAACGTAAGGTTCTGGCGGTTGGCGGCTAGCGGTTGGCGGCTGGATCTTGCCTCGAGGTAGGGTCAGCACTGCGTGCTGACCTAGTTGCGGAGTTGTAGACGAAACCCGAAGCCGCCAGCCGATGGCGGAGAAGCTGATAGCCGGATGGCTGCCGCCCCGACGGCCGTCACCCGACACCTGACATGAAGGCGCCTAGGTCAGCACGCAGTGCTGACCCTACCTCGATGCGCGAGGATGCGATGTAATCGCCGCCCACCCTTCAGCGCGCCGGGACGGCGCGGAGCTGGACGGAGTCGATGACGGTCGGTCCGAGGATCACGTTCGTCACGATGACGAGCACCTGGCCGGGTTCGCAGAGGCCTTCGTCGCGCAGACGCTCCAGCGCGAGCGTGATGTTGTCCTCGGCCTTGGGTTCGAACTTCATCTGGAAGGACTCGACGCCCCAGAGCAGGCTCATCTTCCGATGGACGTGGATCTCTTCCATGAAGGCATAGATCGGGCAGCCGATGGCGCGGAGCGAGGAGAGCGTGCGCGGGACGTCGCCATTGCGCGTGAAGGCGATGATGCCGGTGTTGCCGAGGTCCTGGGCGAGGCCCGCGGCGGCGCGGAGCAGCTTGACCTTGGCGGTCTCGTTGAGCTGTTCGGCGGAAAGCACGCGCGGCAGCTCGCGTTCGGTCGTGGTCGCGATGCGGGTCATCACGTCGACGCAGCGGATGGGGTGCTTGCCGGTCGTGGTCTCGCCGGAGAGCATGACCGAGTCGGCCATCTCGAGCACCGCGTTGGAGACGTCGGTCACTTCGGCGCGGGTCGGCACCGGGGCGTGGATCATCGACTCGAGCATGTGCGTGGCGACGATGACGGGCTTGCGGCGGGCGATGGCCATGGCGACGGCCTGGCGCTGGACGAGCGGGAGGGTCTCGTAGGGGATCTCGATGCCGAGGTCGCCGCGGGCGACCATCAGGGCGTCGGTGGCCTCGAGGATCGAACCGAGGTGCGCGATGGCGGACTGGTCCTCGATCTTGGAGATGATGTGGGCGTGGGAGGAATGCTGCGCGAGCAGGGCGCGGAGCGCATGCACGTCGGCCGCTTCGCGGACGAACGACAGCGCGTAGAAGTCGACGCCGACCTCGCAGCCGACGGCGACGTCGGCGCGGTCCTTGTCGGTGAGGGCGGGGAGGTCGACTTTCACGCCGGGGAGATTGATGTGGCGGCGGCTGCCGAGCGGGCCGGGCTGCTCGACCTTGCAGCGGAGGCGGTCCTTCCTCTGCTCGAGCACGCGCAGCTGGATGAGGCCGTTGTCGACGAGCACCACGCCGCCCACGGGCACGGCGGCGATCATCTTCGGATAGTTGGTCGGGATGACGAGGATGTCCCCTTCGGACTGGGCCGTTTCGGAGCCGGTGACGTCGACGATCTGGTCGATGATGAGCTGGGTGGATTCCTTGCGGGCGCCGGTGCGGATTTCCGGGCCTTTGATGTCCATCATCACCGCCAGCTCCTTCTTCAGGCGAAGGCTGACTTCGCGGACGCGGGCGACGATGGCGCGCACCCAGGCGTGGTCGGCGTGCGCCATGTTCAGGCGGACGACGTTCGCGCCGGCCTTGATGATGGCCTCCAGCTGGGCTTCGGACTCGGTCGCAGGCCCGATGGTGAAAGTGATGCGGGTGTGGCGGAATGGCTTCACGTCTTTTATGAGTAGGTCTGACGCCACACGATGCAAGGGAAAGGATTACGTCCTTTTACTTGCTATTTATGAGGCACTTACCTCGTCACAAATGAGCAACTTTTACTTCACAAGCCGCGCGAAGACATCCCGACGGTCTTTCATCCGCTCCTCGAAGAACGTCTTCTGCTCGAACGGCCAGACGACGTCCGGTTCGATCTCCCAGCCTTTGTGCGCGGCGAGGTGCTCCTGCGTCCAGCCGAAGTAGTCCGCGTTGTCGGTCCGGAAGTGGAGGCGGGTTCCCGGGGAGGCTCGCGAAGCGAGGAGTTCGAGGTTCTCCGGGCTGACGAAGCGGTTCTTGTGATGCTTCTTCTTCGGCCACGGATCCGGATACAGGATGAAGATCTTCGCGAGGCTGACCGGCGTCGGCAGCGCCTCGAGGAACTCCGTGGCTTCGGCCTTGAGGAAGACGACGTTGTCCAGCCTGCCGAGGGTCTGCTTGCGCACGGAGCGCTCCACGCGATGCGTGATCAGGTCGATGCCCACGCAGAACTCCTCCGGATGGGCGGCCGCGTAGGCCGCCAGCCAGTGGCCGTGGCCGCAGCCGAGCTCGAAGGTGATGCCGGTCCGTCCCGCCAAGGCCGTGGCCAGAGTCGCCCTGAGCCGGGCGACGTTGGCCGCGCGGCGGGCCTCCGCCCACTCCTTGCCCATGACTTTGGTATGCTCCGGCACGAGGGGGTTAAGAGGGAAAGAAGCGACGGAGGCAAGAGAGCCAATGAAGAGAGTATCGAGTATAGAGTATGGAGTATTGGGGATAGATACCGGTTCAGGTGACGGGTGACAGCCACCAGGGCATCGGCCCCTCGGGAGTCGGCCTTTCAGCTGTCGGCCATCGGCTTCGGGTTCCCGTGGCTGGCTCCCGAACGGCCGGATCCTGAACTGCTGGTCTCCGTGGCCGTCACCCGGCACCTGATAATATGCCCCCCGGCCCATCATCCGGTCTCCGTTTTCCCTTTGATTGGCGGCCTCTACCCGTGCTGGGAATAACTCCGGCTTCCCTCGGTCGGACGCTTGGAGTCTCTTGGTGGCCTATGGCCAAGGTAGATCTCGAAGTCGTCCAGAAAATCCTGAAAGAGAACGGGGTCGACGTGCGCGTCGCCGCCGAGATCCTCAACCAGCTCCGGGACGTGATCAAGGAGGACGCCGTCGAGCGCGAGAAGCCCGCCAAGAAGCAGCTGCTCGTCCTGGTCAGCGAACCGGAAGACGGCCTGCCCAAGGACCTCACCGGTTGGGTCGTCCAGCTCCTCGAAGACGACGACCCCACCGAGGTCGCGGACAAGATGGTCGAAGTCGCCAAGGCCTTCAATGATTCGCCCAAGGGCCAGCGCCAGCCGGTCGAATCTTTCGGCGACGCCGTGCAGGGCATCCCGAGCAAGTTCTTCCGCGAGAGCGACCTTTGGATCAAGACGCGGGAGCCGGTCCGCGTCATCCCGGTGAAGAATTCGATCGGCCGCCGCCGTCGCGACTGAGCTTCGGTTCGGTTGCCAGGCGCACCCGGAAGAAGGTTCCCGAAAAAGCGAATTTAGACGGTGTTTTTACCTGATTTAGGGAGGCTGATTGCTCTCGCCTAGATGGCCCCCGCCCCTACTTTTCAGACCTTCCATGAAGTTCAAAAACTTCCCTATCTACCGTATCGAATGGGTGACCTCCACCTTTCTGATCGGGACAGCCCTCCTCTCGCTGACCGTGGTTCCCTGGTTCCTCTGGACCCAGTTCAACCTCCCGGCCGACGCCGCCAACAAGGTCCACGGCTGGGGCTTCATCTGGGCCATGTTCGTGTTCTACTACTACGCGACCGGCTTCGGCATCACCCTGGGCTACCACCGCCTGTTTTCCCATATCTCCTTCAAGGCCAAGTGGCCGGTGAAGCTCTTCGTCCTCCTGTTCGGCGCCGCTTCCTTCGAGAATTCGGCCCTGGATTGGTCCGCCGACCACCGTATCCATCACAAGCACGTGGATGAGGACGAGGACCCGTACGATATCTCCAAGGGCTTCTTCTACGCCCACATCGGCTGGCTGCTCTTCCGCCTCAAGCCGAAGCCGCCCGTCACCAACGTCAAGGACCTCGAAGCCGACCCCCTCGTCATGTGGCAGCACCGCTACGTCCAGTGGATCGGCGCCTTCGTGGGCTTCGTGATGCCGGCCGCCCTCGGTTATGGCTACGCCTCCTTTATGGGCTACGCCAACCCGGGCATGACCGCCTTGGCCGGCTTCCTCATCGCCGGCCTGCTCCGCACGGTCGTCGTCCAGCAGGGCACCTTCTGCATCAACTCGCTCTGCCACATGATCGGCCGTCGCCCGTATTCGACCGACCATAGCGCCCGTGACAGCGGCGTCGTCGCGCTGCTGACCTTCGGCGAGGGCTACCATAACTATCACCACGAGTTCCAGCACGACTACCGCAATGGCGTGAAGCCCTGGCAGTTCGACCCGACCAAGTGGATCATCTGGACTCTTTCCAAGGTCGGCCTCACCCAGGACCTGCGCCGCGTGCCGGATTCCCGCATCATGGCCGCCGAGCTCAAGGAGCAGAGCCGCACCCTTGGCCGCGACATCGATTCCCTCGCCGCCCGCCTCGACGTCCGCACCCGCGAGCTCAAGGCCAGGACCATCGCCGCCGCCCACGAGCTGGCCGCCGAGCTGGCCCGCCGCGCGGAAGCCCTCAAGGAAGCCGCTACGACCAAGGCCGAAGTGGCCCAGGAGACGATGGTCGAGATGCGTGGCCTGCTCAATCAGGCGGCTTCGCATCTGGAAGCGCTGCGCCGGGCCGGCGCCGGTTCGGCCGCCTGAGGCCTCGGCGAATCAGATCCGCAGCGTGCGCATCAGTTCGAGGACCTGCTCCTCGATCTGAGGCAGCGCTTGGTCCGGATGGGCGCAGTCGATGTCGTGCACCGACCAATATTCGATCCGGTCCGCCCATTCGGGGTGAGCCTGGAGCATCATCGCGTGGTGCTCGTCCTTCTTCAGGGCGATGGTCCGGTGGGCTCGCTCCAGGTCTTCCCGGCGGAGCTGGGTGGGCGCCGCGCCCGTCAGTTCCAGGGGGATACCTAGCTCCCGCAGGCGGCGTTCGGTATCCCGGGACAGCAGGGTCGGCTCGTCGGCCACCAAGGAGGTCAGCAGCCCGCGCGAAAAGGCCCGGGCCGGGTGGCCCGCCCGGGTCGCGTGCCAGTTGAACAGGGCCTCAGCGTGGCGGCTGCGGTAGAAATTACCCGTGCAGACGAACAGGGTGAGGGGGCCAGAATCTGCGCTTGTGCGTTGGGCCATGCTAGGTAGAGTCCCCGCAACCTAACCTCACTGCCATGGTACGCAATCTGTTCGTTCTCTCCCTCCTTTCCGCCGTCCTCGTTGGTTGCATGGGTCCTGAAAAGGGTCCGTCCCCGGTCACCGATGGTGCCGGCGACGCCAACCTCGTCCCGGCCGCCGGCCTGACCCCTGTGGTCGCTCCGGTCTTCATCGAGCCCGCTCCGGCCCCGGCCGCGAAGAAGGCCCCGACGAAGTCGAAGGGCAAGCTGCCCCTCAACAGCAACAGCAGCAAGTAAGCCGCGAGGCTTACATCAACGACACCTCGGTGACGAAGGTGTCGACCTGACCGGGCTCCGCGAAACGGAGCCCGTTCTTATGTTCGGGGCTGTTGGGCGGGCCCATCCACGGCTCGACGCAGTAATACGGCGCTTCCGGATCGGGCGTCCAGGTGACGACGCTCGCCCACGCGCCCGGGATCGCTTCTTCGCCGACCTTGATCGAGATGTCCTCTTCGCCGGACTTCGGACCGAAGCTCAGCGTGGCCGACTTGAGGTTCGTGAAGATGCAGTCAGACAGGTGCGGGCTGTCGAAGCCGATGGCGTCCTGGCCTTTCAGTTCGGCGAACGGCACGAGCTTCCCGTCGGCGGCGTGGCGCCACTGCTTCTTCGACGGGATCTTCACGACGTAGTCGCGACGGCTCAGGCCGGCGTGCCACGGGAGCGTGAAGTAGAAGTGGTGACCGGCGCACCACGGCAGCGGCTGGGCGTCGCGGTTCTCGAATTCGAAGGTGATGCGGAGGAACAGCTCGAGGAAGTCGAAGCGGATCCGGAAATCATACGCGAAAGGGTAGCAGTTCCGGCCGCGTTGGTCCTGGATCAGCCGGACCACCGCGTGCTTGGGGCCGCTCTCGACGATCTCGAAGGCCGAGTCGCGGGCGAAACCATGCTGCGGCATCGGTCGCTTGACGCCGTCGGCGGCCTTCCAGGCGAACTTCTCGCCGTCGGCGTAATTGCGTCCCATGAACGGGAAGAGGATCGGGTTGCCGCCGCGGACGGGGCCGATCTTGTCGAGGTCCATCGGCGCGCCTTCGGGCCAGAAGAGGATCTCGCGCCGGCCCGTCGGGACGTCGAGCTTCCAGCGCAGCAGGCGGGCGCCCCGCGTCAGGCAGGTCTCGTAGGTCGATGCGCCGACCTTCCATCGTTCCATCGGCACGCCGTCCTCTTCGTAGCTCTGCATGACGCCGAGCAAACGCGGACCGCGGCCGGTGGCAAACGCGGACTTAGCCGGCGCGCTTGGCGAAGCGGTAGTGGCAGACCATCCACTCGGCGCCGCCCTGGTAGTTCCAGAGTTCGGCGCAGGCCATGAAGAAGACGCGCCAGTTGGCGAGCCAGGCCTTCGCCCGGTCCGGGCCGTAGGTCTGCGCGAAGATCCGGAGGATCTCCTCCCGGTGGCGGTCGGTGTTCTCGAGCCAGTGCTCGGAGGTCTGGCCGTAGTGGCGTCCCTCGACTTCCCATTGGGTCTCCAGCTTCAGGTCTTCCTGGAAGCGGCTGGCGAGGCAGTTCGACGGCATGATGCCGCCGGTGAAGAAGTGGCGCGACATCCAGTCGGTGGCGTCCTTGGCGGCGAAGTGGTAGGCGACGTCCTTGTGGGTGAAGACGTGGAAGAAGAGCTTACCGCCGGGCTTGAGCCAGCCGGCGATGCGGCGCATGAGCTCGGCCCAGTTCTTCATGTGCTCGAACATCTCGACGGAGACCACGCGGTCATAGCGCGAAGCTTCGGCGGCGAAGACGTTCATGTCGCAGGTGATGATGCGGACGTTCTTGAAGCCGCGCTTGGCGCACTCGCCTTCGATATGGGCGCGCTGGGAAGCCGAGTTCGAGACGCCGGTGATGCGGGCGTTCGGATATTTCTCGGCCATCCAGAGCGTGAGCGAGCCCCAGCCGCAGCCGAGTTCGAGGATCTCGAGCCCGTCCTGCAATTCCGCGCGCGCGCAGGTGCGCGTGAGCATGGTCTCTTCGGCCTGGCCGATGGTCTCGGTGCCGGTCTCGTAGTAACAGGAGGAATATTTCAGGCGCGGCCCGAGGCAGAGCTTATAGAACTCGGCGGGTACTTCGTAATGCTGGTCGTTCGCGGCCTTGGTCTCGATCGCGACGGGGAGGATGCGCAGCTCGGCGGCGAAGGCTTCGACCTTGGCGAAGCGGGCCGCGGCGTCGGCCGGACGCTCGTCGACGAGGCGCTGTTTGAGCAGACGACGGATGCCCCAGCGGATGGCGCCGTCGGGCAGGACGTCTTTTTCGATGAGCTTGTCGAGCAGCGGCATGGGGCGAAATTGTACGCCGTCCCGGCCGCTGGCAACCCGTCGCCGAGGAAAAATCAGCCGCGCGGCGGACGGGGCCAGAAGGCGGGCACGCGCTGCTGGTAGTCGGCGTAGGCCTGGCCCTTGGAGGCCAGGAGATGCTGCTCGGTCAGGGGCACGCCGGTCACGCGCGTGAGGAAGTAATAGATGACGCCGACGCAGAGCAGGCCGGGGACGCCCCGGTAGGCGCTGTTATAGCTCATCAGGAAGAAGCCGACCCAGACCAGCCATTCGCCGAAGTAGTTGGGGTGGCGGCTCCAGGCCCACAGTCCGCGTTCGCAGACCTGGCTCTTGTTGGCGGGGTCCTTCTTGAAGGCCGCCAGCTGGGCGTCCGCGACGCCCTCGATGAGCAGGGCCAGTCCGACCACGCCGAGGCCGACCCAATGGATGGTCTGGGCCGGGCCGCTGGAGCCGGTGGGATTCGAGGAGAGCAGCGGCAGGCAGAGGACCGTCAGCACGACGGCCTGGATGAAATAGAAATAGACCATCTGGGCCGCCATGCGCTCGCCATGCTCGGCGCGCATCTTGAGGTAGCGTCCGTCTTCCTGCCCGAGGTGTCCGAGCACGCGCACGGCGAGGTGGGTCCCGAGGCGCAGGCTCCAGAGGACCGTCGCTCCGGCCATCAGCAGGCCTTGGCCCCCGAGGTGGTGGTGGACGAAGAAGTGCGTGATGAGGACCTGCAGGCCGACGAGCGCGAAGCCGTAGGACCACGCGACGTCCACGATCGACCAGTTGTCGATCTTCCTGGCGACGAGCCAGCAGAGGGCGAAGAAGACGCAGGCTTCGCCTAGGAGGGCTAGGAATTCGAAACCGAGCTCGAGGAGGGGGTTCATGCGGAAGCGGCGGAAGGGGCGAAGCGGCGGAAGACCCGGCGGAGGAGCAGATGGGTCAGCCAGCAGAGGAGCGGGACGGTCAGGGCCCATCCGAGCAGGCCATGGACGTAGGCCATCCCGAACTTGGCGACGAAGCCTCCGAACGACCGGTTGAACTCATCGATGAGCGCGCCGGGCGAAAGGGCGATGGGGTCGGCGCCGACGAGGGCCTCGCCGAGGCGGACGAAGGGCACCAGCAGCAGGATCTGCAACGGGTAGCTGACGTGATTGACGACCTGCATCACGATGTGGTTCAGGCGGAAGAGCCGGCCCGCCACCAGGCAGAGCAGGGTGGTGACGCCGATGACGGGGATGATCGCGAGGGCGAAGGCGATGACCACCGCCGCCGAGACGGCTTCGGGCGTGGCGCCCTGGCGTAACTGCGCCAGGAGCGGATCACGCACCTTGCGTCCCAGCCATTCACCGACGCGTCCCATTCAGGCCGCCTTACGGGTGAAGAAGACCTTACCGAGATCGGTCTCGTCGCCGGACTGCTTGAGGCAGAGGAGGGCGTAGGCGGCGATGGCGAAGTTGCCGAGGATCAGCAACGCGACGAGCCAGCCGAGGCGGGCCGCGACGGTGCGTTCGCGCCAGGCGGTGTAGAGCCAGAAAGCGAGGAAGCCGAAGTAGGCGTCGAACATCGTGGCCAGGCCCCACGGCTCGGAGCAGACGGTCTCGAAGCCCTTGATGACGTTGATGCCCTCCTTGCCGGCGAGCGCGGCGTATTTAGGCAGCGAGGTGATCGTCGGCACGGTCGAGGCGTACCACGACACCCAGGTCATGGCGACGAGCACGAGGATGAAGTAGAGGGCGATGGCGCGACGGGAGGTCATGGTGAGAGTGTGGAGTATAGAGTATGGAGTATCGGGGAGGAGCGGACTTGGCTTTAGAGTGAGGGTAAGGCGGAGGAAGGCAAACTGCCGAATGAAGGTAGGGTCGGGACCGCGTCACGACCTAGCTGTCTCGAGGTAGGGGCCGCATCGCGTGCTGCCCTGGTTTGGGGAAACTTAACTCAAAAGGAGACCGGAAACCGGTAAGGATGCTGCGGGCATCATATCCCCAGCCAATCATCCGGTCTCCGGTTTCCCTTTGAGGTTATGTCTCTAAACAAAAAGCCGCCCGGGTGGGCGGCCTGTCTTGCTCCTTGTCCACGTGTCCCCTTGCCCACGTGTCCCCTCGCGAGGTTTCACCTCGCGTTCAGAACGCGCGACGGATGCTGATGGCGCCAGAGACGTCGGCGACTTCACCGACGGTCGAGGCGTGGGCGGAGAGATTGAGCAGGGTGTCGGCGGCGAGCTTGTAGTCCACGTCGATGCCGAGGCGGACGCAGTCCGGACGCGGGGCCTGGCCCGGGAGGCTAAAGCCGACGGATCCGGTGATGTCTTGGCCGGTGAGGGCCGGGCCGGCGCCGTCGAAGCGGTGGATTCCTTCGACGCTGACGATGAGCTTAAGCTTATCGTTGAAGGCCTTGGTGGCCATGACGCCGAGGCGGGCCTCGGTGGCGTTGTGCTCCTGTTCGTCATAGCTGGCGGGCAGGGCGCCGCCGGCTTCGGTGTAGGCTTCGACGACGGTCTGGGTCACGGCGTAGGAGGCGTAGGGCGAGAAGCCGAAGCCGCCGACGGAGAAGAGCACCGGGGCGTCGACGCGCAGGCGCGCGGAGCGGCTGGTGATGTCGGTCTGGCCGAGGGAGTAATCGGTCGAACCGCCATTGCTGTAGCCGCGGTTGATCTTGGCGTCCCACGAGCCGACCATGCCGAGGAGGGAGACGATCCACTGGCCGCCGAAGGGACGGTAGTCGATCTCGCCGAGCACGTAGTTGCCCCGGACGTCGTTCGAGCCGTCGAGCGCGAGGTCCTGGTTCTGCTGGCCGCGGCCGATGGCGATGCCCGCGAGGGTGTTCGGGGCGATGTCCTTGTTCACGCCGAACTCACCGGAGGTCACCTTCACGTCACGGACGCGGGAGCTGGAGCCGAAGTCGCCGGTGGCCCAGAACTGGGCGTCCTTGCCCATGCGATCGAAGGACATCATCGGACGGTGGTGCGCGCCTTCGAGCGGGAGACTCGCGAGAGTGGTGCCCGCGGCGTAGACGCGATTCTGGTTGTTCACCGAGGACATCCAGTCGGCGAAGTCGGTGACGCCGGAGGGACCAGCGAGGCTGAAGGACGTCAGCTCTAGATTCAGCTCATGATCATCGTCGTAAAGCTCCGAGTCTCCGACGCCATGGCTGTGAGGGCCGGTCTGTCTTGTCTTCAGATTGTACGAGAACCAACCAAAGCCAGATTGCCCGATAATCTGAGTAGAAAAATCAATGGCCGAGCTGGAGTTCCAATTCACATCATTTACGTCGGCGAGTGTGTAGGTTCCGTTTAGATACGACGCAGTTCCTGTCACGCCCGAAACAGTTAAGGAAAACGAGGTAAGCCAACCCGGGGCGGCCAGGCTAGAGTCGTTTCCGGGGCTGGGAATCAGAGAAGTATTGATGCCAACGATGCCGGTTGCAGAAGCACCGAGATTAGTACCCCTCGCCCACACGCCGGTCAGGATAGGGGTATAGGTGAGTCTGAAGTCAGTCGCTTCGAGCTGGGAGGCCGCGGCGGCGAGGAGGAGGGAGGTTTTGAGCAGTTTCATGAAGGTTTGAGAAGTGTCTATGGATTCCATAAATACAA
>JANRFG010000009.1 GCA_030725715.1 Opitutales bacterium
CCGTCCTCACGAGGCGTAGCGCCAGTCAAGGATCTCGGCCTGCGGGGTCCGGCGTCCTTGCCATCGGTTCCACTGGAGCTTGACGGCCATCTCCACGGGCTTGCCCAGCTCGGGAATGCGGTCGGCCATGCGCCAGGCCACGAAGTTCAGACGACGGCCGCCGCTGAGCGGGACCTGGTGCCGGAAATTACCGTCGCCGAAGGGCAAGGGCGGACGGTCGAAGACGAAGCCCTTGAAACCGAAGACCGGCTCGGCGTTGCCTTCGCCGTAAGGCTGCAGCAGGTCGAGGTCGTCGAGCAGCTGATCGGTGACGTCCGCCGGGCGGAGCCAGTGGGCGATGTCGATATCCCGTCCGTCCGCCTGCGCGACCCCGGCCAGGCGCTGGGCCTGGATGGCCTCATTGAAGCGGGCCCGGAAAGCCTCGACGGCGGCGATGTCGAGCGAGACGCCGACGGCCATCGGGTGTCCGCCGTAGGTCTTGAGCAGGTCGGCGCAGGCGCCGAGGGCTTCGACGAGATTGGTGCCCGGCACGCTGCGGCCGGAGCCCTTGGCGCTCTCCCCTTCCTTGCCGAGGACGATCACCGGACGGTCCAGCGCGCGGCAGATCTTGCCGGCGGCGATCCCCACGACTCCCGGATGCCAGTCGCCGTGGACGACATAACCGGCGAGCTCGCCCATCGCCTTGGCCTGGGCCATGGCTTCTTCGGTGACCTTCTTGTCGATCTCCTGGCGTTCACGGTTGATGGCGTCGAGCTGCGCGGCGTCGCGGAGGCAGTCATCCGGGTCGTCCGAAAGCAGGAGGCGCAACGGCAACGAGGCGTCGGCCAGACGGCCGCTCGCGTTGATGCGGGGGCCGATGCGGTAAGAGACGTCGACGGAAGACAGCACGCCGCCGGGCTCCATGCCGCTGACGGCGATGAGGGCGCGCAGCCCCTGCCGGCGGGCTTCGCCGAGGGCCTTGAGACCGTGGGCCGCGAGGATGCGGTTCTCCGTGCGCAGCGGGACGAGGTCGGCGATGGTACCGAGCGCCGCCAGATCGAGGTAGTCCTTCACCGCGATCGAAGTGCCGCGTTCGTCGCCGGCGAGGCGCAGGACCTTCAGCACGCCGTGGACCAGCTTGAAGACCAGTCCAGCCGTGCAGAGCGTCTGCCACGGGGCGTCCTCGGCGTCGTTGACGCGCGGGTTGACGAGCGTGCAGCTGACGCGGGATTCCTTGGCGACGTGGTGGTCGACCACGATGACGTCGACGCCTTCGGCCCGGAGGCGTTCGACCTCGGGCTTGGAATTGGTGCCGCAGTCGAGCGCGACGAAGAGCTGCGGCTTCGCCTCGGCGAGGACGCGTTCGAGCGCGGCCATCGAGAGGCCGTAGCCCTCTTCCAGGCGGCGCGGGACGAAATACTCCGGCGTGGCGCCGAGGCGGCGGAGGAAGTGGACGAGCATCGCGGTGCTCGAGACCCCGTCGACGTCGTAGTCGCCGAGGATGGCGATCCGCTCGCCCTTGGCGGCGGCGGCGACGAGACGCTCGGCGGCTTCGCGGAGGCCGCCGACCGCGAACGGATCGGAGACATGGGCGAGCTGCGGGCGGAGATGACGCTCCGCCTCGGCCTCGTCCGGGAAGGAACGGGCGAGGACGGCGGCCAGGGGTTCGCTAACCCCCAGCGAAGCCGCGATGCGACGGGCGAGCCCGGCGTCCGCGGCCCGGTGAGACCATGCGGCCATAGGAAGGGGGCGCCTTAGGCGTCCTTGTCGGAGCCCGCCTCCCAGGAGTAGGTGCGCGGGAGTTCCGCGGCGTCTACGCCCTTACGATCGCCCTTGTGCCACCAGTAGAAGACGGGGCTCGCGATGAAGATCGAGGAGAAGGTTCCGGTCAGCACGCCGTAGATGAAGATCTCGCCGTAGAGACGGACGTCGCCGGCGCCGAAGGCCCAGAGGGCGACGGCGCAGAGGAAGACCGTGGCCGCGGTGAGCGTCGTACGGGAAAGCGTGCGGTTGATGGCGAAGTGGATCACGTCGCGGAGCTCGCGGCCGGGGTTGGCCTGGAGCTCCTCGCGGATGCGGTCGAAGACGACGATGGTGTCGTTGATGGAGTAGCCGATGATCAGCAGGATCGCCGCGATGAGGGTCGCGTTGAACTGGCCGCCGAAGAAGACGAACAGCGCCACCGTCATCAGGACGTCGTGCAGGGTGGCGACCATGGCGGCGACGCCGAAGCCGGTCTCGAAGCGCAGCGACACGTAGAGGCCGATGCCGAGGAGCGCCAGGATGACGGACCAGATCGCGTTGGAGCGGAGCTCCGCGCTGACGGAACCGCCGATGGCTTCCTTGGAAAGCATCAGCTTGTCGACCGGAGCGGCGCGGTCCTTGAGGATCTCCGGGGACTTGGCCTGGAGGGCGCCGACGATGGCGGTGACGTTGGCGAATTCGCCCTTGGACTTGTCCTTGGTGAGTTCGGTCTCGATGCGGAGGGTCGGTTCGCCGCCGCCGACCGGAGTCTGGACGGTGACGGTGGTGTCCGGCAGGCCGATGGAAGCGGCGAGCGCGGCGATCCTGCCGGTGTCGACGGCGGCGCCGGGAGCCAGCGCGACGAGGGTGGATTCGCCGCCGCGGAAGTCCTTGCCGAAGGCCTCCTTGCCCTTGATGGCGAGCTGACCGAGGCCGAGCGCGATGATCGCCCACCCGAGCACGAAGGCCAGGCGGGCATGCTTGAGGAAGGGGATCTGCATCGTCGGCCTGAAGACCGGCAGGCCGAAGATGCGCGTCATCATCCCGCGGGCGAGGGCGAGTTCCTGGAGGCCGCGGCAGGTCACGAGGGAGGTGAACACGGTCGTGAAGATGCCGATGGTCAGCGTGATGCCGAAACCACGGATAGGACCGGAGCCCATGAACACGAGGATCAAGGCCGTGAGGAGGGTCGTCAGGTTGGCGTCGATGATCGTCCAGCTCGCGCGGGCGTAGCCTTCGCGGAGGGCGACCGAGCGGTCCTTGCCGAGGGCGGCCTCTTCGCGCACGCGCTCGAAGATGAGGATGTTCGCGTCGACGGCCATGCCGAGGGTGAGCACGAGCGCGGCGACGCCGGGGAGCGTGATGGTCGCGCCGAAGTAGGCCATGGCGCCGAGGATCATCAGCAGGTTGAGGATCATGCCGAGGATGGCGATGAAGCCGCCCCAGACGTAGAACCCGACCATGAAGAAGATGACGAGGCCGACGGCCACCAGCGAGGCCACGACGGACTTGCCCTGGGCGTCCTTGGCGAGCGAGGGACCGACCGAAGTGACGTCCTGGATGATCAGGGGGAATTCGAGCGGGTTGTTCAGGACGTTGGCGAGGTCGACGGCCTCTTCGCGGGAGAAGGAGCCCGTGATGGTGGCGCCGCTGCTGCGGATGGCCTCGCGCACGGTCGGGGCGGACTGGAGCTTGCCGTCGAGGACGATGGCGAGCTGGCCGACGGAGCGGACGTTGCCTTCGGCGATTTTGGCGGTGAGGTCACCGAACTTCTTGGAACCCTCGTCGGTGAACTTCATGTCCACGTAGAAGGAGATGCCGTCGTCGGAGCGACCCGAGGCGGACTTGATGATCTTGCCGGTGGCGTCGGCGGCCTTGCGGACGTAATAACGCGTGACGCGGATCTCGCCGGTCTTGGCGTCGACGTCGCGGATGGTCAGGACCTCGTAGGTCGAGATGGCCGAGGCGGAGCCGAGCATCGGGTCGACGGGCAAGGAACGGAGGGAGTGCTCGCGCTCGGTCTCGGCGGGACGTTCGGTGCGGTGCACCTGGCGGAACTCGAGCTTGGCCGGCTTCTTGAGCGAATCGATGACGTCGGGGTTGTTGGCGGCGTCTTCGCCGGGCAGCTGGATCTCCAAGGAGAGGTCGCCCACGGGGCGGAGCACGGGCTCCGCGACACCGAACTGATTCACGCGCTGCTCCATGACCTGGAGGGCCTGGTCCACCATGTCGGCGTGGGAGACGTTCGACTTGTCGCCGGCGGTCTTCTCGCCGGATTCGGCGCCGGTCGGGTCGACCTTGAGGGTGAAGGACACCCCGCCCTGCAGGTCGAGGCCGAGCTTGAGGCGGCCTTGCGAGCCGATGAGCAGCTGCTTCAGCACGATGCCGTTGCGCTTGGCCTGGTCGGGCTCGCTGACGATCTGTGCTTCGGTGAAGAAGAACGGACGGAGGTCGACCGGGGCGGCGCGACCGCGGCCTTCGCCGATGTCACGCAGGGCCTGGAAGTAAGAGACCGACTTCTGGTCGGCGGCGACGGCGGCGTCCTTCTGGCGCTTGACGCGCTCGAGGGCTTCGGCGTGGAGTTTTTCGAATTCGGGCTTCTGCGCGATGACCTGCGTGGGCACGAACTGGTCGAGAGGGGTCGGAGAAATCGGGTGGAACTCGTACCAGGCGACAGCCAGGGCAGCGAGCGAGACCGCGATCTTCCAGAACCAAGTCCTGGACGTCATAGTGTCAGGGTGGGCTTAGGGGTGGATGACCTCAGGCCTTGATGACGGCGTCGACGTCCTTGCCCATGATGGCGGACTTGTGGACGACGAGACGGCCGGAATCGAGTTCGAGGGTGATGCGGTCGTCCTTGATGGAGACCACGCGACCGTAGATGCCGCCGGCGGCGAGCACCTTGTCGCCCACGGCGAGTTCGGTCTGGAGCTTTTCGAGCTCCTTCTGGCGCTTGCGCTGGGGAGCGAAGAGGAGGAAGTACATGCCCACGAAAAGCAGGGCATACATGGCCAGGATAGGCCAGCCTTGCTGTTCGGGGGGTGCTTCCGCTAGTCCCTGAATGACAACAGTTTGGATGATATTCATTGTTCGTATTGTTTGGAAAGGGGTGGGTTGAAGGTCTGGAAATGCGATAATGTGACAAAAAGGCAAGCCCCGGCATCCCCGATTGGCTTTGATTACCCCCTAGGAGGTGTCACTGTGAATAACTCTCCATGAGTACGTCCGACCCGGAACCGACCCAAGGTTCCTCACCCGTAAAACCCCTCACCATGGCGGCCACCATCGCGGCCCTCGGGGTCGTGTTCGGTGACATCGGGACGAGCCCCCTCTACGCCTTCAAGGAGTGCCTGCGGGTCCGGGACGCCGAAAACAACATCCTCGGAGCCTCCCAGGTCGTGCCGATCCTGTCCCTGATCATCTGGTCGCTGATCTTCGTGGTGATGGTGAAATACGTGCTCCTGGTCATGGAAGCCAATGAGGATGGGGAAGGCGGGATCATGACCCTGGTCTCCCTCGCGTCCTCCAAGGACAAGGACAAGGCCAAGCGGAAGCACCGCAACGTGCTCGTGCTGCTCGGCGTCTTCGGCGCCGCCCTGCTCTACGGCGACGGGGTCATCACCCCCGCCATCTCGGTCGTCTCCGCCCTGGAAGGCGTCAAGGAAGCCAACGAACGCCTGCACGGACCGCTCACGGCCGGCTTCCTCAAATACTTCATCCCGACGGCCGCCGTGCTCATCCTCGTCGGCATCTTCTGGCTGCAGAAGATCGGGACCGGCCGGGTCGGCATGTATTTCGGCCCGATCACGATGGTCTGGTTCGCCGTCATCGGCGGTCTCGGCGTGCTCTCGCTGGCCATGCACCATGCGGTCCTCGGCGAGATCGTCTGGGCCTTCAACCCGCTCGAAGGCCTGCACCTCCTGACCAGCCACCCCGGACTGGGCATCCTGATCCTCGGCGCGGTCTTCCTTTCCGTCACCGGGGCCGAAGCGCTGTACGCGGACATGGGCCACTTCGGCCAGAAGCCGATCCGGGCGGCGTGGTGCTTCATCGTCTTCCCCGCCCTCATCCTGAACTACCTCGGCCAGGGTGCGTGGGCCCTCGCCCACCCGGACGCCCTCCTGGAGCCGGGCTTCAACCCCTTCTTCAACATGGCGCCCGGCTGGGCCCAGATCCCGTTGGTCGTCATCGCGACCCTCGCGGCCATCATCGCTTCGCAGGCCCTCATCGCCGGAGCGTTCTCGATCACCATGCAGGCGATCCAGCTGAACTACCTGCCGCGCATGCGCATGACCTACACGTCCGACCAGGAATCCGGCCAGGTCTACGTGCCGGTCATCAACTGGCTGCTCATGGCCGGCTCGATCTACCTGGTCCTGCATTACGAGACCTCCGAGAACCTCGCCAGCGCCTACGGCATCGCCGTCAGCCTGACGATGCTGGTCACGACGGTCCTCTTCGGCCAGTACCTGCGCCACAAGCTCCGCATCCCCTCCGCCGGAGCCTATGCCCTGCTCACGCCGTTCATCCTCCTGGAAGTGCTCTTCGTGCTGGGCAACGCGCACAAGGTCATGCCCAACGGCTGGCTGCCGCTGCTGATCGGCGTCGTGGTCTACTACCTCATGGCGGTCTGGAACAAGGGGCGCATCGCCATGAAGCAGAAGCTGAGCGAGGGCGAGGCGGCCGGCGACTTCGAGAACTTCCTCGACAGCGTCGAGGACCGCTTCGTGGCCGGCAAGTTCGCCCGCGTGAAGGGCACCGCGGTCTACCTCGCCGGCTCGACGAAGTCCGTCCCGATGGCGCTGGCCCACAACCTCAAGCATAACCGCGCCCTGCACGACCACATCATCGTGGTGACCCTCAAGGTCGACGAGAACCGGGCGATCGTGCCGGACTCCGAGCGCGTGAGCTTCCAGACCCGCGGGCCGAAATTCTGCAAGGTCGACAGCCACGAAGAATTCCCTTCCGTGCTCAGCGTCACCGGACGCTTCGGCTTCCGCGAGAAGCAGAACGTCTTCCCGGTGCTCGAGAAGGCCTATCAGGAACTGGGCATCACGCCCAACGAACTGGAGACGACCTACTTCCTCAGCAGAGAGACGATCGTCCGCGCGACGACGGGCCTCTCGCTCAACGCCGTCCAGGAGAAGCTCTTCGAAGTGCTCAACCGCAACTCATTGTCCGCGACGGCCTACTTCAACCTGCCGCCCGGCCGCGTGGTCGAGCTCGGCATGCAGGTCGAGCTCTGAGCCGTCACTTCGGCGCGGTGACCTTGAAGACGAACGCCTGCTTGCACGGGTGGTTCTCTTCGTCGGCCATCTCACGCGGGGTCGTGATCACGCAGACGCCGCCGAACTGCTCCCACGGCAGGAGGTCCGACCAACCCAGCAAGGTGATGGTCGAACCAGGGGCCGGACGGAGCACCCGCGAACGCACCTGCGGACCGGGCCAGCCGTAGCTGATGAGATACGTCGCGCGGCCGTCGGCCGAACGCGTGAAGCGGAAGGCCCCTTCCGCCGGCACGGGACCGGGACGGACTTCCAGGACCGCCTCGCCGTTCACGTCCAGCCACTCCTCGACATAGATGAACTGGGCCGTGCTGGCCTCGTCCACGGGGTCGAGGTTATGGTAACGTCCGGCGATGCTCCGCCCGGCGGCGGCGTCCTCGATCAGTTCGACGACGCGGTCTTCGGCCGTCGGCGGCAGCATGGAGCACCCTCCGAGGAGAAGCGCGAGACCCAAGGCTGCGAGGAGTCGGGCAGCCATGACGCAGGGGCTTACTTGCCCGCCTTGCTCTTGGCGATGACGTCGTAGAAACGGTCGAACAGCACGTCGGCGTCGTTCGGGCCAGGGCCGGCTTCCGGGTGATACTGGACGGAGAAGACGGGCTTGTCCTTGAGGCGCAGGCCGGAGACGGTGTCGTCGTTCAGATTGACCTCGGTGACGACCGCGCCGCAGCGCTCCAGGTCTTCGCGTTTGGAGGCGAAGCCGTGGTTCTGGGCGGTGATGGACACGCGGTCCTCTTCGGTGTTCTTGACGGGCTGGTTGCCGCCGCGGTGGCCGAACTTCAGCTTGTAGGTCGAAGCGCCGATGGCGTGCGTGATGATCTGGTGGCCGAGGCAGATGCCGAAGACGGGGTAGGTCTGGATGAGGTCCGCCACGGCTTCGTGGGCGTACTTCAGGGCGGCGGGGTCGCCGGGGCCGTTGGACAGGAAGACGCCGTCGGGATTGAAGGCGCGGATCTCGGCGGCCGGGGTGCGGGCCGGGAAGACGTGGACGTCGAAGCCGGAAGCGACGAGGCGGCGGAAGATCGAGGTCTTGGCGCCGAAGTCGTAGGCCGCGATGCGGTACTTGGTCGCGCGGCCCTTCGGCTTGTTGAGGTGCGTGCCCGGGACGGTGAAGGCCTCGCAGTCGCCGAAGGTGGCGTTGTAGTGATAAGGAGCCTTGCAGGTGACGTCCTTGACGAAGTCGGCGCCGACGGTGCCGGTCCAGGCGCGGGCGCGCTGGAGGGCTTCTTCGTCGCTGATGCCTTCGGTGGAGAGGCAGGCCTTCATCACGCCGGCGGAGCGCAGCTTCTTGGTCAGGGAGCGGGTGTCGACGCCTTCGATGCCGGGGATGCCGTACTTGGCGAGCCAGGTGCTCAGGTCGGTGGTGGCGCGCCAGTTCGAGACGATCGGCGAAAGGTCGCGGACGACGAAACCGGCGACGTGCGGACGGGCGGACTCGAAGTCTTCCTCGTTGACGCCGTAGTTGCCGATCTGCGGGGTCGTCATGGTGACGATCTGACCGAAGTACGAGGGATCGGTGAGGATCTCCTGGTAGCCGGTCATGCTCGTGTTGAACACGGCTTCGCCGCAGAGGGTGGCCGAAGCTCCGAACGCCCTGCCCCGAAGAATGGTCCCATCTTCAAGAGCGAGCACGGCAGGTCGGTTCATGAGGTGGTTTTGAATGAGGCTTCCGCCCCCGTGTGAAGCAAAAAAAGTTCCCATCCGAAGATAGTACCGACCATGGACCCCGACCCGTGGCCGGCGGACCGGCGCGGACCCTCAGAATCCCTTGCCGACGTCGCCACCCAAGGGAGCCGGCGGACGGGCGCGGGGGTCCAAGGCATCGGCCGCATAGGGCTTATGCACCTGCCAACCCGCCCGGTAGGGCGCCCCACCCTGCTTCACTTGCTCGGTGATGGTGCGCAAGACCGCCGGATCGGCCCTCCGCGACCACTCGGGATGCAGCCAGACGTTGGGGCTGAGCCACTTGCCCCCTACGGCTTCGGTCCAGCGGGTGATGCTGTCCGGAGCCTCAATGATGAGTTTGACCTCATCCGCCCGGGCCAAGGACTCGGCTAGAGGCAGTTTAGCCCATTTCGGGCTGACGGTCACCCAGGCGAAGCCCGGGACGATGGCGTAGGCCCCGCAGGTCTCGAGGTGGACCTTGAGACCGACCGAGGCCATGGCGGCCAACAGAGGGCCAAGGTCATGGATGCAAGGCTCGCCGCCGGTCAGGACGACGAACTCCGGGCGGGCGGCGGCGGCTTCGGCGGCCAGCTCGGCCGGGGAGGCCTTACGGACCTGCTTCGGGACGAACTGCGGGTGCCAGGTGGACGCAGAGTCGCACCAGGCGCACTTCACCGGACAGCCTTGGAGACGGATGAAGAAAGCTTTGCGGCCGAGATGCACCCCTTCCCCCTGCCAGCTGAGGAACGTCTCATTGACGGGGTAGAGCTCGGCCATGGTCAGGCCTTCGGCTGATAGCTCGCCTTGTTCTTCGTATCCTCGTGCAGGATGATCTGCCGGACCCAGGCCCGGCCGCCGGTCTCCTGACGCACCATCGGGTCGAAGGTCTCGAACAGGAACTGCGCGATGCCTTCGGTGGAGACGGAGTCGATGACGAGCGGACGGAAGAGCTTCGGGTAATCCTGCAGGAGCTTCTCGCGGACGGGGTCCGCCTTGGCGAACAGGCAAGCGTGGTCGAGGTGCTCGGCGATCCAGGTCTTCAGGAAACCCAGGCCGCCGAAGTCGACGACGAAACCGCGTTCATCGAGCCGCTCGCAGCCGAACTCGATCTCGATGGCCCAGTTGTGACCATGCAGGAAGGAGCAATGCCCGTCATGCCGATGCTGCCGGTGGGCGAACGGGATGTCTCGGTAGGTCTTGCTACAGGTGAACATGGGACAGCCAGCAGATAGGAGGGCGGACGGCCGGGTCGCAAGGAAGATGCGGTCGGCGGCGCAGCGGAAAGGCCCAAAAAAGAGGCCTGCCGCATCCTCATACGGCAGGCCTCGGAAGGCGATGAAGCGGACCGGCCTTAGAACGAGTGGGACAGGCCGAGGGACCAGATCTCGCTCGAGTGCACCGGATTCGCCAGGCTGCCGTTGGTCCGGGAGGCCATGTTGTTGTTCTTCATCGGGGTGCTGTAGAACAGGTAGGCGCTGGTCTTGGCACCCAGCTGATAGGTCAGGCCCGCGGCGACGTGCGTGGAGAAGGCCGCGCTCTCGAGGTCTTCGGCATAGGCGGTGAAGCCCGCCGCGTTCATGGTGTTCTTGTCGCGGAACTGGCGGATCGCCGTGGTCTGCAGCGAGAACTTCAACGACTCCGTCCAACCGTAACGCGCGCCGAGCGTGCCGGTCAACGTGCTGCCCGGGCGGAAGTTGGCGTCATAGGCGACCGCACCCTGGGCGCCGACCTGCCAGAAGAACCAAGGATGGTCCGCGTCGGCCGAGTATTCGCGACGGAGGGCCAGCATGAGATCGGTCGAGCCGGTGCCGGGCTGTAGGTAGCGACGGGAGACGTTCAGCGTGAGGTCGTCCGCGCCGGTCGGCAGCTTCACGCCGGCGATGACGGTGTAGTCGGACCACTTGAAACGGGTCGAGAGCGCGATGTCACCGAGGCCGTTGACGTCCTGACTGGTGTTGACCGGGTTAGGATTGGCCATGGAGGGCACGATGTTCGTACGCAGGGTCCGGTCGACGCGCGGAATCGCGAGCGACCAGACCTGGCCGCCGAGATTCGTCTCGAGGGTGGTCGTGATATTACGATGCACGGCGAAGAAGTGCGCGTGGGCGTCGTTGTTACGGCGGTTCTGGTCGACGTAGTCGTAACGGACGTCGAAGGTGAACGGGCTGGTGGCCGCCGCCGGACGGTCCAGCAGGTTGTCGACCGGCACCCGGACGCAGCCGCAGGGGCAGGCCTGGGCTTCGGTGTAGGCGCCGAGGGCGAGGAGGGAGAAGAGCGCCACGCGGGAAGCACGGGCGGAGAGGAAGGAAGAGTTCATGAAGTGAGGTGGGTTGGGTTTTGTCGCCGGCACGGGTGTGGCGGTCCGCGCAGGCGACGATGCGCACCGGAAGGTGCGACTTGGGTGGAGGGAACGAGCCACGTGCCGGCCGAACTAACCGCGACCGGCAACGGTGATCAGCCCCGCGACCGGGGAGGCGGCACCGGCACCTCGCCGGCCCGGATTAGCCCGACTTCGTCTGTCGGCCAGGCATGCGCCCGACCCTGGAAATCTTGCGCCCCGATGACCGCGAGGACGTCGACGGAGGTGTCCGCCTTGGCCTTCGCCTTCGCCGCATCTTCCTTCGCCAGGGGCTGTTGCTCGCTCTGCTTACGTCCGTCCTGGGCGACCTTACACATCGCGCAAGGAGCATCCGCCAAGGCCTTGGTCACGGCGGCGCCGACGGAGCGCTGGGCGGCGTTCTCGACCGACATCTTCGTCCAGGCGACGACCTGCAGGAGGTCCCACGACAGACCGGACGCAGCGAGCCACGCCACGAGGGCGAGCCAGGCGAAGGGCCGTTGGAAGCGTCGGAACACGCCAGAGGATTAGCCGCTCTGAGCAACGGCTTTCAAATCAATTAAGGTTCCGACCACGGGTCTTAAGCCCGCTTATCAGGATAATAAGCCTACCCGGCGTAAGGAGTCGGATCGGCCACGCCGGCGCGGAGGAAGGCTTCCTTACGCTCCACGCAGGTGCCGCACTTACCGCAGTGCCGATCTCCCCCGACGTAACAGGACCAAGTCAGGGCGAAGGGCACGCCCAGCTCGACCCCGCGCTTCACGATGGCGGTCTTATCCATGCCGACGAACGGACGCTCCAAAGAGACTTCGTGCCAGTCGGCGAGACGGATGGCCTTGTCCAAGGCATCGGCGAAGGCGGGGCGGCAATCGGGGTAGATCGCGTGGTCGCCTCCGTGCGCGCCGTAGGCGACGGAGGAGGCCTTGAGCGACATCGCCCAGGCGGCGGCGGTCGCGATGAGCAGCATGTTGCGGTTCGGCACCACGGTGGCCTTCATGCTGGCCTCCTCGTAATGTCCCTCAGGCACGGCGACCTGCGAATCCGTGAGCGCGTTGGCGCCGAACAGGGAGGTCACGCCGCGGAGGTCCGCGATGCGATGCGGCACCT
Source organism: Opitutales bacterium (assembly GCA_030725715.1). Classification (GTDB taxonomy): domain Bacteria; phylum Verrucomicrobiota; class Verrucomicrobiia; order Opitutales; family UBA953; genus UBA953. Next base: position 12,118 of record JANRFG010000009.1, read on the forward strand.
TGTAATGGGCGCAGATTTCAGCGGCGGCGACGAGTTCGCGGCGGTGGCGCTGTCCGTAGTCGACGGAGAGCGCGTGCACTTCCCTGCCCTCGGCCACGAGGTGGGCCAGGAGCACGGTGGAGTCCATCCCGCCGGAGTGAATGATGACGGTGCGCTTCATCCTGCGGGCAAGTTGGACGCGGACCGAGCCGAGGGCGAGTCCGTTAATCGCGGACGCGGAGCTTGGCGCCGAGCTTGTCGAGATGCGAGACCGCCACGGCCTCGCCGACCCGCATGGCGGCGGACTCCTTGCGATTGCCGTCGCGCAGGCCGGAAAGGTGCAGCCAGCCGTGCGCCACGTAGAGGCGCAGCTCGGTGGCCAGCGTGACGCCGTGCTCTTTCGCGGCCCGGCGGGCTTGGTCGATGTTCACGCAGATCTCGCCGGCGAAAGGCTCGCCCGGGTGCTCTTCGCCGACGAACGTGATGACGTCGGTCACGGTCGGATCACCGAGGAATTCGTCGTGCAGCTTCGCCGTTTCCTTGTCGCCGAGGAAGGCGATCGAGAGCGAGCCAGCCGGGCAACGGTAGCCCTTGAGCTTATCCAAGGCGTGGACGACGCGCTGGACCGAGACCGCGGAGACCTTGGTCTTGGCGTGGCGGACGGAGATGTCGACGATGCGGCTCATGCGGCGGCGAAGACGGGCTTGAGGCGGGCCCAGAGCTCGGCGAGCGCCTGCGGCAGGACGCGCGTATCGGCGATGACCGGCATGAAGTTGTGGTCGCCGTCCCAGCGCGGCACGACATGGAAATGGAGATGCGTCGGGATGCCCGCGCCGGCGGCCTTGCCGAGGTTAAGGCCCATGTTGAAGCCCGCCGGGCTCATCACCTTCTGCAGCACGGCCTGACAACGGACGAGCAGGTCCATCATCTCGGCGCGCTCCGCGGCGGTGAGGTCGGCCAGTTCGCCGACCTCGCGGTTCGGCAGCACCATCAGGTGGCCGGGATTGTAAGGCGAATTATTGAGGATGACGAAGCAATGCGCGCCGCGATGCAGGATGAGGTTGGTCTCGTCGTCATTGCCCGCGAGCAGGGCCGCGAACGGACTGCCGGCGCCGGGCTCCTTCCGGGAGCGGATATACTGGATGCGCCAGTGCGGATGGAGTTGTTCGGACATCGGATCAGGAGGCGAAGCCCTTGGGCCGGGCGAGGTGCCAATGGCATGCCGTCAGCACGATGCTGTCGAGCGTATCATAACGAGGGACCCAGCCGAGTTCGCGACGGACCTTGGCGGCATCGGCGTAAAGCGCGGGCGGATCGCCCTCGCGGCGCTCGGCCAACTCGTGCGGGACCGGGCGGCCGAGGATGCGCGCCACGCTGGCGATGACCTCTTTGACCGAGTACGGAGCGCCCGTGCCGAGATTATAGAACAAGGCCTGGCCGGGCTGAGCCAGCTTGGGCAGGACGTCCAGATGGGCGCGGGAAAGGTCGTCCACATGCACGTAGTCGCGCAGGCAGGTGCCGTCAGGCGTCGGGTAATCCGTACCGAAGACCTTGAGCGGCGGGCGGCGGCCTAGGGCGGCGGCGATGGCCAGCGGGATCAGGTGCGTCTCCGGCGAGTGGTCTTCGCCGATGGCGCCGTCCGGCGAAGCCCCGGCGGCGTTGAAATAACGGAAGGCCGCGAAGCTCAGCCCGTGCGAGCCGGCGAGCTCGCGCAGGCGCCGCTCTACGGCCAGTTTCGTGGCGCCGTAAGGATTGATCGGCTGCTGCGGCAGGTCTTCCGTCATCGGCATCCGCTCCGGGACGCCGTAAGTCGCGCAGGTGCTCGAGAAGACGAGCTTCTTGACGCCTTCGGCGAGCATCGACTGAAGCAGCCCTTCGGTGCGGACCACGTTGTTCTCGTGGTAACGCTCCGGCCGCTGGACGGATTCGCCGACGTTCGTGAAAGCCGCGAAATCGATGACCACCTCGGCACGAGTCTCGCGTAGGGCGGCGCGGACGGCGGCCTGATCGCCCATGTCGGCACGATAAAGCTTCACCCCGGCCGGGACGGACTCCGCATGGCCGTAGGAAAGGTCGTCCAACACGGCGACCACGTGCCCGGCGGCCGCGGCCTGCCGGACGCAATGGCTGCCGATGTAGCCGGCACCGCCCACCACGAGCACGTTCATGACGGCAGATAACCCCCGCCGACGGGCCTAGGCAAGCGGGATAGGGTCGCCCGCCGCTCCAAAACCTTGCCAGCGCCGTCCCGAACCTCCTATCTGCACGCATTCATGGACACTTCGGAAACAAAACCCGGCAGCTACGATTTCCCCGCCTTCGAACAGAAGTGGCAGGCCGCCTGGAAAGCCGGCGCCACCTTCCGCACCGAGCCCATCTCCTGCGGCAAGCCGAAGTACTACGTCCTGGACATGTTCCCCTACCCCTCCGGCGCCGGCCTGCACATCGGCCACCCGGAAGGCTACACGGCTTCGGACATCCTCGCCCGCTATAAGAAGGCCAACGGCTTCAACGTCCTCCACCCGATGGGCTGGGATGCTTTCGGCCTGCCCGCCGAGCAGCATGCGATCGCCACCGGCGAGCACCCCGCCGTCCAGACCAAGCGCAACATCGACAACTTCCGCCGCCAGCTGCAGATGCTCGGCTTCGCCATCGACTGGGACCGCGAGCTCTCCACGACCGACGAGAACTACTTCCGCTGGACGCAGTGGATCTTCCTCAAGCTCTTCCGCCACGGCCTCGCCTTCGTCTCCGAGAAGCCCGTCTGGTTCTGCCCTGCCCTCGGCACCGTCCTTGCGAACGAGGAAGTCCTGAACACCCCGGAAGGCCCGCGCTCTGACCGCGGTAACCATCCGGTCGAACGTCGCCCGATCCGCCAGTGGGTCCTGCGCATCACCGCCTACGCCGACAAGCTCATCGAAGGCCTCGACCACGTCGACTGGCCCGATTCCACCAAGCGCCTCCAGAAGAACTGGATCGGCAAGTCCGAGGGCGCCGAAGTCACCTTCAAGCTCGACGGCCATGCCGACACCCTGACCGTCTTCACGACCCGTCCGGACACCCTTTACGGCGCGACCTACATGGTCATCGCGCCCGAGCACCCGCTCATCGGCAAGCTCACCACCGCCGCCCAGAAGGACGCCGTCGAAAGCTACGTCGCCGCGGTCCGCAACAAGACCGACCTCGAGCGCACCGACCTCGCCGACAAGAAGAAGACCGGCGTGTTCACCGGCGCCTACGCCATCAACCCGGTCAACGGCGCCAAGATCCCCGTCTGGACCGCCGACTACGTGCTCATCACCTACGGCACCGGCGCGATCATGGCCGTGCCGGCGCACGACGAACGCGACTGGGAATTCGCCAAGGAATTCAAGCTCCCCATCATCCAGGTCGTCGGCTCCAAGAAAGCCGTCGACGTCAACGAGCAGCCTTGGACCGAAGACGGCCCGATGGTGAACTCCGGTCCGTTCGACGGCCTCTCCGCCGGCGAGACCAAGAAGAAGATCACCGCCGACCTCGCCGCCAAGGGCCAGGGCAAGCTCGCCGTGAACTTCAAGCTGCGCGACTGGCTCTTCTCGCGTCAGCGCTACTGGGGCGAGCCCTTCCCGCTCCTCTGGGTCTCCCGCGAAGACTACGCCAAGATCCCGGCCGACTCCGAAGTGCGCGAGTTCCTCCCGAAGGAGCCCGTCACCTGCCAGCTTAACGGCGTCGAAGTCTGCGCCGTGCCGCTGACGTCGAAGCAGCTCCCGCTGACTCTGCCGCAGGTCAAGTCCTACCAGCCCTCCCCGACCGGCGATTCGCCGCTCTCGAAAGAACCCGAATGGACCGAAGTCTGGTATGACGTCGCCTCCGGCGCCACCGTCCCCCAGTCGAAGCCGCAGCCCGGCCCGCTCTGGATCAAGGCCTCGCGCGAGACGAACACGATGCCCCAGTGGGCCGGCTCCTGCTGGTATTACCTGCGCTACATCGACCCCAAGAACGCCGAGGCCTTGGCCTCGAAAGCCGACCTGGCATACTGGGGCTGCCCGGACTTCTACATCGGCGGCGCCGAGCACGCCGTGCTCCACCTCCTGTACGCGCGCTTCTGGCACCGCTTCCTCCACGAGATCGGCGTCCTGCCGACCGCCGAACCGTTCAAGAAGCTCTTCCACCAGGGCCTCATCATGGGCGAGGACGGCGAGAAGATGTCCAAGAGCCGCGGCAACGTCGTGAACCCCGACGCGATCGTCAAGGACCACGGCGCCGACGCCCTCCGCATGTACCTGATGTTCCTCGGACCGCTCGAGGCCTCCAAGCCTTGGAACTCCGACGGCATCATCGGCATCACCCGTTTCCTCAAGCGCCTCTGGCGCCTGGCGGTCGATGAGAACACCGGCAAGGCTTCCGCCAAGCTGAGCGCCGACGGCGCCGAATCCGAGGAACTCGTCCGCGAGCTCCATCGCACCATTCAGAAGGTCGAGAAGGACATCGAGACCCTGCAGTTCAACACCGCCATCTCGCAGATGATGATCCTCATGAACGTCGCCGAGAAGTCGCCGGCCCTGCGCCGCGCGACCGTCGAGGACTTCGTGCGCCTCGCCGCCCCGTTCGCCCCGCACGCGTGCGAGGAGATCTGGCAGCGCCTCGGTCACAAGGAAAGCATCACCGCCGCCGGCTGGCCCAAGCTCGACGTCTCCAAGCTCGTCGAGACCACCGTCGAGGTCGTGTTCCAGGTCAACGGCAAGGTCCGCGCCACCGCCAAGGTCGCCAAGGACATCTCCAAGGACGCCCTGCTCGCCCTCGCCAAAGCCGACGCCGACGTGATCAAGTTCACCGACGGCAAGCCCGTCGTGAAGGAGATCGTCGTCCCGGGCAAGCTGGTGAACATCGTCGTCGCGGGCTGAGCGCCGCCCGCCAAGCCAATAAAAAGGGCCCCGTCACGGGGCCCTTTTCTTTTGCCGTGCCGGCGAGGCTTACTTGGCCTCGGCTTCGGCGATATCCTCCATCTTCACCGGCTCCATGCGCGGCACGAGCACGTGGATGATGAGGAGGCCGATCAGGTAGGCCGAACCGGCGATGAACCAGAGGATCGCGTAGGAGCCCGTGCGCTGGAGCACCTCGCCGACCACGAATGCGAGCACCATGCCGCCGACCGCACCGGCCATGCCGCCGATGCCGACGACCGAACCCACGGCCTTGCGCGGGAACATGTCGGAAGCGGTGGTGAAGATATTGGCCGACCACCCCTGGTGGGCGGCCGCGGCGAGGGAGACCAGGAAGACCGCCGGCCACATGCCCACGTCATTGACGAAGACGATCGGGACCACGCTGACTGCGCAGATGCCCATCGCCGTCTTGCGGGCCGCATTGATGCTCCAGCCGGCCTTGATCAGGCGGGAGGAGATCCAGCCGCCGCCGATGCTGCCGACGTCGGCGATCAGGTAGATCGTGACGAGCGGCAAGCCGATGTCCTTCAGGTCGACGCCGTGCTGCTTCTGCAGGAAGCCGGGGATCCAGAAGAGGTAGAGCCACCAGACCGGATCGGTCATGAACTTGCCGACGGCGAAGGCCCAGGTCTGACGGAACTTGAGCAGGCTTAACCAGCTCACCTTGCCCTGTTCGTCGGCGGGGTCGGACTCGATGTGGGCCAGCTCGGCCTGAGTGACGGTCGGGTGCTGGCGAGGGGTGTGGTAGGCGATCGCCCACCAGATCACCCAGATGAAACCGATGGCGCCCGTGATGATGAAGGCCCACTCCCAGCCCCAGGTCACGGCGATCCACGGCACGATGAGCGGAGCCCCCAGGGCGCCGATGTTGGTGCCGGAATTGAAGATGCCCGTGGCCAGTGCCCGCTCTTTCTTAGGAAACCACTCCGCCGTGGCCTTGATGGAAGCAGGGAAGTTGCCCGCCTCGCCCAAGCCGAGGAGGAAGCGCATCAGGGCGAAACCGGCGGCGGTGCCCGTCAGGGTGACGAAGGCGAAGCCCGTCTTGGCGTCGATCTGCATCCAAGGCAGGCTGAAGGAAGGCAGGAGGTGGGCGAAACCATGCCCGATGGCGGCCAGGCTCCACAAGCCGACGAAGATGATGAACCCCTTCTTGATGCCGATACGGTCGATGATCCGGCCCGAAAGGAGCATGCCGATGGCATAGGCGAACTGGAAACTGAAGACGATGGCCGCGTAGGTACGCTCATCCCAGTGGAACTTCGTCGACAGCTCGTCCTTCAGCAAGCCGATGACCTGGCGGTCGATATAGTTGATCGTGGCGGCGAAGAACAACAACGCGCAGACAATCCAACGCTTGTTGCCGATTTTTCCAATAGCTTCGGTCATAAGTAGGGGTTGCCGCCTACCAAACGCCGTTTTTGAGGTAAGTCCACCCCAGAAGTCCTGTTGACGGAAACCCGCCCCAAAGCCACCTTTGGCTCGAATATACCCATGACGAAGCCGCGCATCCTCCTCACGACCACTTCCTTCCAGGACACCCCCGGAGAACACCATAAGATGCTCGCCGAAACGGGCTGGGAAGTGGTCACCGCGCGCGGCCCCCTCAACGAAGCGGACACGCTCGCGCTGATGGGTGAGTTCGACGGCTACATCTGCGGCGACGACCTGATCACCGCCGCGGTGATCGAGAAAGCCCTTCCCCGCCTCAAGGTCGTCTCGAAATACGGCATCGGCGTCGACAAGATCGACGTGAAGACCCTCACCGCCAAGGGCATCCCCCTGCTCTTCACCCCCGGCGTCAATCATACGACCGTCGCCGAGCACACCTTCCTCCTCCTGCTCGCCCTGGAGAAGAACTTCTATTTCCACACCGACTCCACCCGCTCCGGCGGCTGGAAGCGCAAGACGGGCCATGAGCTGCTCGACAAGGCGATCGGCATCATCGGCATGGGCCGCATCGGCAAGGAAGTCGCCATCCGCGCCCGCGCCTTCGGCATGAAGGTCGTCGGCTTCGACCTCTATTGGGACGACAAGTTCGCCGCCCAATACGACGTGCGCCGCGCCGCCACGATGGACGATGTCTTCGCCGTCTCCGACTACCTCTCGCTGCACACCAACCTGACGCCCGAGACGCGCGACCTGATCCGCGCCGAGAACATCGCCAAGATGAAGAAGGGCGTGCTCATCCTGAACTGCGCCCGCGGCGAGATCGTCCACACCGACGACATCGCGGCCGCGCTGAAGTCCGGCCAGGTCGGCGGCTACGGCACCGACGTGCTCGACGAAGAACCGCCGCGCGCCGACCACCCGCTCACCAAGCTCCCGAACTGCGTCGTCACCCCGCACATCGGTTCCCGCACCGCCGAGAGCGTGCAGCGCCAGGCCGTCGCCGCGGTCACGAACCTCATCCGCGCGATGCACGGCGAAAAACCGCTGGCCCAGATCAACCCCGAAGTCGCGGTGAAGAAGGTCGTCTAATCTCCCCGCCGAAACCTTACCCATGAACGAAGTCTTCCACGTCGTCCCCCGCGCCGCCCACGAGGCGCTCGTCACCGCCGCCTACGTCAAGCGCGGCTTCGGCGCCAAGGAGTCCGCGCAGGCCGCCCAGATGGCCAGCATGGCCACGCACCACGGCATCCGCACGCACAACGCGCTGAAGGCCCTCCACCTCGACGAACTCTTCGGCTCCGGCGCCAAGGTCCCGGGCTGCACCCCGAACGCCACCGTCACCAAGAAGGCCACGCGCTTCGAGGCCGCGGAAGTCTGGGACGCCCATCAGAAGCTCGGGCAGGCCGTCGCCGTCGACGCCATCGAGCGCTGCATCCAGCTCGCCGACAAATACGGCGTGGGCACGGTCTCCGTCGACAACGCCTTCCACTACCTCTGGGGCGGCGGCTACGTGATGGAAGCCGCCAAGCGCGGTTACCTCGCCTACACGAACTGCACCGCCACGCTCGCGGAAGTCGTCCCCTTCCAGGGCAAGTTCCCGACGCTCGGCACCAACCCGCACTCATGGGGTTTCCCGACGACCAAGGAGCTCGGCTTCCCGATCGTGATCGACTGGGCCACCTCCGTCATCGCCATGGGCCGCGTCCAGGTGCTCAAGCGCGAAGGCAAGATGCTCCCGCCCGACGCCGCCGTGGACAAGGACGGCAAGGTCACCCTCGACCCGAACGAAGCCGTCTCGCTCATCCCCTTCGGCGCGCACAAGGGCTACGGTCTCTCGCTCATCAATGAGCTCGTCGCCGGCTACATCGGCGGCTCGCTCCCGACCCTCCGTAGCCGCACGCACGTCCCCGGCGAGAAGCAGGCCTGCGCCTTCTTCTTCCAGGTGATCCACCCCGAGGCCATGAGCTCCGGCGCCTTCGCCCAGGGCCGCACCCAAGGCCAGAACGTCAAGGCCGTCCTCGACGACGTCCTCGGCCACGGCAACGAGAAGTGCATGCTCCCCGGCCAGCTCGAGGCGACCTTCGCCGCGCGCAGCGCCAAGGCCGGCGGCCTCCTCTTCTCCAAGGCCGAAGTCGAAGCCTTCAACGAGATCGCGTCCCACATCGGCCATCAGCCGTTCGACCTCGCCGCCCTGCCTACCGGCTAAGCCCTCCTCACTTCTAAACCCCAACTCCTCCTACCATGGCCCTCCAGATCAAGTCGGCGAAGGAATGCGCCTTCGACCAAGTCTCCCTCGGTGAAATCATGCTCCGCCTCGACCCGGGCGAAGGCCGCGTGCGCACCACGCGCCAGTTCCAGGCCTGGGAAGGCGGCGGCGAATACAATGTCGCCCGCGGTCTGCGCAAGTGCTTCGGACTGCGCACCTCCGTCTGCACGGCGTTCGTCGACAACGAGGTCGGCCGCCTGCTCGAGGACTTCGTGATGCAGGGCGGCGTGAACACCGACTTCATCAAGTGGCGCGAGGACGACGGCATCGGCCGCACGGTCCGCAACGGCCTCAACTTCACCGAGCGTGGCTTCGGCATCCGCGGCGCCGTCGGCGTCCCGGACCGCGGCAACACCGCGGCCTCGCAGATCAAGCCCGGCGACTTCGACTGGGAACACCTCTTCGGCAAGCTCGGCGTCCGCTGGCTCCACACGGGCGGCATCTTCGCGGCCCTTTCCGAGACCACCGCGCAGGCCACCGTCGAGGCGGTCAAGATCGCGAAGAAGCACGGCACGATCGTCTCCTACGACCTGAACTACCGCCCTTCCCTCTGGAAGACCATCGGCGGCCTCAAGAAGGCCCAGGAAGTGAACCGCGAGATCGCCAAGTATGTCGACGTGATGATCGGCAACGAGGAAGACTTCACCGCCTCCCTCGGCTTCGAGGTCAAAGGCGCGGACCATAGCCTCTCCCATATCGAGACCCAGGCTTTCAAGGACATGATCGGCGAAGCCGTGAAGCAGTTCCCGAACTTCAAGGTCGCCGCGACCACGCTCCGCCGCGTGATCACCGCCACGAAGAACGACTGGAGCGCCATCTGCTGGCACGACGGCAAGTTCTACGACAGCATCCCGTTCCCGGAACTCGAGATCCTCGACCGCGTCGGCGGCGGCGACAGCTTCGCCTCGGGCCTGGTCTTCGGCTTCCTCGAGCACAACGACGCCCAGAAGGCCGTGAACTACGGCGCCGCCCACGGCGCGCTGGCGTCCACGACCCCCGGCGACACGTCGATGGTCACCCGCAAGGAAGTCGAGAAGCAGCTCGCCGGCGGCGGAGCCCGCGTCGTCCGCTAAACCCCTACCCCCACCCCTATCCCTATCCTCATGTCCTCCCTCGAACTCTTCTCCCTCAAAGGCCGCACGGCCGTCATCATCGGCGGCACGGGCGAACTCTGCGGCGCCATGGCCGAAGGCTTCGCCTCCGCCGGCGCCCACGTGATCCTCGTCGGTCGCGATCCCGCCAAAGCCGACGCCCGTCTCGCCAAGATCAAGTCCGCCGGCGGCTCCGGCGAGTTCCTCTCCTGCGAAGCCACCAACAAGGCCGATCTGATCAAGCTCCGCGACGGCATCCTCGCCCAGCACGGCAAGGTCGACGTCCTCGTCAACGGCGCCGGCGTCAACTCCGCTACGCCCTTCTTCGAGATCGATGAAGCCCAGCTCGACCGCATCCTGACGGTGAACATCAAGGGCGTCGTCTTCGGCTGCCAGGTCTTCGGGGAAGCGATGGTCGCCGCCGGCTCGGGATCGATCATCAACCTCGGCTCGGAATCCGGCATCCTGCCGCTCTCGCGCGTCTTCACCTACTCGGCCTCCAAGGCCGCGGTGCACAACCTCTCGAAGAACCTCGCCCGCGAATGGGCGCCGAAGGGCGTGCGCGTCAACACGCTCGTCCCGGGCTTCTTCCCGGCCGAACAGAACCGCAAGGTGCTCACCCCTGAGCGCGTGGCGATGATCCTGGGCAAGACCCCGATGAACCGCTTCGGCGAGGCCAAGGAACTCATCGGCGCCTCCCTCCTGCTCGCCTCCGACGCCGGCAGTTTCGTCACCGGCGCCGAGATCGTCGTCGACGGCGGTTTCGCCGCGATGTCCATCTAACTAAGAACGACGACGATGGCCTTCATGGACAATGACTTCATCCTCTCGACCGGGACGGCGCAGAAGCTCTACCACGGCGTGGCGAAGGACCAGCCGATCGTCGATTACCACTGCCACCTCAGCCCGAAGGACATCGCCGACGACCGTCGCTTCGAGGACCTCACGGCCATCTGGCTCGCGGGCGACCACTACAAGTGGCGCGCGATGCGTGCCAACGGCGTCAGCGAAGACCTGATCACGGGCGACAAGTCCACCTCCCGCGAGAAGTTCCAGGCCTGGGCCGAGACGGTGCCGTCCACGCTCCGTAACCCGCTCTTCCACTGGACCCACCTCGAACTGCGCCGCCACTTCGGCATCCAGGACGTCCTCGAAGGCGCCACGGCCCAGAAGATCTGGGACGAGGCCAACCGCCAGCTCAAGCATGGCGACCTCACGGCCCGCGGCATCCTCAAGCTGATGAAGGTCCGCGTCGTCGGCACCACCGACGACCCCGCCGACTCGCTCGACCTGCACCACCAGATCGCGAAGTCCGGCTTCGAGACCAAGGTCGTCCCGACCTACCGCCCCGACGCGTGCCTCAAGGTCCGCACCCCGGACCGCGTGCAGGCCTGGGCCAAGCGCCTCGCCGCCGCGACCGGCAAGGGCGCCGACACCTTCGCCGGCCTGATCGCCGGCCTCGACCAGCGCCACGACGACTTCGCCGCCGCGGGCTGCCGCGCCTCCGACCACGGCCTCGATTACCTGCCGGACGCCGCCTGCACCGAAGCCGAAGCCAAGGCCATCTGGGAGCACGCCATGGCCGGCAAGGCCGCCACGCTCGAGGAAGCCGAGAAGTTCACGGCCTTCATCATGCTGCACGTCGGCCGCCTCAACCACGCCAAGGGCTGGGCCACCCAGCTTCACCTCGGCGCGGTCCGCGACCCGAACCTCGGCCTGCTCAAGCGCCTCGGCTCCGACGCGGGCTGCGACACGATCGGCGACTTCCGCCAGGGTCCCGGACTCATCCGCTGGTTCGGCACCCTCTCGGGCGAGAACGCCCTCGGGAAGACGATCCTCTACAATCTCAACCCCGCCGACACCGCCCTCTTCGCCTGCCTCCCGGGCTCGTTCCAGGACGGCGTGACGCCGGGCAAGATCCAGTATGGCTCGGGCTGGTGGTTCCTCGACCAAGAACGCGGCATGCGCGACCAGATGAACGCGCTGTCCGACCTCGGCCTGCTCAGCCGTTTCATCGGCATGATCACCGACTCGCGCTCCTTCCTCTCGTACCCGCGCCACGAATACTTCCGCCGCATCCTGTGCGATCTCGTCGGACAGGATGTCGAGTCGGGCCGCATCCCGGACCGCCAGGACTGGAACGAACGCCTGATCGCCGACGTCTGCTACGGCAACGCCAGCCAGTACTTCGGTTTCAAGAGCTAAGGAAGGTCCACGATCGGCTGGCCGTCCGCAGGGACGGCTGGTCGGTCAGCGGGCGGCCTGCAGGCTACGCCAAGTCAGCGGGAGTTTCTCCCGGACAAGCTTCGCGGTCGCGCCGGGAAGTTTCTCCGGCGTCATGGGCACGTTGATGGTATCCTCGCGTCCGACCTGATTAGGCTGACGTCCATATTTATAATCGTAACTCAGCGAGCCGTCGGCGGCGAGGCCGACGCCCGGCCACGCCGGATTCGGGACAGAGATAAAGAACTGGTCGCCGGCCGAAGACGGCTTCATCGCCATCATCTTGGCGCCCTGCAACGAGCGCCAGAGCGCCTCGGCGGTCCAGGCGGCAGGGTTCACCTGCTTGAGTTCCCGGGCGACGTGTGCGGCGTAAGGCTTACGACCATCCGTCGACGGCTGCTCGCGCCAATAGGCGAAGGCCGCGGCGATCTCGTCGGCGACCAACGGATAATGGGTGCACCCGAGCATCAAGGTATCGATCGGCGCGGCGCCGTCCGCGGCGGCCGACTTCAGGAACGCGCCGACGTCGGCACGGATGATGTCGCGGATCGGCGTGCGGACCGAAGGATCACCCTCGATGGCGGCGGCGAGAGTGGCCGAGCCCAGCTGACGGACGGGACGGGCGGTGACCTTGGCGAGCGCCTTGGGGTAGGCATTGGAGGCGCAAGTGCCCACGGTGGCGAGCACGGCCACACCGCCCTGCGCGCCATCGGCGGTCTCAGCCAGGCCTTGCGCGCCGGCTTCGACGACCCCGACCACGATGACCGGCAGACCCCACGCCTTCACGGCGGCGCGGATATCCTCGAGTCCGTAAGCGGTGGCGGTGTTGCAGGCGATGACGATGGCCTTCACCGGCGGCTTCTGACCGTGGGCATAGCGTCGGCCGAGCAGGAATAGGACGTCCCGCAGGATCAGCTCGCGGAGGAAATCCGTGCGCCCGACGGCAGAGTAATTCCCGTAAGGCATGTTGGCCTGGTCGCCGAAATAGACGAAGCGCTCGCCGGCGAAATCAGGCACGCCGTCGGCGCCCTCCTTGCCGGTGCGGTTATCGTGACGGTCATGCGCCTTGAGGGCTTCAAGGACCGTGAGGCCGCCCACGCCGGAATCGAACACGCCGATCGGCAGGTCACGGAGGTCGCCGCGGTAATCCTCCGCGACGAAACTGGCCGGGACATCACCCTGCGGATGGGCCTTGGCATGGCCGATCGCGACGGCGAGAGGGTCATCCGTCGCACGCAAGACGACCGCGAAGACGCAGAGCAGCGTGAGACGGAGGAAGGCGGCCATCGTCAGGTACGGTCGGTCCGGTAGACGCGCTGGACGCGCTGCGTGAGCGTGCACAGGGCTTCCCACGGGATGCAATCGGACCACGCGCAGAACTCCGCGACGGTGATCCGGTCGCCACCCTGCGCACCGAGGATCGTCACGACATCTCCCACGGCCACGGCCGGAACGTCGGTGACGTCGACGATGGTCTGGTCCATGGTCACGCGGCCCAGGATCGGACAACGCATACCCCGCACGAGGAAGTGGCCGCGATTGCTGGCCGCGGTGGGCACGCCGTCGCCGTAACCGACCGCGACGATGGCCACACGGCTCGGACGGGAGAGCACCTTGGTGCGATTATAACTGACGGCGGTGCCGGCGGGCAGGTCCTTGACCAAGACCACGCGGGCGTGGAAGGAAAGCACCGGCTCGGGGCGCAGGCTGGCCAGGAATGAGCCCGCCGATGGCGGCAGGCCGTATTGCATCAGTCCTACGCGCACGGCGTTGAACGGGGCCGCGGCGGAGAAGCTCTCGAGGCCGGCGCTGTTGTCGGCATGGATCAGCAGACCGGCGCGAGCGGCCGCGGGGATCGTCTCCAGCAGACGGAGGAACGTCGCGCGCTGCTCGGCGGTGAAAGCCTGATCATGGTCGGCGTCCGAGAAATGCGTATAGACCCCGCGCCACTCGAGGCCCGGCTCGGCGAGCACGAAGGCGAAGAGTTCCGCGGCCTGCTCATGCCAGACGCCCGCGCGGCCCATGCCGGTGTCGACCTTCACGTGGACCTTCGCGCGACGGTCGCGACCGCGGACGAGCGCGGCGAGCGCCTGCGCTTCCGCGAGGGAGTTCAAGGTGATGTCGAGTCCCAGCGCGACGGCGCGCGCCAGCTCGGTCGGCAGCGTCGGGCTGAGCAGCAGGATGTCCGCGTCATGACCGATCTCGCGCAGGATCGCGGCCTCGGCGACGTTGGCCACCGCGAAGCAATCCACGCCGGCCTGCAGGAGGCGCGTCGCGACCTCCGGCATGCCGTGGCCGTAGGCGTTGGCCTTCACGACCGCGACATAGCGGACGTGCGGCGGCAAGGCCTGCTTGATGCGGCCGACGTTGCGGTCGATGGCGGGCAGGTCGATCTCGACCCAGGCGCGGGCGGCGGACGTGCTCATGCGTCGGCGCGGTGGCGCTCACCGGACCAGGTCGCGAAATCCTGGGCGACATTCAGGGCGTCCGGGCGGGCTTCCTCGCGGAGGAAACCCGGCTGAGCCAGCAAAGCCGGCAAGGCGGACCAAGGCGGCGGGACGGGGACATGCGCGGGCAAGGCCGTGACGGCGACGTCACCGCACGCGAACAGACGACGGCCAGCGGAGTTCAGTTCCGCAGCTTCGGCTTCGAAGGGCGCGCCGAGGGAACCATCGGCGGCGACCTCGAGGGCGTGCCAGCGCTTGAGCCGCGATTCGACGGCCACGAGGAACGGACCTTTTTCTCCGGCGACGAGCGCGGAGCGAGCGAGCGCGGAGAGGGATTCCCAGACGAAGATCGGACGCGGCTCGAGCGCCGACCAAGCACGGACCGCCAGCGCGGCGATGCGGATGCCGAGCACCGAACCCGGACCGACGCAAAGCGCAAAGGAACGGATGTCGGCCAGCGAGAGCTTCGCGTCCGCCAGCGCGGTTTCGACGCAGCCGAAGAGACCTTCCAAGGCGCCGTCAGGCGAGATGCCCTGCCCGACCCAGCGACCGCCCGAGAGAACTCCCACCCGGACTCCGGCGCGGGCGGAGCCGTCGAGGACGAGGCAGGGTTCAGGCGCGCTCATGGCCTCAGCCTGGCGGCCAATGGAGGGCGCGTCCACCCAGCAGATGCACGTGCAGGTGCGGGACCGACTCACCGCCGTCCGGACCGTTGTTGATCACGATGCGGAAGCCGTTCGCCAGACCGAGCTGACGAGACAGCTGACCGGCCACGAGCAACAGGTGCCCGAGGGTCGCCTGGTCTTCGGCAGTGGCGGCGGCGACGCGCGGGATGGCCTTGCGAGGCACGACCAGCACATGGGTCGGCGCCTTCGGGTCGATGTCATGGAAAGCCACGCAGACCGCATCCTCGTGGATGAGCTTCGCGGGGATCTCCTTGTCGGCGATCTTCTGGAACAGCGTCTTCGGGGCGCTCATGGGAAATCAGAGGACGACGACCGTGACGCGGCGGCGGCCGGCCTGACGGGCGACCAGTCCCTGCACGGTGTCGACGGCTTCGTCGTAGGCCGCGCGCCAGCGCGTCGAACGGGCGCGGGTGCCGGCGAGATACTGGTCCTGCAGGCCGACGACCCAGAAGAGCACGTCGGCGGATTCACCCGTCGTGGCGAGCGCGTCGGCGACGCGTTCGCCGGCCCAGAGGGCGTCGAACGGTTCGGCACGATGGTCGAGCACGGCGACGGACGGCGTCGCGCGGTCCGGCGAAAGCAGGCGGAAGATCTGGGCGGCCGCGGCGGCGAGATCGGAAGCGTTCAGACGCGGATCGGTCTCGTCATCGGCCTCGAAGACCCGGAGCACGGCGTCGACGTCGGTGCGCAGCTGGGGAGCGGTGCCCACCATCGAAGCCAGCAGCGCGTTGAGCGTGCGGAGGCGGATCGACTTAGGCAGCGCGGCGGTCACTTCGCCTTTCCTCCCTTGCGGAGCTGGTCGATGGCCTTGGCGAGTTCGTCGATGTCGCGGAACTCACGGTAGACGCTGGCGAAACGGACGTAGGCGATCTGGTCGACGGCCTGCAGACGGGCCATGATCTCCTCGCCGATGGCGCTGGAGGGGACCTCGTCGCCGAACTTCGCCTGCAGGTTCTCGACGATCTCCGAGATCATCAGGTTGATGCGCTCGAGCTCGATCGGACGCTTATCGGTGGCCTTGCGGACGCCGGAGGCGATCTTGCCGATGTCGAACTCCTCGCGGGCGCCGTTGCGCTTCACGACGACCATGCCTTCGCGGACGATCTCCTCGATCGTGCTGAAGCGATGATCGCACGCCAGGCACTCGCGGCGGCGGCGGATGGAATGGTTGCCCTTCCCGAGGCGGGTCTCCAGGACCTTCGTATCCTCGTGATTGCAGCGGGGGCAGAACATCGCTCAGAGCTTGAGGAAGTTCCCCAGGAGCTGGAGGCCGTGCTCGGTGGCGAAGGACTCCGGATGGAACTGGACGCCCCAGATCGGGAGCTCGCGATGGCGCAGGCCCATCACGAGACCGTCTTCGGTCCAGGCCGTCACCTCGAGGGCGGCGGGGAAAGTCGAACGCTCGACGACGAGCGAGTGGTAGCGCGTCGCGGCGAACGGCGAAGGCAGGCCCTTGAAGACGTCGGTGTCGTTGTGGAACACCGGCGAGGTCTTGCCGTGCATCAGGTGTGGGGCGCGGATGACGTTACCGCCATAGACGTGGCCGATGGCTTGATGGCCGAGGCAGACGCCGAGGACCGGCTTCTTGCCGGCGAAGGCGCGGATCATGTCGCAGGACACGCCGGCTTCGGCGGGCGAGCACGGACCGGGCGAGATCATCACGCGGTCGGGATTCAGCGCGAGGGCTTCCTCCACCGTGATCTGGTCGTTGCGGTACACCTTCTGCTCCACGCCCAACTGCCCGAAGTATTGGACCAGGTTGTAGGTGAACGAATCGTAGTTATCGATGACCAGCAGCACGTGCGGACGATTTGCCCGGCGCCTCGAAGTGTCAAGGAACCGCGTCCCCGTGTGAACAAGTGAACGCGGTGATGAACATCGCTGCGAGGGCTAGAGGCAGGGCGAATAACTATGCGATTCAGATGACGGAAGCAGATGAAAGATGGACGATGGAAGATAGGATTCAGCCGAGCTAACAGGCCGAGATCAGCTGGTGTGAACAATGCTCGGCCTGGCCAAGCTCAAGCCCCGGCCCCGGCCCTATTTCGGCCTACCCCCACCCCTATCCCCACCCCTACCCCTCAACCGTGAATTCCACCCCAAACCCCTCGAAAGTAGGCCTTTACAGAGGGAGGGGGGTGTGAATAACTGTGTGAACGGCATGAAACAGCGCACCTTAGGCAAAGAAGCCTCCGTCAAGGGCAAGGCCCTCCACACCGGCCAGGACGTCACCCTTACCCTCAAACCCGGCGCCCCGAACAGCGGCCTGGTGTTCCGTCGCATCGACCTTTTCGGCAAGCCCGAGGTGCGTCCGGTCTCGGAGATGATCACCGAGCTCGAGCGTAAGACGACCGTCTCTTCCGACACCGTCAAGCTGCACACCATCGAGCATGTGCTCTCCGCCCTGAGCGGCATGGCCGTGGACAACGCCATCATCGAACTCGACGCCTCCGAGCCGCCGATCGTCGACGGTTCCGCCCGCCCCTTCACCACGCTCATCCACCAGTGCGGCGTCGTCGAGCAGGCCGAGCCGCGCGAGACGTTCACGCTCACGCACCCGATCACGATCAACGAAGGCAGCCGCTCCATCATCGCCCTGCCCTTCGACGGCCTGCGCATCACCTGCACGTCCGCCGACGACCGCGGCATCCACACGCAGCACCTCACGATCGACATCGACGCCGAGACCTACGAGGCGCAGATCGCCCCGGCCCGCACGTTCACGATCTACGAAGACATCGAAGGCCTCATCGAGAAGGGCCTCATCAAGGGCGGCACGCTCGACTCCGCGATCATCCTCAAGGGCGACAAGATCGTCAGCAAGGAGCCCCTGCGCTTCAAGGACGAGCTCGTCCGCCATAAGATCCTCGATATCGTCGGCGACATCGTCCTCGCCGGCGTCCGCCTCAAGGCGCACATCATCGCCGTCCGCCCGGGCCACGCGCTCAACGCCCGCCTCGCCGCGGCCGTGCGCAAGCAGTGGCAGGAATCCAAGGCCCCCAAGGCCAAGGCCGCGCCCGCCGGCCCGAAGGTCGAAGCCCCGAGCGCGCCCGTCGGCTCCGCGCTCGATATCCGCCAGATCCTCAACGCCCTGCCCCACCGCTACCCGTTCGTGATGGTCGACCGCGTGGTCGAGCTCAACGACGACTCCCTGGTCGCGATCAAGAACGTCACGATCAACGAGCCCTATTTCCAGGGCCACTTCCCCGGCCAGCCGGTGATGCCGGGCGTCCTGCAGGTCGAGGCGATGGCCCAGGCCGCCGGCCTCATCATGCTGCGCCGCGGCGCCGCCGACGAAGCCCCGAAGGTCGTGTTCTTCATGAGCGCCGACAAGGTGAAGTTCCGCAAGGCGGTCACCCCGGGCGACACGCTCGAGATCCGCGCGAAGCTCACCAAGGTCCGCGGCCGCATCGCCGCCGCCGAGTGCGAATGCCTCGTCAACGGCGAGTGCGTCTCGTCCGCCGAACTGCTCTTCACCATCGCCGACTCGCCTAACGGCTGAACCGGATGGCCACGCAAGTCCACCCCACCGCGATCGTCGAAGCCGGCGCCAAGCTCGGCCAGGACGTCGTCATCGGCGCCTACGCCTACGTGGGCGGCGACGTCACCCTGGGCGACGGCTGCGTCCTGCACCACCACGCGACGGTCGAGGGCTACACGCAGCTCGGCCCGCAGTGCGAGGTCTTCCCTTACGCCTTCATCGGCGGCCGTACGCAGGACCTGAAGGCCCGCCCCGGCAAGCCCGGCCTGAAGGTCGGCGCCCGCAATACCTTCCGCGAATACGTCAGCGTCCACCTCGGCACCCAGGAAGGCGAATGGACCATCCTCGGCGACGATAACGTCCTGCTGGCCTATTCGCACATCGCGCATGACTGCGTGATCGGCAACCACCTGGTCATCTCCAGCCACTCCGCCGTCGCGGGCCATGTGCACGTCGGCGACCACGTGAACATCGGCTGGAACGCCGGCATCCACCAGTTCTGCCGCATCGGCGACCACGCGATGGTCGCGGCCTGCTCCAAGTGCGTCCAGGACGTGCCTCCTTTCGTCATCGCCGACGGCAATCCGTGCGAGACCAAGATGATCAACGCCGTCGGCCTGAAGCGTTCGGGCTTCACCGACGAAGAGATCGCCACGGCCAAGCTGATGCACCGCCTCTTCTACCGCGACGGGCTCAACACCTCGCAGGCGATCGAGAAAGCCCGTGCCCTGCCCGAGGCCTCCGGCCGTGTCGCGAAGGCCTTCGTGGACTTCGCCGCGTCGACCAAGCGCGGCCTGGCCTGAGACCGTTGGCGCTTGCGCCGTCGGCCGGCTTGCCTAGTTTCGCAGGCATGAAAGCCCTCCTACCCGCCTTTATCGCGATCACGAGCTCCTTCGGTGCGCTTTCCGTGGCCGAGCCGATGAAAATCGAGGTGAGGCGCCTTCCCGAGTCAGCGGCGGCTACGACTACGTTCCTCAATCCCGAATACGTGGTCGCCTCCCCGGCCGCCGCTCAGGCGACCGACAAGACGCCGCTGCTCATCTTCCTCCACGGCGCTGGTGAACGAGGTACCGACCTGACCCAACTGAAGTCGGTGCCGCCCATCCGGCACTTCAGGCAGCAGACCGAACAGCCCTTCCTCATCGTCGTGCCGCAGTGCGCCCCAGACAAGGCGGGCAAGAAAGACGAATGGCAGGCCGCGGACCTGGAAGTACTCTTCAAACAGCTCGAGAAGGACCAGCCGTTCGACAAGTCGCGCGTCTATCTCATCGGCTATAGCATGGGTGGCTATGGCACCTGGCTCTGGGGCTCCGCTCACCCCGAGCGCTTCGCCGGCCTTGCCCCTCACGCTGGCGGCCTAGGCTCCGGCGGCCCCCGGGCCGTGTCGCCCGATCTCACCGGGTGGGCTAAGCGCCTCGCGCCGTTGCCGATTTGGATCTTCCACGGCGACCGGGATAACGTCGTGCCGCCCGAACGCTCCGAGCGCATGCACACCCTACTCAAGTCCGCCGGTGCCAAGCAGGTCCGTCTGACGATACTGGCAGGCCAAGGCCACGGCATCGGCGGTAACCTAAGTAACCCCGAGCTCTACGCGTGGCTGCTCCGCCACCGACGCCAGGGAAACCAAGTCGTCGAAACCCCTCTGCCCATAAAATGAAAATCGCCTGCTCTTATTTCTTGGCCTGCTCGCGCTCGTCGGCTGTAGCCCGGCGGCCGTGACGCTGCGCGGGACGCCGGCGGAGCTGAGCGCCCTGCGGAGCAACGGCGGACGCAGCTTTACTGCCGGAGACGTCGTGACGTGGGCGCAGCTGGACGATCATTTCCGCGACCAGACGGTGAAACTCACCGTCGGCCAGGCTGACGGAAAAGCCCTGCTGGGACGTCTCGTCCTGCTGGAGAACGGAGCCGAAGCGGCCGACTTCCTCAAGGCCCATGGCTGCGCCCAGCTCTCCGGCCCGATCGGCGTACGCAAGCTTCCGACCTCCCTGCAAGTGGACGTCGAACTCACCGGCAAGGACGGCCAGAAACTCATCCTCATCCTGACCTCCGACGGCACGCCGGCGGGCGAAGGCTGAAAACAAAAGAGCCGCGGATCGCTCCGCGGCTCTTCTTCTTTCCTGACGGGCCGGCTCAGGCCACGCGCTCGACGACGAGCGGGGGCATGTTCGGGCGCTTCGGGGCGAGACGGTAGGCGTCGCGGAAATACGGCAGCGCCGCGTCGACCTTGGCCTCGTCGTTGTAATGGATCATGATCAGCGGCTCACCCTGCTTGACCTGCGTACCGACCTTGCGGATCTCGGTGACGCCGACCGCGGGGTCGAGCGTGCCGTCCTTGAGGGTGGCGAGGAGGCGGACGCCCTGGGCGATCTTGCCGGCGTCGATGGTGTGCACGTAGCCGCGCTTCGGGGCGGGCAGCTTGCGGATGAACTTCGCCTTGGGGAACTTCGAAGGATCGTCGATCCAGTCGGTCTTGCCGCCCTGGGCGCGGACCATCGCCTTGAACTTCTCGAGGGCGGAGCCGTCCTTGAGGTGCTTCTCGACGGTCTGCTTGGCGGAAAGGGTCGAACCAGCGACGCCGGCGAGGCGCACGACTTCCATGCCCAGCTTGAGGACGAGGTCCTGCAGGTCTTCGGGGCCTTCGCCCTTCAGGAGGCGGACGGCTTCGAGGACTTCGAGGCCCGTGCCGACGGAGTCGCCGAGGGGCTGGTTGATGTCGGTCACGAGGGCCACGCACTTGCGGTTGAGCGAGCGGGCGACGCGGGTGACGATACGGGCGAGCTGCTTGGCCTGCTCGAGGTCGCGGATGAAGGAACCGTTGCCCCACTTCACGTCGATCACCAGGCCTTCGCAGCCTTCGGCGAGCTTCTTGGAGAGGATGCTGCCCGTGATGAGCGGGAGGGACGGGATCGTGCCCGTCTTCTGACGGAGCGTGTAGAGGATGTCGTCGGCCGGGGCGATCTCGCGGCACTGTTCGGTGACGGCGCAACCCACGCGCTCGAGCTGCTGGCGGAACTGGTCCATCGTGGCCTTGCCCTTGAAGCCCGGGATCGAGCTGAGCTTCTCGACGGTCGAGAGGCAGAACTCCTCGTCCTTGCCGTTCATGCCGGGCATGATGACGCCGGCGGCGGCGCCGAGCGGGCCGAGCACCATGGAAGTCTTGTCGCCCACGCCGCCGGTCGAGACCTTGGCGATCTTCGGCTGGGTGAGACGGTCGAGGTCGATGACGTCGCCCGAGAGACGAAGCTCTTCGGCGAGGAGCGCGGTCTCCTGCGCGGACATCTGCTTGAAGTAGATCGCCATCGCGAGGGCGGCCTGCTGCGCCTCCGGCATCTCGGCGTCCATGATCGAGTCGACGATATGACGGATCTCGTCGGCCGTGAACTCGCCGCCATCCCGCTTCTTCTCGATGAGAGAGGTGAAGGAGGGCTTCTCCTTACGCTTGTGGTCCAAGATTTTCTCTGTCATAAGTAGTTAGGATTGTGAAGGTTAGGGCCATTCTGCGGAGGACAGGGAGGCGGACTCGCTGTGATGTAAGATTTTCTTGAAAAGTCGAGCCTAAACAGGCAAGGCGACCCTTGAGCGCCAAAAAGACCCTCCCTCGCCTGCGTTAGACGACGTAATCCCCCCTGATTCGGCCTAGGAGGTCTTTCTAGAAGGAAGGCAGGACTTACCTCAGGCGACCCTGATAAAGGGCGTCTGAGCCGACCAGGGAGGCCCGGAGGAGCCCCGCCGGGAACGTCACCCCATCCTGCCAGCCAGGCGCCGTCGGATCGCCGGTACGCGGCGCGACGAAGGCATACAGGTAGTCCGCGGCGCCGGTCGCCAGCATGGACGCCGCGAGCCGCGGGCCGGCTTCGACGAGCACGCCGGTGATCTTCTCCTGGGCGCAACGTTCCGCCCAGACCTGAAGGAAGGAAGCTTCGTCGCCGACCAAGGACCAGACCTGCACGCCCTCGGCCTCATACCAGGCGAGGTCGGACTTCTTGGCGGCGGCGCCGAGGCCGACGACGATGGTGCGCGTGTGGTGCGCGTCCTGGAAGAGATTCAATCCGGTCCGCCCGGCGGTCTTGAAATGACGGTCCAGCACGAAGCGCACCGGACAGGTCTCGCCGTCGTCGCCGCGCGCGGTGAGGCGCGGGTTGTCGGCGAGCGCGGTGTCGGCGCTCACGGCGATGGCCGGGAAGAGCCGACGTAGGCGATGCACATAAGCCTGCGCGGCCGGACCGGTGATCGCCCTGCCCTGCCCGGCCGGCAAGGTCAGCTTACCGTCGAGCGTCGACGCGACCTTGAGCGCGATGAGCGGCGTGCCGCGTGCGATCCAGTGATTGAAGATGAGATTCAGTTCGGCGCATTCCTCGCCGAGCACGCCTTCGACGACCGCCACGCCCTTGGCGCGCAGGAGATCGAGGCCATGGCCGGCGTGGGCCGGATTCGGATCGCGGGCGCCCACGACCACGGTGCGGAAGCCCGCCGCCAGGATGGCGTCCACGCAAGGCGGGGTGCGCCCGTGCGTGCAGCACGGCTCCAACGTGACGTGCAGGACCGCGTCGGCGGCGGGCTTACGTCCCAGGGCGCGCAGGGCCATGACCTCGGCATGCGGCTCGCCGGCCTTGGCGTGGAAGCCTTCGGCGACGATCTTCCCGCCCTCGGTGATGACCGCCCCCACCATCGGGTTCGGGTGCGTCCGTCCCCAAGCCTGACGGGCGAGCTCGAGGGCTCGCCGCATCGGAGGCTCGGAAGCGGGCACGGACACGATCAGCGGTTGCGCTTACGCGAGACCGCGGCGGCCTTGGGGCCACCCGGGGTCAGCTGCGGTTCGGAGTAGTAACGGAAACCTTCGAGCTTACGGCGCTCGATGCCGCGACCGAGGAGGACTTCGATCTGCTGCAGATGGTGCATCTCGTCCGGCGAGTAGAGCGTGAAGGCTTCGCCTTCGGCGGAAGCGCGGCCGGTGCGGCCGATACGGTGGACGTAATCTTCGGCGTGCTCGGGCACGTTGTAGTTGATGACGTGCGTGACGCCGCGGATGTCGAGGCCGCGGGAAGCGATGTCGGTCGCCACCATGATGCTGAACTTACCGGACTTGAAACCGGCGAGCGCGGCGGCGCGTTCGGACTGCGTTCGGTCGGCGTGCATCGTGGCGACGGGCGTACCGTGGCCTTCGATCCACTCGGCGATGCGGTCGGCGTCGCGCTTGGTGCGGGTGAAGACGATGACGGACTTGTAGCCGCTCTTGTTGAGCAGGGCCAGCAGCAGGTCGTATTTCTGGAAGATGTCGACCGGGTAGATCGCGTGGTCGACCGTGTCGGCGGCGCCGAGACCGGTGCGGACGTCGACGGTCACCGGATCGCGGAGGGCCCAGCCGGCGATGCGGCCGATGGCGTCGGAGATCGTGGCCGAGAAGAGCAGCGTCTGGCGGTCCTTCGGGCAGTAGTTGACGATGCGGGTGACGTCCTCGATGAAGCCCATGTCGAGCATGCGGTCGACTTCGTCCATGATCAGCATCTGGATGGACTTCAGATCGAGGATCTTCTGCTCATGCAGGTCGAGCAGGCGGCCCGGGGTGGCGATGACGACGTCGACGCCCTCTTCGAGCGCCTTGACCTGGGCGCCGTAGCCCACGCCGCCGTAGAGGAGCGCGGTGCGGGTGCCGAAGTGCTTGCCGTATTTCTGGAAGTTCTCGTCGACCTGGACGGCGAGTTCGCGCGTCGGGACGAGCACGAGGCAGCGGGGCTTGCCGGCGGCGGGACCGAGGAGCGAGAGCGTCGGGAGCGCGAAGGCGGCGGTCTTGCCGGTACCGGTCTGGGCGGCGCCGATGATGTCCTTACGGGCCATGATGGCCGGGATGGCCTGGGCTTGGATCGGGGTCGGGGTCACGTAGCCGTGTTCGGCTAAGGAGCGCAGGACTGGCTCGGGCAGACCGAGGTCGGAAAACGTAGACATATGGTCGGGTTAGAAAGCGATACGCTGGGGCAAAGGGAAAGGATAAAGGGAGGAAAACTCGGCCGTGAAGCCAAACCGCGGCCAAGGACGGGGCTTTTGCCCACCTTCGGGTCCGGGTTTGACAATCCTCCCGAGATTCCCTGCATAGGACTTCCTTCCTTTCGAGGAAGGACGCACGGTGGTTGTAGCTCAGTTGGTTAGAGCACTGGTTTGTGGTACCAGGGGTCGGGGGTTCAAGTCCCCTCAATCACCCCACTTTGCAAGAGCCTCGGAGCAATCCGGGGCTCTTCTCTTTTAGCCCCTGGCCTACCCCGACCCCAATCCCTACCCCTACCCCTGCTGGGCGTCTCAGCCGTGCGCGCCCTTGGACTTGAAGTAGGCCTCGATGGCGTCGCGGATGGCCTTCTCGAACTCATCGTCCTTGGCCTTGATCTCGGCGTCGATCGTCGGCTCACCGACCTGGGCGCCGCGGCGGAACCACTTCTCGCCACTGAAGGAGAAGTGCTGGCCGTAGTAGCTGGCGTAGGTGACGTGGAATTTATAACCCGACGGATAGTTGGTCAGGAACACCGAAGCCTTCGCCACCGGGTAGTCAGGCTTCACCTTGAGCAAGGCCTTGCGCACTTCGGCGGTCACCTCCTTCGAGTCGCACTTGATCTTGTTATCCATGAAGCGCGCGTCGTCGAACTCGACGTCCATCGGGAAGAACACGCCGGACTTCATGCCGTTGAACGCGGTACCGGGGACGCCGAAGTAAAGCAAGGCGGCCGACACGAGGGTCACGGCGATCAGCGAGGCCATGACGGCCATCGGATGCATCGGCTTCTTCAGTTCGACGGAACACATGGGCGAAAGAGATAGATAGCCCTCGCCCCGAATCAATCAGATTGGGGTGAGGGCCGTCGGCTTACTTCAGCGTCTGGAGGTAGGCCTTCACGTCCTCGAGCTCCTGCGGCTTGAGGATCAGGCCCATCGGGGGCATCGGGGAGACGCCGAGCTTCTCGAAGCCCTTCGCGAGGACCTTGTTGGGCTCGACCAGGGATTCGTGGATGTAGGTGGGCGTCGCGCGGGTGGCGATACCGTCAAGCGCGGGTCCGATGGCGCTGCCCTTCCCTCCCACCATGTGACAGATGGCGCAAGCGGCCGTGGGATGTTTCCAGAAGATGTCCGCTCCGCGGGCTGGCACGCCGGCGGTCACCGCAGCCTCGCCGGCGAGGGTCAGCTCGGAGAGGCGGACGTCGTCATAGAAGGAATCACCGGTGGCGACGTGCAGCAGGTTGATGCTGGCCTTGGTACGCTTGCCGCTGTTGAAGACGACCTCGACCTCGGTCCAGTCGGAGTCACGGGCGGTGACCTTCTCGGTCTCGGCGCGGCCGATATGGTCGTTGAGGCTGGCCTTGCCGCGCATCGCATGGGTCTTGATCCAGGCGCTGAGACGGTAGTCGGTGTTCGGCTTGAGTTCGACGTCGGCGAAGAAGCTCGTGTCGGCCTCGCCACGGGTGATGGCGCGCATGGCGTGCTTGCCGGAGCGCACGTTCTTCGGGTCGATGACGATGCCCCAGTTGGCGTCCTTGTTGCCCGCGCGCTGGCCGTAGTCGCGGCGCTTCCAACCGAGCGGGGTCTTCTTGTCGTCAGCGACTTCTTCGAAGCCAGGATTAGGCAGCAGGTTCGGGCCTTCGACGTAAGTCGCGGTCTTGTGCTTCTTGGCGAGCAGGCGGGAAGCCTCGTTGAGCCATTCGTCGGACTTCACCGCCGGATCGGCGGCGAGCTGACGCACGAGCGTCTGGACTTCCGGGGAAGTCGGGAAATCGGCGAGCTTCACGAGGGCGGCCAGTCGGGTGGCCGGGGCCTTGTCGGCCACGACGCCCGCTCCGTAGAAGAGCTTCTGGGCGGCGGCATCGGCGCCGAGGGCGCGAATGGCGTTGCGACGGAGCTCGGGCGAAGCGGACAGCAGCGCGGCCTGATGGGTGGCGGCATCGAGTTCGCCGAGGCCGTGAAGGGACCAAAGGGCGTGGATAGCTGCGACGTCGGCGGAGGACTTAGTCACGAGCTCGCGGAGGGCCGGACTGAGGTCCTGCTTCTTGCCTTCGACGATCAGGCGCTGGGCGCGGAGACGGCCATACTGCGTGCCACCGGAGAGACCGGCGAGGAGTTCGGCGGAGGATTCACCCTGCGCAGCCTTGGCGACGCTGCCGGACTTATCCCAGACGATGCGATAGATACGGCCGCGGGCATGGTCACGCAGGTCGTTCTCGTGCGCGCCGCCGACGCCGGTCTTGGCGTCGTAGCCGCCGCGGTTCACGCTCGGGGTCGGGTTGTGCTGGATGATGAAGTTCTGCCAGTCGGCGAACCAGATGGCGCCGTCGGGGCCGACTTCGGCGAAGACCGGGGACATCCATTCGTCGGAGCTGGCGACGAGGCTGTAGCCATCCTTGGCGACGTAGCCGGCGCCGGCGGGTTGGACGTCCATGAGGCCGATGAGCTTCATCGTCGGCTCGCAGACCATCGCCTTGCCCTGCAGTCGCTCAGGCAGCTGCGGAGAATAGATGAAGGTCGCGCCGGCCGCGGCGGTCCAGCCGCCCATCACGTCGACCTGACGGAAATTCGGGGTGATCGTGTGCGCCTTGTCGACGACGTTGATCTTCTTGGCCGACATGCCGCGCGAACCCTTGGCCCAGGCCGTGGCGGGGATGCCGCCGAAGAAGATCGGGGCGTTGTTGGCCGTACCACCGAAGGAGTCGCCGGCGGCGTTGGCGCCGTAACCCCAGGTGTTGTTGGAGAACTGGTGGAGGAACTCGAGCTTGGCGCCGTCCGCGCTGAAGCGGTAGCTGCCCATCGCGAAGTTTTTCTTCTCACCGCCGACTTCGCCGGTGAAGCCGCTGTAGCCGACCGCGCCGCGGAGCCAGTTGTCGTAACCGTAGGACAGGCTGCTCGCCTGCGCGTGGGTATCGCGGATGCCCCAGCCGGTCATGATGACCTGACGGACGTCGGCCTTGTCGTCGCCGTCGGTGTCCTTGAGGAAGACGAAGTTCGGGGACTGGGCGACGATCACGCCGCCGTTGGCGAAGACGAGGCTCGTCGGGATGTTGAGCTTGTCGGCGAAGACCGTGAACTTGTCCGCCTTGCCGTCGCCGTCAGTGTCTTCGCAGATCTTGATGGAGTCATTACCCTTCTGCTGGTCTTCCATGACGCCGTGCGGGTAGTCGCGGGTCTCGGCGACCCAGAGGCGGCCACGGGCGTCCCAGGCGAACGCGATCGGCTTCATGATGTCGGGCTCGGCGGCGAAGAGCACCAGCTTCATGTCGGCCGGGACCTGGGTGCGCTCCATGCTGCCCTTGACCGAATAAGGCTTCTGGAAAGTCAGCGGCTCAGGGCGCTTCTCGTAATTGGCGACGTTGCCGTTCTTCTCGCGGACCTCGGGCTCACGCTGGGCGAGGAAAGCCTGCCAGGCGGACTTACGGTCGGCCGACAGCGAGGCTTCGAGCTGCGGACGGAAACCCGCGGCATTCGTGTCGGCCTTGATGACGAGTACCGGCACCAGCGCGCCGGAAGGCAGCTTGATGACGTTGTTCAGGGCCGGCGAACCATCGGCCTTCGGCTTCACCGCCAAGGCGTCGTAGCGCTCAAGCGTCGCGGCGTCGGGAGTCGCGCCCGTCGCGTAGTCGAACCAGATCGCATCGCGACCGAGCTCGGCCATCAGCGAGTGGAGCGGGCCGACGGCGGACTGCTCTTCGCCCGAGGCGTCGAGATAGAGGATGCGAATCGGACCGGAGGTCGGCGCGGCGGAGGCGAGGACGGCGAAGCAGGCCGACAGGATGGCGACGAAGGGGCGCATAGGGTATGCAATAAGCCAAAGCCCCCAAGGTTCTGAAGCAACCCGCAGAATCGTCAAAAAGTGGGCAATCCCGACCGCGGCAGCGGCTGGGGTGTCGTAAAAATGAAAGGCCCTGGCTGGCCGGCGGCCCACTCGGCCAAAAAAACGGCGCCCAGATGGGCGCCGTGTTCAGGGAGCGATCGCTCAGCGACCTCAGTGGTCGTGGTGGTCGTGACCACCGGCAGGCTTGGTCTCTTCCGGGAGGTCCGTGATGAGGCACTCCGTGGTGAGCAGCAGGCCGGCGACGGACGCGGCGTTGGTGATCGCGGTGCGGGTGACCTTGGTCGGGTCGACGACGCCGGCCTTGATGAGGTCTTCGTATTCGCCGGTGGCCACGTTGTAGCCTTCGGCGCCCTTGTGCTTGAGCATCACTTCCTGGACGATGAGGGAACCTTCGACGCCGGCGTTGAAGCACAGCGTGCGGAGGGGCTCTTCGATCGCCTTGCGGACGATCTGGGCGCCGATCTTCTCGTCGCCGACGAGGGAGTTGATGACGGCGTCGATGGCCTTGACGGTGCGCAGGAGAGCGACACCACCGCCGGGGACGATGCCTTCTTCGACGGCCGCACGGGTGGCGTGCAGGGCGTCGTCGACGCGGTCCTTCTTCTCCTTGAGTTCGGTCTCGGTCGCGGCACCCACGTGGATGACGGCGACGCCGCCGGCCAGCTTGGCGAGGCGTTCCTGGAGCTTTTCCTTATCGTAGTCGGAGGTGGTCTCTTCGATCTGGCGACGGATGAGCTTCACGCGGCCCTGGATGTCGGCGGACTTGCCGGCGCCCTGGATGACGGTGGTGTTCTCCTTGTCGACGACGATGCGCTTGGCGCGGCCGAGGTCGGCGACCTTGACGGACTCGAGCTTGATGCCGAGGTCTTCGGTGACGAAGCGGCCACCGGTGAGGACGGCGATGTCTTCCATCATGGCCTTACGGCGATCGCCGAAGCCCGGGGCCTTGACGGCGCAGACGTTGATCGTGCCGCGGAGGCGGTTGACGACGAGGGTCGCGAGGGCTTCGCCTTCGATCTCTTCGGCGATGATCAGGAGCGGCTTGCCGGTCTTGGCGACTTCCTGGAGGAGAGGCAGCAGGTCCTTCATGGCGGTGACCTTCTTCTCGTAGAGGAGGATGTAGGCGTCTTCGAGGATGGCCTCGAGCGTCTCGGCGTTGGTCGCGAAGTACGGGGAGAGGTAACCCTTGTCGAACTGCATGCCTTCGACGACGTCGAGGGTGGTCTCGATGGTCTTGGCTTCTTCGACGGTGATGGTGCCGTCCTTGCCCACGCGGTCCATGGCTTCGGCGATGATGTCACCGATGGACTCGTCCCAGTTGGCGGAGACGGTGGCGACCTGCTTGATCTCCTTGCGGTCCTTGACCTTCTTGGAGATCACGGCGAGTTCCTTGACGATGGCTTCGGCGGCCTTGTCGACGCCACGCTTGACGAAGATCGGGTTGGCGCCGGCGGCGACGAAACGGAGGCCTTCCTTGTAGATGGCTTCGGCCAGGACGGTCGCGGTGGTGGTGCCATCGCCGGCCTTGTCGGCGGTCTTGGAGGCCACTTCGCGCACCATCTGGGCGCCCATGTTCTCGTAGGGATCGTCGAGTTCGATCTCCTTGGCGACGGTGACGCCGTCCTTGGTGACCTTCGGGGCGCCGAATTTCTTGTCGATCATCACGTTGCGGCCCTTGGGACCGAGGGTGACCTTGACGGCGCGGGCGAGGATGGAGACGCCGTTGAGCACCTTGCGGCGGCCGGCTTCATCGAAGAGGATCTGCTTCTTGGACATGTTGGTGTGGTTTGAGAGTTGGGGGTTAGATTATTCGACGACGGCGAGGATCTCTTCTTCGCGGAGGAGGAGGTAGATCTCTTCGTTGAGCTTCACTTCCGTGCCGGCGTACTTGCCGACGAGGACCTTGTCGCCGACCTTGACGTTGAAGGCGACCTTCTTGCCGTCCTTGTCGAGGGCGCCGGTGCCGAGGGCGATGACCTTGGCTTCTTGCGGCTTCTCCTTGGCGGAGTCCGGGATGATGATGCCGCCCTTGATTTCTTCAGCCTCTTCGATGCGCTGGAGGAGGACGCGATCGCCGAGGGGCTTGACGCTGGGTTTGGTGTTTTTGGCCATGGTGGGTGTTTGGGTAGAGGTTAGTCCTTGCGGACGGGAGTGGGGTTGCAGAACAGATGCCAAAGCCGTTTCGCCGAGGTTTAGCAAACGATTTAGGGGTTTTTCTGGGGTCCGACCCCCTCTCGACCCCGCAAACGGGTCATTGTTCCCCCTTTTGCTCGGGTCAGGGTGTCACACGGGTGAGACA
>JANRFG010000010.1:0-1750 GCA_030725715.1 Opitutales bacterium
GGTGGCGGGACATCCGCCCTCCGTCATCTGCCCTCTGTCATCGATTCTGTCATCTGTCCTCCATTCAGCCCTCTGTCATCTGTCATCGACTCAGTCATCTGTCATCTCCCCCACTCCTCTCATTGCCTCGGGCCCTCGAGCCGACTATTCCTCGACTCATGCGCCTCTTCGCCCTCCTCCTGCTGCTCCCGCTGACCCTCGCCGCGCAGAGCGGCCATTCCGCCCCCAAGCATCACGTCCGCATCCAGACCGAAGCCGACCATCTCTTCCTGCCGGTCTCGATCACGATCAAGGGCAAGGACCGCGCGGCGGTCGACGCGCGGGTCGACGCGATTCGCAAGGAACTGGAGAAGCGTTTCGCCGATCAGCCCGGCTGGGAGCTCCGCGAAATCTCCGCCGACTTCGCCCGCGCCGAGAGCAAGTCCTACGCCTCGCGTCCGTCCGGTGGCTCCAAGCTCTTCGGCGACGATGAAGCCGACCAAGGCGACGTGACCTACGTGGCGAACGCCCGCTGGGAACTGCTGACCGAAGCCGAGAAAGGCGCGAAAGGCGTCGCCACCCTGCGCACCAAGGCCGAGGGTCTCGTGAAGGCAAAGAGCGACGACGAGAAGCAGGTCGTCGGTAATCCGGAATACGTGCTCACCAATCCGCAGGACTACCGTAACGAACTCCTTGACCAGATCAAAGCCGACTTCGAGGAAGCCAAGAAGCACCTGCCCGAAGGCCAGTGGACGCTCGAACTCAGCGGCCTCGCCGGACCGGTCAACGTCGTCGCCCTCGGCGGCAAGCGCTTCGAGGTCAGCCTGACGTACCGGATGGCTTTCCTCACGCCGAAGCCGGAAAAGGCCACGAAATAAGGCGGTTTAAGGCCGGCCTAGCCGGCTTGTCCTTGCCCTTCCCCGGCGGACGTCTAGTCGTCATTCATGGCCATCCGCCGCCTCACGCTCGTCGTCAACCGCACCAAGCCCGGGGTGGATGACATCGTGCGTTCGGTCCAGGAAGCCGCCCAGAAAGCCGGCGTGACCCTCACGGTCGCCGACGGCTGGCCGATCAGCCGCGCCACCCTCCAGGGCGCCGACGCGTGCGGCGTGGTCGGCGGCGACGGCACCTTCCTCGGTGTCGCCGAAGCCGCCGCGCTCGAAGGCGTGCCCCTCTTCGGCATCAACCGCGGCAAGCTCGGCTTCCTCGCGGCCTATCCGAGCGACGACGTCGGCGCCTCGCTGCATTCCATCCTCAGCGGAGACTTCCGCGTCGAAAAGCGTGCCCTCCTCGAGATCCGCTTCGCCGACGGCAGTTTCGCCCTGGCCCTGAACGACCTCGTCATCAAGACCCGCGACGTCTTCCGCATGGGGCGTTTCGCCGTGCTCGCCGACGGCGCCCGCGTGAACGAATACCGCGCCGACGGCCTCATCCTCGCCTCCCCGACCGGCACCTCGGCCTACAACCTCGCCGCCGGCGGCCCGCTGGTCGACCCCGCGGCCTCCGTGCTCGTGCTCACGCCGATCTGCGCGCACACGCTCTCCAACCGCTCGGTGATCTTCGACGGCGAGACCGAACTCGAGATCCGCAGCGAAGACAGCGCCCTGCTCGGCCTCTCGGTCGACGGCCGCGAGACCCTCGAAGCCCAGCGCCGCCTCCCCCTCGTCATCCGTACCGCCAAGGTCCAGCTCGCCCTCCTGCGTCCGAAATCGCTCACCCATTTCGACGTCCTGCGGAGTAAGCTGAAGTGGAGTTGAGGCGGGCGAAGCCC
>JANRFG010000010.1:1850-17935 GCA_030725715.1 Opitutales bacterium
GAAGCCCCATCGATTCAGCCATCCGTCATCTGTCATCGATGCAGCCATCGCGTTGCTCCCTGGCCCACCCCTACCCCCACCCCTACCCCCACCCCTACCCCTAACCCATTGACCTCTGCGTCCGCCTCCCCTTTATCGCCACTTCGATGCTCACGATTGCCAATGTTTCCAAGTCCTACGGACCCCGCACCTTGTTCGCGGAGGTCTCGCTGAACATCGCCCGGACGGACCGCCTCGGCCTCGTCGGCGCCAACGGCGCCGGCAAGTCCACTCTCTTCAACATCATCCTCGGCAAGGACCAGCCCGACGAAGGCCTCATCGAATGGGAACGTGGCGCGAACTTCGGCTTCCTCCCGCAGGAAAGCGCCCCCGTCGGCGATGAGACGATCCTCCAGATCGCCACCAGCGGCGGCAAGCTCGAGCCTGAGAACGACGACGACTGGGATATCGACTACACGCTCGAGCCCCGTGCCAAGAAGATCCTCGCCGGCCTCGGCTTCCGCGAATCCGACCACGACAAACTCGCCAAGACGTTCTCCGGCGGCTGGGTCATGCGCGCGCACCTCGCCCGCCTGCTCGTCAGCGAGCCCACGCTCCTCCTCCTCGACGAACCGACCAATCACCTCGACCTCGAGGCGCTGCTCTGGTTCCAGGACTACCTGACCCGCTACCCGGGCGGCCTCGTCGTCATCTCGCACGACCGTGCCTTCCTCAACGCGCTCTGCACGGGCATGATCGAGCTCCGCGGCCAGCGCCTCCATTGCTACAACGGCAACTACGACGACTTCATCGAGGAGCGCGTGGCCCGCAAGGAACGCCAGCAGGCGATGTTCAAGAACCAGCAGCGCGAGATCGCCCACCTGCAGACGTTCGTCGACCGCTTCGGCGCCAAGGCCTCGATGGCCTCCCGCGCGAAGTCCAAGGAGAAGCAGATCGCCCGCCTCGAAGAGGCCGCGATCGACGAGCCCGAGGACGACCTGAAGAAGATCCAGTTCCGCTTCCCCCAGCCGCCCCGCTCCGGCCTCAAGGTGATGAAACTCGAGCACGTCCAGCAGGCCTACGGCGAACACGTCGTCTACCAGGACCTCAACTTCGAGTGCGAACGCGGCCAGCGCACGGTGCTCGTCGGCCCCAACGGCGCCGGCAAGTCCACCCTCCTCAAGATCCTCGCCGGCGTCATCCCGATCAACGGCGGCCTCCGCGAGGAAGGCGGCAACGTGATCACGGGCTACTTCGCCCAGAACCGCGTCGACAACCTCAACCCGAAGCTGACCGTCCTCGAGAACGTGATGGAACTCCGCACCACGGAGAACGGCCTCACGGAACAGCAGGCCCGCGGCATGCTCGGCACGTTCCTCTTCCGCAAGGACGACGTCCATAAGAAGGTCTCGGTGCTTTCCGGCGGCGAGAAGTCCCGCCTCGCGCTGGTGAAGCTGCTGATCAACCCGCCGAACTTCCTGCTCATGGACGAACCGACGACGCACCTCGACATCATGTCGATCGACGCGCTCATCGCCGCCCTGAAGACCTACGAAGGCACGCTCTACTTCGTCAGCCACGACGTGCACTTCATCCGCGAGATCGCCAAGACGGTCCTGCACGTGCACTCCGGCCGCCTGACGCAATACGCCGGCGACTACGCCTACTACCTCGAGAAATCCAAGGCCGGCAACGAACGCGCCGCGCTGACCGCCGGCTTCACCGATGCCCGACCGAAGCAGGCCGAAGCCGCGAAAGCCGAAAAGCCCAAGGCCCCGGTCAAGCCCTCCGCCGCGGATATCCGTAAGCTCAAGTCGGAGGTCACGAAGTGCGAACAGCAGGTCGCCGACCTCGAAGCCAAGCAGGCCAAGCTCACCGCCGAACTCGCCGACCCGGCCACCTATGCCGGCGGCGCGAACGTCCAGCAGCTCAACGCCCAGCTCCGCGATACGATCAACGCCCTCCAGGCCGCCACCGCCGCCTGGGAACAGGCCGCGCAGAAGTTGAGCGAGGCAGAGGGAACGTAAAGCGAAGCCTGAGGGCTTCGCGTGCAAAGGTGCAAATCGCGCGATGCGCTGTGCAAAGGTGCAAAAGTAGGATTAGCCGAAACGCACCAAGGGGGGATTTCGTCACTTTTGCACCTTTGCACCGATGCACTTTTGCACGGAATGGCGACTTCGTCGCCATTCCTTTCTGGCTCTCCGGGAACCCTTCCCTTACACCCCTGTCCACACCTGACACCCCCATGCGTTCCCTCACCCGCCTCCTGTGCGCGCTCGGCCTCCTGGCCGCCGCCGTCCCTGCCTTCGCCCACACGGCCGGCGAAGAGCTGTCCTCCGCGGCTTCCGCTTTCCTCGGCTCGCTCAACGCCGAGCAGAAGGCCAAGGCGACCTTCGGCTTCGACGACGCCGAGCGCACCAACTGGATCTTCGTGCCGTCCGCCCGCAAGGGCCTCCCGCTGAAGGAAATGAATCCCGGCCAGCGCCACTTCGCCCAGGCCATCCTCTCCGTCGCCCTCAGCGGCCGCGGCCACATGAAGGCCGAGCAGATCATGGCCCTCGAGCAGGTCCTCCTCGAGCTCGAGAAGGGCTCGGGCCCGAAGCGCGACTCCGACAATTATTTCGTCTCCCTCTTCGGACAGCCGGACGTCAAGGGCACCTGGGGCTTCCGCTGGGAAGGCCACCACCTCTCCCTCAACTTCACCCTCGTCGACGGCGAGCTCGTCAGCTCGACGCCTTCCTTCTTCGCCAGCAACCCGGGCAAGATCAAGGCCGACCAGCCCGGCCCCGTGGGCTTCGAACTCCTGAAGTATGAAGACGACCTCGGCCGCCAGCTCGCCAAGTCCCTCACCGCCGAACAGCGCAAGCAGGGCTTCCTCAACAAGGACCCGTTCAAGGACGTCCTGACCGGCAACAAGCAGAAGGCCGACGGCCTCATCAAGCACCGGGGCATCGCCGCCACGGACCTGAACGCCGAACAGAAGCAGATGCTGGGCAAGATCGTCTACGAATACGTCAGCCGCACCCGCCCCGACTTCGCCGCCCGCGAACTCAAGGCGATCGACGCGGTGAAGGACTCCCTCGTGTTCGCCTGGAACGGCGGCCTCGAAGTCGGCGAGCCCCACTACTACAGCATCCAGGGCCCGACCTTCCTCTTCGAGCTGGCCAACTTCCAGGGCGGCGCCAACCACGTGCACGCCTCGTGGCGCGACCTGAAGAAGGACTTCGCCTACGACCCTCTCCGCGCTCACGCCAAGGAGCACGCGGCCGGCAAGTAAGGCCGATGAACAAAAAACCCCGGGCGACCGGGGTTTTTTGTTTCTAAGGTAGGGACGTGATCACCATCACGTCCGTGGGCGGACGGACTTTATAGGGTCTGTGAACTTGCCCGGCTCATCGCACGCGCGTCGACGAACGGCGCCCATGGCAATGGCCGCCCTACCTCGAGAAACGGACGCGACGTCGTCGCGTCCCTACCTCACGATCTTCCTCCATCCCGCCATCGTCTCCTTCAGCAGTTCCTTGGGCTCCATCTTGATGCCATAGCCCTGGAAGCCGAAGGGGCCGCGATAACCGGCGGCACGGGCCTTGGCCACGAACGAGCCGACATCATAGGTGCCGCGACCGAGCGGCTGGATGAGTCTGTCCCAACCGAGATTCTGGGTGTCGCCGGTATCGGCGCCGTTAATGGTAATGAAGTTCAGCCGCGGCAGCGCGTCCTTGATGAGCGGCAGCGGATCGCGCTCGGAGCCTTCGACCTTGAGCCAGTGACAGAGGTTGAAGGTCACGCCCAAGTTCGGGTCGTCGACCTTACTGGCGACGCGCACGCAGGTCTCGAAGCGCGCGGCCCAGAAGCCGGCGTGCGGATAGAGCGAGATCTTCACGCCCTTGGTCCGGGCATAGGCGACCAGCTGACGCAGCTGCGGCACGACCACGGTGTCGCCGTATTCAGGGCCCATGGACAGACCGAGCGGCAACGTGACCTTGTTGATGCCCAGCCACAATGTGCCGCCAGTACCGGCGAGTCCGTCGACCGCCTGAGTGAGCTCGGCGGGCAACGTGGCCTGGCCGGACGGAAAATCGGCGACGTGATAACCGTTGAAGTAGGCGAGCCCCTTGGCCTTCAGCGCGTCGGCGTGGGCTTTGGCCGTCGCGGGCCGGCCACCGAGTCCCGCATAGCCGAGTTCGGCCAGCACTTGCGCGCATTCCGTCGGCTCGAGCCGCGCGGCGGTGTCCATGGCGAAGAACGCCGGCGGCTCCGAGGCAGCGAGCGCGACGCTGGCACAGAGATAAGCGAAGAGAGAACGCATGAGATTCAACGGACGGTCACGCCGTGCGCGGCCAGCTCGCGGAGGAAGTCCGGAGGCGACGGCGGGCTGATGACGAAATTCTTGAACCAGCCGGTACGGCGGCGGAGCAGGATCAGCTTCCTGGGATTCACGGTATTGGTCCAATGCTCGTTCCAGAACACCCAGTCGTGCGCGGCCCACTCGATGTCGCTCAGCGCGACCTTGCGTGCGGTGATGCCGTAAAAACGCACCCGCATATGCCCGGAATCGACGGTGAACGTCATACCCCAGAAGATGGCGTGGACGAACACGAGCGGGAAGACCAGGGTCAGGATCAGCGGGAGGAGAGTGAGGAAGACCTCCATGGGAATCAGAAATATAGCCCTTATCGGCCCCGCTTAAACCCAAAACCAAGCCCACGCTGGACAGCCCTACCCTTGCCGGATTGCCTATGCCTATGGCCCGCGCGACGAAGCACCTGAACACGAACGCCCTCTGGGCCGACGTGGGCGTGCGGACCCTCCGCCGCCTCGGCCTCACGCACGTGGTGATCTCGCCCGGCTCGCGCTCGACGCCGCTCGCCCATGCCTTCGCTGAGGAAGCCGGCATCCAAGTGACCGTCGCGCTCGACGAACGTTCGGCCGGCTTCATCGCCCTCGGACTCGCCAAGGCTACCGGCCAGCCCGCCGCCCTGCTCTGCACCTCCGGCACCGCCGCCGCCAACTACCTGCCCGCCGTCGTCGAAGCGCGCCTCGCAGCCACGCCTCTTCTCGTCCTGACCGCCGACCGCCCGCCGGAGCTGCGCGAATGCCACTCCGGTCAGACGATCGCCCAGAACGGCATCTTCGCCGGCTACCCCGTCTGGGCCGCCGAGGCCGCCGTACCCGCCGCTGACCTAGGCCTGCTCCGTCACTGGCGCCAGCTGCTGGTCGACGCCTGGCAACGCTCGCAAGGGCCTCTGGCGGGCCCGGTGCACCTCAATCTGCCCTTCCGCGACCCTCTCGCCCCCTCGGACCCCGAAAAGGGCTTCAAGGCGCCCGCAGGCCTCAATCTCGAGACCTTCACGGCCGTCCCGCCCTGCGGCGTGGTCCGCCCGACCCTCACCCCCGCCACGGTCGCCAGCCTGCTCCCGAAGACCGAGCGCGGCGTCATCGTGGTCGGACCGCATGCCTTCGAGGATCGTGACGAGAGCGCCGCGGCCCTCCGCGAACTTTCACACCTCACCGGCTGGCCGATCCTCGCCGACGGCGCGGGCACGCTCCGCGGCGACCTTGCCGGCGACGCCACGCTCGTCTCGGGGTACGACCTCATCCTCCGTGACGCCAAAGCCGCCAAGTCGCTCCGTCCGCAGGCCGCGGTCTTCGTCGGACCGCTCCCGACCAGCAAGGTCATGCGCGCCTGGCTCAAGGAAGGCGATCTCACCGTCATCCAGATCGGCCGCGCCGGCGAGAATACCGACCCGACGCATTCGCGCTGGAGCCGCCTCGATGGCCAGCTCGTACCTTCGGGTGACAGGGTGTCGGCCAAGGCCTCCGCTTACCGCAAGAGCTGGCAGACGGCCCAGAAAGCCGCCGCCAAGAAGCTCACGCGCATCGTGAACGTCGACTGGCCCTTCGAAGGTCGCGTCGTGTCACTCCTCGACGAAGCCCTCGGTCCGGATGATCGCCTGTTCGTCGGCAGCAGCATGCCGATCCGCGACGTGGAGTGGTTCTATCATCCGCCTGGTCCGGGCCCGGAGGTGCTGACCAATCGCGGCGCCAACGGCATCGACGGCACCGTCTCGACCGCGCTCGGCGCTTCGCTCGACGGCAAGCGGACGGTGCTGCTCTGCGGCGACCTGACCTTCCTGCACGACAGCAACGCCCTGCTCTCAGCCTACGGACACCGCGGCGACCTCACGGTCGTCGTGATCAACAACCAGGGCGGCGGCATCTTCAACCACCTCGCCGTCGCGCAGAGCGCCCGCTTCGAACAGCTCTGGGGCACGCCGCAGGCGACCGACCTCGGCAAGCTCTGCGCCGCCCATAAAGTACGTCACGATCTCGCCGACGGCTGGAGCGACCTGCGTCGCCTGCTCGAAGTCCGCGGCAAGGGCGTCCGCGTCATCGAATTCCGCACCGACCGCGAAGCCGACGCCGCCTGGCGCAAGAAGTCGTTCAAGTAAGGGGTCAGACCGCTTCTGAGCGATATCTGTCAGAAGCGGTCTGACCCCTTACTGTCTCGACGCACGGATTCTGCATCTTGTTTGCCAGCCAACGGGGGCCTGGGACATGATTTCCGTATAACCCTGCCAAGACTGATGAAGCTCTTCCGCCTCTGCCTCCTGCTCGCGATAAGCCTCGGACTGCAGGCCCAGGATAAGGCGACCGCCCCGGCCGCAGCCAAGCCCATCCCAAGGACGGAGCTCAAGGCGCTGGTCGCGCCCGGAGCCACGCTGCGATTCGATTTCCCGGAACTGACCGTGGACCGCAAAAGCGCGCTCGCGGCCTGTCACCTGAAACTCCCGGCAGACTTTGATCCGGCGAAGAAATTCCCGCTGGTCGCCTGGCTAGGTGGAGGCGAAGGCGGCAATCAGCCCAGCGGCGCTTTCCTGCCCGCGGGCGACTTCATCCTCGTCGGCCTGCCCTACCCCAAGGGCGCGAACAACCCTGCGCAGGCGAACATGGTCGGCGACTACGCCAAGGTCTGGGCCTATCACCGCTTCATGTTGGAGGAGATCGCGAAGGTGATTCCGAATATCGACAAGTCGCGCTCGATCATCGCCGGCTTCAGCAACGGCGGACACGCCATCGATGGCATGCTCCGCTTGAGCGGACGACCGAAGCTTACGGATTATTTCGGGATCTTCCTCTTCGCCGACGGCGGTGGCACGGGTTACACTTCGCTCGGCGCCCTACCTGACCTGAAGGGCAAGTTCGCCTACGCCTGCTGGGGCGGCGAGAAGGGCTCCAACAAGCCCAACACCAGCCACCTTCCCAAGGCCCTCAAAGCCAAAGGCGCCACGGTCGTCGGCAGCGAGATGGCCGGCGTCGGCCACGCCTTCGCGCCCTCCGAATACCCGAAGATCGCCGACTGGCTCGAGAAGGTCGCCCTCGCCTCCCCGGCGAAGAAGTAAGCCTAGAAGTAGGCCTTCAGGAATTCCGCTTCCGTCTCGGTCAGCGGCGAGTCGCCGGTGGCCATGGCCAGGGATTTCGGGAAACGCTGGTGCTCCGACGGCAGGACGCGGAAGCCGTGGCGTTCGTAGATGGCCGGCTTGACCTCGGAGAAGAGCAGGAAGCGCGTGTCGAACTGGGCGAAGCGATGGAGCTCCATCACGGCACGCAAGAGCAACGAGGCATAGCCCTTGCCGCGCTGATCGGGTGAGGTCGCGACAGAGGCGAGACCGATGAGGCTTTCGCGGAAGCGCAGGACGTTCAGGGCGGACACAGGCTGGCCCGACGCATCCTCGAGCAGGTAACGCGTGCCGCGGACATGGTTAGGGTCCTGATCCTTGTCGGCGCAATATTGGTCAAAGGTCTTCCCGTGCTTCCAAGCGTCGTAGCCAAAAGCCAGGACGGTGCGTAGGTCCTCCGGCTGCACCAGACGGAGCCGACCCACGGGAGTGAAACGCTGGCGCCCATCTTCGATCACGCCTTCGAACATCGGCTGCGGACGGACCCACGTGCGCGCCGCCGGATTATCATAGAGGCATCGGTAGACCACCTGCGGCGACAGGTCCTCGGAATGCGCGGCGACCCCGAGCCGGAGGTAATGATTGCCCTTGTAGTGGCGATAGAGGGTCCAGGACATGGCGGTTGCTACGCAGGGGTAGGGGTAGGGATAGGGGTAGGGGTCGGGATAGGCAAGGCAACGGGTTTGGGGCCGCCGCGGGGCGGCCGAAGGGTGGGGCGTGGCTACGCCGCGCCCTCCGCATCGGAGTGCACGATGAATCGTGCCCCTACCCTCGTTCGCCCTACGGCGAACCAAGGACAGCACGTGGTGCTGTCCCACCCTGAGCGTGTCCCTACCCCAACCCCTACCCCTACCCCTACCCCTAAACTATTTAGCAGGGCCCCAGTGGGACGTGAAGGGATGCAGGATGAAGAGCGGCTTGCCGACGACGGCGTCGGCGGGCACTTCGCCCCAACCGCGCGAGTCAAAGCTGTTGGCGGAGTTATCGCCCATCGCGAAGTAATGCTTCGCCGAGACGGTGTGTTCCTGGTCCAGCGGGATGGCGTAGCGGTCGCCCCCGGCGTCCGGCAGGTAACCATAATAACCTTGGTCCATCGCGCGGCGGCTATTGAGCACCATCGGTTCGGGCGAGGTCACGACCTGGCCGTCGACGAGGAGCTCGCCGTTCGGAGTGACGCGCAATTTCTGGCCGGGCGTGCCGGCGAGACGCTTCACGTAATAATTCTGGGAAGGCTGTCCGTATTGGTCGGTCAGGCCCGGGATCGTGTTCGTCCGGAAGACGAAGGTATCGCCGCGGGACGGGTCGACGAAGTGATAGGACATCCGGTCCACGAAAAGCATGTCTCCCGTGAGGATGTCGAAGTTGAACAACGGCGCGCCCGCGGTGGCCGACTTGCCGGTCAGCAGCACCGGACCGAAGGGACTGTTCTGGATGCGCCCCTCGCGGACGGCCTTGGCGAAGACCACGCGCCAGCGGTCCGCATCCTGGCGGGGCAGCTTCAACCTGGCCTCTTCCGGGAAATAAGTGCGCAGGATGACCGTCTCGAAACCGAAGTCGGCAGGCACCTTGACGGACTGCAGGGTCTTGCCGACGAGCATCTCATACTTGTCGGCGGCGCCCTTCATCAGGCCCGTGCCGAAGAGGCCGTCGTCAGCCTCGCGCTGACGCGAGCGCAGGCCGTATTCGGTCTGACCGTTGGCGCCGCGCTGCATCACGATCGGGATGGCCACCGGACCCGAGGCCTCGGCGGGGATCACGTAGGTCCAGGTCCACTGGACCTTGTCGAGCACCTGCTGGGCGATGCTCGGCACCGGCGCGTCGGGCGCGCGCACCTCGGCGGTCATGCCGTTGTACGTGGGCCACATCGAATTCGTCGGGATCTTGAACGGCTGCAGGAAGAAGCTCCGGATGGCGCCGGCCACGATGGCGGCCATCACGACCATCTCGGTGTAGTCGGTCCCGGAAGTCACCGGGTAGATCTTGCCGCCATTGCGGGTCAGGACTTCGTGCAGGCGGTTGAGCAGCGTCTCGACCTCGGTGATCTCGCGGGTACGGTCCTTGACCGCCGCGCGGACCTTGTCGGCCAGCTCGAGCTGCTCATTGAGGTCGGCGCGCGCCAGGACATCGCCGCGGTAGAGGTGGACCTTGTCCGACCCTTCGAGCAAGGCCTTGCCGATCTTGCGGAGCTTGCGACGGTAGTAGAAAGACATGGGGACGCCCCCAAAGTAGCGGGCATCGACTGGAGGGAAAGCCCGAACTGGGTCCTCAGCCCTCGTTCTTGAGGATCTTGATGAAGGCCTCCTGCGGGATGTCGACCTTACCGATCTGCTTCATGCGCTTCTTGCCCTCCTTCTGCTTGTCGAGGAGCTTGCGCTTACGGGAGATGTCGCCGCCGTAGCACTTCGCGGTCACGTCCTTGCCGACGGAACCGATGGTCTCGCGGGCGATGACCTTCGAGCCGACGGCGGCCTGGATGGCGATCTTGAAGAGCTGGCGCGGGAGGAGTTCCTTGAGCTTCTCGCAGAGCGCGCGACCACGGCCTTCGGCCTTGGAGGCGTGCACGATCGACGAGAAGGCGTCGACCGGCTCCTCGTTCACGCGGATGTCCATCTTCACGAGGTCCGAGGTGACGTATTCGCCGAGCTCGTAGTCCATCGAACCGTAACCGCGGGTGATGGACTTCATGCGGTCGTTGAAGTCGACGAGGATCTCGTTGAGCGGCAGGAGGCAGACGAGGACGACGCGGTCGCCGTCGATGGTCTCGGTGCGCTCGCAGATGCCGCGCTTCTCCTGGACGAGCGTCAGCATGTCGCCGATCGAGGTGCCCGGGATGTGGATGTTGGCGCGGATGGTCGGCTCCTCGATGTGCTCGATGGCGGACGGGTCCGGCATGGACACCGGGTTGTCGAGGACGTGCTCCACGCCGTCGGTGGTGAAGACCTTGTAGACGACGGACGGGTAGGTCGAAAGGATGTCGAGGTCGTACTCGCGGCGCAGGCGCTCCTGGACGATCTCCATGTGGAGCAGGCCGAGGAAGCCGCAGCGGAAACCGAAGCCCAGCGCGGTCGAGCTCTCGGCGGTGTAGGTCAGCGAGGAGTCGTTGATCGCCAGCTTGGCGAGCGAGGTCTTGAGCTTCTCGTAATCGGCCGTGTCGAGCGGGTAGATGCCGCTGAACACCATCGGGCTGACTTCCTTGAAGCCCGGGACGGGCTCCTTGGCGGGGTCGCTGGCGAGGGTGATCGTGTCGCCGACCTTCACGTCCGCGACCTCGCGGATGTTGATGACGATGTAACCGACGGAGCCGGGGCCGAGTTCGGCCTGGGGCTTCATCTTGGGCGAGAAGACGCCGACCTCCTTGATGACGGAACGGACGCCGTTGAACATCAGCTCGATCGTCTGGCCGGCCTTGAAGGTGCCCGAGAAGACGCGGACATAGCTGATGACGCCCTTGTAGGAGTCGAAGAGGGAGTCGAAGACCAGCGCGCGG
This sequence comes from Opitutales bacterium, assembly GCA_030725715.1. Taxonomy (GTDB): domain Bacteria; phylum Verrucomicrobiota; class Verrucomicrobiia; order Opitutales; family UBA953; genus UBA953. The sequence goes on from JANRFG010000010.1 coordinate 12,777, forward strand.
TGCTGCGGGTAGTCGGACCAGCGGGGCGGCGGGACGCGCTTGATGATCGCGGCGAAGATGTCGTCGATGCCGATGCCGGACTTGCCCGAGGCGAGGACGGCGTCCTGCGCGGGGATGGTGAGGATGTCCTCGACCTGGCGGCGGGCCTCTTCCGGGCGGGCGCTCGGGAGGTCGACCTTGTTGATGACCGGGACGATCTCGAGGCCCTGGTTCATCGCGAGGGTGGCGTTGGCGACCGTCTGGGCTTCCACGCCCTGGGACGCGTCGATCAGCAGCACCGCGCCTTCGCAGGCGGCGAGGGAGCGGGAGACTTCGTAGGCGAAGTCGACGTGCCCCGGGGTGTCGATGAGGTTGAGGATGTACTGCTTACCGTCCGGCGCGGTGAAGTTCATCGTCACCGGGTGGCACTTGATCGTGATGCCCTTCTCGCGCTCGAGGTCCATCGCGTCGAGGAGCTGCTCCTTCATCTGGCGCTTCTCGATCGTCTTCGTGTGCTCGAGCAGGCGGTCGGAAAGGGTCGTCTTGCCGTGGTCGACGTGCGCGATGATGCAGAAGTTGCGGATGTGGTCTAAGGACACGGTAAAGGGGGAAAGGGCTTAATAGGACTGCGGACGGGGCGCTTGTCCAGCGTTAGCCCCGCTTCGACGGGGTTTAGGCGGGAATATCGGCGAACTCGTGCAGGGAAACCACGGGGGCCTCGGGCGCGGAGCGCTTCATCATGCCGGCCAGGACGCCGCCCGGGCCGCATTCGTAGAACTGGGCGACGCCGGTGGCGGCGGCGGCCTTGCAGTCGTCCTCCCAGAGGACCGAGGAGACGACCTGCTTGACCAGCGCGGCGCGGAGGTCGGCCGGCTCGGCGAGCGTGCCGCCGGTGGTGTTGGAATAGACGGTGACCTGAGGGCGCTGGAATTCGACGCCCTGCAGGAAGGCCTCGAAGGCCTGGCGGGCCGGCTCCATGAGGCGGCTGTGGTAGGCGCCGGCGACGACGAGGGGCTTCACGAGCTTGAACGGACCGAACTCCTTGGCGCGGGCGACGGCCTGGGCGACCTTGTCGGCGTCGCCGGAGATCACCACCTGGCCGGGGCAGTTGAAATTCGCGGCGTCGATGTCGAACGCGGCGCAGAGCTTGAAGATGTCCTCGCGGGTGCCGCCGATGACCGCGGCCATGCCGCCCTTGGTCTGATCGCAGGCGAGCTGCATCAGGCGGCCGCGCTCGGCGACGACCTTGAGGCCGGTCTCGAAATCCCAGACGCCGGCGAAGGCGTAGGCGGTCAGTTCACCGAGGGAGAGGCCGAGGCAGGCCTTGAGGTCGTTGAGCTTGCCGCGCTCCTTGAGGATCTGGGCGATGGCGTAGCCCTGGACATAGAGGGCGGGCTGGCAGACACGCGTCTCGGTCAGGAGCTCGGCCGGGCCTTCGAAGCAGGCCTGACGGAGGTCGAACGGCAGCACCTTGGCGGCGCGGTCATAGAGGTCCTTGGCGGAGGCCGAACCTTCGTACAGGGACTTACCCATACCGACGACTTGGGCGCCTTGACCGGAGAACAGGAGAGCGGTGGACATTGGATGGAAGGAGGGAAAAAGGGCGGGAGGGTCAATGATGGAGAGGCGGAACGCCCAAGCGGTTGGCGGCTAGCGGTTAGTTTAACACAAAAAGCATGAGAACCAGATAAAACAGGGCTCAGATCACCCTGCCCCAGAGCCCCAGCCCAACCGCTAACCGCTATCGACTCCTCCTGCTTCCTTGACCACCCCCACCCCGCCCCCTACCCCTTCCCTTTCTTTCACCATGCCTATCGCCCTCCTCTCCGTCAGCGACAAGACCGGCCTCCTGCCCTTCGCCCAGGCCCTCGTCAAGGAACACGGTTACAAGCTCCTCTCCACCGGCGGCACCTCGAAGATGCTCCGCGACGCCGGCCTGCCGGTGACCGACGTCAGCGAGCACACGGGCTTCCCCGAGATCATGGAAGGCCGCGTGAAGACCCTGCACCCGAAGGTGCACGGCGGCCTGCTCTGCCGTCGCGACTCGCATGAGCACCTCGACGAAGCCAAGAAGCACGGCATCGAGCTCATCGACCTCGTCGTCGTGAACCTCTACCCGTTCGAAGCCACCGTCGCGAAACCTAACTGCTCCTTCGAGGACGCCATCGAGAACATCGACATCGGCGGCCCGTCCATGCTCCGCAGCGCGGCCAAGAACCACGCGTCGGTCTCCGTCGTCACCGACCCGGCCGACTACGAGCGCGTGCTCGCCGCGATGAAGGCGCCCGAGACCCTCGGCGAACTCCGCCGCGAACTCGCCCTCAAGGTCTTCCAGCGCACCTCGGCCTACGACGCCGCGATCGCCAACTACCTCGAATCCCAGGCCCAGCCCGGCCTCGGCAACGTCCTCGGCCTGCCCTCCCGTTTCACGTCCACCCTGCCCATCGCCCAGCGCCTCCGCTACGGCGAGAACCCGCACCAGCAGGCCGCGCTCTACGGCTCCTTCCACGAGGCCTTCGACCAGCTGCAGGGCAAGGAACTCAGCTATAACAACATCCTCGATATCACCGCCGCGACCTACCTCATCGGCGAGTTCGAGCGCCCGACGATCTGCATCCTGAAGCACACCAACCCCTGCGGCGTGGCTTCGGCCGACACCCTCCTCGAAGCCTGGCACAAGGCCTTCGAGACCGACAAGCAGGCCCCGTTCGGCGGCATCATCGTCGCCAACCGCACGGTCGACAAGGGCCTCGCCGAGGCCATCGCGGAGATCTTCTCCGAAGTCATCATCGCGCCGGAATTCGACGCCGACGCCCTCGCGATCTTCGGCAAGAAGAAGAACCTCCGCCTCATGCGCGCCAAGGTCGGCCTGCGCGCCGACACCCTCCGCGAGGTCCGCGCCGTCATCGGCGGCGTGCTCGTCCAGGACCGCGACCAGAAGCCCGTCAATCCGCGCGACTTCAAGGTCGTGACCAAGCGTCAGCCCACCGCCGACGAGATGACCGCCCTGCTCTTCGGCTGGCGCGTCGTCCGCCACGTGAAGTCCAACGCGATCGTCTACGCCGGCAAGGAACGCACGCTCAGCGTGGGCGCCGGCCAGATGTCCCGCATCGACTCCTCCCGCATCGCGGTCTGGAAGGCCGGCGAAGCCAAGCTCTCGCTGCAGGGCTCGGCCATCGCGTCCGACGCCTTCTTCCCCTTCCCCGACGGCCTGCTCGCCGCGGCCGACGCCGGCGCGACCTGCGCCATCCAGCCGGGAGGCTCCGTGAAGGACGCCGACGTCATCGCCGCCGCCGACGCGCGCGGCATGGCGATGGTCTTCACCGGCATGCGCCACTTTAAGCACTGAGCGGCCGGAGGCCGCCGAGGTAGTAGCGGTTGGCGGTCAGCGGTTGGGAAAACCAACGCACACCCAAAACAAAGCCCGGAGTCATCTGACCCCGGGCATTTTGTTTCTTGGCATTTAGCTATCCGCTGACCGCTGACCGCCAACCGCCCTCACCTTATTCTTATCAGAGCCTGATCCCGATCTTCTCGAGCAGGCGCGCGAGTTCGTCGTCGCTGCCGAAGGGGATCGAGATGCTGCCCTTGGTGCCCTTGCGGACGACCGAGACGGGCGTGGCGAAGTGGGAGGCGAGGCGCTTCTGGACGTCGGCCACGACGGCCTGGACGGTCTGCTTGCGCTGGACCTTCTTGGTGGCGCCGAGCTTCTTGACCTCGGCTTCGGTGGCGCGGACGGAGAGGCCTTTCTCGATGACGAGGCGCGCCACGAGCATGCGATGCGCCGCGTCCTCGAGGGCGAGCAGCGCCTTGGCGTGGCCGGCGGAAAGCTGGCCCTTGCGCAGGAAGGCCTGGAGATCGTTGTCGAGGGCGAGGAGGCGGACGCTGTTCGCGATGGTCGCGCGGGGCTTGCCGAGACGCTCGGCGACGGCGTCCTGCGTGAGGTTGAAGTCGCGCATGAGCGAGGCGAAGCCGAGGGCTTCGTCGATCGGATTGAGGTCGGCGCGCTGGAGGTTCTCGACGAGCGCGAGCACGGCGCTGGAAGCGTCGCTCGCGTCGATGATGCGCGCGGTGATGGTCTTCTGGCCGATGAGCTTGAACGCGCGGAAACGGCGCTCGCCGGCGATGAGCTCGTAGCCGTCCTTCACCTTGCGGACGACGATCGGCTGCATGAGGCCTTCGGAGCGGATCGAGTCGGCGAGTTCCTTGACCTGGGCGTCGTCGAAATCGCGGCGCGGCTGGCGGGGATTCGGGACGATCGAGGTCAGCGGCAGCTCCTGCAGCAGGAGACCCGGGGCGATCGGCGCCGCGGCGACCGGGGCCGGAGCGGAAGCAGCCGGAGCGGCGGCGGGCGCGGCGACCGGCTGCGCAGGCTTCACGCCGCCGCCGATGAGGGAACCGAGACCGCGACCGAGGGATTTCTTAGGAGGGGTGGCCATGAGGGCTTTGCTTGGGAGGGGTTCAGCGACCGGCGTTTTCCGGCTGCGGGACGAAGATATCGACATCCGCTTTCAGGGCGGTAGGCGAGGAAAGGTTATTCGCTTTCAGGATCCATTCGACCTTGGAGCCGAGGCGCTGGGCGATCCGGGAGACGGTATCGCCAGATTTGACGCGATATTTGGCCCCCGTGAGCGGCTGGTCGGACGGGGTGCCCGCGGCCGGCTCCGTGGCCTGGGCGGTCGGCTTGGCGGACTTCGTCGCGGAGGCCGAGCCCGACTTGCCGAGGGCGGCGTTCACTTGGCGGGTCAGCTCGGCGAGCGCGGCGTTCACGTCGTCGGTCTGCTGCTTCAGCCGACGGTCGACTTCGTTGAGGATCTCGGCGCGGGCCTTGGCCACCGCTTCGTTCGTCGAAGCCGACTGACCTTGGCCGGCCTTCTGACGAGCGAGCGCGGCGCGCAGGTCGGCATTCTCGAGCTTCAGCTTCTCGACCTCGGTGCGCAGATCGGCGAGGTCCTGCTGCATGCCCGCGAGCTGGGCGTTCTGGGCGGAGAGCGGAAGAAAACCGAGGAGGAGGAAAAGAATGCCGAGACGCATGGACCAAGGAAAACATGCCCAAGGAGGGAGAGCAAAGCGATATGAGACCACAAAGGGGTAGGGGCAGGGGTCGGGGTAGGGGTAGCTAGGACAAACCTAGTGAAGTCCATGCTCGCCTGTATTATTCTACCCCTACCCCTACCCCT
>JANRFG010000010.1:18035-38958 GCA_030725715.1 Opitutales bacterium
CCCCTGCCCCTACCCCTTTTAATTAATCTGTATCCCCGCCCTTCCCCGCCCTACCTTGGCCGCCGATGTCCAAGGTCTTGGTAGCCCTTTCCGGCGGCGTAGACAGCGCCGTGGCGGCCCTTCTGCTCAAACAGCAAGGGCATGAGGTGCATGCCGCCTACTTCCGGACCTGGATGAACGAGGAAGGCCTCCCCTTCCCCGGCGAGTGCCCCTGGGAGGACGACGTCCGTAATGCCCAGGCGGTCGCCGCGCATCTCGGCCTGCCCTTCCGCATCATCGACCTCGTCCAGGACTACCGCGACACGGTCGTCCAATACCTCGTCGACGGCTATCGCCGCGGATTGACCCCGAACCCGGACATCATCTGCAACCGCGAGATGAAGTTCGGAGTCTTCCTGCGCAAGGCGCTCAAGGACGGCTACGACGTCATCGCGACCGGCCACTACGCGCGCCGCCGCGAGAACGCCGACGGGACGTTCGACCTTCTCGAAGGCCTCGACCCGAACAAGGACCAGTCCTATTTCCTCGCGTTGCTGCGTCAGGAACAGCTCGCGAAGGCGATCTTCCCCGTCGGCGAACTGCTGAAGCCCGAAGTGCGCAAGCTCGCCGCCGACGCGCAGCTGCCGAACGCCGAGCGCAAAGACAGCCAAGGCATCTGCTTCCTCGGGCAGGTGCCGGTGCAGGACTTCCTCGAGCGGCATATTCCGGATGCCCCCGGACCGATCGTGAACGCCGCCGGCAAGGAGATCGGCAAGCACCGCGGCCTGCACCGCTATACCATCGGTCAGCGCAAGGGCATCGGCCTTCCGTCCAACACCGACCACGAATACTTCGTCGTCGTGAAGAAGGATTTCGCGACCAACACCTTGCACGTGGCCTTCGACAAACCCGACGCCCCGTGGCTCTACACCGGCGAGGCCGTCGCCCGCGACTTCACCTGGATCAACCAGCCTGTCGTCGGCGAACAGGACATCCTGGCCCGCGTGCGCTATCGGGACAAAACCACGCCCGCGCGATTCATCCCTCAGGCCGACGGCACCGTCCGCCTCCGCTTCGCCGAGACCCAGCGCGGCCTCGCCCCCGGGCAGGTCCTCGCCGTCTACCACGACCGCGTCCTCATGGGCGGGGGAGTCTTCATATAAGGGGACACGTGGGCACGCTGGCACGTTGACAAGGGGAGATAGCAATCGGCAGGGAACTCACACCTTCGAACAAATGAGGGGATTTGTCTCTCGGCTTGCCCACGTGCCCACTTGTCAACGTGTCCCCTCCCGTCTCGTCAACTTGACCTTCTCCGCAATGTGCGGAGGGTAAGCCCATGCCCGAAGGCTCCGCCGTCCAACGCATGTTCTCCGGGATCGCCTCCCGTTACGACTTCGCGAACCGCGTCCTGAGCCTCGGCCTGTGCGTCGGCTGGCGCGAACAGCTCGTGGCCGCCGCCCAGGCCGCCGAGCCCAAGACCGTGGCGGACCTCGCCACCGGCAGCGGTGACGTCGCCTTCGCCCTGCGTCGCGACCTGCCCGCCGACTGCGCGGTCGTCGGCTATGACTTCTGCGAACCGATGCTCGAGATCGGCCGCGTCCGCGCGCGGCAGGAAGGCGTCGCGCTGGAGTTCAAGTCCGGCGACTGCATGCGTCTGCCGATCGCCGACGCCTCACAGGACGTGGTCACGATCGCGTACGGCGTCCGTAATTTCGAAGACCGCGTCAAAGGCCTCGGCGAGCTCCGCCGCATCCTGCGCGCCGACGGTACGCTGCTGATCCTCGAGTTCTCGCAGCCGAGCGCCTGGTTCGCGCCCTTCCACTTCATCCACGTGCGCTGCGTGCTCCCGGTGCTCGCGGGCCTGCTCACCGGCGACTTCGGCGCCTATAAATATCTCGGCACCAGCATCGCCGGTTTCCCCGACGCCGCGGGCCTCGACGCGGAGCTCAAGGCCGCCGGATTCGCCAAGGTAAGCCATAAAAGGATGCTTTTCGGCACCGTGGCCCTCCATCAGGCGCAGGCCTGAAAAATTCCTTGCCTTAGGGGCCGGGGGTCGTTTGCTCAAACCCCTCACTACGGGCTCGTGGTGAAATGGATATCATTTCTGACTACGGATCAGACGTTTGGGGTTCGAATCCCTACGAGCCCACCACTTTGAGCGCTAACCGGATTAAAAACCCGGTTAGTCGTATTGGGGCGGATGGCGGAGGCCATGCCGCCCTTAGCGGTTAGCGGTTGGCGGATAGGAAAGGCCCATTTTTCGCCGCAGGGCGAAATAGGTAGGGGCACGATTCATCGTGCACTCCTTGGGGAGGGCGCGGCGGAGCCACGCCCCTACCTTCGGCCGCCCTGCGGCGGCCCCAGCCAATCATCCGGTCTCCGGTTTCCCCTTGAGCGAATGGCAACCCCAACCGCTAACCGCCAACCGCTACCCGCCTACACCTTATACACATCCGGCATCTTCGTCCCGGACGGATACACGTAAGCCCGGTCTTCGAAATTACGCATTTCGACGATGCCGTCGTGGATGGCCTGGACGTATTCCGGATTGATCGGGACCTTCCCGCCGCCGCCGGGGGTGTCGATGATCAGCTGCGGGACGGCGTAACCGGTCGTGTGGCCACGCAGCGCGCGGATGATCTCGATGCCCTTCTGGATGGGCGCGCGGAAATGGGTCGAGCCTTCGATGAGGTCGCAGGCGTAAAGGTAATACGGACGGACCCGCATCATGAGCAGACGGTGCACGAGCGACTTCATCACCTCGGCGTCATCGTTGACGCCGGCGAGCAGGACGGACTGGTTGCCGAGCGGCACGCCGGCGAACGACAGACGCTCGCAGGCGGTCGCGAGTTCGCGGGTGATCTCCTTGGGATGATTCGTGTGGATGCTCATCCAGACCGGCCCGTGCTTGCGGAAGATCTCGGCGAGCTCCGGCGTGATGCGCTGAGGAAGGAAGACGGGGATGCGCGAGCCAAGACGGATGAATTCGACGTGCTTGATCGCGCGGAGACGTCCGAGGAGCGCATCCAGTTTGGCGTCGGAGAGCAGCAGCGGGTCGCCACCGGAAAGCAGGACGTCGCGGATCTCGGGATGGGCCTCGATATACTTCAGACCGGCTTCGAGCTCGGGATGGAAGTCATACGCCTGGGCGTTGGAGACGAGGCGGCTGCGCGTGCAGTAGCGGCAATAGGAAGCACAGCGGTCGGTGACCAGGAACAGGACGCGGTCCGGATACCGGTGGACGATGCCGGGGACGGGCATGGTACCCTCCTCACCGACGGGGTCCTCGGATTCACCCGGGGCGACGTAAGACTCCTCGATGCGGGGGATGACCTGACGGCGGACCGGGCAGTGCGGGTCCTTGGGGTCGATCAGGTTGAAGAAATGGGGTGTGATCGACAGGGACAGCTTATGCGGGGCGAACAGGCACCCTTCCCGCTCTTCCTTGGTCAGTTCGAGACGCTCCTCGAGCTGCGCCAGGGTCGTGACGCGATTACGCAGCTGCCAATGCCAGTCGTTCCACTCCGCGGCGGGCACGTCTTTCCACAGGCCTTGGCCGGCATGCCAGTTTTCGCGGAGGTCCTGAGGATACATCGGCTGAGCCCATCACCCTAACGGCCGGGACGCGTATTGCAAACGGGGAAGCAAACCGGCCTCACGGCAGCGGCGGCGGGCCCTTGCGCTTGAACCAGCCGGCGAAAGGATGCCAGAGCTGGCCGAAATAGCCCGTCGGCACCGGCTCCGTCGCGCCGAAGTTCTGCGGCATCCGATCCTTGGGCATGTAATAAGTCCCGAAGAGGATGTCCCACAGCGGCAGGAGCCCGGCGAAGTTCTTGTCGATGGCCGCAGGGTCCTTCGAGTGGTGCCAGCGATGGAAGACCGGTGTGGCGATGACCGAGCGCAGCGGACCGAAATCCCAGTCGACGTCGGCGTGCAGGAAGATCGCGTAGAAGGTCAGGAAGCCCGTGACACCCGCGGTCACGGTCGGATCGAAGCCGAGGAACAGGATCGGGACCGCCGGCGCGATCTTGTCGACGGCCTCGTTGACGGGATGTACGCGCACGGCCGAGAGCCAGTCGAGGTCCTCGGAACTATGATGCACCGCATGGAACGGCCACCAGGCGCCCGTGTGGAAGAGCCGATGGAGCCAGTAGCCGAGGAAATCCGCCAAGAGGTAGATCTCGATGGCCTGCAGCCAGACCGGCTGCGTGGCGACCGGGCCGAACCCGTGATATAAACCCGCTTTGGCGGCCTCTCCCGTGGTCACGCCCGCGATCACGAGCACGATGAAGGGAACGATCAGCAGCGCGCGCGAGGCCTGCTTGAACAGCTCGATGGTGAAGAAATAGGCGGCGTCGGTGAGCATGCCGGGACGGAAATAACCCGGCCGACGACGCGCGCCCATGACGCGTTCGATCACATAAAAGACCAGGCCCACGAGAAGGAGCCCGATGAGGTGATTCTTCGCGTGGGCCAGGATTTCCATGCCGGGCGCTTACTTCTTCTCGACGACCCACATGTTACGGAACTCGACGGCGTCGCCGTGCCACTGCAGGCCGAGCGGGAGTTTGTCCGCATGCTTCGCATAAGGGGGATTCTTCTTATGGCTGCTCGGGCCGATGTATTCGGTGCCGTCCTGGACCTTGACGCCGTTCATGACGACGGTGATGCGGGTCTTGCTGGCGACGGAGCCGTCGGCGTTGAAACGCGGGGCGGTGAACTCGATGTCGTAGCTGTTCCAGGTGCGGGACGGCAGGCAGGCGTTGAAGGCGGGCGGCTGCTGGCCGTAGATCGCGGCGGTCATGCCGTCGGCGTAGGTCTCGGTCTTGGAGCAATCGAGGACCTGGAGCTCGTAGGTCTTCATGAAGAAGATGCCGCTGTTCGAGTTGCCCTGGCTCTTCTTCTTGGGGTCGGTGTCGTAACCGGCGGCGGAGCGCCATTCGACGTGGAGGGTGATGTCACCGAAGGCGCGCTTGGTGCGGATGCCGTTGGTGCGGGCGGTCATCACGCCGTCCTTGATCTCCCAGGTCACCGGGACCTTGAGCTTGGGGCTGGGATTGGCGTCCGGCTCCCACTCGCCTGCGGAGTCGGCGCCGCCGACGAGGACGATCGCGCCGGCCGGGGCCGGGGCTTCGTTGCACTTCAGCTTGGCGGCGTCGGCGCGGGGCGGCTGCGGGCGGGTGGCATCATGCACGCGCCACTGGGTGCCGGGGATGAAAGGGGTGTCGGTGTAGCCTTCGGCGGCGACCAGGCCGCTGGCGGCCACGAGGGAGAGCAAGGAAGCGAGACGCATGGAGTGGTGGGGTAGAGACAGGTTGAACGGACGGAGGTTCAACGGAAAGGGGAAACCTGCTCAAGGGGTAGGGGCCGGGGTAGGGGTAGTCGATCCAGCCACCCGCCACCTGGGGCCGCCACCTGCCACCCGAAGCGACTACCCCCACCCCTACCCCTAAATTAGCCTATTTTACCCCCTTTCCACCCCTCCCCCACCCCCTGCCCCTACCCCTATTCCATTGCCCTGCCCTGCCCGATTCTCCAACTTACGGCCCATGTCCGCGCCCAAGGCCCGCTTCACCCTCGAGTTCGAAAAGCCCCTCCGGGAGCTCGAGGACAAGATCAACTCCCTCCGCGCCTCCTCCGAGACCGCCGGGATGGACGTCTCCAAGGAGGTCAAGTCCCTGGAGGCCAAGATGGAGCAGACCCGCCGGGAGGTCTACGGCAACCTGAACCCTTGGCAGCGCGTCCAGCTGGCCCGCCACCCCCGACGCCCCTACTCCCTGGATTACATCGGCATGCTGTTCGATGACTTCCAGGAGCTGCATGGCGACCGTCTGTACATGGACGACGAGTCCACCGTCGGCGGCACGGCGTTCTTCGAAGGCCGCCCAGTCATGGTCATCGGCCAGCAGAAGGGCCGCGACACGAAGGAGAACCTCCGCCGCAATTTCGGCTGCCCGAATCCCGAAGGCTACCGCAAGGCCCTCCGCCTGATGAAGATGGCCCACACCTTCGGCCTCCCCATCATCACCCTCGTCGACACCCCCGGCGCCTTCCCCGGCATCGGCTCCGAAGAGCGCCACGTCGCCGAAGCCATCGCCGTCAATCTCCGCGAGATGAGCCAGTTCGGCGTGCCGATCATCACCTTCGTCATCGGCGAAGGCGGTTCCGGCGGCGCCCTCGGCATCGCCGTCTCGAACAAGGTCTACATCCTCGAGAACGCCTACTACTCCGTCATCTCGCCCGAAGGCTGCGCCGCGATCCTCTTCAAGGACCGCGCCCACGCCCCGAAGGCCGCCGAAGCCCTGCGCCTCGACGCCCCCAATCTCCTCAAGCTCGGCGTCGTCGACGGCGTCGTGAAGGAACCGCTCGGCGGCGCCCAGGAAGACCCGGCCGCCACGGGTTCCGCCATCCGCAAGACCCTGCGCGACTCGCTCGCCGACCTCTCGAAGGCCACGCCGGAGAAGCTCATCAAGATGCGCTACGCGAAGTTCCGCGCGATGGGCGTGTTCTCGGAGTAGGCCCGAGGACCAGGCCGGACAAAAGGGGCGCCGATCGGCGCCCCTTTTCTGTCACGCGTCGACCTGACGGCTCAGCCGCCGTTGGCCAGCACGCGGATGTAGCGGGTGTAGTTGCGCCCGTGCTGGAAGATGATGCGACGGTAGGCCGCGGTGTCGCTCAGGGTCGATTCGCCCGCCAAAGACTGGAGACCGCGCAGTTCCTTGGAACCTTCCGGGGTGAGCAGCGTGAGGGAGACTTCGACGCCGCGGAGGGTGTAAGGCATGTACGGCAGAGGAGCCACGGAGACGACCCCGCCCGCCTGGAGGGCGTCGGGATACATCCGGTTGGAGTAGACGCGGAGACGGCCTAGGAAGAGGTCCTGCGGATGGACCGCGGCCGGCGCCGGCATGGCGACGGCGGCGGGAGGCGCCGCGGCGGCGTAACGGACGGGGGCGGCGGGGATGAGGCCCGCGGCCGTGCCGGAGCGGAAGGCGGCGCCGTAACCGCCGACGGCGGGGTTGGCGCCGTTGCGACCGGTGTCGGAGGCCACGGCCATGACCGGGCGCAACGAGGTGTCCATGCGGCCGACCGGGTCGCGCATGGTCGCCGGAGGCACGACGGTCGCCGGCAGCGACGAGGTGCACCAGAAGATCAGGTTCATCGCGACGACGTTGGAGGCGATGAAGTTCTGCTCGTCCATGGTCCAGCAGGTGAGCGAGCCGTCGAGCAACGTCTTGCTGCGCAGGCCGCTGGCGCCCACGGCGGGGGCGTACTCGTGCACATTGCGGGCGGCGCCGTTCCAGTAGTTCCACGGGGAAGTCGGGGCGGCGGCGGTCCCGGCGTTGATGACGGGGAGCGCGTCGGCGAAGGTGTTCTCCGGGTCGATCACGGTGCGGTAGACGCCGTAGACCTGCTGGATCTTCTCGCCCGGCATGTCGAAAGGCGAGCGGTGGCCGAGCCGGTAGGCGACGGCGCAGACGTCACCCCGGAGCTGGCGGCGGCCCGTGGCGTCGGCCGTCCAGCGCGGGCGGTCGGCGGGCGTGGAGAAGAGCATCACGATCGGCTGGTCCACGCGGTGGACGTTGCCGACAGGATTCGGCGCGCCGGCGGGAGCGCCGTTGCCGCCGGGGATGACGACCTCCATCCAGCAACGTCCGTCGGCGCGCAGCACGGCGGTCGAGAAGTCGTTCTCGAGGGCGTCCAGGACGCCGCGGGCCTCGGACTGGGTCGAGAGGTCGGCGACCGCGCGGTCGTAGACGCGCATGGTGTCGGCCGCGATGGTGACGACGGTCAGGACGATCACCACCATGATGGCGGTGGAGACCATGACCTCGAGGAGGGTGAAGCCGGCGCGGAGGCCTTGGGCGATCTTTCTCATCGGCTGATGACGATGTTCTGCACGAGCAGAGGCGTGGCGGCGGCGGACTTGAACACGCTGGCGTCGGCGTAGTCGTGGGGGAAGAATTCCGCCACGACGGGCAGGTAGGCCAGCGGATACTGGTTCGGGTCGACCGGCAGGTCCGTCGAGCCGGCGACGTAGCGGTCGTTGGTCGGTTCGCCGGTCACGGGATTGATCTGGTAGCGCTGCCCATGGAGCAGCTTGGACAGCGAGAGGCGCACGCGCATGGGCACGCCGACGACGTTGCGGGCGGAGGCGCCGATGGCCGTGAAGTTGTCGCCGTTGCTCCGGGCGCTGGCCACCTCCATCACGGCGGGGTTCGCGGAGAGGGTGTAATTCGTGCCGGTGAAGTCGCTGGTGGCGGACACGAGCTTGCGCTCGTAGACGTAGAGCCAGACGCCGTTGGCCACGGAGGTGTCCTTGGCCCGGCACAGGAGGCGGTACACCAGGTCGAAGTTCGAGGCCGGCAAGGACGTCGGCGACGGATCCAGGGCCGGATTGAAACTGGCCGAACCTTGGTGCAGATACTGGTTGTTGGCGGTGACGCCGGCGGTGTCGCCGGACTTGTGGAGGATAATCGTACGCGGATTGTCCAGCGCGGAGACGAGGCGGGTCACGCCCGCCAGCGCGCGGTTGGTCTGCATGATGTCGTCGACCTGCTGGAAGGTCGAACCGAGGATACCGACCAGGGAGAGGATGGCGACCCCGACGATGCCGATGGCGAGGGTCACCTCGACGAGCGAGAAACCGGGCCGGGCGGGCGGAGTGGGACGGAAGGATTTCATCGGAAGGAAAAGGGTCAGCGGGCGACCTCCATCTCGTCGGCGTCGAGGGTCATGGAGATCTCGCCGTTGGGCCGGACCATGATGGCGGCGAACTGGGTCTCGGAGGCGACGTCGATCTCCGCCCGGCCGGTCCCCGTGTTGCGCACGGCGGCCAGCGCGAGCACGAGCAAGGTGCGGCCGAGATGGTTCGAGGTCCCGGTGCTCTGCAGTTCGACGTAGTACCAACGCTTGGGATTGAAGTCGGCGGTCATCGCCGAGAGGGCCATCGGCTGGGAGGTCGGCGCGTAGGTCATCGCCGGCGGGCTCGTCGCGGGGGAATCCTGCGGGCTGGGCGTGATGTTGTCCGCCACCTGGCCGATGTTGCTGCGGCGCGTGCCGGAGGCGACGGAGAGCGCCATCGTGGTGCCGACGTCGGACGCCGGCGGGACGAAGACGACCCCGGACGGGAGCATCTGGGGAGGCTCCGGGGAATACCACCGGTAAGGCGCGGCGGAGGTGTTGGTGATCGTGGCGGGATTGGTGGAGCCGAGGTCGGTCGTGCTGACGCCGCCGACGGCGAGGACGACCTGCCGGAGATGGTTCACCTCGTCGTCCGGGTCGTTCAGGATGAGCAGGCGGTAGCGAGGGGCATGGGTGATGCCGGTGCCGCCCGGTCCGCGGTTCATGAGCGCCATCGCCCGCAGGGTGCGGATGGAGGAGCCGATCATGCGCTGACCCGCGGCCAGGCCGCCGCCGTCACCGGGATTGAGCCCCAGGAAGAGGGAGGAGATGAGCAGGATGATCGTGATGACGACCAGCAGCTCGACCAGCGTGAAGCCCTTGCGGGCGAGCGAACGCACGGACCTCATTGGATGGCGAAGACCTGCGCGAAGTCGGAGGCGCCCAGTCCGTCGAACGACTCGAAGTCGTCGCCGAGGTCGGTGGTGTAGATGATGATGCGGGCCGGCAGGCCGGCGGCGGTCGAGATGTTGCGGAGCTCGGCCGGCAGCGACAAGGGGCCTCCGGGGACGCTGATGTTCCGGATGCTGGTGTTGTTGTCGGTGTCGAAGATGACGCGGATGCGGCGGTTGCTGAAGCGATCCACCAGGCGGCTGGCGTCGCTGAAGTTCGCGGGGTCCTCGAAATCGTCGCGACCGAAGGCGACGAATTCCTCGGCGTTGCGGTTCAAGGCGCGACGGTCGGCCACGGCGAGGGCGGTGCCGGTCGGCTGGCGGCCGGAAAGGGCGCGGACGAAGCGTCCGTTGACCGCCGCGTCGCTCAGGTCATGGAGGGTGTCCAGGTTGGTGACATAAGTTCCGCCGATGTTCGGGTAGAACCCATAGGTCTGCTTGTAACGGGCGATGCCGCTCGCCCACTGCGAGAAGGCGGTCTGGGCCGAGGACTGGCGGGCCCGCTTACGGATACCCCCGATGGCCGGGAACAACACGCCCGCGAGGACGCCGATGATGGCGATCACGGTGAGCAGCTCGATCAGGGTAAAACCGGGACGACGACGGGGAGTCATAGGAAAGGAAACTGAGGGGAAGTTCCATTCTACGGGCGACCCCGCCGTCTTGAACAGCCAAAACCCTCGGTCAGCGGATGAGCACGAAGCAGGCCAACGCGACCGCCGTGGGCAGCAAAGCCCACAGAAGGAGGCGGAACGGGGAGATCCCGGGGCCGAAATGGGGGGCGAGGATGGACTGGCCGGCCGGGTTCGGGGCGTTGGCGATGACGGTCAGACCCCCGCCGGCCAGCGCGCCGGCCACCACGGCGTGCCGGAGCACTTCCGCTTCCGGCCCATGGACCGCCAAGGCAGGGACCTGGGCGGCGAGATAGGTGATCGCGGCGTTGTCGTTGAAGGAGGTCAGGAAGGTCGAGACGGCCATGAGCGCGCCTTCGTTCAGGCGCATGATGACCGGGGAGATCCACCAGCCCTGGAGCCCGCCGAGGACGACCAGGCCGGCCAGGAAGAAACCGACGAGCAGCGGGCCGCGCAGACGGACGGGATCCTGCCACTGGGGCGTGGCGACGGTGAACGCCAGGAAGACGAGCAGCCCGCCGGTCATGAGGATCGGGCGATGCCCGGCGAGCATGGCGACCGTCCAGACCATCAGCAGGAGGTGGACCGCCGTCACCCAGGCCGGGATCGCCTCCCGCCGCGGCGCGGCCGACTCGTCCGCCTTGAGCCGCGTGAGTTCGCCGCGGAAGAGGAGCAGGTAGGTGAGGTTGGAGACGAGGATGGCGGCGACGGCGGCCCAGCCGTAGTGGGCGAAGACGTCCGCCGTCGACCAGCTCCACTTGGTCGCGACCATCACGATGGGCGGCGCGGCGAAGTTCGTCAGGGCGCCGCCGACGGAGATGTTCACGAAGAGCAGCGCCAAGGTGGCGTATTTGAGGCGGTCGCTGGGCCGGAGGACGTAGAACTGCGAGGAGAGCAGCAAGGCCCCGATGGTCATGGCCGCGGGCTCCGTGATCAGCGAACCGAACAGGGGGGCCAAGGTGAGGATCACGAACCAGCGCGCCGCGGTGCCGTCGCCGAGCAGCCACGCCGCGCCGCCGAGCAGGCGGGCCGCCAAGGCCATCACGGGCCGCGCGGCGGCGAGCGTCATGATGACGAAGACGAAGAGCGGTTCGATGAACTTGGAGGGGCCGGCCGGCGGCACGCCCGCGAGCACGGCGGCGTAGTCACCGCTTTCGACGTAGCGGCAGGCGAATTCCCAGCCCTTGCCGGGCCAGGCGATGAGCAGGCCGAAGAGCACGAAGGTCCAGATGCCGAAGACGGCTTCGACCTCGCCGAGGAGGTGCATGACCGCGGCGCGCACGGAGGAGGACTCCCCGCGGTCGTTGACCGGCGCCCTGCCCTCCCGGACGGCCTCGCGATGGGCCTCTTCCAGTTTGTGCGCGGCGCGGGCGAAGACCGGCGTGGAGAACGCATGCAGGATGGCGAGCCCGAACACGACGCTGGCGGCCAGCAGGAACCCGTCCTGGCGGACGGACTCGGCGAGTTGCGTCAAGAGATCGGGCGACGTAGGCATGCCCGCACCAAAACGGCTGGCCGACATTTGGCAACCTCCGCCGACGCCTAACGCTTGCCCGGCTCATCCGGGCGGGCGCCGCCCAAGGCGCGGATGAGGTCCACCTGCGCCGTGATCCGCTCGAGGCGGACCTCCGCCACCGCGGCCAGCGATTCGGCCTGGTCACGTCGGGCCACCAGGAGCTCGGCGGGACCGGCCTGGCCGGCCCCCTGCCGGGCTTCCGCGACGCGGAAGGCTTCCCGGGCCGCCCGGGCCCGGCGTTCGGCGGCGCCGGCCGCCGCGGCGGTCTCACGGACGTCGACCAAGGCGTCGCGGACTTCGCGGAAGGCGTTCAGGACGGACCGCTCATACGCCGCCGCCGCCTGGTCGCGCACGGCCGTCGCGGCGTCGACGCGCGCGGCCCCGCGGCCGGCGTCGAACAACGGCAGCTGCGCGCCCAGACCGAGGGCCGAGGTGCTGTTGCGCGGACCGAAGAGCGACTCGAGGTCCGGACTTTCGGTGCCGAGCGCGGCGGTCAGGGAGAAGGTCGGGAAGCGGGACGCCTTCACGAAACCGATCCGGGCGTTGGCGGCGACGAGCGCCTGCTCCGCGGCGAGCACGTCCGGACGACGGCGCAGCAGGTCCGACGGCAGGCCGGCCGCCACGGGCGCCGGTACGCGCAAGGCGTCGCCGGTGCGGGCCGCGATGACGAGCGCGGGCTGGCCGGTCAGCGCGCCGAGCAGATGCTCGGCCTGCGCGCGGGCCCGCCGGGCCGACGCGCGACGCGCGACGGCTTCGGCCCGGAAGACTTCGGCCGCGGCGACCTCGGCCGGGCCGGCGGCGCCGACGCGCACGCGACGGGCGACGAGCGCGACCTCGGCCTCGCGGGCGGCGAGGATCTCCGTGGCGGCGGCCGCGCGGACCTCGGCGGCGCGCAGCCAGGCGTAGGCGCGGACGACGGAGGCGCCGACGGCGAGACCGACGACCCGGCGGCCTTCTTCGGCCTGGAGGAGCTGGGCCCGGGCGCCTTCCTCGGCGCGCCGGAGCCGGCCCCAGAAGTCGAGTTCGAAGGCGGTGGCCAGCGCGGCGCGCTGGTTCGTGCGCACGCGTCCGTTCAGCGCGAGGTTGGGATTGAAGCCGCCTTCGCTGATCTTGATCTGCTGCGAAGTGACGGAGGCGTCGACCTGCGGCAACGCGGCGCCCTCGACCTCGCCGAGCACGGCGCCGGCTTCCGCGATCCGCGCGACGGCCACGCGGAGGTCGGTGTTGGCCGCGAAGGCCTTCGCGACGAGCGCGTCGAGTTCGGGATCGTCGAAGGATCGCCACCACTCGGCGCGGACGGCGTCGCCGCCCTTCCCCGCTTCGGGATACGCTCCGGCCGTGGGCGTGGCCGGGCGCTCGTAATCAGGACCGAGCGCGCAACCGGCGAGCAGGCCGGCGAAGAGGAACCAAGGGAAAGGCTTCATGGCTGGACGACGGCCTTCTCCTTGCGGCCGGAAAGGAGGTGGAAGAACCAAGGGATGAAGAGCGTGGCCACGAAGGTGTCCAGCAGCATGCCGCCGAGCACGCCCGTGCCCATCGACTGGCGCGCCGCGGCGCCGGCGCCGCCCGCGAAGGCGAGCGGGACGACCCCGAGGACGAAGGCCATCGAGGTCATGACGAGCGGCCGGATGCGCATGCGCGCCGCCTCGACCGCGGCCTCGGCCGCGGAGCGCCCGGCACGGCGCGCGCTTTCGGCGAACTCGACGATGAGGATCGCGTTCTTGGCCGCGAGGCCGATGAGCGTGACCAGGCCGATCTGGAAGTAGATGTCGTTGGGCATGCCGCGCGTGAAGATCGCGAGGAGGGCCCCGAGCAGGGCGAACGGGACGGTGAGCAGCACGCCGAGCGGCAGCGCGAGGTCTTCGTAGAGCGCCGCGAGGATCAGGAACACCATCAGCAGCGCCAGGAGGAAGGCGGGCAAGGCGGAGGTCGCCGCGCGCTTCTCCTGCAGGGCCTGCGCGGTCCAGTCGATGCCGTAGCCCACGGGCAGGAGGTCTTCGGCGACCTGCTCGACGAGCGCGATGGCCTGGCCCGAGCTCACGCCGGGCGCCGGCGCGCAGATCAGGCGGGCGGACAGGCAGCCCATGTGGCGTTCGAGCTGCTCGGGGCCGGCCGAAGGCTTGAACTTCACGAAGGTCGAGAGCGGGATCATCTCGCCGTTGCCGGCGCGGACGTGCACGCGGCCCGCCGCGGCGGCGTCCATGCGGTCGGCGGCCTCGGACTGCACGAGGACGCGGTAGGTGCGGCCGGCCAGGGTGAAGTCGTTGGCGTAGACGACGCCGATGGTGGCCTGGAGGGCCTCATGCAGCTCCGGCAGGGAGACGCCGAGCGTGGACGCGCGGACTTCGTCGACTTCGGCCAGCACCTGCGGGACGGCGGGACGGAGGAAGACGCGGATGCCGGTGAGCTCCGGGCGGGCGCGCAGGGCGGCCTCGAGCTTCTCGATGTTGGCCGCCAGCCGGGCCGGGTCGTCGTCCTCCTTGGCCTGCAGGTAGAATTCGAAGCCGCCGGCGGAGCCGATGCCGCGGATGGCGGGCGGATTCACCACGAGGCACATGCCGTCGGGCTGCGTCATGCCGATGGCGTTGAGCTGGCGCGCGAGGGCCTCGCCGCCGGGCGGACGCTGGCCGAAATCCTTCAACGGCAGGAAGATCGTGCCGGAGTTCGTGCGCTCGCCCCTGCCGAGGAGGTCGAAGCCGCTGATGGCGAAGGTGTGGCGGATGGACGGGTTCTCGCGCAGCCTGGGCGTGAGCCCGTCCATGAAGGTCTTCGTACGGTTGATCCCCGCCCCGTCCGGGAGGGCCACCATCGCGAGGAGGTAGCCCTGGTCCTCGGGCGGCAGGAAGCTGCGGGGGATGGTCGTGACGAGCGCGACGTTGGCGAGGATGATGCCGAGGAAGCCGCCGGCGGCCGCGCGCGGGTGGTCGAGGAGCCAGCGCACCACGCGTCCGTGCCAGGCGGCGACGTGGCCGAAGCCGCGGCCGAAGCCGTCGACGAGCCAGGCGAGCCGGCCGCCGTCGCCGGGGACGTGCGGCTTGAGCATGAGCGCGCAGAGCGTCGGGGTCAGGGTGAGCGCGACGAAGCCGGAGAGGATGACCGAGAGGGCCACGGTGACGGCGAACTGGCGGTAGAGCACGCCCGCGATGCCGCCGAGGAAGGCGACGGGCAGGAAGACGCAGACGAGCACGCAGACGATGGCGACGATCGCGCCCGCGACCTCGCGCACCGATTCCCGGGCGGCGTCGAAGGGGCTCATGCCCTGCTCGCGCATGAGCCGCTCGGTGTTCTCGAGGACGACGATGGCGTCGTCGACCACGATGCCGATGGCGATGACCATCGCGAAGAGCGTCAGGATGTTGATCCCGTAGCCCATCACCCACAGGCCGGCGCAGGCGCCGATCAGCGAGACGGGCACGGCGATCATGGGGATGAGCGTCGCGCGCCAGGAGCCGAGGAAGAGGAAGACGACGATCGCGACCAGCAGCGCGGCCTCGAAGAGCGTATTGCGCACCTCGCCGATGGCGGAGCGCACGAAGCGCGTGGTGTCGAAGGGGATCGCGTACGCGACGTCCGGCGGGAACTGCCGCTTGAGCTCGTCCATGCGCTTGACGATGCGGTCGGCGGTGTCGAGCGCGTTGGAACCGGTCTGCAGGAACACGCGGATGCCGGCGACGGGCTTGCCGTCGAGCATGCTCAGCTGCTCGTAGCTCTGGGAACCGAGCTCGATGCGGGCGACGTCGCGGAGGCGCAGGGCGCCTTCGCCGGCCCCGGCGCGGAGGACGATCTCGCCGAACTGCTCCGGCGTGGCGAGGCGGCCGCGGGCCACGACGGGCACCACGAAGGCGGCGTCGACCGACGGCTCCTGGCCGAGGCGGCCGACGGCGTACTGGGTGTTGGTCGCGCGGATGGCGCGCAAGACCTCGGCCGGGCTCACGCCGAGCGCGGCCATGCGGTCCGGCCGCAGCCAGACGCGCATGGCGTAGTCGCGGGAGCCGAAGACGCCGCAATCGCCGACCCCGGGGAGCCGTTTCAGCTCCTCGACGATGGTCGTGGACGCGTAGTTGCTGAGGAAGACGGAGTCGCGCGTGGCCTCCGGCGAGACGATCGACACCGACATGAGGATGTCGTTCGAACGCTTCTTGGTGATGACGCCGAGGCGGCGCACCTCCTCCGGCAGACGGGGCTCGGCGAGCTTGACGCGGTTGGCCACGAGGATGGTAGCCATGTCCGGATCGACGCCGTTCTCGAAGGTGACGGTGATGCTGAGGGCGCCGCTCGAGGAGGCGTTGGAGGAATAGTAGAGGAGGCCTTCGACGCCGTTGATCTGTTCTTCGAGCGGGGCGGCGACGTTGTTCACGAGCGCTTCGGGGGAGGCGCCGGGATAGCTAGCGACGACGGTCACGGTCGGCGGCGCGATCTGCGGGTACTGCGAGAGCGGCAGGTTCAGCAGCGCGAGGCCGCCGAGCAGGACGATGACGACCGAGAGGACCGCCGAGAAGATCGGGCGGCGGATGAAGAAATCCCAGCCCATTTACTTCTTGGCCGGAGCGACGACGACCGGGGAGCCCGGGCGCAGCTTATGCAGCTGGTTGAGGATGACGCGGTCGCCGGCGCGCAGGCCCGCGAGGATGACGATGTCCGCGCCCTGGGTCTCGCCCAAGGTCACGATCCGCGCTTCGGCCCGGTCGCCCGCGCCGATGACGAAGACGGAACGGCCCGAAGGGGCCTGCACCAAAGCCTGCTGGGGCACGAGATACGCGTCCTTGGCCTTGCCGCCGGTGATGCGCACGCGCACGAACTGGCCGGCGAGCAACGCATCATCCGCGTTGGCGAACCGCGCGCGGAGCTGGACGGTGCCGAGACGGGTGTCGACCTGCGTGGCGGCGAAGTCGATCTTGCCGCGCGCGGGATGCGTCGAACCATCCGGCCGCAGGAGCGCGACGGCGGCGCCCTGCGCGCCCGCGGCGCCGGCGGGGAAGAGCCGATGGAAATCAGCCTCGGCCAGACCGAAGCGCGCCCAGACTTCATCCGCGCGGACGACGGTGGTGAGCAGGCCGTCGGGGCCGATCGGATTGACGAGGGTGCCCTCGGTGCGGAGGCGACGGCCGGCCACGCCGGCGATGGGCGAACGGACTTCGCAATAATCGAGATCGAGCTTGGCGAGCTCGGCGCGGGCGGCGGCGGCCTCGCGCGCGCCGACCGCGGCGGCGGCCTGCGACCGGGCGTCATCGGCTTCCTTGCGGCTCGCGGCCTTCTGCTTGAAGAGCACGGCCTGACGGGCGGCCTCGGCGGTCGCCTGCTCCGCGCGGGCGGTCTCCTGCGCCAGCTGGGCGCGCGCAAGGGCGTGGGCGGCGGCATACGGCGCCGGATCGATGCGGAAGAGGAGATCGCCGGCCTTCACCTTGGCGCCTTCGGCGTAATCGACGGTCTGGAGGATGCCGGTCACGCGGGCCCGGACTTCCACTTCGCGCACGCCTTCGACCTGGGCCGGGGCGACGGCCTGCTGGGCGAGGTCGGCCGGAGCGACGGTGATGATGGCGACGGGGAGCGGGCCGGGGGCCGGCGGGGCGCTCTCCTGGCGGCAACCGACCAAGGCCAGTAAGGCGGCTCCGAGCAGAAGGCGCTCGACAGGAAGGAACTTACATACAGACATGTATGTAAATCTAGACACCCCGACATGGCTCGCAAGACCAAAGCCGAAGCGGCTCAGACCCGTGACCGCATCGTCGTCTGCGCCCGCGAGGTGTTCAGCCGTCACGGAGTGACGAATACGTCCTTGGAGGAGATCGCCAAAGAGGCGGGCGTGACCCGCGGGGCGGTTTACTGGCACTTCCGCGACAAGGCGGATCTGTTCATGGCCGTCCGACAGCAGACCGGGGTCTTGCTCCGCTTCCCGGACGAGAACGTCGGGGACCCCCTGCGCCGGCTCGAACTCGGCCTGTGCGCGGCGCTCCACCGCCTGGCCGAGGAGAAGGCCGCCCAGGAGACCTACGAGGTGATGCTCTGGAAATGCGAGTACATCGGGGCCTTCGCCGGGGTCCGCCAGGACCTGATGACCGCCGGCGTCCAGTTCCTCGCCGACACGACCGCCCTCTACGCGGCCGCGAAAAAGGCGAAACTGACCCCTCCCGGCCTCGAACCCCGCCTGGCCGCCCAGGAGACCTTCTGCTTCTACGCCGGCCTGCTGAAGCTCTGGCTGGCCGACGAGTCCGGCCGCGCCCTCCGCGGAGACGTCGACCGGATCATCGCCGCGCACGTCGCGAGCCGCCGCCGCGCCTCCGCGCAGAAGGCGGTTTGACTGGACCAGACCGGCGGATTAGGAATCTCCCCGTGAAGGCCTTCCCCGCCCTGCTCGCGCTGCTGACCGCCCTGACCGCGACGGCCGCCGCGCCTGCGCCGGAGGCCCCGCAGACGCTGCCGATCCTCTACGACCAACCCGGCGACCGCTACATCCTGCGCATCGACAACCGTCGCTACCAGATGCCTTACCCGACCAAGGAGGGCGTCGCCCGCCTGATGTCCGCCGCCAACTATCCGCGGACGAAGCTGCTCTTCGACGAATACAAGCGGGCGCTCGAAGAGCGCGAGAAGGCCGAGGCGACGATCCGCCGCTCGCAGGCCAACCTCACGCGCGAGAACGAACGCGTCGCCCGGCTCAGCCGCAGCCTGGAATCACTGCGCAGCCAGCTCGCCCTGCTCCGCGGCCTGCCCGCCGTCGACCTCAACCAGCTCCTCTTCCTGCAGGAACAGATCCGCAGCACCGCCGCCGCGCTCGCGGCCGCCGAGGCGCAGGAAGCCAAGGCCGCCGCCGCGCTCGACCGCACGCAAGGCTCCGCCGAAGCGACCTTGCGCCGCGCCGACGAAGCCCGCGACGCCTACGTGGCCGCGCTGACGGCCTACGAGAAGCCGCTCGCCGAGATCCGCGCGCTGGCGATGACCGTCGGCTCGGCCCTCTGAACTTACTCATGCGTCCCGCCTCCGCCCTCCTCCTCGCCCTCCTTTGCCTGGGCGCCGCGCTCCCGGCCCAATCGGCCAAGCCCGCCGCCAAAGCCGCGCCGAGGCCCGTCGACCGCTTCGCCATCCGTCCCGACGAGAAGATCGCCTGGCACGACGTCCGCGCGACGGACCTCGAAGGCCGCGCGTTTCCCGATGCCGAGCGCAAGAGCTACTTCGACCGCCTGCCCGCCGAGGCCGACGGGAAGGTCACGTCCGCGGTCTGGGGCCTCAGCCGCGACAGCGCGGGCATGGTCTTCCGCTTCCGCACCGACGCCACGACGATCTACGCGCACTACAAGGTCACGAAGCCTCAGCTCGCGATGCCGCACATGCCCGCCACGGGCGTCAGCGGCCTCGACCTCTACGCCCGCGACCAGGACGGCAGATGGCGCTGGGTGCAGGTCGCCCGCCCCGGCGCGCAGGAGATGAAGATTCGCCTGGCGGACGGACTCGACGCCGGCGAACGGGAATACGCGATCTACCTGCCGCTCTTCAACGGCGTCGAATTCCTCCACGTCGGCGTGCCCGAGGGCAAGCAGCTCACCGGCCTGAAGCCGCGCGCGAAGCCGGTCGTCTTCTACGGCACCTCGATCACGCACGGCGCCTGCGCCACCCGTCCGGGCATGGTGCACACGGGCATCCTCGGCCGACGCTTCGACGTGCCGGTGGTCAACCTCGGCTTCTCGGGCAACGGCCGCATGGACAAGGAAGTCGGCGACTTCCTCGTGCGCATCGACGCCGCCGCCTACGTCATCGACTGCCTCCCGAACATGAACGCCGCGGCCGTGCGCGAGAAATGCGTGCCGCTCGTGAAGCAGCTCCGCGCCGCCCGCCCCGACACCCCGATCATCCTCGTCGAAGACCGTCGTAATACCGACTCATGGCTCAAGGCCTCCCTCCGCAAGCATCACGACGACAACCATGCCGCGCTGAAGGCCGCCTATGAACAGCTCGTGAAAGAAGGCGTCCAAGGCCTGTCCTACGTGCCCGGCGACCACCTGTACGGCGACGACGCCGACGGCGCCACGGACGGCTCGCACGCGAGCGACCTGGGCTTCTTCCGCCAGGCCGACATCTTCGAGCCCTTCCTCAAGGCCGCCCTCCGCCGCTGATTTTCCGCCCGCCCCGCTGGCGGACGGGCCCATTCCTTTCACCCTAGGCGCCGATGAACCGCAGCTTCCGCTACTACGACCTGATCCTCGGCGCGTTCGTCGCGGTGCTGCTCTGCTCGAACCTCATCGGCCCGGCGAAGGTCGTGCAGCTCGACCTGCCGTTCTTCGGACCGACCGACTTCGGCGCGGGCAACCTCTTCTTCCCGCTGTCCTACATCTTCGGTGACATCCTCACCGAAGTCTACGGCTACGCGCTCGCGCGACGCGTGATCTGGTCCGGCTTCGCGGCGATGCTCTTCGCCACGGTCATGACGTGGGTCGTGCTCGCGATGCCGGCCAGCCCGGACGAACCGTTCAGCGCGCAGCTGCAGCCCGCGCTCGAGACGTGCTTCGGCGGCGGCTGGCGCATCGCGCTGGGCTCGATCATCGCCTTCTGCGTCGGCGACTTCCTCAACTCGTACGTGCTCGCGAAGATGAAGGTGCGCATGGGCGGCAAGCATCCGTGGGCGCGCTTCATCGGCTCGACGGTCGTCGGCCAGGGCGTCGACAGCCTGATCTTCTACCCGCTCGCCTTCCTCGGCATCTGGAGCCCGGCGACCTTGCTCGCGGTCATGGCCGCCAACTGGTTCTTCAAGGTGCTCGTCGAGGCGGCCATGACCCCCGTGACGACCATCGTCTGCGCCAAGCTCAAGCAGGCCGAAGGCGTCGACGCCTTCGATACCGACACCGATTTCACGCCTTTCAGCCTGCGGCGCTGATCGCGAGAACCCCGCTCGAGCTGGATTTCGGCCTTCTAACAGGCTTTTCTGTCATATTAACGACCTAGGGCGAAGTATCCGTTGACATCACCCCCCGCCAGGGGCACAACACCCTCAGTCAATTTCACTCAGGTAAGAGCCTCCCTTATAAAGGACGCATCAGTCGCGAGGGCGACTAACGGAATCAGGATCAATACTCTCCGTACCCGACCCCAGAGTCCCGTAGCTAGGACTCTGGACTTATTTGTCCCGGCAACGGGCAAGCAGGCCGCACCACCCGTGCGGCCTGTTTCGTTGCGCCGTACCCAAGACCGGACTCGAACCGGTAAGCCTTTCGGCGGCAGATTTTAAGTCT
>JANRFG010000011.1 GCA_030725715.1 Opitutales bacterium
GCCGCCGAGCGCGAAGGCCGCGTCGCCCGCTACCGCGTGGCCCATGCGGGCTGTCTTTCCATCCTCGGCTGCATCCGTTCCCAATTCTCCAAATAATCCTATGACCCCCTCCCCCAAGATCCTCATCGTCGGCGGCGTCGCCGGCGGCGCCTCGGCCGCCACGCGCGCCCGTCGTCTGAACGAACAGGCCCGCATCATCATGCTCGAGAAGGACGGCTTCGTCTCCTTCGCCAACTGCGGCCTGCCCTACCATCTCGGCGGCGTCATCCAGGACCGCGCCAAGCTCCTCGTGGCCAAGCCCGAGATGTTCAAGAAGCGCTTCAATATCGAGGTCCGCGTGCGCAACGAAGCCCTGTCCATCGACCGCGCCAAGAAGACCGTGCGTATCCGCGACCACGCCGCGGGCACGGAATACGACGAATCCTACGACAAGCTGATCCTCGCCCCCGGCGCGGCCCCGCTCATCCCCGACGTCCCGGGCGTCCGCGCCCAGGGCGTGCATTCGCTCCGCAACATCGAGGACATGGACCGCATCCTCACCCAGCTGCCTTCGGTCAAGAAGGTCGCGGTGGTCGGCGCGGGCTTCATCGGCCTCGAAGTCGCCGAACAGCTCAAGGAACGCGGCCTGGACGTCACCCTGATCGAAAAGGCCGGTCAGGTGCTGCCTCCGCTCGACGCCGAGATGGCTGAGCCGCTCCGCCGCGAACTCCTCCGCCATGGCATCCGCCTGATCTCCGGCGCGGGCTTCAGCGCCATCCGCGAAGCCGCCGGCAAGGCCACGGGCGTCGTGCTCGAGAACGGTGTCACCGTCGAAGCCGACCTGGTCATCCTCGGTCTCGGCGTGCGTCCTTATAACCAGCTCGCGGTCGCCGCCGGACTCGGCGTCGGCCCTACGGGCGGCATCCTCACGGACGAATACCAGCGCACCGCCGACCTCGATATCTATGCCGTCGGCGACGCCGCGGAGTATCGCCTCGGACCCACCGGCCTGCGCGGACGCGTTCCGCTGGCGGGCATCGCCAACCGCACCGGCCGCCTTGTCGGCGAACACGCCGCGACGGGCAAGTCCGCCACGGCTCCGGCCGCCTGGGGCACCGCGATCATCAAGGTCTTCGGCCTCGGCGCGGGTATCGCCGGCGATTCGCTGAAGTCCGCCCTCAAGCGCGGCCTATCGGCCCGCGCGGTCCATATCACCGCCAATCACCACGCCGGTTATTACCCCGGAGCGAAGTCGATGACGCTGAAGCTCGTCTACGAAGCCGGCACGGGCCGTATTCTCGGCGCCCAGGCGGTCGGCGCGGCGGGCATCGACAAACGTCTGGATGTCGTGGCCTCGTTCCTCCACTTCGGCGGCACCGTGCGCGACCTCGCGCAGGTCGACCTCGCCTACGCCCCGCCCTTCGGTTCCGCCAAGGATCCGCTGCACATGGCCGCCTTCGCGGCGATGAACGACCTCGATGGCCTCGCCCCGATCCTCGCGCCCGACGTCGACCTGTCCGGCTACCAAGTGGTCGACCTCCGCGATGCCGACGAATGCGCTGAGCTCAAGCTCATCGGCGCCGAACACGCCCGCAATATCCCGCTCAACACCCTGCGCGAACGCCTCGGCGAACTCGACAAGTCCAAGCGGACCGCCGTTGTCTGCCACAGCGGCCTCCGCGCCCACGTGGGCACGCGACTGCTCCGCGAGCACGGCTTCGATGCCTTCAACGTCAGCGGCGCGACCTACGTCCGCGACCTCGCCCTCAGCCGTCCGTTGGATATCGCCCCGGCGGCCAGCTCCTGCGGTAGCGTCAAGGCTTGCGGCGCCCCCGGCGCGATTGCCACGGACAGTCATGACGAACTCCACCCGCTCAACGTGATGACCGAAGCTGGCGCGGGTGCGCTGTTGCTCGACGTCCGTTCGCCCGGCGAATTCCGCTCGGGACGCGTCCAGGGCGCGGTCAACCTGCCCCTTGAGAACGTCACCGGCGAATCCGTGCGCGCCCTCCTCGTCGGCAACGACCAGAAGACCGTGGTACTCCTCTGCGCCTCCGGCGGCCGGGCTCGTACCGCCGCCAAGAAGCTCGGAGCCAGCGGCCTCAAGACCCTCGTCGTCCAAGGCGGCACGAATTCCTGCCAGCAGGCCGGACTCCCCATGGACAAGGATGCCGGCGGCATGATCTCCGTCGAACGCCAGGTCCGCATCGCCGCGGGCGCCATGGTCTTCACCGGCGTCATCCTCGGCACCTTCGTCCACCCCGGCTTCTACGGCCTCAGCGGCTTCGTCGGCGCCGGCCTCGTCTTCGCGGGCGTCACTGACTTCTGCGGCATGGGCCTGCTCCTGGCCCGCGCGCCGTGGAATAAGTGATACCGAGGGGGCACGTGGGCACGGTGACACGTTGACAAGGGGCAACCAAGTTGACCAGTTGATCGGTTGGCCAGTTGGCCAGGGAGATACATCTCCCCGTGACCACGTGTCACCTTGCCAGCATGCCCCCTCGAAGGCGAAGCCTTCGCAGGTAGGGATGCGACGACGTCGTGTCCGTTCGAGACCGAGGCCGGGAGTCGTCGGATCTTAGCCTAGGGCGGATGACGTCCCTATCTGCCGCTACGAACGGACGTGATAGTGATCACGTCCCTACCCCAGACGCCTTCCCGCAACCTGACACCCGGGGCCGCCACCCGCCACCTGAAGCGAGTCTCTCACCTTTGCACCTTTGCACAGGAGCAAGGCTCCGATTTGCACTTTTGCACTTACAAAACTTGTCCACATACCCCCTGCGAAGGCTTTGCCTTCGCTCGACTTTCCGTCCCGGACCGGTAGAACTCCCTCATGTCCAAAAAGCCTGCCAAGCCGACCACTTACCCTGAATTCCTGAAGGACCTGCTCGAGGCGAAGTCCCCGACCGGCCACGAGTTCGCGGCCCAGAAGGTCATCGACGACCACGTGGAGAAGTCTGCCGACAAGTATTCCAAGGATGCGCTCGGCAATCGCATCGCCGAACTCAAGGGCGACGGCGGCCCCACGCTGATGTTCGCCGGCCACATCGACGAGATCGGCCTGATCATCTCGCACGTCGACGACCGCGGCTACCTCTACTTCGAGTTCCTCGGCGGCCACGACCAGATCATCCCCTCCGGCCGTCGCCTGCACATCCTCACCCGCAACGGCCCCGTGCTCGGCATCACCGGCAAGCGCGCCGTCCACCTGCTTTCGCCCGAGGACCGCAAGCGCGTCCCTGAGCGTCATGACATGTGGATCGACATCGGCGTGAACAACCGCGCCGACGCCCTCGCGATCGTCCGCATCGGCGACCCCGCCATCTACACCGACGGTCCGGAGATCCTCCGCGGCAGCATCGGCGTGGCCCGCGCGTTCGACGACAAAGCCGGCGCCTACGTGTGCATGGAAGCCTTCCGCCGTCTCTCGAAGGAGAAGAAACTCGCCGCCCGCGTGGTCTCCGTCGCCACCACTCAGGAAGAGATCGGCACGCGCGGCGCGCAGGTCTCCGCCCAGGGCATCCACCCGCAGGTCGCCATCGCTGTCGACGTCGGTCACGCCACCGACCACCCCGATGCCGACAACCGTAAGTTCGGTCGCTTCACCCTCTCCGGCGGACCCATCATCGCGCGCGGTCCGAACATCAACCCCCTCGTCTACGACCAGATGGTCGAAGCCGCCGAGGCCATCGATATCCCTTACCAGATCGGCGCGGAATCGCGTCCGACCGGCACCGACGCCCGCGCCATCCAGATGGCCGGCCCCGGCGTCGCCTGCGGCCTGCTCTCCATTCCTCTCCGCTATATGCACACCCCCGGCGAAGTCGTCGACCTCGCCGTCGTGGAGCAGTCGGTCCAGCTCCTCGTCGAGTTCGCCCGCCGCGTGAAGAAGAAGCAGAGCTACGCTTGGTAAGCGCGACGCGCACCAAGCGAGAGGGGGCACGTGGGCATGGTGACACGTGGACAAGGGGAGTAACAAGTTGATCGGTTGATCCGTTGGCCAGTTGGCCAGGCATCCGATGCAATGGGTAGGGTCGGGACCGCGTCACGACATAGAGCGCCCATTGGCGGCCGCCACCCACCACCCGAAACGAGTCACTCACTTTTGCACCTTTGCACAGGTGCATCGCTCCGATTTGCACATTTGCACGGCTGCTCATCCGGCCTACCCCTACCCCCACCTCTACCCCTACCCCTATTCAGTTCTCACATTTGCACTCTTCCCCTCGGTCGTTAGGTTCACGCCATGCCTTCCCCTGCCATCGTCTGGCTCCGCCTAGACCTTCGCCTCGCCGACAATCCGTCGCTTGAGGCGGCGGTGAAGCATGGCGGCCCGGTCATCCCGGTGTTCATCCATGACCCGCAGGCCGAAGGACATTGGCAGCCCGGAGGCGCGTCGAACTGGTGGCTGCACCATGCCTTGGAAGATCTCGCTGAGCAGTTCGAGAAAGTCGGTGCTCCGCTCGTGATCCGTAGCGGCGACTCGCTCGCCGAGCTCAAGCAGCTCGTGAAAGAAACCGGCGCGGAACTCGTCACTTGGAATCGTCGCCATGAGCCCTTGATCATCGAGCGCGATACCCAGGTGAAGACCTCACTGCGCAACGCCGGCGTGAAGGCCGAGTCGTTCAACGGTAACCTCCTGCACGAGCCGCACCTCGTGAAGACCCTCGCAGGAAATCCCTTCCAGGTCTTTACCCCCTTCTGGAAGAACTGCCTCGCGAACCTCAAGTTCGGCATCCCCCTCAAGGCTCCGAAGAAGCTCACCCCTTTCGATAAGCCCCTGAAGTCGGTCGCGGTCGCCAAGCTAGGCCTGCTCCCGAAGATCAAGTGGGACACCGAGTTTCCCGCGGCCTGGCAGCCGACCCGTGCCGGCGCCGAGAAGCGCCTGAAGGATTTCGTCGCCGCCCCGGTGAAGAATTACCCCACCAACCGCGACATCCCCAAGCTCGACGGCACCTCGCGTCTTTCGCCCTATCTGCATTTCGGTCAGATCTCGCCGCTCGAGATCGTGGATGCCGTGCGCACCGCCGGACTGCTCGGCGTCATCGGTGGCGACAAATACGTGGCGGAGGTCGGCTGGCGCGAGTTCTCCCAGCACCTCATCCATCACTTCCCCGAGACCCCGGATCGTCCGCTGCGTAAGGAGTTCGAGAAATTCCCCTGGCAGCCGGACAAGAAGCTCCTGCGCGCGTGGCAGGTCGGCCGCACCGGCTACCCGATCGTCGACGCCGGGATGCGTCAGCTCTGGCAGACCGGCTGGCAGCACAACCGCGTGCGCATGATCGCGGCCTCCGTGCTCGTGAAGCATCTCCTCCAGCCCTGGAACGAAGGCGCCAAGTGGTATTGGGACACCCTCGTCGACGCCGACCTCGGCGCGAACACCATGGGCTGGCAGTGGGCCGGTGGTTGTGGCGCCGACGCCGCTCCGTATTTCCGCGTCTTCAATCCTGTGCTCCAAGGCGAGAAGTTCGACCCCGATGGCGAGTATGTGCGTCGCTGGGTACCTGAACTCGCCAAGCTCCCCGCCGAGTGGATCCACCAGCCGTGGGAAGCCCCCATGCACGTCCTCGCCGAAGCCGGCATCAAACTCGGCAAGGATTATCCTGTGCCGCTCATCGGCCTCACCGCCGGCCGCGACCGCGCGTTGGCGGCACTGAAGGGCATGAGGCCTTGAGCGGGGGCAAGTGGGCAAGTTGACACGTTGACAAGGGGTGGAACAAGTTGATCGGTTGACCAGTTGGCCCGTTGGTTGGGGAGAGCACAAGCCCGTGTCCCCATGTCCCCGTGCCAGCGTGTCCCCTCGAAGGCATAGCCTTCGCAGGTAGGGTCGGGACCGCGTCACGACAGTGCTGTCTCGAGTTCGCCGCAGGGCGAACCTTGGTAGGGGCACGATTTATCGTGCACTCCGTATCAGGTATTAGCGGTTAGCGGTTGGCGGTTGGGAACACATTGAGGCAGGAGGGCGCGGCGAAGCCACGCCCCTACCCTCGGCCGCCCTGCGGCGGCCTGGTAGGGCTGACCGGCCCGGTCAGCCGCGGTTGAACGAGCCGCTCAACCCTACCACTCCATCCGGTTTCCGGTCTCCCTTTGAGCCCTTCCGCGTGTCAACGTGTCCCCTTGTCAATTGACCACAATGTGAGCCCAAGCGTATAAGAACCGCATGCCCCTCGTCGCCCGCCCCAGGTTGATCGCCGTCTTGCTGGTGGGTCTGCTGGCTTCTTGCGGGTTCGCTGCAGCCGCCGACCCCACGTCCGTGGCGGAAAAGGCAAATCCGGCCCCGCACGCCGCATATCCCAAGCCGTTTTCTCGTCCGAATTCGATGGGGGCAGATTACGATACCTGGCGTGATGCGAAAGGCCCGGATGTCGGCGTGACGACCGTGGATGTCCGGCGCTTGCCGTCGCGCGTCGATAATTCCACCCGCCCGCAGTTCCCGCCGATCTACAAACAGAAAGGCGGAGCCTGTGGTCAGTTCACGGCGGTCGCCTCGATGTTCACCTACGAGATGAACCTCCTGAACGGCACCGTGGCCAGCACCGATGCCACACGGTTCCCGGCGGATTTCTCCTGGAACATGTGCAATGCCGCCAACAGCGCGCAAGGCTCGGAAGCGTTTCATGGCTGGGAAACGGCCAAGCATGTCGGCATCCCCACCGTCAAGACCTACGGCCGCGTGGAAGCGGACAAAGACCTGATCGGTAAGTGGGCGAACGGCTACGCCATCTGGCGCGAGGCTATGGAGTATCGCGTCGCGGGCTATCGCTACACCCCGACCGCCACCGTCGCCCAGATCGACGAAGCCCGAGGCTGGCTCTTTGACCGCAACCAACCCAAAGCCGGCCAAGCGCCCGTCGGTGGCTTGCTCGCGCTGGACGGACGCATGGGGGAGCTCAAGAAGGTCACCCGGACGATTCCCGAAGGAGCATATCTGGCAGGCGAAGACGTGTGGATCCATTGGGGGCCGAGCGGCTTCGGGCACGGCATCACCTGCGTGGGGTACGATGATCAGGTCGGCTTCGATGTGAATGGGGACGGCAAAGTGAGCAACGACCTCGACATCAACGGCGACGGCAAAGTCACCCTCGCTGACCACGAGCGCGGGGCCTTCATCGTCGTCAACTCGTGGGGACAAACCTGGTCGAAAGACGGGAAGATCTACCTACTCTACAGCGCCATGGTAGACCCCACCTGGAAACGCGGGAACTACCTAGGACGGATCGAGGTTTCCCGGCATGTCCCCCGCTGCACCTTGAAACTCAAGCTCGCCTGCAATAAGCGGTCCGACCTGCGGGTGACCATCGGCATCGCCGGCGACAAGGACGCCACCAAGGCCGAACATGAACTCGCTCCGCAGCCCCTCAACGGCTGGCCGCTCTTCGGTAAGCCCAAGAATAACGTCGGCGAAGTCCCGCTCGCCGGACCGGGGGATGAAAGCCCACTCGAAATCGGCATCGATCTCACGCCGTTGCTCAGTAAGCTGGCCGCCAAGTCCACTGGCGACGGTCGCCTGTTCCTGAGCTTCCGTTGTGACGACCAAAGCGACGCCACCGGCGTGCTCCACGCGGGCGCCATCCGGCAGTACGATGACAAAGGCGCCTTCGTCCGGGAGTCCGTCGTGGAAGTTCAAGAGGGAGCCTTCGGAAAGAAGCCGCTCACGCTCACGAC
>JANRFG010000012.1:0-65072 GCA_030725715.1 Opitutales bacterium
GAATCACCGCCGGGAGCCACCACGCCGGGCCAGCGCACGACGAAGGGGACGTTGCAGCCCGGGTCATAGAGCGAGCCCTTGCCGTGCGGCAGCGCCTGGCCGTTGTCGCCGGCGAAGACGACGAGGGTGTCCTTCGCGAGTCCGAGACGATCGAGCAACGCGAGCACCTTGCCGGCAGTCTCGTCGACGCGGTTCACCTCGGCGCAATAGTCGGCGTATTGCTCGCGCACGCCCGGCAGGTCGGGCACGTGAGCCGGCAGCTTGAGCGCAGCAGGATCGGGACGGTAGCCGGCTGGGGCAGACCACGGATGGTGAGGGTCGCTGAAATTCACCCAGAGGCAGAAGGGCTTGTCCTTCGGACGGCCCTCAAGGAAAGCCGCGGCCTGGTCGACGGCCTGCGCATCGGAGCCGCTCTGGACGACGTCGAAACGGTCCGCGAAGGTCTTGTAGCCGCTATCGAAGAGGAACTTACCCAGCCCGTCGTCACCCTTGCCGGAGCCGTCGAGGTGATAGGACCGCCCGACGACGCCGACGTAATAACCCGCCTCCTTCTTGAGGACTTCCGGGAACGTGATCACATCCCGGGGCAGCGGCGAAGAGAAGCGTGTGATCCGGGCGGCCACCGGCGAGCGGCCGCTGAGGAACGCCGCACGGGAAGGTACGCACTGCGGGGCGGACGTGAAGAAGCGCCGGAACTTGATCCCTTCGCCGGCCAGCCTGTCCAGGACCGGCGTGCGGACGTTGGCGTCGCCGTAGCAACTCAGATACGGGTAGCTATGGTCGTCGGACAGCAGGAACAGGACATTGGGCTTATCGGCGGCCGATAGGAGGACGCCGAAGACGAGCCAGCAAAGCAGGGGTCTCATGGGGTGGAATGACCCAAACCCAGCCCAGCGGGGGAGGCAACCGCAACCTCGGCTCAGAACCGCCCGGTCAGCGCGAGACGGAACTGGCGGGGTTCCACCGGGTGGAAGTGGATCCCGTCGGCGCCGCCGGTCGCGGAAGACTCGTAAGAATAGGCGATGTCCTGGTCCTGGCGGTCAAGCAGGTTGAGGATGCTGAGGGTCGCCTCCCAGTTCGCGTTGAGCTGATAGCTGACCGAGGCGTTGAGCATGATGGTCTGCTCCGAACGGGCCGCGCCCGCCGCATCGAGGTCGCGAGGGCCGAAGTAACGGAGGCGGAGCGAACCGGACCAGCCGGACTGGTCGCGCACGGTGACGCCGGCGGCGATCACGGTGTCGATGGCGCCTTCCACGCTGCGCTGGCCGACCGGGACGTCGCGGTAGAGCGCCTGTGAGGCGGCGACGTCGAGATCGAACGAAAGCCAGGAGTAAGGAGTCCAGTAATTGGCCCACTCGACGCCATAACGGTCACTGCCATCGGAAGGCTCGACCGCGCCGGCGTCGCCGATGAAGACGAGTTCCGACTGCGTGCGGAGATACCAGAGCGACACGGTGCTCTGCAGGTCCTTGATCGCGAGCGTACGGACGCCGATCTCGGCGCCGCGGGCCGGGACGAGACCCCGCAGCGGGCCGGAGGAGAGCGTAGCGCCACGGACGTCATTGCTGTGGAAGCCATAGCCGGCCTGGACGAAGTATTCGGTCTTGTCCCACGGACCCCAGACGAGCGAAAGCTTCGGGCTGAACAGGGCCGTCGAGGCGTTCCCCGAGTCGGCGGGCGAGGCCAGCGAATTGACGTCCGCGAACTGCAGGTCCCCGCGGCCACCGATCACACTGCGGAAGGTAGGCGTCCACTGCACGCGATGCTCCGCGAAGAAGCCGAGCGTGCCGACGCCCAGATCGTGCTGCGAAGTCGTGGAGAGGCGGACCCGGTCGTCGGTGGCGTAGAGCCCGTTATCGACCCAGTCATGCCGGAACTGCACGCCGAAGGAGGTCTCGACCGGGCGTCGATCCCATTCCGCATGGATATGACGGACATAGCTGAAACCCGCGGCCGTCCGCGCATCCTGCTGTTCGAACTGGTCCCCGTTGGTCGGGTCATCGAGCGCGTAGGTGAAGTTCGAGAAGAGATCCAGTTCGTAGCGGAAGACGTAGGCCTGGAAACGGTCCTCGGAGCCGCCGTGACGATGACGCCAGTCGGCCGACCAGGAGAGATAGCGGGAATCGCCGCCGTTGGTCGGGTCCATGTTGCCCCACCGCGACAAGGCGCCCGACTCGACGAGCGTGAGCGGGATCTGGTCGCTCGTGCGCCATTCGCCCTGGTAGAAACGCAGGGTCGTCGTAAAACCATCGTGCCCGTCGCCGCGCGACCAGGAGAGCTGGCCGTTGGCACGGCGGTAGTTATCGCCCATCAGCCAAGGCCCGTCGGAATGCGCGCCTTGCAGGGCGTAGAGCAGGTCGCCGGAGCCTGACTTGACCGAATCCGCGACGAGCACGCGGCCATGATTGAAAGAGCCGCCCTCTATGAGGAGCAATCCCTTCGGCAAGGTCTTGAAGGTCTCGAGATAGGCCGCGCCGGCGGTGCCGAAATCTCCGGTCTGGGCGTAATAAGGACCCTTCTGATAGTTCACCCGCTCGACGAGCTCGGGGATGACGAAGTTCATGTCCGCGTAGCCCTGTCCGTGGCCATGCGAAGGCATGTTGAGCGGCACGCCGTCGAGGAACGTCGCGAAGTCGGTGCCGTGGTCCAGATTGAACCCACGCATGAAGTACTGGTTGGCCTTACCCCCGCCCGCGTGCTGCGTGATGATCAGGCCCGGGATCGTCTCGAGGATCTCGCCGGGACGGAGCAGCGGACGCTCCCCGAGCTGCACCGCGCCCGTCACGCCGATGGTGGCCGAGTCGGCGACCCCGAGCAGGCTGTCCTGCCGGCCCATGACGACGATCATGCCCAGCGGTTTCGGCTCCGGATCCGCCCAGACGGTCAGGCTGGAGGCGGCGACGAGCAGGGGCAGGAGACGCATGGGTCAGACGTAAGTACGGCCTGAGGGATGACGAGAAAGAAGAAGCGGCTTCGTCTGCCCAGACGAAGCCGCCGGGCCATGAACCTCAGAAATTCAGACGCAGGCCGGCTTCGACGCCGCGACCCGGCATCGGGAGCGCACCCTTGATGAACGACGACGCGTTG
Organism: Opitutales bacterium; assembly: GCA_030725715.1. Classification (GTDB taxonomy): domain Bacteria; phylum Verrucomicrobiota; class Verrucomicrobiia; order Opitutales; family UBA953; genus UBA953. The sequence goes on from JANRFG010000012.1 coordinate 3,088, forward strand.
CGGGCTTCCTGATCGAGGAGATTGATGGCACGGAGCGTGAACTGTCCGTCCAGCTGGGCGAACTTGAACGGGCGGGCGAGGCTGGCGCCGACCATCGTGAAGCCGGCGGTCCGGGTCTCGTCGGGAGCGGTGTGGTTCTGCGCGAAGTGATAGGTCGCATCGAGGCGCCAGGTCCAACCCGACTCGAGGCCGTGCAAGGCCGCGCCGATGCGGCCGGGCGAGATCCGCGGAAGAGCCTCGGAAGTGTCGGTGTTGGAAGCGCGGACGAAGTCGCCGAACCACTCCAGGCCGAGCTTGGAGGCCGGGGTATCGACGAACTGGAAGTTCACCTTCACTTCGGAGCCGAAGAAGTCCGCCGGCACGGAGGTGAAGTCATAACGGGCGAGTTCGTCGGCGCCGCCGCTCGAGTAATCAGGACCACCGCCGCCGATGTTCGGGCCATAGCCATTGCGCTGCAGCGCGATGAAGGAGGAGAAGCGGTTGTAGTAGACCGAGAAGCTGCCGGAGACCGCGCCACGGACCTTGGCGAGTTCCAGTTCGAGGCCGAAGCCCTGTTCCTTGCCGAGGTCGCGGTTACCGACCTCATAGACGTCCGTGGCCACGTGCGGGCCGTCGGCGTAGAGTTCCTGGAAATTAGGGGCGCGCTCGGTGCGGGTCAGGTTGATCGTCGTGGTCCACGAAGGATTCAGATCCTTGGCCCAGGCGAACGCGAAGCTCGCCGGCGTGAAGGAGGCCGAGTCGGCCGCCGGGTTGGTCGCGACGCCCGCATGCGTCCAGGCGGAAGCATCGACCTGGGCGTGCTCGATACGGAAGCCGTAGCGCAGGCGCTGATCGGCGGCGAGGTTCTGGACGAAGGAGCCGAACGTGGCCATGGCGGAGTTGCGGGTATCCGGCAGGAACGCCTCGTCACCGATCACACCGAAGTCGAAGCGACTGGCCTGCAGGCCGACCACGCCTTCGACCGAGCCGATCTTAACCAGCTCGACGTCGAGACGGCCGTCCCAGCCTTCGTTCGTGAAAGTGCTGCCGGGCGCGCCGGCTGCGAATTCCGTGTGCGCGTAGTCGGCCACGCCGACGCGATAGGCGACGGAACGGACCACGGAGCCGGCCACCTCGGCCTTGCCCGCGAGATCCCAGCGGCGCTGCTCCAGTCCGATGGAGATATCCTGCTCGGCGACGCCATAGGTGGAATCCAGACCGGAGTAGGAAAGGCCGACGTAACCATTGGAGGTGAGATACGAGAAGCCGACGCCGGCGCCGCGATTGTCCGCCGACGTGTCGGCGATGCGGCCGACCGGCGTGCGGAGGTCATCCGTCGACTTGTCGAAGCCATCGACATGGTAGGAGAACGAGCCGGCCGAACCTTCGGCGAGCACGCCCACGGAGCGAAGGCCGTCGACGGAGCCGAGGCGGCCGGTGACCGACTGGCGCTGGGCGAGGCGCTGATCCGGGATCCGCGCGTCGACGAGGTTGATGACACCGCCGAGGATGCTGGTGCTGTAAAGCAGGGCCGCCGGGCCGCGGAGGACCTGGGCTTCGCGGATGGCGAGAGGGTCGACGCTCACCGCGTGGTCCGGGCTCGAGGCGGAAGCGTCGAGGCTGTTGACGCCGTTCTGGGTGATCTTGAGGCGGTCGCCATCGAGGCCGCGGATGACCGGTCGGCCGGCGTTGGGGCCGAAGTAGCTCGAAGCCACGCCGGGGAGTTCGGCGAGGAGGTCACCGATGTTGGACTGGGCCAGGCGGTCGAGGACCGTACCCGAAAGAATCAGGGTCGGGGATACCGCCGTGACCTCGCCGCCGATGGCCGTGCCCTTGACCACGACCGTCTTAAGCTTCTCGGGGGCCGCAGGCTTATCTTGAGCAGCCAAGGCGAGCGTCGAGGCGGCAAGCATGAAGGCGGGACGGAGGGCGGGGGACAGACGGTTTTTCATGGGAATGTCAGATGCAATACTATTGCATTAAGCCATATCAAGCAGAAATCCTCGGGTTGCAGTCAGGGGATAAATGCACGCACTGAAGGCACCCCATGAGCGAGTCCTCCCCCACCCCTGAGGCCATCCATTCGGATGCCTTCCTGGCGCGCCTGATGCGCGACCAGCTCAAGCTCTCGATCGCCTGCGCCCTGTGCTTCGCCGTGGCGCTCGTCGCCCTGCCCTTGCTGAACTACTATCAGCCGGCCTTCATGGCCCAGCGCGTCTTCGGGTTCACCCTCACGTGGCTGATCCTCGGCGTCCTCTTCTTCCCCTTCGTCTGGATCATCTCCTATGTCTTCATCAAGCGCTCCATCGCGCTCGAGGACGCCGAAGCCAAAGCCGCCCAGGACGGCCTGACCAAGTAACATGAACGCCCTCCTCGCCGCCCAAGGCATCGACCCCTGGATCGCCTTCTGCTCGCTCGTCACCGTCGTCATCACCGTCGGCATGGGCTTCTGGACCGCCGGCAAGTCCAAGAGCGCCGGCGACTTCTTCGTCGCGGGCCGCTCGGTCTCCGTCGGCTGGAACGCTTCCGCCATCTCGGGCGAATACCTCTCCGCCGCGTCCTTCATGGGCGTCGCCGGCATGGTGATGGCCACGGGTTACGACGCGCTCTGGTATCCCGTCTGCTACGCCTGCGGTTACCTCTTCCTGCTGCTCTTCATCGCCGGTCCGCTGCGTCGCTTCGGCGCCTACACCATCCCGGACTTCGCCGAGGGTCGTTATGATTCGCCGATGTTCCGCAAGATCGCGGTCTGCTTCGTGCTCTTCATCGGCTTCTTCTACACCATGCCCCAGATGAAGGGCGCGGGCACCACGCTCGCCTACATCTTCCCCGGCCTGCCCTATTGGGCCGGCGTCGTGGTCGTGGGCGCGGTCATCACCCTCAACGTCTCGCTCGGCGGCATGAAGGGCATCACGCTGGTCCAGGCCTTCCAGTATTGGCTCAAGGTCTTCGCCATCACGCTCCCGATCTTCGTGCTCGCCGCGGTCGTCGGCCATTACCAGCAGCACCTCGCCGTCAACAAGACCGCCCAGGAGTCCACCGTGACCGCGGTGCCCGGCATCGAGCGCAAGGCGCTTCCGGCCAAGGCTCCGAAGGACGAGGCCTGGATCGCCCCGTTCGGTAAGCTGACCACCAAGGCCGTCGACGCCTCCATCGCCGCGGCCAGCACCCCGGAGGAGAAGAGCGCGCTCGAGGCGAACAAGAAGCCTTACTCGCTCCTCTACACCTATTCGCTGATCATCGCGCTCGTCTGCGGTACCGCCGGCCTGCCGCACATCCTCGTCCGCTTCTACACGAACCCGGACGGCGTCGCCGCCAAGCGCACCACGATGTGGGTGATGATCCTCATCGGCGTCTTCTACGTCTTCCCGCCCGTCTACGGCGTCATCGGCCGCTCGCTCACGCCCGAGCTCTACGACGCCGTCGGCGCCAAGGGCACGGACAAGGTCGTGCTCGAACTGCCCACGCTGCTCGCCGGCCGCGACCACCCGCTGCTCGGCTCGGTCCTCTCCGGCATCACCTGCGCCGGCGCCTTCGCCGCGTTCATGTCGACCTTCTCCGGCCTGCTCGTCTCGATGTCGAGCGCCCTCGCGCACGACATCTACGGCCGCATGCTCAAGCCGGACGCCTCGCCGGAACAGCGCCTGAAGGCCTTCAAGTGGGCCGCCCTGATCGTCGGCATCGTCGCCGTCGGCCTCGGCTCGCAGGTCGAAGCGCTCGAGATCAACTTCATGGTCGGCCAGGCCTTCGCCATCGCGGCGGCCAGTTACTTCCCGCTGCTCTTCATGAGCGTCTGGTGGCGCGGCATGACCATGAAGGGCGCGGCCACGGGCATGCTCGTCGGCGGACTCAGCGCACTGGCCGCCATCACCCTGACCTCGGTCTCCGACGTCGCCGTCGCCAAGGCGAAGAAGTTCACCGACGCCGCGGAGCTCGCGGCGTATTGGGCCGACCACCCGCTCGCCAAGGGCATCGCCGACTATTGGGTCGCGCACCCGCTCGCCCGCATCCTCTGCGAACAGCCCGCCGTCTGGGCCGTGCCGCTGTCGATCCTGCTGATGATCTTCGTCTCGAAGGCCACCGCCGCGACCGTGCCGGCCGACATCCGGATGAAGATGCTCGTCCTGCACGCCCCGGAAGCCCTCGGCCTGAAGCAGGAATACATCAAGGAGCACGAAGGCCTCGGCGGACACTGAGCGAGCTTCCCGGGGCGGAATATTCCCGCCCCGCGGAAACTTGAAACTTGGAAGTCCGGCAGGGGGTGTCTTTGCTGACGGCGTGTCCACCGAACTCACCGAAGACGACTCCCGCGCCTATGGCGTCGTCCAGGCGTTCTCCCTCCTCCTCTCCGCCGGGGCGCTCTACGCGGCGATCCTGATGTCCTACAAGGGCGGCCAGGTCTTCCTCGGCCACGTCGCCGATCCTTACGACCGCGTCGTCTGGGTGGGCGTCTATGCCGGCATCCCCACCGCGCTCTGCGGGGCGGTCATCGCTTACCTGGCCGGGATGGACCGCCCTTGGGGCGCACTCCGTATCGCCGCCACCGCCCTGCTCGTCGGCAACCTCGCCGTGCCCGCCGCCTGGGGCGTCCTCTGGCTGCTCCGCCACGGCTACGTCCATTTCTGATATGTCCGGTCCCATCGTCATCGTCACCCGCGGCAGCCCGCTGGCCCTCCAGCAGACGCACGACGCCGCCGCCCGCCTGCAGGCGGCCCTCGGCCGGCCCACGGAGATCCGCATCCTGACCACCACCGGCGACCGTCAGGCGAGCTGGTCGCTCGAGAAGCAAGGCGGCAAAGGCCTCTTCACCGCCGAACTCGAACAGGCCCTCCTCCGCGGCGAAGCCGACCTCGCGATCCATAGTTCCAAGGACCTGCCGACCGAGATGCCGGCCGGACTCGCCATCGCCGTCTGCCTGCCGCGTCAGGACGCGCGCGACGTGCTCGTGCGCCGCACCGACATCGCCAGCCCGAAGCTGATCGCCACCGGCAGCCCGCGTCGACGCGCGCAGGGCGCCCTCGCCTTCCCGCAGGCGGAGTGGACCGAACTGCGTGGCAACGTCGACACGCGCCTGAAGAAACTCGCCAACGGCGACGCCGACGCGTCTTACCTCGCCGCCTCCGGACTCAACCGCCTGGGCATCAAGGAATGGCCTGGCCTGAGCCTCGAACCCGTCGCGCTCACCGACATGGTGCCCGCCGCCGGCCAAGGCGCCGTCGCCCTCCAGTCCCGCTCCGCCGAAGTCGCGCAGTATGTCGTCGCCGGCTGCGCCGCCACGACCTACTCCGTGACCGTCGAGCGCCTGTTCCTCGCCAAGCTCGGCGAGGGCTGCCACACCGCGTTCGCCTGCCACCACGCCGCGGGACGAGTGCATCTCTTCCGCGCCGACTTCGGGCGCCGTGACTTCGCCTTCCCCGTCACCGACCTCGCCGCGGCCTCCGCGCTGGCCGACGACATCCTCCGCCAGATCCTGCCCCGCTGAACATGAGCAAACTCCCCCTGCGCGACCGTATGGTCGTCCTCACCCGTCCGGAAGGACGCGGCGCCGACTGGAAGGACGCCCTCGTCGAAGCCGGCGCGGCCGTCTCCGAACTCCCGCTGCTCGAGATCAAGTTCGAGCCCGATGACACCGTCCTCAGCGAAGTGCTCGACGCCATGGGCGAATACGACTGGGTCGTCTTCACCAGCGCCAACGGCGTGCGCGGTTTCTTCGACCGCTTCTTCGAGCGCTTCACCGACATCCGTTCCGTCGGCGGCGTGCGCTTCGCGTGCCTCGGCCCCGCGACGGAGAAAGCCCTGCGCCAGTACCACCTCGATGCCGACCTCACCGCCACGCAGAACGACGCCCTTTCGCTCGGTCGCGAACTGATGACCAAGCATGACGTCGAGAACCAGAAGCTCCTCGTCGTCACCGGCAACCTCAACACCCCCGAGCTGCCACGCCTGCTCGCCGACGGCGCCATGGCGATCGTCGACGTGATCAAGGTCTACGCGACCGAAGAGAAGTCCGTCGCCGAATCCCCCGAGGCCGCCGAATTCCGCCGCCGTGGCGCCGATGCGATCGTCTTCGCGAGCCCGTCGGCCGTGGAATCTTTCCTGCACCAGGCCGCCTCGCTGCGCCCTGACGCCGGCGCGCGCCAGCCCAAGGCCGTCGCCATCGGCGCCACGACCGCCGACGCGCTCCGCAAGGCCGGCATCCCGCTCGCCGGCACCGCCGCCGCGCCGACCGCCAAGGCCATCCGCGACGCCGTGGTCGCCGCGCTCGCATGATCGGCAAGGCGCGCATCAAGGTCTGCGGGATCACCCGCGCCGCCGACGCCGCCACGGCCCTCGCCCAAGGCGCCGACTTCCTCGGCGTGAACTGCTGGCCGGGTTCGCCCCGCTGCGTGCCCGCCTCCGCCCGCGCGCAATTGCTCCGCGAGATTCCGCCGGCCAAGCGTATCGCCGTGACGGTCAATCCGTCCGTCGCCGAAGCGACCGCGTTGCTGACCGAAGGCTTCGCCCTCGTGCAGGCCCATTTCGATCCGACCAAAACGGATTGCGACCCCCAGGCGCTCTCCGCGGCCGTGGGTCCCGCCCGCCTCTGGCTCGCCCCCAAGCTCGCCGACGGCGCCGAATGGCCCGCTGACCTGATTCCCCTGGCCGTCGGGTTCGTCCACGACGCCCATGCCAAGGATGCCTTCGGGGGCACCGGCAAGACCTCGGACTGGACCCGTTTCGCCCAACTGCGTCAGCGCTACCCGGACTCCCAGTGGTTGTTGGCCGGCGGACTCGGCCCCGACAATATCGTGGCCGCGGCGGCCTCCGGAGCGGACTTTTTCGACCTGAACAGCGGCATCGAACTGGCGCCAGGCCTCAAATCTGCCGAAAAACTGTCGGCAGTCGCCGAAGCCCTGCTCAAAAATACTCAATCCTAAGTCATACCCCCTCCTGCCGGGACTTGGCACGGGGGGTGCATAAGTGGACTTGCTCAACCGAACGCCTAACCCAACCTAACACACCACCATGAAGCTCGTCGTCGCCATCATCAAACCGTTCAAACTCGAAGAAGTGAAGGACGCCCTCGCCGAGATCGGCATCGAGGGCATGACCGTCACCGAGGTCAAGGGCTTCGGCCGCCAGAAGGGTCACACCGAAATCTACCGCGGTTCGGAATACACCGTCGACTTCCTCCCCAAGGTGAAGATCGAAGCCGCCGTGGCGGACGAGCAGGTCGAGAAGGCCATCGCCACCATCTCCAAGGCCGCCCAGACCGGCAAGATCGGCGACGGCAAGATCTTCGTCCTCGGCCTGACCGAAGTGATCCGCATCCGCACCGGCGAACGCGGTCCGGCGGCCATCTAAGCCTCGGTCACACTCAAGCAAATGGGCGTCCTGCGGGACGCCCTTTTTGTTGGCTTACTTGGGCGGCTGGGGCGCAGCCTTCGCCGCCGCCTTGGCCGCGTCGCGCTTGGCGAGCATGCCCGGCGAATTCCATTTGATCACGTGATACGTGGCGGGGACGTCGCCGGCGTTACGGATCGCGTGGTCGATGTTCGCCGCTTGGAAGATGACCGAGCCCGGACCGAGCTTCACCCAATCGCCGGCGACGAGCGACTCGACCGTGCCTTCCTTGACGATGAGCAGCTCCTCGTCGGCATGCTGGTGGGGCGGATGGGCCGCCTGCCCCGGATTCAAGGTCGTGATGTGGCATTCCAATTCGTCGAGCGTCGCGGTCGGCGCCTGGCAGACCTTGCGATAGGCCCCCACCTTGCTGGGCTTGACCGTCAGCTTCTCCCAATCGAAGGCCATCGAGCCCATCTCCGGTTTGGAGCCCGGGACATCGGCGGCGAGCGGGGCGTGACCGATGAAACCGGTGAGGCCGAGGCAGACGGAGGCGGTCAGGGCGGCGACGACGAGGTCGCGACGATTCGGGGTAGGCATGCGAACTTCATAGGAAACCCGCCCTTGGGAGTAAAGAGTCCATCCAGACGCCTTGCCCTCGGACCGACCGCGGGCCTAATCTCCGGCATGCCTCGCCCCGCACTCCGATGGACCGCCGCCCTGCTCGGCCTGGCGTCCCTGCTGGTCGGTTGCGGCGATGGCCGGACCACCGCCGAGAAGAAAGCCGCCGAGGGCTATCTGATCATCAACAACATGGCCGAGCCGTCCGGACTGGACCCGCAGACGGTCACCGGTCTCAGCGAAAGCCACATCGTCGGCGCCCTCTTCGAAGGACTGGTCAATTACGACCCCAAGGACCTGCACCCCATACCAGGCATCGCCGAAAGCTGGACGATGTCGGCCGACGGCAGGACCTGGACCTTCCGACTGCGCCAAGCGGCCAAGTGGTCCAACGGCGATCCCATCACCGCGGCGGACTTCCTCTTCAGCTATGAGCGCATGCTGCGGCCGAGCTTCGGGGCGGAATACGCTTCGATGCTGCACGGCATCCGCGGCGCCAAGGATTTCGCCGCCGGCAGGACGAAGGACTTCCGGACCGTCGGCGTGCGCGCGACCGACGCGCATACGCTGGTCATCGAACTCGAGCATCCCATCCCTTATTTCCTCCAGCTCCTCTGTCACCACAGCTGGATCCCGGTGCACCCGCCGACGATCCTCAGGTTCGGGGCCATCGATGCCCTGAACACGCCATGGACCCGCCCTGGCGCGATGGTCAGCAGCGGCGCGTTCACGCTCGAGAGCTGGGAAGTCGCGCGCCGTGTGGTCGTACGCAAGAACCCCCTCTACTGGAACGCCAAGGAAGTCGTGCTCGACGCCGTGGAATTCAGGGCCATCGCCGACCTCTTCGCCGAAGAACGCGCCTTCCGCGGCGGCGAACTGCACGTCACCGGCGCGGTGCCGCCCTACAAGGTGGCCAAGCTCCGCGCGGACAAAGCCCCGCAGCTACGGATCGACCCCTTCCTCGCGACCGCCTTCGTCTGGGTCAACTGCGACATCATAGGCGCCAAGCCCGCGGACAAAGCCGCCCGCAAGGCGCTCAGCGATCCGCGGGTGCGTCGCGCGCTCGGCATGGCCCTCGACCGTAACCTGATCGCCGAGAAAGTCCTGCGGGCCGGCGAGAAGCCCGCGCTCCATTTCACGCCGCCCGGCACGGGCGGATTCCAGCCGACGGCGCGCTGGAAGCAGGACGCCGCGGAAGCGCGTCGCCTCCTCGCCGAAGCCGGTTACCCCGGCGGCAAAGGGCTCCCGAAGTTCGACTACCTCTACGCGACGTCCGAAGGCCAGCAGATGGTCGCGCAGGCCTACCAGGAGATGTGGCGCCGCGAACTCGGCGTCGAGGTCGAGCTGCGCAACCTGGAGTGGAAGGTCTACCTGACCGCCATGCGCAAAGGCGAGTTCCACCTCTGCCGCGGCGCGTGGGTCGGCGACTACAACGACCCCAACACCTTCCTCGAGATGCTCATCACCGGCAACGAGCTCAACAACTGCAACTGGAGCGACGCGGAGTACGACCGCCTGCTCGGGCTCGCCGCGCGCGAGAGCGACGCCGCCAAGCGCTTCGGCTACTTCCAGCTCGCCGAGGCCCGGCTGGTCGAACAGGCGCCCGTGCTCCCCGTCGTCTTCAATACGAACAAGTATCTCATGCGCCCGGAAGTCCAGGGCTGGCACCCCACCCTGCTCGACCAGCACCCGCTCTCGGCCGTCCGGCTCGTCCCGACCCGGGCGAAAGGGGATTGAAGCGGTCCGACCCTCAGCCTATCTTCCCCTCATCGCCATGCGTTCCCTCGCCCTCGCCCTGCTCGCCACCTTCACCGCCCTGACCGCCGTCGCCCAGAACGACCCGCTGCGCGCCGCGCCGCAGGACAAGGCCTTCGCCAAGCTCCGCGGCATCACTCAGTTCTACATCGACGTCACCACCTCGGAGAACCGTCCGGAGGATGCCGACCTGCGGACCGAGATCCGGGACGGCATGGAACTCGAGCTCCGCCGCGCCAACCTCACCCCGAAGGCGGTCGAAGGCCTGAGCCCGGAAGCCGCCACGCCGCTGCTCCTGGTCGAAGTGCGCTATGACCGCGGCCTCGGGCGCTACACCGCCGACGTCATCCTCTCCGTGCGCGACAACGCGACGATCACCCGCAACAAGGAAGCCGTCCTCGCCCAGTCCTACAGCGAAAGCCGCCGCGCCCTCGGCACGTCGGACACCGCGCTCAACCGCGAGGTCAAGGCCCGCAGCCGCGAGCTCGTGCTCGAGATCATCGACGGCATGAAGCGCCTCAAGTGAACGGCCGCCCGCCCCGCCACCGGTCCTGAACCCATGTCCTCCGTCGAAGCCCGCCTCGCCGAACTCGGCGTCACCCTGCCCACCCCTCCCGCCGCCGCGGGCGCCTACGTCCCCGCCGTCCGCACGGGCAACCTGCTCTACCTCGCCGGCACCCTGCCGATGAAGGACGGCAAGATCGCTTCGCTCGGCAAGGTCGGCCGCGAAGTCGACCTCGTCCAGGCCGCGGACGCCGCGCGCCTCTGCGTGCTCAACGCCCTCGCCAACGCCCAGGCCGCGCTCGGCTCGCTCGACCGCGTCACGCGCGTCGTGATGGTCAACGGCTTCGTCAACGGCGTCGACGGCTTCAGCGACAGCCCCAAGGTGCTCAACGGCGCCTCGGAATTCCTCCTCCAGGTCTTCGGCGACGCCGGCAAGCACGCCCGCGCCGCGGTCTCCGTCAACGGCCTGCCCCTCGGCGTCTCCGTCGAGGTCCAGCTGGTGCTCGAAGTCCGCGGCTGAGCGCGTTCAGCCTTCGGACAGGCTGACGCGGGTGAAGTCGATCTTGAACGACCTGCCCTTCGGCGGCTTGCCGCAGTTCCCGATCTGGGCGCACGCGCGCTTCACCAGTTCGGCCATGCGCGCATCGCGCGGGGAATTGATCCAACCCGAGAAACTGACGAAGCCCGAGGCGTCGACGCTGACGGTGACGCCGCAGGTGCCGCCGGTGGCCACGGATTCGCCTTCGGCCGCGACGATCTCCCGCCACGCCGTGAGCAGCCTCGCCTGGACGGTGCCCGCATAGGCCGCGAGTTCGGAGGCCGAACCGCCTTCGCCGCCGTTGTCGCCGGTGCCGTAGCTCCGGCCTTTCTTGACGGACACGCCGCCGATGCCGCCCGACTTGGCCGACACGCCGGGCCGGCCGGACTTGCCTTGGCTCTTGTTGAATTCGTCGAGCGTCATGCGGCTCGGCTTGCTGGTGGCGCCGTTCTTCACGACCGCCTTCGTCGAGGGCTTGGTATTCGTCGAGGGCGGCGCGGCCTGCTCGGCCTGTTCGCGATCGCGGAGGATCTTATCGACGTTGAGCTTGGGGACCTTGATGCGGGCGATACCTTGATTGGTGCCCGTCTCGGCGCCTTGGGCGACGCCCGGGGCTTTGCCGATCTCGCCGGGACGCTTGCCCGGGATGCCGGCGAGGTCGATGAGCAGAGGGTCGGCGGGTTCGACGACCTCACCGCCGTGCCGCGCGGCATACCACGAGAAACCGATGACCGCGCCGAGGAGACCGAGGTGCACCATCACGGAACCGACCCAACCTCTGCCTGCGGCGGCCATGCTCAGCGCGTCTCGGTGTCGAGCGCCGCCTTCGTCAGGCCCTTGGCCTTGGCGAGGGAAAGCACGTCGATGATCTTCTGGTAGGAGAGCGCGCCGTCGCCGCGGATGCGGACGACCGGCTGCTCCGCCTCGGGCAGGGCCGCGAGGGTCGCGAACTCGGCTTCGAGCTGGGCCGTCGTGACGGGGCGGGCGCCGAGGGAAAGCCCGCCGTTACGGTCGATGCTGACGATGCGATGCTGGACCTTGGTGTCCGGCGCCTTGCCCGCGCCCTTGTCGGCCTTGGGCAGGTTGACCGCGGTCGTCTGCTCCAGCACCGGCGTCGCGATCATGAAGATGATCAGCAGCACGAAGCAGAGATCGAGCATCGGCGTGACGTTCAGCTCGTTCATCGCGTGCAGCCGGTTCGGCTTGGAAAAGGAGCGGGCCATCGGATCTTACTGGGCGTCTTCCCAGCCGGGCAGCGCGGCGGGGGGCGCCTCGGGAGCGGGGGCCGCGGCGGCGGCCGGAGCGACCGCGGCGGCGGCCTGGGCCGCCTGGGCGGCGCGCTGCAGGCGCTCGCGCTCCTGCGCGGCCTCGAAGTTGCGGCGGGCTTCGCCTTCGAGCTCGAGCTCGACGCGGTCGGCGAGCGAGCTCGCGAAGTTCTCGAGCTCGGTCGTCATGATCTTCACCTGCGTGAGCAGGTAGTTGTAACCGAAGGTGGCGGGGATGGCGACGAGCAGGCCGAGCGTGGTCGTGACGAGCGCGCCGCAGACGCCGGGCGCGAGCTGCGCGATGCTGGCCTTCTCGGTGAGCGCGCCGAAGGCGACCATGACGCCCCAGACCGTGCCGAGCAGGCCGAGGAACGGGGCGCCGGAGACGAGCGAGCTGAGCAGCACCATCTTGTCCTCGTACTTGACCATCGTGCGCGCGACGCCGCGCTGGACGGCGTTCTCGACGTGGCCCATGCACAGCGTGACGTCCGCCGGACGCACGAGGCGGCCTTTGTGGCGCTGCACGGCGGAGACCGCTTCGGCGACGAGGAACTCATAAGGCCCGAGGTTCGAGCCGCGCGGGAAGTTGAGCGCGACGACGGCGGGCTCGTCGCGGAGACGGCGTTCGAAGGCGTGGTTGCGCCGACGCAGCTCCTGGACGTCGGACCATTTCTGGATCATGGCACCCCAGCCGACGAAAGAACAGATGCCCAGGACGACGGCGACGGCCATGCCGGCCGCGTCCATCTGCTTGAAATACCAGAGGGCGCCCTTGTCGGCCTCGGCCAGCACCAGCATGAAGACAGGAGAAAGCATCGGTTTCCTAGGCAATCCGCCGCGGGCAGGGCTTCAACCCGAAAAGGTTCGCCCGCACGCTTGAACCGACGGCGGTTCCGCCGCATGGTGAGGGCTGCGTGATCCCTCGTCCGCCCTCCTGCCAAGGCTGCGTCCAGCACGCGGTCGTCTACTTCACCCTCGTCGCCGGGGGCAAGGCGGAGACCTATGCCTGCTGCCAAGGCTGCCCCTCCCTCGGATCGGACGCCATCCTGCCGTCCCTCGCCCTGGGCCTGAAGCTGAGCGTCCCGACCCCCGTCGGCCGCGGCAAGTGCCCGGCCTGCGGCTTCCGCTGGTCCGATTACGAACGCATCCACCGCCTCGGCTGCGCCACCTGCTACGAAGCCCACGCTCCCCAGGCCTTGGCGACCCTCGCGCGCATCCAGCCCGCGCTGGAGCACCACGGCCGGCGCCCGCAGGACAGCCAGGCCGACCGCCTCGCCAAGCTGGCCAAGGCCCGCGCCGACCTCCAAGCCGCCCTGCGGGTCGAGGACTTCGAAGCCGCGGCCGTCCTCCGGGACCAGATCGCCGAGCTCGAGAACGGCCCGACGGAGAGCCGCTCCTGATTTACCAGATGAAACCCACCGCCCTGCTGACCAATGACGACGGCATCAACGCCGCGTTCCTCCACGCCCTGGTGGCCGCCTGCGCAGCCGAAGGCTTCCGGGTGGTCGTGGCCGCCCCCTCCGGCGAGCGCAGCTGGATCGGCCGGGCCTTCAGCCGTCACCGCGAGGTCAGGCTGACGGACTACCCCGGCCTAGGAGACCAGGCCTGGGCCATCGACGGCACCCCTTCCGACTGCGTCAACATCGCCCTCGGCCACCTCCTGCCCGTGCGGCCTGACGTCGTCCTCTCCGGCATCAACATCGGCTTCAACGCCACGATGCCCCTCTGCCTGAGCTCCGGGACCCTCGCCGGCGCGACCGAAGGCACCGCCTGGGGCCTGCCGGCCGTCGCCTGCTCCCTGGACCTCGAACAATCGCTTTTCGAACAGGTCCACCGGAACTCTTCGGTCTGCCCGCCGGCCTTGCGCCCGCACCTCGAGACCGCCTGCCTTCACGCCGCCCGCTTCGCCAAGGGACTCGTCGGCCAGCCGGTCACCGGCCTGCACGTCCACAGCCTCAACTACCCGGCCGGCGTCACCGCCGACACCGCCATGGAACGCAGCACCCCGGCGCTCGTCCGGCATGGCTCGCTCTTCCGGCGCTCGGCCCTCGGGTTCACGTTCGCCTGGAACGACGGCGAGAACCTCACCACCGACCAACAGACAGACCTCGCCGTCTTGGAGCGAGGTCTGATCAGTCATACGGTCTTCGACTTCGGCGGCACCGCGCCGCTCTGAGCCGGCTCAGTGGCTGTGGCCGTGATCGTGGCCGTCGCCATGATCATGGTCGTGGCCGTGGCCGTGGTCGTGGTCGTGGTGACCTTCGCCGGCGAAAAGCACCGGGAGCAGGAGCACCAGGCCGCCGATGAAGGCCGGGGCCCAGGCATTACGGAGGCCATGGGCGGAAAGGAACGGATAGAAGGCGACGTAGCCGGCCAGCGCCCAGGCGCCGAGGTGATTGGTGAAGATCCACAGGCCCTTGAGGCCGCCATCGTTGGCGCGCCGCTGGACGTAGACCGAGAGGAAGCCGGCGAAGAAGATGGCGGAAAGGATCAGGAGGAAGACGGCGAAGGGGGCCCAGCCTTCGACGGCGTGGTGGTGGATCTCTTCGGCCTGCTTCTTGAAGTCGGCGGAGACGGCGGCCTCGGCCTGGACCTTGGCGGCCGCGGCGTCGAAAGCCTTGCCCTTGGCGGCCGTCTTGGCCTTGGCGACGGCCTTGTCGACCAAGGCGGCCTTGACCACGGCTTCCTGGTGGTGGGCTTCCGATTCCGGAAGCGTATGGCTCATGTAATGGTAGGCGCCGGCGGACACGCCGTAGAAGACGGCGCCCAGGACGACGGTATTGATGGCCAGGCCGAGGCGGCCGAGGGGCTTGGTAAGGTCCAGCGAGAAGCTCATGGTGCGAAGCGGCAACCTAGGTCCGCCGCCCCGCCCTTCAATTCCAAACTTGGAAACCGCCCGCCGACCCGCCTGATTGGGGTCAGCCATGGCCAACCCCCTCCCTGAAACCGTCCTTTTCGACCTCGACGGCACCTTGGTCGACAACTTCGAGGCCATCCACCGTTGCTACGATGACGTGATGGGCATGATGGGTCTGCCAGGCGTGACCCTCGAGCAGATCCGGCGCGCGGTCGGCGGCTCCGTCAACGTCACGGTCGTCAAACTGGCCGGCGAAGCCAACGCCCCCACCGCCACCCGCCTCTTCCGCGAACACTTCCCATCGGTGATGTACCATGGCCTGCGCGCCTACCCGGGCTGCCGCGAGATCCTCGTCGGACTCCGCGCCAAGGGCGTCCGCGTCGCGGTCTACACCAACAAGGACGACGCCAACTCCAAGAAGATCATGGAGCACCTCGGCCTGGACGACGTCGTGGACGCGGTCTTCGGCACCAACGTGCACCCCTGGCGCAAGCCGCAGGCGGAGTTCACCCACTTCGTGCTCTCGAGCCTGAAGGCCGACGCCGCCCGCACGGTCATGGTCGGCGATTCGCCGTTCGACATCTCCACGGCCCGCAACGGCAAGCTGGCCGCCATCCATTGCGTGACGACCGGCAGCCATACCGCCGAGGAACTCGCCCCCTACGCCCCGGACACGGTCCACGCCGGCCTGCCCGAGCTGGGACGTGAGCTCTTCGGGCTGGGTTGATTTTCGTTTCGCTCCCGCCCCGCGGGGCTGATTGGCTCACCTCATGTCGCCGCCACGCGAACCGCCGCGCGGACCCGAAACCACTCTTTCGGGCGTGGTCGAGCGCATCCTGTGGCTCGACGAGGAGACGCATTTCACGATCGCGGAGCTCGCGCCCGAGGCCGGCGAGAAGGTCATCATCCTCGGCAACATGACCGGCCTGCAGTGCGGCGAGACGGTCGATGTCAGCGGTCATTGGGAACGCCATCCTTCGCACGGCCCGCAGTTGCGCGTGCGCACGTTCAGCTCGCGCCTGCCCTCTTCGGTCCACGGCATCCGCAAATACCTCGGCAGCGGCCTCATCAAGGGCATCGGCAAGACCTACGCCGACAAGATCGTCGCCAAGTTCGGCGTCCGCACCTTCGACATCATCTCCAACCAGTCGGGCCGCCTCCGCGAAGTCGACGGCATCGGCCCCGGCCGCGCGAAGGCCATCAAGGCCGCATGGGACGACCAGAAGGCCCTGCGCGAGGTCATGGTCTTCCTGCAGACCTACGGCGTGACCAACGCCCTCTGCATCCGCATCGTCAAGGCCTACGGCCAGGACGCGAAGAAAGTCCTCACCACCGAACCTTACCGCGTCTGCCGCGAAGTCGAAGGCGTCGGTTTCAAGACCGCGGACAAGATCGCGCGCAACCTCGGCCTGCCCACCGCCGGCCCGCAGCGCGTCGACGCCGGCATCCTGCACACGCTCGAGGAACTCGAAGGCGAAGGCCACAGCGCCTTCCCCGACGAAGGCCTGCTCGAGAAAGCCACCGAACTCCTCGAGGTCGACAAGACGATCGTCCACGACCGCCTGCGCAAGCTGATGGAAGAAAACGCCGTCGGCGTGCTCGCCACGCGCGGCGTGCGCCTCGTGCAGCTCCGCCTCCAGGAGAAGGCCGAGAAGTCCATCGCCGCCTCCATCCAGCGCTTCCTCGCCACGCCGTCGGGCCTGCCGACCATCGTCGCCGAGAAAGCCGTCGAATGGGCCCAGACCCGCGCCGGCTTCGCCTTCTCGCCCGCGCAGGCGGCCGGCGTGCTCATGGCGCTGCAGAACAAGGTGACCGTCCTCACCGGCGGTCCCGGCACCGGTAAGACGACCATCCTCAAGGCGCTCTGCGACATCCTCGGGGCCAAGCGCGTGCGCATGGCGCTGGGCGCGCCGACCGGCCGCGCGGCGAAGCGCATGACCGAGGCCACGCGCGTGCAGGCCTCGACGATCCATCGCCTGCTCAAGTTCGATCCGGCGGAGGGCGGCTTCACCGCCAATGCGGAGAGCCCGCTCGCGACGGACTTCGTCATCATCGACGAATCGTCGATGCTCGACACCAAGCTGGCCGCGGCCCTGCTGCGCGCGGTGCCCGGCACGGCCCACCTGCTCCTCGTCGGCGACGTCAACCAGCTCCCGTCCGTCGGCGCCGGCAACGTGCTCGGCGACCTCATCGATTCCGGCGCGGCCGCGGTCACGCGTCTCGACACGGTCTTCCGCCAAGGCGCCCGCAGCGGCATCGTCACGGTCGCCCACGGCATCCTGCACGCTGACACCTCCCCGCCCACGCCGGTCGAGGATCCGACCAAACTAGACTTCACCCAGGACATCCACTTCGTGCGCGTCGACGACCCTGAAGCCTGCGTGGCGATGGTCACGAAGCTCTGCTGCGACATCCTCCCGAAGGCCCTGCGCTTCGATCCGCTCCGCGACATCCAGGTGCTCGCACCGATGCATAAGGGCACCGGAGGCATCCAGGCCTTCAACCAGGCCCTGCAAGGCCGACTGCGTGGGGCCGACGCGCGACCGGGCCGTATCCAGCCGGGCGATAAGGTCATCCAGACCCGCAACAACTACGACAAGAACGTCTTCAACGGCGACTTCGGCGTGGTGCTCGGGCAGAACGAGGAAGGCACGCTGCTGATCGACTTCGACGGCGCGCGCGTCGAGCTCGAGCGCGGCGAACAGGGCGACCTGCATCTCGCCTACGCGGTGAGCATCCACAAGTCCCAGGGCTCGGAATTCCCCGCCGTGGTCGTGCCCCTGCTCCGCCAGCACAGCATCATGCTCGCGCGTAATCTCGTCTACACCGCCGTCACGCGCGGCCGCAAGCAGGTCATCCTCGTCGGCGACCCCACCGCTTACGCGATGGCGGTGCGCAACGCTTCGGACTCGCGCCGCATCACCGGCCTCCTCCCCCGCCTCCGCGGCGAGGAGTGATCAGACCCGCACGCGCATCGTCCCGCGCGTGACGCCGAGCTGGTTGAGGACCTTGAGGTCGTTCCAGAGAGCGGTGCCGTCGATCTCGCCCTTCAGCAGGGCCTGATACTTCTCGAGCGTGCGTGAGACCGTGGCGGCATCCTCGTCGACGAACTCGACGCGGAAGCGGCGGACGCCCAGGGCAAGCAACTGGGTGACGTATTCGGCGCCGGTCTGGGCGCGCGAGTTGAAGAGCGTGTTCCGGCAGCCGGCATCGGCCTTGAGGATGTGCTCGGCGCCGACGCGGTCGCGCAGCTTGACGCGGTGCTTCTCGCACGGACGGCCGCAGTCGCGGTAATCCTTGCCCTGGGAGAGGAAGGTGCAGAACACGCAGTGCTCCATATGGAACATCGGCATGTGCTGGTGGACCGTGACCTCGAACCATTCCGGCGGCGCGGACCGGAAGAGCGCCGTGACCTGCTCGGAGTCGAGGTCGTAGGAGACCGTCAGTCCTTCGAGGGCGTGCTCGCGCATGAGCCACTCGGCGGTCAGGCCGTTGGCGACGTTGAGGGAGAAGTCGGCGCGCAGGCGCTGGCCCTTGAAGGCCCGGAGATCCTCGTGATTACGCACCAGGTAACCGTCGGCTTCACAGGAGAGGACGATCTCGCTGATACGGCCTTCGCCCTGCTTGTGGATGCGCGGGCCCATGGCCCAGAACTCGACCTTGCGGCCGGCTTCCTGCTCGTAGGCGCGGACGCGGGCGACGGCGGCCCGGAACTTCTTGGGGTCCTCGTATTCGGCGTAGATCACGCGGGCGCCGCTCGCGAGGGCGGGCTCGAGCTGCTCGGGTTCGCGGATGACGACGATGATCTCGGCCTCGCCCGGACGCTTGGGCTCGAAGGGGGCGACCTGGGTGGCCGCTTCCTCGTAAGGCAGGAGCGTCCAGCGGAGCGGCTGGCTGCGGAGTTTCGTGATCTGTTCGGCGAGGTCGCGGCGCAGGCGGTTCAGCTCGCTGACCGGGATGATGAGGGCGCCCTCGAGGTCGGCCTGCAGTTCGCCCATTTCGAAGCCCGTGTCGCCGAGGCGGCCCAGCTGGTCGCGGAGCGTGGTGACGTCCATCGGACGCTTCTCGGCCGCGGCGCAGGGCATCGAGGTCTCGCCGGCGACGACATGGCCTTCGCCGTCGTTGAACTCGACGCGCAGGGGCTGGCCGAGACGGCCGATGACCTTGGCGTGGAGCGGGCGGCGGAAGTTGGCCTTCTCGCGGTCCCAGGAATCATGGAGACGCTTGTCGAGTTCCTGGTCCTTGGTCTTCCAGAGGATCGCGCCGGTCTTCACCAACGACCAATCGACGTCTTCGCGGCCGAAGCGGACGAAGGTCAGACCGCCGCGCGCGGGCTCGAGTCCGTGGACGAAGCCGCCCTGCTCGCGTTCGGCCGGCTTGCCTTGGTCGAAGACCACGCCGTCGCCGGGCTTCAGCGGGCCTTCGAGGCGCATCGTCACGCCGTTGGAGGCGACGTCGACGACCGTGCCAAGGTAGGCGCCGCGCTTCTTGCCGAAGCGGGCGTGGACGAGCTGCTGGTTGTCGATGCCGCGGAGCCAGCCCGTGTGCAGGCCGCGCGAGAACGTCATCTGCATCGCGTAGTCTTCTTCCTGACGGACCTGCAGCGCGGCGCGGTCGGCATCGGCACCTTTGGCAAAAGCATCCCAGGCGGCGTCCACCGCGCGACGGTAGGCCTTCGTGATGGCGGCGACGTATTCCGGGGACTTCAGGCGGCCCTCGATCTTCAGGGAACGGATGCCGGCGCGGATCAGGTCGGGCACGACTTCGATGCCGGCGAGGTCCTGCGGGGAGAGGAGGTAGGCCTTGTCGCCGAGGTCGCGGACCACGCCGTCGACCACGAGTTCGTAAGGCAGGCGGCAGGCCTGGGCGCATTCGCCGCGGTTGGCCGAGCGGCCGCCGAGCGATTCGCTCGTCAGGCACTGGCCGGAATAAGCGACGCAGAGCGCGCCGTGCACGAAGACCTCGAGATCGAGGGGTTCGCCTTGGGCGGCCTGTTCCGTCTGCAGCTTCTGCATCTCCGGGATCGAGACCTCGCGGCCGAGGACGGCGAGCGAGGCGCCGAGGCCGCGGGCGTAATCGACGCCCGCCGCGCTCGTCACCGTCATCTGCGTCGAAGCGTGGATCGGGAAGTCGGGCGAGATGCGGCGGATGAGGCGGCAGATGCCCGGATCCTGGACGATGGCGGCGTCGACGCCGGCCGCGACGATCGAGCGGAGCGTACGTGCGGCTTCGGCCAGTTCGTCGGGGAAGATCAGCGTGTTGAAGGTCACGTAGCCCTTGACCCCGCGGCCATGCAGGTAGGCCATGAGCTCCGGCAGGTCGGACTCTTCGAAGTTCTTGGCCCGGACGCGGGCGTTGAAGCGACCGATGCCGAAGAACACCGCGTCGGCGCCGTTCTCGACCGCCGCGCGGACGCAGTCCCACTCGCCGGCCGGGGCGAGGACTTCGGGCTTACGGCCCATGGGATTGACGGTGCTCATGCGGGTTCATGTCCGGCGGAGTCCGCCGTGGTGCGCCGGGCGGCTCCCGCCGTCCCCGCCATCATCACCAAAGCGGAGAAGATCACGACCTGCGTCACCAATGCGTCGTCGACCCGGGCCAGCCGGACGGCGGGTGGCAGCTGCAGCAGGAGGAGGACGGTGATCAGCCCCCGGGGGGCGACGAACATCACCGGGGCCAGCCGCTGGCCCGCCAGCCGGAGCAGGCCTGCGCGCAGGGCATAGGCCGCGAGCAGCGTGCCGCCCGCCCAGAGCAGCACGTCCGTCCGGAAGAGCTGCGTGAAGTCGATCAGGAAGCCGAACAGCAGGAAGAAGGCGATGCGCACCACGAAAGTCAGTTCCCCCAGGAGCTCGTCGAAGCGACGGACTTCCGGCTCCAGGGAGTCAGGACGGAGGAAGGCCAGCCGGGGGAACCGGTCCAGCTTGCGGAAGTTCGCGAGGAAGAGCCCCAGCACCAGGATGAGCAGCAGCGCGGGAAGGTGATAATGCTTGGCGACGGAATAGAGCAGGATGACCAAGGCCAGGATCGGACCGAACTTGACGCGATGGCGGAGACGAGAGATCAGGAACGCCAGCAGCATGGTGCCGCCGAAAGCCAGCAAAGCGCTCCACGAAAGCTGCAGGAAGAAGGACTTCACCGCGGCGGAGCCGATGACTTCGTTCGCGAGGAAGAAATTGAAGGCCAGCACCCCGAGGATGTCGGAGAAGGCGCTCTCATAGATGATGAACTCCGCGTCCTCGGCGCCGAGCAGCCGCGAGGTCGGGACGGCCACCGCGCTGGAGATCACGGAGAATGGCAGGGCGTTGAGCAGCCCCGTCCGGAAGTCGCAACCGACCAGCGCGGTGAGCGCATAGGCCAGGCCGACCGCCAGCAAGGCCATCGTCACGGCCGCAAGGAAAAGCGACCGCCAGATGAGCGGAGCCCGCGCCCGGCTGAACCGCAGCTCCAAGGCCCCCTCCAGCACGATCAGGATCAGACCGGCCGTGCCGATCTCGGGAAGCAGGCGGGCGAGCCCGGGCAGGCTCCAGCCCAGGGTGGCGCAGACCGGCCGGAGGGCCATGCCCAAGCCCAGCAGCAGCAGGACGCTGGGAATCCTGGTACGGGCCGAACTCACCTCGAACAAGTAACATACCAGGACAAGGATCGAAAGCAGGGCGAGGGCCGGCAATTCCATGAGCGGATAAAGACGCCCCCCCCCGCTTACCCCAAGACTAAAATCGGTCCGACCCATTTTCGCCTTTCGTCCCGCCCCGGCCGGCTGTTTGATGATGTCATGTCCGACAAGCTCGAAGAAATCTTCCAGATGCAGCAGGCGCTCAACAAGCGCATCGGCGTCGAAACCGCCGGCATGACCGAAGAGGAGAAGATCAAATGGGTCCTCAACTACCTCCGCGCCATGCAGCAGGAGATGGCCGAGCTGACCGACTCCGTGCCCTGGAAGTGGTGGGCCAAGTACCAGAAGTTCGACGAGCAGAACGCCCGCGTCGAGGTCATCGACCTCTTCCACTTCCTGATCTCCATCGCCCAGGTCCTCGGCATGTCCGCCGACGACGTCTACCAGGCCTACCTGAAGAAGAACGCCGTGAACCACCAGCGCCAGGACTCCGGCTACGTCAAGAAGGACGAGAACGACTCCCGCCACATCTGAGCCCCCTTACCCCATGTCCCGCCCCTCCCCCCGCCGCGCCGGCTTCACCCTCGTCGAGCTCCTGGTCGTCATCGCCGTCATCGCGATCCTGGCCACCATCACCTTCGGCCTCTTCAAGGCCGCCAACAACGGACGCAACAAGTCCAAGTCCAAGGGCGAGATCCAGGCCATCTCCATGGCGGCCCAGAGCTACCGCAAGGCCTACGGCGATTTCCCGGGCTGCGCCACGGGCACGGACGAGCGCTATCGTCGGGACCTCCTCGACCAGCTCCTCGGCCGACGCCTCCTGCGTTTCGTGAACGCCGGGGCCCCGCCCGCCTTGGTCGCCTTCGACGACGCCGCCCTCCCCGGCGGCGGCAACCGGCAGATGCGCAGCTTCCTCAGCGTGGACGACGTCACGACCAACGACGACGCCCAGATCAGCGCCAACGACTGGCGGGGCGGCAACGCCGCCTGCCGGGAGTTCGTCGACGCCTGGGGCAATCCCTACGACTACCGGTACCGCGTGCTGTCCAGCCAGTCCAACTTCCAGCAGTGGAGGTCCCCCAACTTCCTTCTCGTCTCTTGCTCGGTCAACTTCGTCGAGCCGGCCGTCCAGGGCGAAGCGCCCGCCCTCGACGAATACTGGGATCCGGCCCCCTCCGGCGGCAGCACGATGACCCGTTCGGGCATCGTCCCGGCCAGCTATCTCGACGAAAGCGGTTCCAACGGGCCGTTCCGCGCCGACAACATCGTCAACTGGTCGAACTGACCTCGCGGGTCAGCGGACGCTTCATCGCCAAGGCCAGGCCGGCGCAGAGCAGCCAGGCCAAGACGGCCGTGGCCAGCGTGTGGGACAGGAAATGCTCGCCCCGGGCGATCTGATAGAAACCCATCCAGGATCCGACGAACAGGCCGAGGGCCAGCCCTCGCCAACGGCGCGTGCCGAGGATCCAATAGAGCCCCATCAGGGCGAAGCCGCCGCTGGCGTGGCCCGCAGGGAACGCATGGCTCGGATAGCCGGGCGGCTTCGGATCGAACAGCAGCAGATGCTCCCAGACGCCCCCGTAGGTCTTGAGCTCCAGCGGCGTGGCCATGTTCGTGACGGCGCGCAGCTGGGTGGAGACGACCGGCACGATGGCGAGGCAGGCCAGGAAGAACAAGGCGCGCATGCGCACGCGACGGGCGAAGACCGCGGCAAGGATCAGCAGGACGGCCCAGATGATGATGAGCGCCTTGGGCCCGCGGTAGGCCAAGGCGTCGCCGAGCGGGTGGCCGTGCGGGATCAGCCAGGCCTGGCCGTCCCAGAACAAGCCCTGGAACCAGTGGTCGAGGGCGTCGCCACCCGTGCCGGCGAAGCCGAAGAAGCCGACGACGGCGGCGAGGACGACGGCCGGCGCGCGGAGCGAGCGCGGCTCAACGCGCGCGAGGTTTCTCGGGATTCTGGAGTCCGCCATGGTTGAAGAGCTCATCGGTGCCTTGGTAATGAATGATCGCCTCCTCGACCGCCGCCGCATCGGGCGCGGTCACCGGCGTCAGCGCGCCGGTGGCGAGGTCGGCGTGGTATTGGACGGCCTGCCTGACCGGCTTCAGCACCGTCAGCAGACCGTCGGGACGCAGCAGGGCGACCTTCTGGTAATTGCTGATGAAGGCGCGCGGACGGTAGGACGGCGCGAGGGCGTCGGCACCGACGAAGCGTGAGAGATAATCGACTCCCAAGAGGCCGAGTACGGTGGGGGCGACGTCGATCTGGCTCATCATCGTGTCGAACCTGCGAGGCGCGATGTTGCCGGGCGACCAGATGAAGAGCGGGATCTCGTACTTGCGCACCTCGAGGTCGCGCTTGCCGGCGACGGAAGCGCAGTGGTCGGCCACGATGACGAAGACCGTGTCCTTGAACCACGGCTTGGTCTGCGCGGCCGTCAGGAAGGCGCCGATGGCGTAGTCCGTATAGGCCACGCCGCCCTCGCGATTGATCAGCTTCGGGTCGATCTTACCGGCCGGCCAGGTGTACGGGCGGTGATTGGAGGTCGACATCACGAAGTGATGGAAGGGCTTGCCCGCGGCGTGCGAACGGTCGGCCTCCTCGAGCGACCATGTGAAGGCGTCCCCATCGCACACGCCCCAGGCGTTGGCGAAGGTCGGCTGCTTGCCCAGCCTGAGCTGATGCGGCAGGTCGACGGTGTCGTAGCCGTTGGCATCGAAGAAAGCATCCATGTTGTCGAAGAACCCATCGCCGCCGTAGAGGAAGGTCGTCTCATAACCGTTGGCGCGCAGGACCGACCCCAAGGTCGTGAGGTTCTCGCAGCCGGCGCGGCGCAGCACGGACTGCCCCGGGATCGGCGGGATGGAAAGGGACAGCGCCTCCATGCCCCGGACGGTGCGCGTACCGCCCGCATAGCAACGCGAGAACCAGAGGGACTCGCGGGAGAGCCGGTCCAGGTTGGGCGTGAGGTTCTTGGGCTGATACTCGGGCGAACCGTAGCAGCCGACATACTCCGCGCTCAGGCTCTCGATCGTGATCTGGATGACGTTCCACTTACGTGCGGGCGACGCCGACCTGATGCGTCGGGTGATGTCACGCGGCTCGGCGGAGACGGCTTCGCCCCCCTGGGACAGCAGCGTCGCGCGCAGCTTCCCGACGGCGTCCGGGCGCGACGGATAGAAACGGCCCCATTCGAGCTGATTGGCCCAGAAGGCCGCCAGGAAGGCGTATTCGCCGTTCTTGGCGATCTCGGCGTCGTAGCTGTTGGCCCAGCCCGGCTGGAGGCCGCCCATGTGCCGGAGGCCGGCGGTGAGGCGCTCGGCGACGGTCGAACGTTCGGCACTGGCGTCCCGGAGGTCGTGTCGTCCGACGAAGTAGGCGACCAGCAGGAACACAAGAAGCGGCGACAGCAGGGCGACGAAATCGCGCCAGCGCGGCGAAGCGTCGGCGGCGGCGCCCTCTTCCCAGCGACGCACGAAACCCAGCCGGCGCCAGAGCAGGAACAGGCCTGTCGCGACCGCCAGCACGCCGGCGATGATCAACGGCAGGTCATAGGACTCCTGGATGTTCCGGACGACCTCCGTCGTATAGACGAGGTAGTCGACCGCGATGAAGTTGAAGCGGACGCCGAACTCCTCCCAGAAGAGGATCTCGGAGACCTTCCAGAACGTGAAGAGGAAGGCGCCGAAGAGCCAGGCGGCGCGCAAGGGCAGCCTCAGCCAGCGGGAGGCCGACCAGGAGGCAGGCCAGACCGCGCCGAGCAGGCCGAGCGGCAAGGTCAGGAACCACGCCATCACGAGGTCGAACAGCAGGCCGACGAGCAGCGACGCGAAGGTCGGCAGACCCCAGGAGACCTCGCCGGCCGACGCGATGAGCAGGCCGAGACGCAGCAGCGAGCCAAGCAGCACATAACTGGCGGCGAGAAGCAGGGTCCCACCCTGACGCGAACCGAGGACCGACAAAAGAAGCGGATTCACGTGGTGAAAAGACTGCAGAATGCCGACAGAGGGCGAGGCTATTATGCGGCAGGCCGCGGCCCTCAGCGCTCCGGCACCTCGTCGACGCCCGAACCGCCCCAAGGATGACAACGGCAGATGCGTCGCAAGCCCATCCAGCCTCCCTTGAAGAAGCCGAAACGCGCGAGCGCCGTGGCCGTGTAACAGGAACAGGTCGGATGATAGCGACACCCCGAACCGGGGATCAGGTGGAGCGGCTTGGAAAGGAAACGCTGGTAGAACCGGACGAAGCCCAAGGCGAACCAGGCCAGCAGGGAGGGACGCGGCTCGCTCATGCGGACGGGCCGGCCTTAGCCGCCGTGATGCGGACGGCCGCGGCGGCGTAGACCTTACGCAGCTCGGCGAGCGAGCGCTTCAGCATCCCCGAACGGATGACGAGTACGATCTCCCAGCCGGCCGGGAAGGCGGCGGCATCGGTGCGGAAGAGTTCCCGCGCCAGGCGCTTGGCCCGATTACGGTCGACGGCCAAAGGCAGGTTCTTCTTGGCGGCGATCACGGCGAACCGGGCCGGACCAGGGGCACCCGACGGCCGGAAGTTCAAAAGAAAAGGCCCGCAATCGAGTCGCGAGCCTTCTTGGCGGAGGCGGCTGAACTCGGCCGAGGCGCGAATTCGACGCTCCCGCGGGAGACGCATGGGGCTTAGGAAGCGCCGAGGCGCTTGCGGCCGATGGCGCGGCGCTTGGCCAGGACCTTACGGCCACCGGGGGTCTTGGAACGGGCGCGGAAACCGCACTTGCGGGCGCGGGAGATCTTAGACGGACGGTAGGTCGGATGCATGGCGTTAAAGGGGACAGCCAAGGGGACGCCCCCAAGGGTGTCAAGCCCCACGCTTCCCGGCTTGCAGGTGCCCGGCGGCGGGGGAGGATAGCCTGATGACCCCAGAAAAAGGCAAACTGAGGCCCACCCCGCCCAAGGCCTACCTCAACCCGGAGTTCATGGTCAGCCCCCAGGCCCGGAGCATCCGCGTCCTGACCGAGATGACCGAGCCGCACGTACGGTTCAAGAAATACAACGTCCGCAACACGGTCGTGATGTTCGGCTCGGCGCGCACCCTCCCCCCCGACGTCGCCCGCAAGCGCCTCGAGGAAGCCAAGGCCATGGCCGCCAGCGGCCAGTGCGACGGCGCCGAATGCGCCCACCGCCTGCGGGTGGCCGAGATCGACCTGCGCAGCTCCGCCTATTACGAGGCCTGCCGCGAGCTGGCCTTCGAGATGACGAAGTGGTCGCTCCAGCTCCCGGAGTGGCAGCGCTTCCTGGTCTGCTCCGGCGCCGGTCCCGGCATCATGGAGGCGGCCAACCGCGGCGCCCACGAAGCCGGCGGCCGCTCCGTCGGCCTCGGCATCGCCCTGCCCTTCGAGCAGGAACATAATCCTTACGTCACGCCGGAGCTCGACCTCGAGTTCCACTACTTCTTCGTCCGCAAATACTGGTTCCTCTACCTCGCCAAGGCCCTCGTGGCCTTCCCGGGAGGCTTCGGCACCTTCGACGAGCTGTTCGAGATGCTCACGCTCATCCAGACGCGTAAGACCAAGAAGCAGTTCCCGATCCTGCTCTTCGGCTCCCCCTTCTGGAAGAACGTGGTCAACATGGAGACCTTCCAAGAATGGGGCATGGTCTCGCCTGAGGACCGCAACTTCTACGTGCACGTCGACTCCGTCAAGGAGGCCCGCGACATGCTCATCGAGATCATCACGGACCGCTACCTGAAGGGCGACAACGAAGGGCATGACTGAGGCCGTCAGCATCGCCCTGACCACCCTGCCCTCGCGCGAGGAGGCCGACCGACTCGCCGCCGACGCGGTCGCCGCCGGGCTCGCCGCCTGCGTCCAGGTCGACGGACCCATCCGCTCCCACTACACCTGGGAAGGCAAGGTCGAGAGCGAGGACGAGTTCCGCGTGACGTTCAAGTTCGCCGCGAGCAAGGGCTCCGACCTCGAAGCCTGGGTCCACGCCCGCCATTCTTACGCCGTCCCGCAGTGGCTGACCTTCACGGCCGACCACGCTTCGCCCGCCTATCGTGCGTGGGTGCTCGGCGTCCGCTGATCTCATGGACCTGACCGCCGCCAAAGGACTCCTCTACTGCCTGCTCGGGCTCTTCGTGCTTGTCGCCTGGGCGCGCGAACGCCGGAAGCGTCGCCTGAGCGGCGAGCCCGAGAAGTTCTGGCCCGGCACGACCTACGCGCCCGCCGGCGCGTATTACATCGCCGCCGCCGGTGCGATCCTGATCACCATCGCCGAAGCCGCCGTCGAGAAGCGTGCCGGACTCACCGACCAGCAGAGCATCCTGCCCGCCGTCTTCCTCTTCCAGCTGCTCGGCGCCTCCGTGATCGAAGAGGCCCTGTTCCGCGGCTTCGTGGCGCCCGGCGAACTGATGGGGCGCAAACTCCTCGCGCTGATGATCATCGGTTCGCTGGTCTTCGCGCTCATCCACAACTTCGACCTCAGCACCACCGGAGGCAAAGTGAACGCCGTCTTCGCGTTCATCACCTCGCTCTGGCTCTACGTCGTGCGCTTCAATCCGCTCAACCCGGACCGTTCGTTGCTGCCCTGTTTTATGGCCCATACCGTGCGTAATCTGGCGGTCTTTGGGATTAAAGCGGCGCAAGGCTTCATAACGTGGTGATTTAGCGAGTCGGCCCGGGCAAATCCGTTGCAACCGCTCCGAGGCTTTGCTGTCTTGGAGCCACCCCCGCTCACGCCCCATGAGCCACCCTGACCTGACCCATCGTCGCGACTTCCTGAAGCTCGGCGCCCTCGCCGGCCTGGGTCTGGCGGCGTCGGCCGAGGCCAAACCGGATCCGGCGCAGTTGAAGCTCCGCGCCGCCGCCGACATGGGCACGCCGCGTCCACGTCCCGCTGGTAACAAGCCCGTCTGGGATCTGACGACGAAGCCGCAGGAAAAAATCCGCGTGGGTATCATCGGCCTCAATCGCGGCCGCGCTCACGTCGCCTCGTGCGTCGCCACGCCCTTCGTGGAAGTCGTCGCGCTTTGCGATATCCTCGACGAACGCGCACAGGCGCAGGCCGAGATCGTGCGGAAGAAGACCGGCCGGACGCCGGCGATCTACAGCGGTGACGAGAACGTGTGGGAGAAACTGGTCGCGCGCGATGACCTCGACGTCGTGTATGTCGCCACCCCTTGGGAATGGCACAAGCCGATGGCCGTCCGCGCGATGGAGCTCGGCAAACACGCCTTCGTCGAAGTGAACTGCGGCCTGACGGTCGACGAGTGCTGGGATATCGTCGACGCCTCCGAAAAATACCAGCGCCACTGCCCGATCCTCGAGAACTGCTGTTACGGCGAAGAGGAGCTCTTCGTCCTGAACCTGCAGCGCCAGGGCTTCTTCGGCGACCTCAAGCACGGCGAGTGCGCCTACATCCATGACCAGCGCGGCAAACCCGGCGCGAGTTTCCTCGATGCCGGCCGCGACTGGCGCCGCCGTTATTCGACGCTCCTGCAGGGCAACCTCTACCCCACCCACGGGCTCGGCACCATCGCCCAGTATATGGGCGTCGGCCGCGGCGACGCCTTCAAGTTCGCCGTCTCGGTCTCGTCGCCGGAGTTCGGGCTCACCCAGCTCCGCGAACGCCTGAAGCCGGACCGCGACCGTTCGCAGGACGAGAAATTCGTCAACGGCGACATGAGCACGACGATCGTGAAGACCGAGCTCGGCCGCACCCTCGTCGTCCAGCACGACAACACCAGCCCGCGGCCCTATTCGCGGATCAACCTCCTCAGCGGCTCGCTGGCGACCTTCGCCGGCTATCCGAACCGCCTGGCCATCGACGCCGACAACGCGAGCCCGCTGCTCGACCCCAAGGAGAAACGGAACAGCCACTCCTGGTCTTACGAAGGCGAGAAGCTCAAGAAGTTCATGGAGGCCAACCGTCACCCGCTGCTGGCCAAGCTGCAGACCGACGCCAAGAAAGTCGGCGGCCACGGCGGCATGGACCACGTCATGAACTATCGCTTCCTGGACTGCATCCGCCAGGGCATCACCCCGGACCTCACCGTCTACGACGCCGCCTCGTGGTCCGCCTTACTCGATCTCTCCGATCGTTCCGTGCGTGATGGCAGCATCCCCGTCGCCTATCCCGACTTCACCCGCGGCGGCTGGAAGACCCTCAAACCCCTCCCCGTCATCTCCTAACCCTACCTCGATACCACCTTGGCATCATTTCCTCGTGACCTCAGGCCCTCCAGCCCACACGTCCTCGCTTTCACCAACCGCCCTCCGCTAACTCCATCTACCCCAATGACCCTCCCCGAAAACTCCAACCGTCGCGACTTCCTCAAACTCGGCGCCCTCGCCGGCCTCGGCCTCGGCCTGAGCGCCGTCCCCTCGGCCGAAGCCAAGCCCGACCCGCGCGACCTGAAACTGCTCAGCGCGAGCGACATCTCCGCCACCCGCCCGCGTCCGGCCGGCAATAAGCCTGTCTGGGACCTCACCACCAAGCCGACCGAGAAGGTCCGCTGCGGCTTCATCGGCCTGAACCGCGGCCGCGGCCACGTGAACTCCGCCGCGAACATCCCGTTCGCCGAAGTCGTCGCCGTCTGCGACATCGTCGAACAGCGCGCCAAGAGCGCCGCCGAGAACGTCAAGAAGAAGACCGGCAAGGAGCCCGCCACGTATTTCGGCGACGAGAACGCCTGGGAGAAGATGATCGCCCGCGATGACATCGATGTCGTCTACGTCTCCACGCCGTGGGAATGGCACGTCCCGATGGCCCTCAAGGCCATGGAGCAAGGCAAGCACGTCTTCATCGAGGTCTCGGCCGCGGTGACCGTCGACGAATGCTGGCAGCTCGTGGACATGTCAGAGAAGACCCAGCGCCATTGCGCGATCATCGAGAACTGCTGCTACGGCGAAGAAGAGCTTTTCGTCCTGAACCTCGCCCGCCAGGGCTTCTTCGGCGACCTCAAGCACGCCGAGTGCGCCTACATCCACAACCTCGCCGGCGGCGTCCTCTGGTCGCTCGGCAGCGAAGGCGACTGGCGCCGCGACTACCACCGCTTCATGGACGGCAACCTGTATCCCACGCACGGCCTCGGCCCAGTGGCGCAGTACCTGAACATCGGCCGCGGCGACGCGTTCAAGTTCGTCGTGTCCGTCTCCTCGCCCGAGTTCAACCTCACCCAGTTCCGCGACAAGCACCAGCCGAACAAGGGCAAGCACAAGGACGAGAAGTTCGTCTGCGGCGACATGAACACCTCGATCATCAAGACGCAGCTTGGCCGGACCATCATGATCCAGCACGACGTCGTGAGCCCCCGCCCCTACTCGCGCATCAACGCCCTCTGCGGCACCCAGGCCACGTTCTTCGGCTACCCCGCCCGCCTGGCCGTCGACGCGGACAACAAGCACCCGATCCTCGACCCCAAGGCGAAGCACAACAGCCACGAGTGGACCTTCGAGAAAGAGAAGCTCACCAAGTTCATGAAGGACAACCAGCACCCGCTCATCAAGAAGATCGGCGAACTCGGCAAGAAGATCGGCGGCCACGGCGGCATGGATTTCGTGATGAACTACCGCATGCTCGACTGCCTGCGCCAGGGCATCACCCCGGACATGACCGTCTACGACGCCGCCGACTGGTCCTCGATCCTCGAGCTCTCCGCCCGCTCCGTGAAGGACGGCAGCATGCCGATCCAGTGCCCCGACTTCACCCGCGGCGGCTGGAAGACCATCAAGCCCCTCGGCATCGTCTCGTAAGCGACCCGCCATCGGCGAACCAGACCCGGCCACGCGGCCGGGTCTTTTGTTTGCGGGTTGCCTGACGATAGGGCCCCTCAAAGACTGCGCCCATGGGCTCTCCCGCCGCACTCGCGACCTGGACCGCCGGACTCGTCACCCGTTCGGGGGAAGAGACCGAGCGGGCGGCCGAGGCGTTCGCCGCCTTGCTGCCCCCGGACACGGTCTTGGCGCTCGAGGGCGACCTTGGCGCGGGCAAGACGACGTTCGTCCGCGGCCTAGTCCGCGGCTTAGGCGTCGCGGGCGATATCACCAGCCCTTCCTTCGCCCTGCTCAACGTCTACGACGGCCGGCGGCAGGTCTTCCACGTCGACGCTTATCGGCTGACGCGCCCGGAAGCCTTCGACGACCTGCTGATCTGGGACCTGGCGAAGTCGCCTTGGAACGTGATCGTGGAATGGCCGGAGAAAGTCGCGGCGCGCCTCCCCTCGGCACGCTGGCAAATGAAAACCGCCATCCTGGCGGATGGCGGTCATCGGTTTCAGCTGACCCTTGCGGGCTGAGCCGAGGGCTTACGAGTTACGCTTGCGCTCGGTCTCCGTCAGCCAGCGCTTGCGCATGCGGATGAAGTTCGGCGTGATCTCGACCAGCTCGTCGGACTCGATGTACTCGAGGCAGGCCTCGAGGGACATCTGGCGCATCGGCTTGATCTTGGCCGCGTCGTCGGAACCGGAAGCGCGCACGTTGGAGAGCTTCTTGTTGATGACGAGGTTGATCTCGAGGTCGTTGTCCTTGCAATGCTCGCCCACGATCTGGCCCATGTAGATCTCGTCGGCCGGCTTCACGAAGAAGTCGCCGCGGTCGTACAGACGGTCGAGGGAGTAGGCGGTGACGGCACCGGCATCGCCACCGATCATCACGCCGGCGGCGCGATGCGGGGCCTCGCCCTTGACGGGCTCGTAACCGAGGAGGTTATGGTACATGACGGCTTCGCCCCGGGTGGTGGTGAGCATCAGGGTGCGCAGACCGAAGAGGGCGCGGGACGGGACCTTGAATTCCATGTGGATCCAGCCGCTGGTGCCGGCCTTGGCGTCCATCGAGCGGAGCTCGCCACGACGGCCGAGGACGAGGGACATCACGTCGCTCTGGGAGGCTTCCGGGCAGTCTACCGCTAGGGTTTCGACGGGCTCGCAGAGGACGCCGTCGATGGTCTTCATGATCACTTCCGGCTTACCGACGGAGAGTTCGTAGCCTTCGCGACGCATGGTCTCGATGAGCACGCCGAGGTGCATCAGGCCGCGGCCCGAGACCTTCCAGGCGTCGGCGCCGGCTTCGCGGTCGACGCGGAGGGCGACGTTCTTCTCGAGTTCCTTGACGAGGCGTTCGCCGACCTGGCGGCCGGTGACGAACTTGCCGTCGCGACCGGCGAAGGGCGAGTCGTTGACGCGGAAGGCCATGGTCACGGTGGGCTCGTCGACGCTGACGGGCGGCATCGGACGGGGGTTCTCGATGTCGGTGATGGTCGCGCCGATCTCGACGTGGTCGAGGCCGATGACGGCGCAGATGTCGCCGGCGGAGACTTCCTGGGCCTTGACGCGGCCGAGGGCTTCGAAGACTTCGATCTCGAGCACGCGCTGCTTATGCTGCTCACCCGCGCGGGTGACCATCATCACGGGCATGCCCGGGGCGATCTTACCGGCGGTCACGCGGCCGACGGCGATACGGCCGACGTAGTCGGAGTAAAGCATGGCGGTCACCATGATCTGCAGGGGGTTGGCGAGGGCTTCGGCGCGGGACTTGAAACCGGCGGCGGCGCCACGGGAGGAACCTTCGGCGTACGGCTCGGGGATCTTGTCGACGATGGTGTAGAAGAGGTCCATCAGGTCCTTCGGACGCTGGCCTTCGACGGTCTTGGCGCGGTCGAGGGTGCCCCAGCCTTCGCGGCCGGAAGCGTAGACGATCGGGAAGTCGAGGGCGGACTCAGGCGCGTCGAGGGCGACGAGCAAGTCGAAGACTTCGTCGACGACGGCGTCCGGACGGGCGGACGGCTTGTCGATCTTGTTGATGACGACGATGGGCTTCAGGCCGAGGGCGAGCGCCTTGGAGAGCACGAAGCGGGTCTGGGGCATCGGGCCTTCGAAGGAGTCGACGACGAGGAGGCAGCCGTCGGCCATGTTGAGCACGCGTTCGACTTCGCCGCCGAAGTCGGCGTGGCCCGGGGTGTCGATGAGGTTGATCTTGTATTCCTTCTTGTCGCGAGGGTCGGTCCACTTGATCGCGCAGTTCTTGGCGGTGATCGTGATGCCACGTTCGCGCTCGAGGTCGCCCGAGTCCATGATCAGGCCGTGCTGGCCGCCGGCGAGCTTGTCGAGGTCCTCGGCACGGAACATGCCGGACTGGTAGAGGAGTCGGTCGGTCAGGGTCGTTTTGCCATGGTCGACGTGAGCAATGACTGCGATGTTACGGAGATTCATCTGTAAAGGCCTTACGCATAGGAAAATAGGCCCTTGTGCAAGGGGAATAAGCCTCCGTTACCCAATTATTGCGGGTTTCAGGGCACCGGACGGGGGCTGGCGGGCTCAGGCCAGCCCGTCGCGCTCCAGCAGGGCCTCGGGATCGAGGTCCCGGCCCATGAAATCCCGGAAGAGTTTCTCAGCCGGCTCGGAGTTGCCCTTGGCCAGCACTTTGGCCCGCAGTTCCCGCCCGACCTGGGGGTTCAGGACCCCCTCCTTGAGGAAGCGGGTGAAGGCGTCGGCCTCGAGGGCCTCGGCCCACTTATAGGAATAATAGCCGGCGGCATACCCCGTGGCATCCGAAAAGAGGTGGTTGAAGCGGCGAGCCATGGCCGGCCCCCGGCGGGTGGTCCGGGCCTGCCAGTCGGCGAAGTCCTCGTTCCAATGGGAGTCCAGGTCCCGGCCGCGGAGCTCCTCGGCCCGGATGTGCAGGTCGAGGTCGAGCTTCGAGAAGGCCAGCTGACGCATGCAGCTGGAGGCGGCGCGGAAGTTCGCAGCGGCATCGAGCTTGGCCAGGAGGTCGGACGGAAGCGGGGCGCCGGTCTCGTGGTGACGGGCGAAGACGGCGAGAGACTCTTCCTCCCAGCACCAGTTCTCCAGGATCTGCGAAGGCAGCTCGACGAAGTCCCAGGCGACGCGGACGCCGGAGAGAGATTCGACTTCGACTTCGCTGAGGAGATGGTGGAGCAGGTGGCCGAACTCGTGGAAGACCGTGGTGACTTCGTCGTGATTGAGCAGCGCCTGCTTGCCGGCGACGGGCGGCGTGAAATTGCCGCACATCAGGCCAAGGTGCGGGGCGAATGAGCCGTCGGGACGAGGGCCGCCGGTGCGGAAGAAGTTCATCCACGCCCCACCCCGCTTCGATTCGCGCGGGAACCAATCGGTGTAGAAAGAGCCCAGCAGGCGGTCTCCGTCGCGCACTTCGTAGAAGCGGACCTCAGGATGCCAGACGCAGATCGGGGCGCCGTCGACGCGCGGATCGGCGGCGCGGACGACCGTCTTAGCGCCCGTGGCCTGGTCGACGTGATAGGTGTCACGGGCGACGACCTGGATGCCGAAGAGCCCGCCGAAAAGGCGGAACATGCCGGCGATCACGCCGTCGACCGGGAACCACGGGCGGAGGGCCTCGTCGTCGAAATCATATTTCTCGCGGCGCATCTTCTCGGACCAGTAACCGAACTCCCAGGGGTGCAGCGAACGCAGCGCGTCGCCGGCCTTGGCGGCGCGGTAGTGCTCGAGCTCGATGCCTTCGGCCTGGAACTTCGGGCGGATGCGCTGGCCGATGTCTTCGATGAACTTCAGGGCCGTGTCGCCCGTGCGGGCCATGCGGCGGGCCGTGGTGAAATCGGCGAAATGCTTCTTGCCGAGGAGGCGGGCCTTCTCGTGCCGGAGCGCGAGGATCTCGCCGACCAGCGCGGTGTTGTCCCAGGCGTCCTTCAGGCCGACCTGACCGAGGCCTTCCCAGCACTGGCGGCGCAGGTCTTCGTCGTCGGCGTATTGCAGCACCGGAAAGACCGAGGGGGACTGCAACGTGAAACGCCAGGCCTCCGGCTTACCCTTGGCGGTCGCGGACTGCTTCGCCGCGGCGAGCGCGCTGGCGGGTAGGCCGGCGAGGCGCTGGGCGTCTTCGATGAAGAGCTCCCAGGCGTTGGTCGAATCGAGGACGTTCTCGGAATACTTCTGCGTCTTCTCCGCGAGGTCGGCGTTGAGCTTCGCCAGTCGGGCCTTCCCTTCCGCCGGCAGGTCGGCGCCGTTCTCTTCGAAATCAGCGATCGTCTCCTCAAGGAAGCGTCGGCGGACGCCCGTGAGCGCCTTGGCATCGGCGGTCGCCGCATAAGCCTTGAAGACCGCCCAGAGTTCCGGATCGAGCGTCAGCGACGTGAAGAACGCGGTGACCTCGGGCATCATCGCGTTGTAGGCCTTGCGGAGCTCCGGGGAGTTGAGGACCGAGTCTAGGTGCGAGACCAGACCCCAGGCGCGGGAGAGGTCCTTGGTCGTGGCTTCGAATGCCAGGAGCACCTTGGCGTAGGTCAGGTCGGCGCCCTTCGTGTGCTTGAACGCGTCGACGTTGGCGCGGGCGCGGCGCAAGGCCTCACGGATGTCCGGCTCGACGTTTTCGGGCTTCAGGCTGCTCCAGTCGAAAAGGAACTCGTCGGCGAGGAAGGGGTGCACGCCATCAGCCTGCGGGAATGGGGCCAGATTTCAAGGCAACCCTGCGGACGAAAGCAGCGAGGGCTTGCGGGGAAGCCGCGGCGGGCACACTTTGCGGCATGAGCAAGTTGGAGGCAGTGCCCGTCACCGGCATCGAGGTCATCCCCGTCAAGGGAGGCAGCGCCGTGTTCCTCGTGACCGCCCTCAAGACCATGTTCATCCAGGTCGACCCCGCCGTCGGCGAAGCCCTGCAGGGCGCCTTGGACGGACGCATCCCGGACCGCCCGCAGTCCCACGACCTCATGCTCCACCTCCTGCTCGGCCTCGACGCCGCGGTGGTCCACGTCGCGATCGTGGACGTCAAGGACGGCGTCTTCTTCGCCCGCATCCTGCTCGGCCAGGACGGCCCCGTCGCCCGCAAGGTCGCCGAAGTCGACGCCCGCCCCAGCGACGCCCTCGTGCTCGCCGTGAAGGCCAAGCGCCCGGTCTTCGTCGCCAAGGCGGTCTTGGACGCGTGCGATGACATGGCGGAGACGCTCGCGCGCCTGCGCAAGCAGGCGTGAGCGGAGCCCTGCCAGTCCCCGTCGTCGCCGGCACGCGCCCCTCGGTGCTCGCACCGATGCAGGACGTCACCACCACCGGCTTCATGCGCGTGATCGGCCGACGCGGCGCGCCGGACTGGTTCGTGACCGAATATTTCCGCGTCCACGAGAGCTCCACGCCCGAGAAGCATATCGTCGACTCCGTCGTGAACCACGGCACCGGCCGGCCGGTCTTCGCGCAGCTCATCGGCGAAGACACCCCGCACATGCTCCGGACCATCCGTGAGCTGGGCAGACTGCCCGTCGCCGGCATCGACCTCAACATGGGCTGCCCTGCGCCCAAGGTCTACCGCAAGAACGTCGGCGGCGGCCTCCTGCGCGACCCGGCCAAGATCGATGAACTCCTCGGCGCCATGCGGCAGGAGATCCCGGGGCTCTTCACCGTCAAGATGCGCATCGGCTTCGACGGCCAGGAACGGTTCGACGAGATCCTCGCGATCGTCGCGAAGCATCAGGTCGACCTCCTCACCGTGCACGGCCGCACCGTCAAAGGCCTCTACTGGTCGGAAGTGGATTACGTCGCCATCGCCAAGGCCGTGGCGTCCGTCCCCTGCCCCGTCATCGCCAACGGTGACGTCACCTCGGCCGCCAAGGCCCGGCGCCTGATGGCCGAGACCAAGGCCTACGGCATGATGATGGGCCGGCACGCCATCCGGAACCCGTGGATCTTCCGTCAATGGCGCGAAGTTCAGCAGGGCCTGACCCCGTTCAAGCCCACGCTGGCCGACGTACGGACTTATATCCAGGAGCTCGCCGACGAATGCTGCGACGCCGCCAAGGCGACGGAGAAGCAGGCCGGGCGCCTCAAGAAATTCCTCAATTTCATCGGCCTCGCCGTGGACACCGAAGGCACGTTCCTGCACGACATGCGCCGGACCGAGAACCTGCCGGACCTATTGAAGTGCTGCGACGCGCACCTGCTGGGAGCGCGCGCGGGCGAAACGTATCCCGACGAGCCGAACCGCGGCCTCATCGCGCGTCCGACTCGTGAAACCCAGCAAGGTTGCGGGCTCTGAGCCCTCCTTGGGGGATATCAGAGGCGACCGCCCCTTGACTCCTTGCGAACACCCCTAAACTTAAAGGCATGATCAACCTCACCGAAGCCGCCGCCGCCCAGATCAAGGCCCTGCAGAAAGCCCAGGCCAACCCTGAGTCCGTCCTCCGCGTCCTCGTGGAGACCGGCGGCTGCTCCGGTTTCGAATACGGCATGGCCTTCGACGTGCGCAAGGACGGCGACCTCGAGTTCGAGAGCCAGGGCCTGAAGATCCTCATCGACCCCACCAGCCACGCCTACCTCGACGGCTCCACCGTGCACTTCGACGACGGCCTGCACGGCAAGGGCTTCGAAGTCCGCAACCCCAACGCCTCCAGCACCTGCGGCTGCGGCAAATCTTTCAGCTAAGCCATGAAAACCGCTCTTCGTCTGTCCTTCGCCGCGCTCGCCGGCGCCCTCGTCGCCTGCTCGGCCGACGCCGACCAGAAGGCCCCCGCCCGGCCGGTCGCCACGCCCGCCCCCGTCGCCTCTCCCATGAAAGACTCCGCCCCCCAGTCCAAAGTCTCCCAGGTGCTCGTCACGCTCGATGACGGCAAGGGCGGCGTCGGCAAGCCCGTGCTCGTCGACAAGGTCGTCAAGACCGACGCCGAGTGGGCGGCCATGCTGACGCCCGACCAGTATTTCGTCACGCGCGCCAAGGGCACCGAACGTCCGTTCTGCGGCACCCTGCTCGATAACAAGAAGACCGGCACCTACCACTGCGTCTGCTGCGACCTGCCGCTCTTCTCTTCCAACGCCAAGTTCAACTCCGGCACCGGCTGGCCGAGCTTCTTCCAGGGCGTATCGAAGCAGAACATCGCGACCATCACCGACAACAGCCACGGCATGAGCCGCACCGAGATCCTCTGCGCGCGCTGCGACTGCCACCTCGGCCACGTGTTCGAAGACGGCCCGGCCCCGACCGGCCTGCGCTACTGCCTCAATTCCGAGTCCCTCAAGTTCAAGGAACTCAAGGGGACGTCGGAGAAGAAGTAACTTACTTCTTCTTCGCCTTCGACTTCGAGGCCGCCTTCTTCACCGGGGCGGCCTTCTTCTTGGCCACGACCTTGGTGGGCGACTTCTTGGCGGTCTTCTTGGCGACGGCCTTCTTCACGACGGGCTTGGCGGCCTTCTTCACGACGGGCTTGGCCTTCGGAGCGACCTTCGCCTTCTTCGCCGGAACGACCTTCACGGCCTTCTTGGCGACGGGCTTGGCCGACTTCTTCGCGGCCGGCTTGGCCTTGGCCTTCGGGACGACGACCTTGGCCGTGTGGACCTTCGCCAGGCGCTTGGCCACGGCGGGTTCGACGTAAGGAGCGGGGGCCTTCGGGCGCTGATCGACCGGGCCTTTGACCGCGGCCCAGAGCTTGTCGCGGAAGTCCTGGATGCCTGCCTGCGAGTAGCAGGAGATCGGGATGACCAGGTCCTTCACGCGTTCCTGGAACTTCTTCAGCTTCGCGGCGGCTTCCGGGAGGTCCATCTTGTTGGCCACGATGAGGCGCGGCTTGGAAGCGAGGATCGGAGAGTAGAGGCGGAGTTCGCGCTCGAGGATACGGTGGTCGTCCCACGGCTCGCGGTTCTCGCTGCCGGCCATGTCGATGATGAAGACCAGGAGCGAGCAGCGCTCGACGTGGCGGAGGAACTGGTGGCCGAGGCCGCGGTTCTCGTGCGCGCCTTCGATGAGGCCCGGGATGTCGGCCATCACGATGCGGTCGAAGCGGTCGGCGTAGTCGATCACGCCCACGTTGACGTGGAGGGTCGTGAACGGATACGGCGCCATCTTCGGACGGGCGGCCGTGAGGAGATTGGTCAGGGTCGACTTGCCGGCGTTAGGGTAACCCACCAGGCCGATGTCGGCGATCGTCTTGAGCACGATGCGGAACCTGCCTTCTTCGCCCGGGTAGCCAGGGGTCGTGCGACGCGGGGCCTGGTTGACCGAGCTCTTGAAGTTCATGTTGCCCAGACCGCCCTTGCCGCCGGCGAGAAGCACGACGCGTTCGCCGTGCTCGGTGAGTTCGGCCACGAGGCGATGGGTGCCTTCCTCGAGGACCTGCGTACCCGGAGGCACCGGCAGGATCAGATCGTCGCCGTCGGGACCCGCGCACTGGCGGCCTTGGCCGGGCGCGCCATTGCGGGCGCGACGGTGCGGCTGCCAGCGGTAAGCCTGCAGGTCGCCTTCGTTACGGTCACAGACCAGGATGACGTCGCCGCCCTTGCCGCCGTTACCGCCGTCGGGTCCGCCCTTCGGGATGAATTTCTCGCGACGGAAGCTGACGCAGCCGTGGCCTCCGTCACCGGACTTCAGTTCAACCTTGGCTTCGTCGATAAACATTTGCCCCCAAGGTAGGGCGTCCCCGGCCCCGAGGGCGAGGAGGAAAGGCGACGGCTCAGCGTTCGAGCCCGCGGGAACGGCGCAGCCAGCTCTCGATCGGGGAGAAGAAGATGAGATCGGCCAAGAGTCCCACGATCATCACCACCGCCATCACGCCCATCACCTGATCCATGCGGAGCAGCTCGCGGCCGGCGTTGAGGAGCGAACCCAGACCGAAGCCGGTCACGATGACGACGAAGATCTCGGCCGCCATGAGCGAGCGCCAGGCGAAGGCCCAGCCCTGCTTCATGCCGCTGAGCACGCCGGGCAGCGCGGCCGGGAGGATGACGCGGGACCAGAGGTGCCAGCCGTTGGAGCCCATCGTCTGGGCGGCGCGCAGGTAGAGCGGCGGCACGTTGAGGACCGATTCCTGCACGGCGAGGACGACGGCCCAGAGCGTGCCCATCACCACGACGAAGAGGACGGCTTCCTCGCGGATGCCGAACCAGAGGAGCGCGAGCGGCACCCAGCAGACGGACGGCAGGGTCTGCAGGCCGAGGGCCAGGACGCCCAGCGTGTCGCGGACCCAGCGGACGCGGGCGCACAGGGCGCCGAGCGGGACGCCGAGGGCGGCGCCGATGGCGAAGCCGGTGATGAGGCGACGCATCGTCACCCACGTGGCCGCCAGGAGCTCTCCGCTGAGCAGGGCTTCCCAGAACCACTCAAGGACGTGCGAGGGAGCCGGGAAGAGGACTTCGCTGACACGACCGCTGCGCACATACCACTCCCAGCCGCCGAGAAGGGAGAGGGCGACGAGGGTCGGGATGACCGGACGAGGAAGCTGCGAGGCCATGGTCAGCGGGCGAGACGAGGGGAAAGGGCCGAGGTGACCTCGGCCGCGAGGTTCGCGAGGGCCGGATCGTTCAGGCGCCGCGGCCGCGGGAGGTTCACGTCGAAGACCTGCTGGACGCGGCCGGGATTGGGCGAAAAGAGCACGACGCGGTCGCCGAGGCAGACCGCCTCGCGGATGTTGTGCGTCACGAGCACGATGGTCTTCTTGCGCTTCGTGAAGATCTCCTGGAGGTCGCCGTAGAGCTGCTCGCGGGTGAGCGCGTCGAGGGCCGAGAAAGGCTCGTCCATCAGGAGCACGCGCGGATTCGGCGCGAGCGAACGGGCGAGGGCCACGCGCTGGCGCATGCCGCCGGAGAGTTCGTGCGGACGGGCCTTCTCCTTGCTGCCGAGGCCGACGAGATTGAGGTAGTAACGGGCCGACTCGAGACGCTCGGCCTCCGTGAGGTCGGGCTTGAGGCGCAGGCCGAAGAGCACGTTCTCCAGGACGTTGAGCCAGGGGAAGAGCGCGTCCTGCTGGAACATCACCAGGCGATCCCGACCCGGCGCTTCGACCGGCTGGTCGCCGAGCTTGATCTCCCCTTCGTTGGTGTGCTCGAGCCCCGCGAGGAGGCTAAGGAGAGTGGACTTGCCGCAACCGGAAGGCCCGACGACCGCCAGGAACTCCCCTTCCCTCACGTCCAAAGTGATGTCCTCCAACGCCGTGACCTGGCCCGAAGCCCCGTCGAAACGCTTGGTCACGTTACGCAGAGTCAGGGCCGCGGAGGCGGGGGATGTTTCGGAGCGGTTGCCCATGGATTCCAGAGGCGTGAGATTGGCTAAACCAACCTTATCCTGTCAAGTTTACTTATGTTTAAAAGATTAGACCCTTACTCACCTATTTTGTCTCACTTTTTAGGGTCATCAACCAAAGACTCCAACAACGGTCCCATGGGGGCCTCCCCTTTGAGCAAACGAGAATACTGAGCGTCCTTCAGGGCACGGGCAAACAGGCCGGACAGGCGGGCCCGACGGGACTCTAAATCCTCCGGGACGGCGAAACTGACGCGGGCCAAGGCCGGGCCGATCAATTCGGACTTAGGCGGCTGGGAACGCAGTTCGGCCCCGAGACCGGTGCGCACCAATTTCTCCTGCCAAGCCTGATCGGCCCGGAGGCGCGCGCAGAGGGCGTAATGCGAGCGCACGAAGGCTTCGACCGCCGGCTGACGCTTCTCCAAAGCGGCGCGACTGGTGACGAGCACGGTGATCAGCGACTCCTTGTTCTCATGCACGATGTCGCCGCCGAACTCGGCGGTCAGCCGCGTGACCCAAGGCTCGACCGTCCAGACCGCATCGATCTCGCCGCGGGAGAAGAGAAGCATGAGGTCGGCGTTCTGCGCCGGCACCACCCGGGCGTCGCCGCCGCCGAGATGCACGTTGAGTCCGCCTTCCCGCAACCAAGTGCGCGCGTCGATATCCTGCGTATTGCCGAGCTGCGGCGTGCCGACGTTACGGCCGATGAAATCCTTGGGCGTCTTCAGTCCGGAATTCTTACGGACTACGAGCGCGTTGCCACCCTGCGCGACCGGCGCGAGGACGCGGATCTCCGCGCCCTTGGTGCGCACGTGCGCGTTGAGCGCGGGCGAGGCGCCGACGTAGGCGACGTCGATGGCCCCGGCGAGCAAGGCCTCCATGGCCGAAGGTCCGGCGTTGAACGACCGCCACTCGAGCTTCACCCCGGCCGGCAAGGCGGCCTGATGGCAGTCCTGACCTTCGCGCTCCAACTGACGGGCGGCGAGCGCCGGCGCATGCGTCAGGTTAGGAAAGAACCCCACACGAAGCGTATCCGCTTCGGCCCGCGCCAAGCTCGGCGCGATCAGAGTGGCGGCGAAACAGCCGAGCGAGAGGAAGAAAGAAGACGGACGCATGGACGAAGGAATCAGAAGGCTTTGACCTGCAGCTCGAGGTAAGCGAAATCAGTATCGCCGGCGCGGACCTGACGGCGAGTCCACTCTCCGGCCACGAAATGAGCGTAACCGAAGGTAAGTTCGGCCTGAGGGGTCATCTGCCAGCGGATCCGGATGTCGAACTCATGGCCGACGTCGGTGCCGCTCAGGCCGGTCTGGTCCCGGTTGTTCGCCGCGTTGTTGAAACGGTCCGTCGCGCTCTGGAGGAAGTACCAGCTATAACCGAGGTCGAAGCGCAGGGTCGGCGAGACGGTCGCCTCATAGCGCACCTTGGGCGCGAGGATATTCTCGAAGACGACGTAGTCGTTCGCGGACCAGGGCCGGCCGAAACCGAAGAACCGCTCGAAGCGGTCATCCTCGGCATCCGTCGGACTCCGGTCGCCGGACGCGGCACCGTAGAACAGGCTCAGCCGGGATTTCCACGCATCCTCGAAACGATAACCGATCTCGGCGTTGGCGGCCCAGGCGGAGACATCCTTCGCGCCGTTGTGTCCGAACTGCGTGATGGCGGACGCATCAAAATCAAAGCCCGACCGACCGAAAACACCGTAAGCGCGCAGACCGGGAGAGTGCACGATCCGCCCGCCGTCGGCGACATTCCGGTCATCCAAGCGCAGGTAGAAAGGCTCGAGGGTGACGATGTCAGACCAACCGCGCCAGTGCCCGATGGCGGCCCAGAAACGCTTGCCCTCCGCCGGACGGTCCGGATCGTAAAGCAGCCGATCGAGCGGCTGAACGGAAAGGAGGTCGACCTGCCAGTCATTGGCTTCCTGTCCGACGATACCATGCCATCCGCGGAAAGCGTTCGCGGTATTGCGCCACTGATTGTTGCCGATCAGGCGCCGGTCCAGGAATTCGAAGTTATGGTTGCCGAAGCGAAGGGCCACCGGGCGCGAATTGCCGAGCGAGTCCGCGGGCAGCAGGTCCTTGAAATGGAGCTCAGCGTAGAGACGGATGAACTCGAGTTCGTTCACGTCACGGTTATCCAACGCGAAGCCGCCGTCGTTACGTCGCGAATCCTGAAGCTCCACGGCGAACCGGAGCGGATCGACGATCTCGCGGACGCCGAGATAGAGCCGGGTGCGATGGAGGAGCGGCTCATCGGCCCCATCGCGGGCGCGCCGGATGTCGTCGTCACGGTATTCGTAACGGAAGCGGTAATCGAGACCGACATCCAACCAGGGATACGCATGGAGCTGGGCCCATGGGCTTGCCGGAGCCGGCTGCGCGTAGCGGGGCGGATCGGGATCGCGCTTGGTGCTGTAACTTGACGCATCCCGATAGAATGTCCCGGCCTGGGCGCCCGAACATGATACGCCTAGAGCGAGCAGGGCTCGGAGCAGCGAACTGGTCGAAGGGTGGGTCATTCTAAATAAAGGTGATAAGTTTAGTAATGATAAAATGTATTAGGTCGAGTTCGTTCTTCTTTAAGCATGTCACCTCCCAAGCAACTTACAAACAGTTACTTGTGACGATATGGCGTAAATCAGAAGACGCCGGCCACGAACCACAGGCTGGCGCTCACCACCATACCGGTGGCGATCCAGCCGAGGACGAGGATCCAGCGCGGCGCGACGAACGCGCCCATGAGCTGGGCATCGCCCGTCATCCGCACCAGCGGCCAGCAGGCGAAACCGAGCTGAAGACTGAGGATGACCTGACTCCAGAGCAGCAACGACTCCACCCTGCCCTCCCCGGCCAAGCCGATGACCAGCAACGCCGGCGCGAGCGCCGCCAGGCGCGTGGCCACGCGGATGATCCAGCCGGCCGTCTTGATCTTCAGGAAACCCTCCAGGACGATCTGGCCGGCCATGGTGCCGGTGATGGTCGCGTTCTGACCTGAAGCGAGCAGCGCGACGGCGAAGAGCGTGCCGGCGAAAGTCGCCCCGAGCACGCCGTCGAGCAGGCGGTGGGCTTCGCGGATGTCGGTCACGGCTTCCGGACGGCCGTGGAAGGCCGCGGCGCTGAGCACGAGCAGGCCGGCGTTGACGAAGAAGGCCAGGCTCAGCGCGAGCGTGGAATCCCAGGTGGCGAAGCGCATGGCCTCGCGGCGCTCTTCTTCGGTCCGCCCGAAGTCGCGGGAGGCGACGATCGACGAGTGCAGGTAGAGATTATGCGGCATGACCGTGGCGCCGATGATGCCGAGCGCCACGAAGAGCATGCCGGGGCGGGTCAGCACGTCGGTCGTCGGGATGAA
Organism: Opitutales bacterium; assembly: GCA_030725715.1. GTDB lineage: Bacteria > Verrucomicrobiota > Verrucomicrobiia > Opitutales > UBA953 > UBA953. The sequence goes on from JANRFG010000012.1 coordinate 47,852, forward strand.
GCCCTTCACCATCTCGGCGACGACGGGCTTGGCCAGCAGCAGCTCCACGCCGATGCAGGCCGCGATGGTCAGGACCAGCACGGCGACGAGGGATTCGAGCCAGCGGTAGCCGAGGCGCGTCAGGGCGAGCAGGACGAGCACGTCCAAGGCGGTGATGATGGCGCCGAAGAAGAGCGGGATGCCGAAGAGGATCTGCAACGCGATGGCGGAGCCGAGCAGTTCGGCGAGGTCCATGGCGATGATGCCGAGCTGGGCGGCGACCCAGAGGAATTTGCCCACAAGGGGCGAGTAGCGTTCGCGGCAGGCCTGCGCGAGGTCGAGGCCGGTCGCGACGTTGAGGCGCACGCAGAGGTGCTGGAACAGGATCGCCATCAGGTTCGACAGCAGGATCACCCACAGGAGCGCATAACCGAACTCCGAGCCGCCGGCGAGGTCGGTGGCCCAGTTGCCCGGATCCATGTAGCCGACGGAGACCAGGAAGCCGGGGCCGACGAATCCGAGGAAACGACGGAAGGCGGTGAAGCGGGAGGCGTTACGGTCGGGATGCGGTTCGCCTGTTCTCATTAGCGTCGAGCATCACGACCGCACGGACGCTGTCAATCCGCTGCCCGAACTATGGCATCCATCGCCAACAGCGTCCAGAGGGCCGTCCGCCAGGCATGGGAACGGATCAGGCTGCCGAGCGCCGGCGAACCGGGCCCTTCGCGCTGCAGGCGCCGGTGAAACGGCACCGACCAAAGCCCCGTCAGGGCCCAGCAGGCGAGAACCAGCCCTAAGGCCAACCACCCTTCGCCACCGTTGAAGACCAGCCAGACATGTCCGCCGAGCTGCAGCAGGAGCAAAGGACCGACGATCCGGCCGACCTTCCGCGTATAGTCCTCGTGGTGACGGGCGAATTCCGCGGCCTCCCAGCGGGCGAAATCCGGATACGTGCACAACAGGATCAGCCAGGACACCGCGGCCATGGCGACGTCCACGCAGGCCAGCCCGAGGGCGAGTAAACGAGGGTCCATGACGGCACCGAAGTCGGTTTTACCCTTTGCACAAGCCGGCCGGACGCTAAAACCAAGGCATGCCCCGCCCCTTCCTCGGTCTGCTCCTCGCTGTGCTTTCCTGCCTCGTGCCGCTCGGCGCCCAGGAGACCCCGCCTAACATCGTGATCCTGTTCGCCGACGACCTCGGCATCAACGACCTCGGCTGCTTCGGCCGCCAGGACCAGCGCACGCCGAACCTCGACAAGCTCGCCGCCGACGGCGCCCGCTTCACCCAGGCTTACGCCGCCGCTTCGGTGTGCTCGCCTTCGCGCGCGGCCCTGATGACGGGCCAGAGCCCCGCCCGTCTGAAGATCACGACCTTCCTCACCGGACGCACCGACCGCTCCTCGCACCGCCTGCTCAGCGCGCCGATCAACCTGCACCTGCCGGCCGGCGCCCCGACGATCGCCGAACTCCTGAAGCCCAAGGGCTACGTCTCCGCCGCCGTCGGCAAGTGGCACCTCGGCGGCAAGGGCCATCAGCCGACCCACCATGGCTTCGACGAATACTTCCCCGGCAGGGCGAACCCCGGCGCGGAATCCCCCCAGGGCGGCAAGGGCGAACTCGGCCAGGCGGACTTCGCCGCGAAGTTCATCGCGAAGAACAAGGCCAAGCCCTTCCTGCTCTACCTCGCCTTCGACAACCCGCACATCCCGCTCGCCGCGCCGGCCAAGGGCATCGCGGCCAACGCGCAGTCCTTCCACCCGACCTACGCCGCGCTCGTCGAATCGCTCGACGACGCCTGCGGCCGCGTGCTCAAGGCCCTCGACGAGCATGGCCTCGCCCAGAACACGCTGGTGGTCTTCGCCTCCGACAACGGCGGGGTGCACATCTCCGAGCTAAAGGAAAGCCCCGCGACCTACAACGCGCCCTCCCGCGCGGGCAAAGGCTACCTCTACGAAGGCGGCCTGCGTACGCCGCTGATCATCCGTTACCCCGGACGGATCGCCTCGCGCGTGATCTCCGAACCCGTCGTGCTGGGCGACCTCGTCCCCACGATCTGCGCGCTCGCCAAGGTGCCCGCGCCGAAGACCTTGGATTTCCAGGACATCTCGCCGCTGCTCTTCGAGAGCAAGCCGCCGGCCGACGCCGCCAAGCGCCCGCTTTTCTGGCACCAGCCGCACTACATGAACCAAGGCGGCAAGCCCGGCGGCGTGGTCCGCGAGGGCGACTGGAAGCTCATCGAACAATACGAAGACGGCAGCCTCGAGCTCTACGACCTCGCCAAGGATCCGAGCGAGAAGACCGACCTCGCCGCCGCCGAGCCCGCGCGCGTCGCCGCGATGCGCGGCAAGCTCGAGGCCTGGCGCCGGAGCGTCGGCGCCGAACCCACCAAGGCCAACCCGGACTTCGACCGCGCCGCCTGGGAGGATTGCTTCGTCAAGACGGACGCGACGAAGCTCGCGGCCCTGCCGACCTCCGAGGCCATGCGCCCCGTGCTCGCCCAATGGCGCTTGGCCATGGATGCCCGCGCCACCGAAGGCCCCAACACGCTGATCCACCTCGAGGCCCGCGACGCCCGGGTCAAGGGCGCGAAGCTCAAGTACGAAGAGCCGCCGCACAAGGATACGCTGGGCTTCTGGGTCAACGCCGATGACACCGCGTCCTGGACCTTCACCGCGCCCAAGGCCGGCACCTACCGCGTGACCGTGCTCCAGGGCTGCGGCAAGGGCAACGGCGGCTCCGTCGTCGCCCTCGACACCGCCAAGGGCTCGTGCGAATTCACCGTCGAAGAGACCGGCCACTTCCAGCGCTTCGTCCCGCGCGAAGTCGGCAAGCTGACGCTCGTCGCCGGCGAGAACACGCTCACCGTGCGCCCCGTCAAGAAGGCCAAGGCCGCGGTCATGGATCTCCGGCGCGTGATCCTGGAGCGCGTCGAATAAACTCTCAGAGGGTCGCGAGCAGGGCCCGCAGTTCCGCCTCCGGCTCTTCGTGTCCTTGCGACACGGCGAGCGCGAGCGCGTCTGCGAAAGCGGCCTTGGCGTCCTCGCGGTCGCCCGCGGCGAGGAGGCTCTTGCCCAGCAGGATGCGCGGCATCATCCAGTCCGCCTTGGAAGCCGCGGCGAGACGCAGGTGCTCGACGGCCCCGGCGGCGTCGCCTTCGGTCCAGAGCGCCTGGCCGAGGGAGAAACGGAACAGCGGGTTCGCGGGGTCGGCCGCGACGTGCCGGCGGAAGATTTCGGAACGGATCATGCTCAGCGCTTCGCTTTGGCGGACGAACGGCGGAAGATGACCATCGAGAGGCCGGGCAGACGGAACTCGATGGAATAAGGACGGCCCTGGCAGGGAATCGCGTCGGCGACCACGCCGCCGAGATTGCCGAGACCGTGGCCGGCATAGTGCTTCGAGTCGGTGTTGAGCGCCTCTTCCCAGCGGCCGGGGAACGGCACGCCGAGACGGTAGGTGCGCTCGACGGGCGTGAAGTTGCCCGCGACCGTCCAGGCCTGCTCGCCGCCGCGGCGCTCGAAGGCCAGCACGCTCTGCGCGCCGTCATCGGCGACCAGCCAGGCGAAGCTCTCCGGACGTAGTTCGTTGGACGCCAGTTCGGCGTCGGCCACGTAGAGCCTGTTCAGGTCGGCGACCAAGCGCTGCACACCGAGGTGAAGAGGATATTCGAGCAGATGCCAGTCGAGCGAAGCGTCGTATTTCCATTCGGCGAACTGCCCGAACTCGCAGCCCATGAAGAGGGTCTTCTTGCCCGGCCAGGACCACTGCAAGGCCAGCAGGCAGCGGAGATTGGCGGCCTTCGTGGCGTCGTCGGCGCCGCTCATCTTGCCGATCAGCGAGCCTTTGCCGTGGACGACTTCGTCGTGGGAGAACGACTGCACGAAGGCTTCGCTCCACTGGTAGAGCATGCCGAAGGTGAGCTTGTCGTGGTGGAACTTCCGGAACAGCGGGTCCTGCTTGAAGTAATCCAGCGTGTCGTGCATCCACCCCATGTTCCACTTGAAGTCGAAGCCCAGGCCGCCTTCGGGCACGGATTTCGTCACGCCCGGGAAGGACGTGGACTCCTCGGCGATCATCGCGACGCCCGGCTGGTAGAGATGGACGAGCGAGTTGACCTGACGCAGGAACTCGATGGCCTCGATGTTCTCGCGGCCGCCGAAGCGGTTCGGGATCCATTCCCCAGCCTTACGCGAGTAATCGAGATAGAGCATCGAGGCCACTGCGTCGACGCGCAGGCCGTCGACGTGGAAGCGTTCGAGCCAGGACAGCGCGGAGCAGACGAGGAAGCCGCGCACCTCGTGGCGGCCGTAGTTGAAGATCAGCGTGCCCCAGTCCTGGTGCTCGCCCAGACGAGGGTCGGCATGCTCGTAGAGGTGCGTCCCGTCGAAGCGGGCCAGCGCGAAGAAGTCGCGCGGGAAGTGGGCCGGCACCCAGTCGACGATCACGCCGACGTCCGCGCGGTGCAGCGCGTCGACGAGCGTCATGAAATCGAGGGGCGAACCGAAGCGGTGCGTCGGGGCGTAGAAGCCCGTGACCTGATAGCCCCAGGAGCCGTCGAAGGGATGCTCCGACGGCGGCATCAGCTCCACGTGGGTGAAGCCCATCTGGACGCAGTAGGCGGCGAGCTGCTCGCCGAGTTCGCGGTAGTTCAGGACGCGGCCGCCCTCTTCGGGGACGCGACGCCAGGAAGCGAGGTGCACCTCGTAGACGGACATCGGCCGGGAGCGCAGGTCACGCCGGCGACGGGCCTCCAGCCAGGCCTCGTCATGCCAGACGAAGCCGGAGAGGTCGCAGACGATCGCCGCGTGGTTCGGCGAAGGCTCGAAGTGCAGCGCGTAAGGATCCGTCTTCAGGAACGGCGTGGTGTCGTGCGGACCGACGATCTCGTATTTGTAGCGCGCGCCGGCGGCCAGGCCGGGGACGAAGATCTCCCAGATGCCGGAAGCGCCGAGGATACGCATCGGCTGGGCGCGGCCGTTCCAGAGATTGTGGTCACCCACGACGGACACGCGCCGGGCGGACGGAGCCCAGACCGCGAAGGAGACGCCGGTGACGCCGTCGATCGTGCGGACGTGCGAGCCCAGTTTGTAGTGGGCCCGATGGTCGTCGCCTTTGCCGAGCAGGAAGAGGTCTTCCTCGGAGATCGTCGGCAGGAAGCGGTAAGGGTCGTCGACGTCACGCCGGACGCCGTCCGGATAGGTCACGCGGAAACGATAACGGAAGAGCGTGGTGCCGGGCATTTCGACCTCGAAGACACCGCTCGCGTGCAGGCGGGTCATCGGCACCGGCTTCCCGCCGTCGGGCAGCAGCTCGCAGGTGCTCGCCCAAGGCAGGAGCGCGCGGGCGACCAAGCCCCCGCCTTGCAGCGGATGCAGGCCCAGGAATCGGTGCGGCGAGGTCTCCTTGCCATCCACCAGGGCGGTCAACTCTGCTGGACTCAGGCGCATGCGAGAAGACTCCACGCCCGCCCGAGGGTCGGCAAGCGCTCATTACCCGAAAAACCTTGAGGGAAAGCCCGGAGCGACAACTCTCGGCGGATGCCTGGCCGTAGCTTCTGGATCATCGCCGCAAGCCTCTCCCTGTCCGTGGCGGCCATGGCCGCCGAACCGGCGCGGACGTCCGCCGCCGTGCCCGCCGGCCCCGTCCTCACCGGCGACTTCCACTCCGAAGAAGGCGGCAAGGTCATGGTGGGCACGGACGCCGAACTCGTCAGCGGCGACACTTTCCTGTCGGCGAAGAAGCTCCGTCTCGACTACCGCACCGGCGTGATCGTCGCCGAGGGCGAGGTCGTCTACGCCACCCCGAGCCTGCGCATCTTCGGCGCCAAGGTCGTCATCGATCCGCGCGCCGACATCATCGAGGCGACCGACGTGCGCTTCGGCCGGGCGCCCGTCTACTTCACCGCGGAGTCATTGCGCATCGTCAAAGGCGACAAGCAGCTCAAAGGAGTGCGCGTGTGGAACAACGAACCCTCCGCGGCCGGCATGCACCTCAAGGTGGCCGAAGCCTCCTACGTGGAGAAGGAGGACCGGCTGTCGCTGCGCAGCGCCACGCCTTACGTCGCCGGCCTGCCGCTCTTCAACCTGCCCTACTACGGGCAGTCCGGGACCGACTTCCCGTATGACATCATGCTCAACACGGGCAGCGAGGACAAGCAGGGCCGCTTCCTCCGCACCACCGTCCTGAACCGCGTCTCGCCTTCGCTCTGGCTGGGCGGGCTCGTCGACTACTACAGCGAATCCGGTTTCATGGTCGGTCCGGCGCTGCGCGTGGACAACACCGGCCTGCCCGGCGTCGGCACGCGCTGGAAGGGCCGGATGCAGGGCGGCTGGATCGACGACCAGTCCACGCCCGTGGCGGACCTCTTCGGCCGGCTGCCGGACAGCCGGCGAACGTTCTTCACCGGCGAGTTCAACGCCCGCACGCCGGACGGCGTCGAGGTCGCCGGCAACGCCTTCGCCCAGTCGGACCCCGACGTCCTCCGCGATTTCCGGCCGATGCTGATCGGCCAGAGCGGCAACCCGCAGCTCAACCTCGAGGTCGTCAAACCGTACGCCGGCGGCTACCTCTCGGCCGCCCTCACCGCGAAGGCCGACAACTACCAGGACGTCGTCCAGCGTCTCCCGGAGTTCCGTTATGACCTGCCGACGACGCTCGCCGACGACGACGGCTGGTCCCGTCGCGCCTTCCTCAGCGTCGGCACCTTCACCGAGCGGCCCTCCGCCGAACTTCCGTCGGCGGCCTTCCAGGCGGCGACCTTGTCCGCCGACGCCTGGTCGACCGCGCGGGTCGACGGCTACTACGGCTTCAGCCGCACGCTCGTCGCCGGCGAGTGGCTCAGCTTCCGTCCGGTCGCCGGCGTGCGCGCGACCGGGTGGTCCGAAGGCCTGAACGGCCAGGACGCCACCACCAAGGTGATCGGGCAGGCCGGCTTCGACGTCGAAGGGCTCTTCACCGGCTCCTGGTCCGTGGACGCCCCGAACTGGAACATCGACGGACTCCGCCACAGCGTACGCCCGCTGCTGCAGTACCGCGTGATGCCGGGCGCCGACCGCGAGATCGGCGTGGCCCCGATGACCCAGCGCGCGGTCTCCGTCTCCGTGCTCGAAGAAGTCGACCTCGCGGACCGCCTCGACGCCGCCTCCACCACGGACCGGCAGGTGGCCCGCTTCGGCGTGCGCAACACCGTCGAGACCCGTGACGCCGTGACCGGCTCCCGCGAACTGCTGCGCGCGGACCTCTTCGCCGATTGGCGACAGGGCCCCACGGACGCCGAGACCGGCCGCAGCGACCTGCTCGGATCGCTCCGTCTCAGCCCGACCCCCTGGATGACCCTCAGCTCCTCCGTCCGGATGCCGAACGGCGGCGGCGCCGCCCGGGAGTCGATACAGTCCATCGCCCTCAACTCCGGCGACTTCTGGCGGACCTCGCTCAACTGGATCGAGCTGCGGCAGGCCACCCAGGCCCGGCAGCTGCTCTGGGACACCCAGACGCGCCTGAATTCCGTCTTCAGCGTCGTGACCGGCCTGAATTATGACGCTCAGATCGGCCAGGCCACCCTCATCTGGGCCGGCCTCATCCAGCGGGTCGGCGACTCCTGGGAGATCGAGTACGGCCTCAACAAGCGCATGGACCCGCTCAACCGGGACATCAGCTCATTGGGCTTCCACCTGCGGGTGAGATTGTTCAAGTTCTGACCCGTGACGGACACCCCTTCAGACAACCCTTCGGTCCCCGCGGACGGCATCCTGCCGCCGCCGGACCTGCCGATCCGCCTCGATGTCTTCGAAGGCCCGCTGGACCTGCTGCTGTTCCTGATCCGCAAGAACGAGATCGATATCTACGATATCCCGATCGAGAAGGTCACCCAGCAGTACCTCGAGATCCTGCGCACGCAGGAGAAGGACAACCTCGAACTGGCCGGCGACTTCTTCGTCATGGCGGCCACCCTGATGTACATCAAGAGCCGCATGCTCCTCCCGGTCGAAAGCCGGCCCGAAGAGGAAGTGGCGGCCGCCGACGAAGGCCAGGACCCGCGCTGGGCCCTCGTCCAGCAGCTCATCCAGTACAAGCGCGTGAAGGAGACCGCCGCGATCATCCGCGGTCTGGTCGACGACCGCCAAGGCCTGCTGAGCCGTTACGTATTGCAGCCGCAGGGCGAAGACGCCGTGATCCGGCCGGTCGCGCCCGCCGATCGCATCGAGCTCTGGAACACCTTCAACCTCGTCCTCCGCCGGCTCGCCGAGCGGATCCAGCCGGGCAACATCTCGACCGAGACCGTCACCGTCTCCGACCGGATGGAGACCATCCTGGCCCGGCTCGAGACCGAGCCCACGTTCGTCTTCACGAGCCTGTTGCCGGAACGTCCGACCGTCGGCTTCCTCGTGGCGACCTTCCTGGCCTGCCTCGAACTCGCCCGCCTGGGTAAGCTCAAATTGGAGCAGGACGCCTCCTTCGCCGAGATCAACTGCACGAAGTCGGAACCCAGCGCGGCGCCCAACGCCGGCGAAGCCCTGGAAGGCGGCTCGGAATTCGACCAGCCCTCGGGCGAAACGGAGTAAGCGTCGGGCTTGAAATCACGCCCGGAGCGGTCAGATTACGGCCATGGCCAGCGCCCGGCGCCCCTCTCACCGCTTGCTCGGACTTGGCTTGGACGCCACCGACCAGCATAAACGCATCACGCGAGGCGAAGGCTTTTCTTTGGTGGGTGGCTCCGAGGAGACCCACGAGCGGATGACCGAGACCGTCATCAAGACGTCCGAGGACCTCAGCCGGAAGGGACGGACCATCGCGGACGCCCGCCCGGAGGAACTCGCCGAGCTCCTTCGCAAGCATGACCGTGGGGCTTGAGCCAAAAAGGAGCCACAGACGGATTGACTCACCTCTTTCGCAGGATTTGACTGCCTCTCCCCAATGAGCAACGAGCTGCCCCCTCCTCCTCCGCCGCCTCCGCCCCCGCCTCCTCCGCCCGCGCCGGAAGGCGAGAACTCCGCCCAGGGCGGTGCTCCGAAGCTTAAGCTCAACAAGCCGGTCGCTCCGATCGCTCCCGTCGCCGCCGAAGGCATGCCCGTGCCTCCGCCGCCCGCGCCGACCGCCGGCGCACCGATTCCGCCGCCCCCTGCGCCGAGAGCCACCGCGCCCATCCCGGCTCCGATTCCGGCGCCGATCCCCGCCGCCGCACCGCGTCCGGCCGCCTCGCCTGCCAATCGTAACGTCGGCAAGTTCGCCGTCACGGTTGACCTTCTCGCGCTCGTCGCTTCCCTTGCGGGCGTGGTCATCCTGGCGCTCGAACTCTTCTCGAAATCCAAAGGTTGACCGACTTTTCCATGGCCTCCGACCTCATCGCTCATCTCGATAACAACAACTTCGAAGCCACCATCAAGGCTTCGACTGTCCCCGTGCTGGTGGACTTCTGGGCCACCTGGTGTGGCCCATGCAAGCAGATCGGCCCGGTGCTCGACCAGCTTGCCGCCGAGATGGCCGGTACCGTCACGATCGCCAAGGTCGACGTCGACACCAACCAGGCCCTCGCCCAGCAGCTCGGCGTGAACTCCATCCCCGCCCTGTTCCTCTTCAAGAACGGCGTCGTGGTGGATAAGATGGTCGGTGCTCGCCCGAAGGGCGACATCGCCGCCTTCATCAAGAAGCACTCCTGAGGAGGTCGGCGTAAGCCCCCAACAGAAAGGCCCGGGATTGCTCCCGGGCCTTTTTTGTCGGCGACCTCGCCGGGACGCTTACTTGGTCTCGAGCGGATGCTCCTTGAGCAGGTCCGCCGGATTGTACTGGGCGCGATTGCCGATGGCCTTGCGGATTTCGGCGACCTTGGTGTCCATGACGGGCTCGGCGGCGTTGCCCCAGGCCTGACGGACGTAGGTCGCGATGTTCGCGACCTGCGCATCCTTGAGGCCGGCGCCGATGTTCGGCATGTTGCCGTTGTACTTCACGCCGTTGACCTCGATCTCACCGGCGAAGCCGGCCAGGATGGCCTTGATGAGGCGATCCTCGGAGCCGGTGACCCAGATCGACTTGGCGAGCGGAGGGAAGGCGCCGGGGACGCCGAGACCGGTGGCCTGGTGGCAGGCCGCGCAGTTCGCGAGGAAGAGCTGTTCGCCCTTGGCGGCATCGGGTTCGAAGACCACCGGACCGCCGCCCACGACGACCTTGGGAGCGTCGAGGTCGAAGGCCGAGGCCGAGAAACCACCGGCGTTGTTGGTCAGGTAGACGCCGGCCCAGAAGCCGAAGCCACAGAACAGGAAGACGATGAAGATCGGCGTGAGGGAGAAACCCTCGGCCGGCTCGTCCTTGTCGCGGGAGAGCTGGGAGTGAACCTCCACCAGGCGCCCGTCGGAGGGGCCTTCGGAGCCGGAGGGACCCCGGCGCGGGCGGTTGCTATCGGAATGACGGTTACGGTCGTTCATGGGTTCACTTCTTCAGTTTGGCTTCCGGCGAGGGGTAATCCTGGCGGAGAGATTTCAGGTAGGCGACGAGGGCCGTGCGCTGCGCGGCGTCCACGAAGCGGTAGGACGGATGCCAGACCGCGCCGCTGGAAGCGGGATCGGTCAGGAGCGTCTCGACGTTGATCTGGGAGGTGCGGGCGCCGTAGTTGGCGAGGTCCGGTCCGAGGCGACGCTCGCCGAGCAGCACCTGCGACTGCAGGGCGTAGTCGCGGGCGACAGAAGGACGGACGCCGTAACCGCGGGCGATATCGCTGCCCTGCCCCGCCGGACGGACCTGCTGGGTGTGGCAGTTGACGCAACCGAGGGAGACGTAGACGGCACGACCTTGGATGGCCAGGCCGGGCTCACGGGAGGGGAACAGCGCGCCGCCTTCTTCGCCGGCGGCGCGACCGAGGCCGCCGAGCTGGGACTGACCGCTGAGGATGAGCGCGCCGAAGGGCAACGCGACGGCGAGGAAGACGCCGGCCAGGAGAGTGTTGAGGTTCTTCATGGTGGGGGTCCGATTAGTCGTGACGGCCCGCAGGAGCCGGAGCTTTGAGGATCATGCCGAAGGCGTTGAGGGCGAAGGCGACGTGGCCCACGAGGAGCAACACCGCGGAAATCTTCAGCACGAGGAACCAAGAAGATTCCGCGCGCAGGACGTCGGCGTAGGCGACGGCCGGATTGGCGAGAAGCTGACCGTTCTGCCAACCACCGACGAGCCAGGCGACGACCGCGGCGAGGAAGCCGAGCGCAGTCGCCCAGAAGTGCACGTGGACGAGCTTGGCCGAGGGCCAGAGGGCGCCGGTGAGGCGCGGCAGGATGAAGTAGGTCGCGCCGAAGACCACCATCGAGGCGCAACCATAGACGAGCAGCTGCTCGAGGCCGGTGGCGAAGGAGGTGAAGCGGACGAGGGCGCTCATGGAGCGGAAGGCGAAGACGCCGCCGAGCACGCCGGCGAGGGTGAAGGCGACGGCGCCGAAGCTCACGAAGCGGAGCGTCGTGTCGTTCCAGGCGCGGGCCCAGCCGCCCTGCGAGCAGAGCGTGCCGTGCACGTTGATGGCGACGATGATGACCGGGATGATCATCATCGCGGCGGCGACGACGCCGGTCGACTGCAGCCAGAGCGGCACCGGCGAACCCACGAGGGCCGCGGGACCGGTCCAACCAGCGAAGAGGAAGAAGGTCCAGAAGGCCACCGGCGCGAGGTAGTAGCCCGTGAGCGTGCGCTCGAGGACCTTCGGCAGGAAGTAGTAGATCGCGGCGAGGGCCGAGGCACCGAACCAGAGCTGCAGGAGGTTCGCGACGAACCAGCTGTGCGCGAGGGCCTGCACGACGCCGGAGGCGGGCTGCCAGAGCACGAGGAGCTGGGCCAGGAGGTAGACGAGCGGGAAGGCGAACGAAGCGCCCACCACGAACCACTGCGAGGCGAAGGTGTGACCCGACGGGCGGCGCGCGAAGGCGACGATCGGCCAGAAGCCGGCCAGCAGGAAGGCGACCGCGAGGACGGGGCCGACTTCACGCGGGAAGTCCAGGAGGCGGTAACCGGTCATGTCGCCGGCGAAGACGCGAGCGATACCGTAGGTCAGCGCGAGGTTCCAAGCCACGCCGCCGAGCTGGGCGAGCCAGCCGTTGCGGAACTCGAAACGTCCGAGCTGCGCGAGCAGCCAGAGGTTGAGCGCGAAGAAGGCGTTGAATCCCCAGCCGTAGATGAAGAGGTCCTGCTGGGCGGCGGCGATGCGGCCCGGGGTGAACCAAGCGCAGTCGCGCAGGACGCCGACCGAAGAGCCGAGGCCGAGGGCGGCGATCACGCCGAGCACCGAGGCGGCGAGCAGCCAGATCACGGCGGAGACGAAGAAGAGGAGGAACGGGCCACGGAGCGAAGCCTCGACGCGCGAGACGCGGCCGTCGCCTTCGGGAGGACGGCCCTGCGGGCGGCCGGAACGATTATCCTGGGTCATCGGAAGAAGGGTGCGGGATTATTTGAGGCCGAGTTCGGCGGTGGTCCAGGGAGCGGTGCGTCCGGCGTTGGCGGCGCGGATGGCCTTGACCTGGTCGGCGGTGACCGGGTTGCCTTGGTTGCCGAAGCTCTGACGGACGTAGGTGAGGACGTCGGCGATGTCGGCGTCGGAGACGCCGGCGACCGGCGGCATCATGCTGTTGTAGGTCATGCCGTTGACGGTGATCGGACCCATGAGCCCCTGGAGGATGAACTTCACCGGCAGCTCAGGATTGCCCACGACGATCGGGGCGTTGGCGAGCGGCGGGAAGACGGGCGGCAGACCGAGGCCGGTCGGCTGGTGGCAGGCGATGCAGGTGCGCGCGTAGACGGCGGCACCGCGCTTCATCTGCTCGTCGGAAGCCTTGACGAAGGCGTTCGACGCAGCGGCGGGGGCGGCCGGAGCAGCGGCGGGAGCCGGCGCGGGGCCGGCGGCGGCCTGGAGCTTGGCGACGACCTTCGGGTCCTTCGCGACGAGGGCGACGGCGTCCTTGAGCGGGATGCGGAAAGAACCGTCGGCGTTGCGGGCGGGCTCGGTGAGGAGGGCCTGCGCCTTCTTGGTGTTCTCGGCGCGCAGGTCCTTCTGGGCCTGACGGCGGAGGGCGTCCTCGTCCGGTCCCTGACGGAGGGCGAGATAGGAGTAGCCGGTCACGATCAACCCGGCGGCGACGAGGGAGACGGCGCCGAGCCAGACCGCGACCTGGCCGGGGATCAGCGGGCGATTCCCGGAAGAAGAATGATCACTCATGATAGTTGATGGACTCGAGGATGCGGGGGTCGTGGACGGGGATCGTCTCGTTCTTGGCGGCGCCACGCAGGAAGAGCGCGAACACGATGCCGCCGAAGCCGACGATCGCGAGGAGGTCGAGGAAGAGCGAAGAGGTGAGGAACGGCGTCACGGAGAAGCCTTCCGGCGCCGACTTGTCGTAGACCTGACGGGGGATCGCGTTGAACCAGAGGTCCACGATGCCGCCGACGAGGATGACCCAGGCCACGGCGAGCAGGCGGCCGGCGACGATCTTCGTGCGGTAGAACAGGAGGGTGAGGAACGGCAGGAAGAAGAAACCGAAGATGAGGTACATCGAGACGCCCCACCATTCGTTCTTGAGGCCGGTCACCGGATCGAACTCGCGGATGTTGTACCAGAAGGTCTCTTCCGGGATGTTCGCGGTGTAGATGAGGAAGTACTGCGAGAAGCTGATGTAAGCCCAGAAGACCGTGAAGGCCAGCATCAGGCAGCCGAGCACGTGGCGGTGGGCCTGGTTGAGGAGACCGTCGAGCCAGCCGCCGTTGGACAGCTTGTAGGTGAGGATCACCGTGACCGCGAGCGCGAGACGGATGGAGAGGGCGAAGAACCACACGCCGTACATGGTCGAGAACCAGTGGTACGAGAGGGCCATCAGGCAGTCGAAGGCGAGCATCGTGAGCGTCACGGCGCCGAGCGGGATACCGACGGCGGAGACGGCGTGCAGGCGGTGCGTGTGGCCGGCGGTGCGGTCGGTGTCCTGGGCGAAGGACCAGCGGCGCAGGAGCGCGGCGAGCAGGCCGAAGACGCCGACGTAGAGGGCGATGCGGACGAGGAAGAACGATTCGTTCAGGAACCAGCTCTTCGCGATGAGAATCGGATCATGGCCGACCTCGTGTCCGCTGGGGAGGATGTGGGAACCGTCCGTCCAATACCAGACGGCGTGACGGAAGTCGGGCAGGAAGGCCAGCGGGACGATGCCGACCAGGATGACGACCGGCAGGCCGGCGATCAGGAGTTCCCAGTTGCGGCGGATGAGCGGGGCCCAGCCGGCGTCGAAGACGCGGGTGATCATCGTCAGCATCAGCATGCCGATGAGGACGGCGACCCAGAAGAGGGAGCCGACGAGGACGGAGAGGGCCTGGCGGTTGTCGTGGTGCTGGACGCCGGCGAAGGCGAACCACCAGACGACGGCGAGGGCGACGACGCCGACGGCCAGGAATTTCTTCCAGTGGGCGGTGAGGGCGTGAGGCGAGGAAGTGCTCATGGACGGATTACTTGATTTGGGCCTTCACGGCGGCGGGGGCGAGTTCGGGCGGGCAGTTCTGGGAGAGCTGCAAGGCGCGCAGGTAGGCCACGACGGCCCAGCGCTCCTCGGGGGAGAGCTTGTCGCCGTAACCCATCATGGTGTTCTTGCCGTTGGTGATGACGTCGTAGATCTGTCCGTTCGGGTACGCGCGGATGACCGGCGTCTGGAGGCTGGCGATCGTCACGATGGCGACGTCGCCTTCGAGCGCGGAGCGCACCTTCATGATGCCGTTGCCGTCGGCGGCGTCGCCGTGGCAGACGGCGCAGTAGACCTGGTACTTGGCCTGGCCGAGGGCGAGCACGGCGGCGTCGACCGCGTAAGGCTGGGGCTGGCCCTTCGTGAGCTTCAGCGACTGCGTCGGGAAGCCCGCGAGGAAGGAGCCCTTGGCGTCCTTGCCGGAGACGAACGACGGGTTGAGGGATTCGGCGCGACGGTAGTCGGCGGAGAAGACCTTGAGGGGCTCGAGGCCGTTGCCGCGGGCGACGGTGCCGGCGACGGGCGGACGGGCGTCACGGCCGTCGGCGAAGAACTGGTTCTCCCCCTGGGCCTTGTACTTGGCCTGGGTGTCCATGTCGTCGAAGACATAGACCGGGGTGTCCTTGGACACCTTGCCCTGGAAGCCGAGGAAGCTGATCGTGGCGACGACCGCGACGGCGAGGAATGCGAGGTAACGGGTCATGGGGGGCGGATTAGTCGCGGATGACGGTGATCTCCTGGCCGCCGAGCGACTGGAGGAAGTTGCGCGACTCGTCGGGATGGAACTGCGGGTCGCGGGCCTCGAGGACGATCATGAACGTGTCATCGGACACGCGCGCGAAGTTCGGGAGCTCGAACAGCGGATGATTGTGGCGCGGGAGGCGGTTGAAGATGAACTGGCCGAAGAAGGTGCCGAAGGCGGCGAACAGGATCGTGCACTCGTAGAGCACCGGGAACGGGAAGATCACGCTCCAGTAGGGCTTGCCGCCGACGATCAGCGGGTAGTCGTACGAGTTCATGTACCAGGTGAGCAGGCAGCCGGTGATGAAGCCGGTGACGCCGCCCAGCAGGGTCAGGCGCGGGACGGGGGAGCGAGGCAGGCCCATGGCCTGGTCCATGCCGTGGATCGGGAAAGGCGTATGCACGTCCCAGTTCTTCCAGCCGGCGTCGCGCACCTTCTCGGCGGCGTGGAACACGTCGGAGACCTTGCGGAAAGTGCAGGCCACGCCGTGGATGCGTTCGTTGCGTTCGTTCATGGTCGGGGGGCGGCGGGGATCAGTGGGCGTGGGGGTCGGCCTGCGGCGCGACCATCTTCACCTCGGCCATGGGCAACAGAGGCAGGAAGCGCACGAACAGGAGGAAGAGGACGGAGAAGAAGCCGAAGGTGCCGAAGAACGTGAAGATATCCACGATCGTCGGGGAGTAGTAGCCCCAGCTGGACGGCAGGTAGTCGTTGGCGAGCGAGGTGATGGTGATCACGAAGCGCTCGAACCACATGCCGACGTTCACGAAGAGGCAGATGATCCAGACGAGGGAGTGGTTCTCGCGGACCTTCTTGAACCAGAAGAGCTGCGGGGTGATCACGTTGCAGGACACCATGATCCAGTAGGCCCAGGCGTACTGGCCGAAGGCGCGGTTCACGAAGGCGAACTTCTCGAAGGAGTTGCCCGAGTAGGCCGCGATGAAGAACTCGGTGGCGTACGCGTAGCCGACCATCGTGCCGGTCGCCAGGATGATCTTGCACATGTTGTCGATGTGGTACTGGTTGATGACGTCGTGCAGGCGGTAGATCGCGCGCAGCGGGAGCATCAGGGTCAGCACCATCGCGAAGCCGGAGAAGATGGCGCCGGCGACGAAGTACGGGGGGAAGATGGTCGTGTGCCAGCCGGGGACGTTCGAGACGGCGAAGTCGAACGAGACGATGGTGTGCACGGAGAGCACGAGCGGGGTCGAGAGGCCGGCGAGCAGCAGGTAGGCCATCTCGAAGTTGGACCACTGGCGGTTGCCGCCGCGCCAGCCCATGGCGAGGACGCTGTAGAAGGCCTTGCGCCACCAGGTGGTCGCGCGGTCGCGGATCGTGCCGAGGTCCGGGATCATGCCCATGTACCAGAACAGCGCCGAGACGGTGAAGTAGGTGGAGACCGCGAAGACGTCCCACTCGAGCGGGGAACGGAACTGCGGCCAGATGCCGTTCTGGTTAGGTAGCGGCAGGAGCCACCAGCCGAACCAGACGCGACCGACGTGGAAGAGCGGGAACAGACCCGCGCAGCAGACCGCGAAGATGGTCATGGCCTCGGCGGCGCGGTTGATGGACGTGCGCCACTTCTGGCGGAGGAGGCAGAGGATCGCCGAGATCAGCGTGCCGGCGTGGCCGATGCCGACCCAGAACACGAAGTTGACGATGGCCCAGCCCCAGCCCACGGGCGAACGCAGGCCCCAGGTGCCGGTGCCGGTCGCGACGAGGTAGCCGAGGCCGATGAACGTGAACGACGCGACGAAGAGCGCGACGCCGAACATGACCTTCCACCAGAGCGGGGTCTCTTCTTCGACGATGCCGCAGACCTTGTCGGTGATCCAGTGGAAGCCGCGGTTGTTGAGGATCAGCGGCGAGCGCGGAAGCTCGGCTGGGCGAACCTTATCGAGGATCGCGGGGCGCTCCGAGGAGCTGTCGTGGGCGTGAGCCATGGGACGAAGGGTCGTTTAAGGATTATTTGGCGTGAGGCTTCGCGCCGTGGGCGTCGCCGTGGGCGGGAGCGGCGTGGGCGTCGCCGTGCG
>JANRFG010000012.1:65172-82908 GCA_030725715.1 Opitutales bacterium
CGCCGTGCGCTTCGCGGCCGGCCATCTCGAGACGGGAGAGCGGGACGAGCTGGGCGCCCGGCATGCGGAGGTTGAGGTTGCGCAGCTTGGCCTGGTAGGTCGTGCGCGGACGGGTGTTGAGGTAGGTCAGCGCGCCGTAGGAACGGCTCGAGGCCTTCGCCTTGGCGACGCGGGTCTTGGGATCGGTGATGTCGCCGAACTCGATCGCGCCGGCCGGGCAGGCCTGCTGGCAGGCGACCTTGATGGCGCCGTCGCGGACGTTGATGTCGGCCGAATTGCGGGCGCGGACCTTGGCCTGGATCTTGGCTTCCTGGATGCGCTGGACGCAATAGGTGCACTTCTCCATGACGCCGCGCATGCGCACGGAGACGTCGGGGTTCTTCTGGAGCTGCGGGAGGTCGGCCGGATCCTTGACGGCCTTCTCAGGTCCGAGCGGTCCTTCGTACAGGTGGCCGTCGACGCGCTTGTTGTAGTCGAGGAAGTTGAAGCGGCGGACCTTGTACGGGCAGTTGTTCGCGCAGTAGCGGGTGCCGATGCAGCGGTTGTAGGCCATCGTGTTGAGGCCCTGGTCGTCGTGGACGGTGGCGTTGGCGGGGCAGACGGTCTCGCACGGGGCGGTCTCGCAATGCTGGCAGGCGACGCCCATGAAGGTGACCTGCGGGTCTTCGGGGATCGCGTTGCCGGCGGCGGCGCGGCCGTCGAAGAAGTAGCGGTCCAGGCGGATCCAGTGCATGTTGCGGCCCTTGAGCACCTGCTCGCGGCCGACGACGGGGATGTTGTTCTCGGACTGGCACGCGGTCACGCAGGCGTTGCAGCCGGTGCACGTGTTGAGGTCGATCGACATGCCCCACTGCTGGAGCTGCGGGAACTTGTCCTCATGGCCCTGCCAGACGGCGACGTTCGGGGCGACGGAGTGGGCCGGGTGCTCGTAGGCGGAGTTTCCACGCGGGGTGGTGACGGCCTTGGCCGCCGGGGCCATACTGCCGTCCTTGCCGTAGACGGCCGGAGCGTGGCCATCGATGCCGAGCTTGGCGAAGTCCTGGTTCTTCCTGAGGTCCTCGACGTTGCCTTCGCGGATGATGTCGCGTCCTTCCATCGACCAGTGGTCCTGCATGTTGCAGACGGCGACGGTGACGTCGGTGAGCGTGAACTTGGCGCCCGTGCGGACGGCGGGTTCGGCGGCGGAGACGAGCGGGTAGGCGTCGAAGCCGTTGCCGGTGACGCGACCGGCGAGGCGTTCGTCGACGCGCGTGGCGACGCGGCCGGCGACGCGGCGGCCGAAGCCGAGCTGGAGGCCGAGGGTGTGGTCGGCCATGCCGGGCATGATGAAGACCGGTCCGGTGACGGACTTGCCGCCGACGGTGACGGTGGCGACGCGGCACATCAGGCGGCCGTCGACGAGCTGGTTGATGTTCCGGTTGAGCGCGCCGATCTGGTTGATGACCATCGCCTCAGGCTCGATGGCGAGCTTGGCGGCGAACTTCGGGCTGACGAGGATGACGTTCTCCCAGACGGTCTTGGACATGGGATCCGGAGCCTCGGCGAGCCAGCCGTTGTTGGCCTGGAGGCCGTCGCCGGAGTGGAAGCTGGGGAGGAGACGGACTTCGAGCGCGTCGAAGGAGAGGGCCGGCGCGGCGAAGGCCTTGATCTGGGCGACGCCCACGGCGGGTTTGGCCGCGGCGAAGGCGGTGCCGGCGAGCACGCCTTCGGCGAGCCAGGCGGCGAAGGCTTCGTCGGTGACGTTCTTCGAGAGGGAATTGAAGGTCTCGCGGACGAGCGCGTGCGGCTCCTTGTCGGAACCGGCGAAGGGCGCGAGGACGTCGAGCTCGGTGACCGTCGCGAAGAGCGGGTCGATCATCGGCTGCACCGGCACGTAGGCGCCGTCGAGCGTGCGGCCGTCGGACCAGCTCTCAAGGTAGTGCGAGGAGGCGAGGAAGGTGCCGGCGGCGGCCTTCACGGCGGCCGAGGTCTCGTCGAAGGACGGACCATGGTAGCCGAGGCGGACGACCTTCTTGGCGGCCTGGATGGCGGCGGTGAAGTTCACGTCGGCCGGCGCGTCGTAGACGGGGTTGCCGCCGAGGATGACGAGGGTCTTGGCCGGCTGGGCGACGAGCGCGGAGATCGTCAGCGCGGCGGGAGCCGGAGCGGCGACGTACTTGACGGCGGCGGCGAGGGCCTGGTTGGCGAGGAAGACGGCGCGATGCGCGTCGGCGGACAGATGGTCGCCGGCGACGATGAGGGCTTCGCCCTTGGCGGCCTTGACGAGGTCGGCCACGCATTCGGTGACCCACTTCGCGTCGACGTTGATGCCCGAGACCTTGCCCTTGAGGGCGGCGGCGTCGGCGGAACCCTTCTGCGCGAGGACTTCGGCGGCGAAGAGGATCGCGAGGCCGGAGATGTGCGAGGAAGCGGCGCGGAGACGGTGGTCGGCGGCGGCGCCGGTCAGCGAGAAGACGGATTCGACGACGTAGAGGCGCGTCATCTTCTCGGCTTCGGCGGCCGTGTCGGCGCGACGGGCGGAGGCGTAGGCGCGGGTGTCTTCGACGGTGGCGTCATGAGCGCCGAGGAAGTCGCGGTCGAGGCTCAGCACGCGGCGGGCCTTGGCGTAATCAGGGAGCGCGCGGGCGCCGAGGACGGCGTCGGCGCGGCTCTGCGCGACCGGGGCGTATTCGACCCAGCGGGCCTGCGGGTAGGCGGCCTTGAGCGCGGCGACGAGGCGGGCGCGCGTGGGCGAAGCGGACGGGCGGGCGAGGAAAGCGAGACCGGCGCCGGCGTCGGCCTTGGCGTCGGTGGCGAGACCGCGGAGGAAACCGCGGGCGGCGGCGACGGAGAGGACGGAACCGTCGGCGGCGAGGGAAGCCTGCGCGCGGTCCGGATCGTACATGTCGAGCACGCTGGCCTGGGCGGACTTCGAGGAAGCGCCGCCGTTGGCGCGGTGGCTAGGATTGCCTTCGATCTTGGTCGGGCGATGCTGATGCGTCTCGACGAGGATCGGCTGGTTGGCGAACTCCCCAGGGAAGGACGAAGCGTAATACGTGGCGACGCCGGGGATGGTGTTCTCCGGCTGCTTGGCGTAGGGGAGCGTGTGGTTGCGGGGCTCGCGGCAACCGGCGAGGCCGAGGCCGGCGAGACCGAACGAAGCACCCATGAGCATCAGGAACTCGCGGCGTTCGACGGCGGAGATGGCGGAGGCGCCGTCGAGGAACTCGCGCTCGGCGCGGGTGCGGAACTCGGGCGACTTGTTGCGCTCGTCAAGGCTGCGCCAGTACGAAGGACCGGTCGGCTCGCCGGCCTGAGGCGCGGGGTGTTCGAAGACTTTCTTGCTCATCGGAAAAGGCGTGGGGGATTAGCGGTGGCAGCCCGAGCAGCTCTGGGGCGGATTGACCTTCCAGTCGTGCACGAACTTCGTGCCGTCGGCGGTCTGCTGGGCGGGCGAAGCGGCCTGGTAGGCGAGGTCCGTGACCTTGTCGACCGGGCGCAGGACCTGCTCGGGATTGCGGTGGCAATCGAGGCAGAAGGACATGTTGAGGGACTTCTGCTGGCCGACGACGACCTGCTGGTCGATGCGTCCGTGGCACTCGACGCAGCTGACGCCGCGGTTCACGTGCACGGCGTGGTTGAAGTAGACGTAGTCGGGCACCTTGTGCACCTTGACCCAGCGGATCGCCTCGCCGGTCTCCATGCTCTTCTTGACGAGCGCCAGCGCGGGACTGTCGGTCTTCACCTGGCTGTGGCAGTTCCAGCAGGTGTTGGTCGTCGGCACGTTCGAGTGGCCCGACTTGTCCACGTAGTTGTGGCAATAGCGGCAGTCGAGGCCGAGGACCGAATCAGGACCGGCGTGGAAGGAGTGGTCGAAAGCGACGGGCTGGTCCGGCGTGTATCCGACGTTCAGATACTTGTTGGTCGCGTACTCGTTGACCGCGGCGGCCACGACCACGGCGGTGACCAGGAGGCAGACGAGGACCTGGAACGGGGCGGCGTTGATCGCCCGGGAGAAGAAGTTACCGCGGGGGGCCGGGCGGTTGAGGAATTCGAGGAGCTTGCGCATCGCGTTCAGACGAAGGGATTGGCGGGTTTTTTGACCGAAGAAGCACGAAAGGCGGCTACCCTTCGCAATCCAAATTTGAGGGGTTTTAGTCGGTTTTCTATGGTTCACTGTGGATAGCGGCTATAGAAACCTGTGAATGGGATGTGATTACATAATTTAAATAATTGAATGGCAGTTATTTACAGAGTTTAGAACTATTCTAAATAGATACCCCCTACCCTGCCGCCTTCTTGCTCGGTTCCAAACTATTAGGCCGGCCAACGGAAACCCCTAGAGGGGCTTATCCGTTGGCCGGCCTAAGCTTGGGCGACGCTGGACTTAGCGGTTCAGGGACTTCGCGGCGCTCTGGACGAGCTCCACGAAGCTCTTGGCCTCAAGGGAGGCTCCGCCGATCAGACCGCCGTCGATGTCGTGCTCGGCGAGGAGCGCGTCAGCGTTGTCGGGCTTCATCGATCCGCCGTAGAGGATGCGGACGCGGGCCGCAGACTCGGCGCCGAACTGGGTGACGAGCAGCGAGCGGATAAAAGCGTGGACTTCCTGGGCCATGGCCGGGGTGGCGGTCTTACCCGTGCCGATCGCCCAGACGGGCTCGTAGGCGATGATGACCTGTTCGGCCTTGCCCGCGGGGACGCCGGCGAGACCGAGTTCGACCTGACGCTTCACCACGTCGTTCGTGGTGCCGGCTTCGCGCTCGGAGAGCAGCTCGCCGACGCAGAGGATGGGCTTGAGGGACGCGCTGAGGGCGGCGTTGACCTTGCGGTTGATGAAGGCGTCGTCTTCGCCGAAGATCGCCCGACGCTCGCTGTGGCCGAGGATCACGTAGCCGACATGGAGGTCGCGCAGCATCGCGGCCGAGACTTCGCCGGTGAAGGCGCCGTTGGCCTTGTCGTGCATGTTCTGGGCGCCCACGGCGAGGTGGGTGCCTTCGGCGGCGGCGCTCACCGCGGAGAGCGCGGTGAAGGGCGGGCAGAGGACCACCTGGACGGCGGACTCGATGCCGACGGCGGCGGCGACGGCCTTGACGAGTTCGGTGCCTTCGGTGGCCGTCTTGTTCATCTTCCAGTTACCGGCGATGAGAGGAGTGCGTGTGGACATGGGAGTGGTTTCGGATGAGTGTTTGCAGGGTTCCGGAGCGGTTCAGGCCGAGAGGGCCGCGACGCCGGGGAGGATCTTGCCTTCGAGGTATTCGAGGGAAGCGCCGCCGCCGGTCGAGCAATGCGAGACCTTGGTATCGACGCCGAACTTCTTCGCCGCCGTGGCGGTGTCGCCGCCGCCGACGATGGTGATCGCACCGCGTTCCGTGGCCTGGGCCACCGCGGCCGCCATGGCCTTGGAGCCGCCGGCGAACTTCTCGAATTCGAACACGCCGCACGGGCCGTTCCAGACCACCGTGCCGGCGCGACCGATGGCGGCCTCGTACAGCTTGATGGATTCCGGACCGCAATCCATGCCTTCCCAGCCGGCGGGGATGCCGGACTGCATGGTGGCAGGCTGGGTGTTGGAATCAGGGGAGAACTTGTCGCCGCAGAGGAAGTCGACCGGGAGGGTGACCTTCACGCCGCGGGCCTTGGCCTTGTCGAGTAGCTCCTGAACAATCTTGGCGCCTTCGGCGTCGTAGAGGGAGTTGCCGATTTCCATGCCGTCGCAGACCTTACGGAAGGTGTAGGCCATGCCGCCGCCGATGATGATCTCGTCGGCCTTCTCGATGAGGTTGCGGATAAGGGGGATCTTGTCGGCGATCTTGGCGCCGCCGAGGATGGCGAGGAGCGGGCGCTTCGGGTTGTTGAGCACGGTGTCGAAGGCCTTGAGCTCGGCTTCGAGGAGGTAACCGGCGGCCTTGCGGGGCAGGTTGACGCCGACCATCGAGGAGTGGGCGCGGTGCGCGGTGCCGAAGGCGTCGTTCACGTAGACGTCGCCCAGACGCGAGAGAGAGGCCCTGAATTCAGCCACTTTAGCGGGGTCGGCCTTCTGGCTGGTGCCGTCCTCGAGCTTCACTTTGCCCTCTTCTTCGATGTGGAAACGGAGGTTTTCGAGGAGCAGGACCTCGCCCGGCTGGAGGGCCTGGGCGGCGGCTTCGGCCTCGGCGCCCACGCAGGCGGCGACGAACTTCACCGGCTTGCCGAGCAGCTTCTCGAGCTCGGCGGCCACGGGGCGGAGGGAGAACTTCTCGACGACCTTGCCGTCCGGACGACCGAGGTGGGACATGAGCACCAGGGAGGCGCCGCCTTCGAGCAGGAACTTGATCGTCGGCAGGGCCGCGGCGATGCGCTGGGTATTCGTGATGGCGCCGGTCTTCTTGTCCTGGGGGACGTTGAAGTCGACACGGACGAGGACACGCTGGCCTTTGACGGAGCCGAGTTCGCGGAGGGTAGGAGCAGGCATGGTGGTGAAAGGCTGCAGAGAAAGGCGTAAGGCGAGGGGTGGGAAGAACAAACCGCCCAAGGCCTCGCAAACCCTCGTCCGTGCCCTCCCCCGCCCCGCCGGGAGCCCAAAACAAGACAGGCGACCCGGATGGGCCGCCTGTCGCGGAGGAATCTAAGCCCGGCTCAGAGCTTGGCCGTGACCTTGCCTAGGAGCTCGACGACGCGGTTGGAGTAGCCCCACTCGTTGTCGTACCAGCTGATGAGCTTGAAGAAGTTCTTGTTCAGCTCGATCGAGGAGCCGGCGTCGAAGATCGACGAGCTCTTGTCGTGGATGAAGTCGGAGGAGACCACTTCTTCGTCGGTGTAGGCCAGGATGCCCTTCATGTAGGTCTCGGACGCCTTCTTGAGGGCGGCCTTGATCTCGGCGAGGGAGGTTTCCTTGGTGGTCTTGACGGTGAGGTCGACGACCGAGACGGTCGGGGTCGGCACGCGGAAGGCCATGCCGGTCAGCTTACCCTTCACTTCCGGGAGGACGAGGGCGACGGCGCGGGCGGCACCGGTGGCGGACGGGATGATGTTGATCGCGGCGGAACGGCCACCCTTCCAGTCCTTCTTGGACGGACCGTCGACGGTCTTCTGGGTGGCGGTGTAGGCGTGGACGGTGGTCATCAGGCCTTCGGCGACGCCGAAACCTTCCTTCAGCAGCACGTGGACGAGCGGCGCGAGGCAGTTCGTGGTGCAGGAGGCGTTGGAGATGATGTGGTGGTTGGCCGCGTCGTACTTGTCGTCGTTGACGCCGATGACGACGGTGATGTCCTCATCCTTGGCCGGGGCGGAGATGATGACCTTCTTGGCGCCGGCTTCGAGGTGGCCCTTGGCCTTGGCGGCTTCGGTGAAGAGACCGGTGGACTCGATGACGACCTGGACGCCGAGGGCCTTCCAGGGGAGTTCGGCCGGAGTGCGGGCGGAAACCACGAGGATTTCCTTACCGTTCACGACAAGGACGTCGTCTTCAGCCTTGTCCGGGGAGGACTTCTTGGAGCTGACGGTGCCGTTGAAGCGACCCTGGGTGGAGTCGTACTTCAGGAGGTAGGCGAGGTTGTCCGCAGGGACGATGTCACCGACGGCGACGACGTCGAAGGTCGTGCCGAGGTGGCCCTGTTCGACGAGGGCGCGGAAGACGAGACGGCCGATGCGGCCGAATCCGTTGATAGCTACTTTGGTGGCCATGGTATGGTGTGTGAGAAAGGAAAGAGGACGGACGTGAAAGGGATGAAAAAGGCCCTGCTGCCCCGCATTGGCAAGCGAGAATGCGAATCAGGCCCCGGCGGACCAGACGGCGGCGCCCAAAGGAGGCAGGATGACGTAATCGCCCTCGATCGTGGGCACGGGTCCAGGGGCGTGCAGGCAGGACGGGAAAGGCGAGACGACCACGGGCGTCCAATCGCCGGTCCGCGGCAGGACGAGGGTCACCTCGCGGTCGTGCGGGTTGCAGGCCATGAGCACCCGGGCCGGGCCGAGCTGTCCGTCGGCGTTCAGGACGGCGACAAAGGCTTCCCCGCCCTGCTGATGGGTGACCTGCATCCAACCCGGCGAAACGGCCGAGCGGGGACGCAGGCCGGCGCCGGCCGCCGAGAGACGGAAACCGATCAGGCGGGCGACGAATTCGTGCTCGGACCGGAAACGTTCGATGCGGACCGGGTCGAGGCGGTTCAGGTCGCCGCGTCGCCACGTATTGCTGACGCCGCGCTTGGTCGCGAGGAAATCCTGGCCCGCGCAGAGCATCGGCACGCCCGCGGAGCAGAGCAGGATCACGTGCATGAGGCGCGTCCGCAGGACGTCACGCGGCGCCGGATCGAGGGCGTCGGCGCCCGCGCGTTCGGTGATGCGATCCAGCCAGGCCATGTCGTCGTGCGACTGCGCATAGCGCAGGCGCGCGGACGGGCGGAACGCGCACGCCGCGACGTGGTGGAGCAGGTCCGCCGCCCGGGCGTGTCCGCGTACGTAGGAAGGCAGGAACTCGCGGAAGGCGTCATCCCAGCTGGTCCAGGTCGTGTGGTCGAGGTCGCGCGCGGTGTGCCCGCGGAAGCTCCACGGTTCGGCGATGAGGATCTTGTGCGGGGCGCGGAAACGGAAGTCGGCCTCGATCTCCCGCAGCAGCGGCGTGCCCAACAGCTCGGCGAGGTCGAGGCGGACGCCGTCGACGCCGAGCACTTCGGTCCAGTGGCGGAGCGCGGCGTGGACGAGCCGCTTGAACATCGGCGCCTCGGCGCGGACGTCGTTGCCGCAGCCGCTCCAATTGGTGAGCTTGCCCTGCGGGTCGACGCGGTAGTAGTAAGGCGCGTCGATCGCGCCGAGGCCGTTGGGCGAGCCGAAATGGTTCAGGACCACGTCCATGATGACGGCGAGTCCGGCCTCATGGCAGGCGCGCACGAGGTCGCGGAATTCCTCCATGGCGACGACGCCCGGGCCGGAGGCGTAGGAGTTCGCGACGCCGAAGGCGCTCACGGGCATGTAGCCCCAGTGATATTCGTCGGTCGCGCCGTGCTCGAACTCGGCGCACGGCAGCAGTTCGAGGGCGTTGACGCCGAGCGCGCGCAGGTAGTTGCCGCGCGTGCGCACATAGCGGGCGAGGTCGCGATAACCGCCGGCCGTCGGCGCGCCGTCGGCGAGGCCGAGCAGGTCGCGCAGATGGCCTTCGAGGATCACGAGGTCTTCGACCGGCGGCGGGACGAAACCGTCATCGAAGGGCCGGAGGGCGTCGGGGCCGACCACGAGGCCGGCGGCCTGCCGGGGACCGACGACGGCGCGGGCCCACGGGTCGACGATGTGGGTGTCGCCGAAACGTTCGCCGGTGCCGTCTTCGGACGAGGCGACTTGCAGCCAGTATTGGGCGCCGCTGAGATTCTCCGGCCATGAAGCCGACCACGCGCCCTGCCCTTCGGGCTTGAGCGTCAGCGGATGCGCGCCACCGCCCGCCGGATGACGCCAGAGGACTTCGACCGAACGGGCGCGCGGGGCGAAGACGCGGAACAGCGTCGAACGAGGTCCGACGGTCGCGCCGAAGCCGCCCGCCGGCTCGAGGACGTCCAGCGGCTCCGAGGCCAGGATGTCGTCGAGTTCGAGCAGCTCCGGGGTCTCGAAAACCATGCGGACCGGCACGGCGGCCGGATCGACGTCGGCCGCATGGAAGCGGAAGACGTGGCGGTCGGTGCGGAGGCGGGAGACGACGAGGTTGCGGTGGTTAGCCTCGTCGCGACGGACGTTGTCGGCGTCATGCGGCGGCTCGACCCAGCGGTCGCCCTCGCGCCGGAACTTGAAGACGGTCTCCTCGGCCTCGCCGAGGATCTCCGCGAGGTCCGCGGCGAGTTCGAAGCCTTCGGCGCCCGCCACGCAGACCGGACGCAGCTGCCAGCGCTCCATGTCGACGGCGCGGCCCCAGTCGTTGAAGGGTCCGACCACGCTGACGGAACCTTCCACGACCTCCGGACAAAGCGCTTTCCAGAAGAAGAAATGGACGCAGCCGCCCTCCACCCAGTGCCCCGCACGCAAGGCCCAGGCGCGGACGTCCGCCGGCTCGAGCAAGGTCAGCCGCGCCGGCGGGTTCAGCGTGAGCGGTGGCAGACCCGCACCGGCCCAATCGCGCGTGAGCGCGACCAACCCGGAGACCTTCGTCTCCCAGCGGGCGCTGGCCAGTTCACGCGTCATCACCTCAAGAGGAAGGGCGGAAAATAATTTGGCGAGCAAAAGCGGGCTTCCCTCCCGGCCGTCGGCCGCCCACGATGCGCGCGTGGATATCAGCGTACTAGTGAGCGACTGGGAGGGACATCGCCTCCTGGATTCCGGCGATGGGTTCAAGCTCGAGGAGATCGGCGGCGTCCGCATGATCCGGAGCGAACCCAAGGCCTGGTGGAGCAAGTCCCTGCCCGCCGCCGAGTGGGCCCGCGCCGTCGCCGAACACGAAGAAGGCGGCCGCGAAGGCCGCTGGAAGCTGAAGGGAAACTGCCCCAAGGAATGGGAGACCAAGCTGGGCAAGCTCCGCTTCCAGCTGCGGTTCATGGACAATTCCAAGCAGTTCGGCGTCTTCGCCGAACAATCCCCGCACTGGAAGTGGGTCGCCGAGCGCCCGCAGAAACTCGAACCGCGCCCCCGCCTGCTCAACCTCTTCGGCTACACCGGCGCGGCCTCGCTCAACGCCGCCCAAGCCGGCTGGCACGTGACGCACGTCGACGCCTCCAAGCCCGCCGTGGCCTGGGGTCGTCGCAACCAGGAGCTGTCCGGCCTGGCCCAGGAGCCGATCCGTTGGATCATCGAGGACGCGATGACCTTCGTGAAGCGCGAGGTCAAACGCGGCAACCAGTATGAAGCCATCATGCTCGACCCGCCCGCCTTCGGCCGCGGCCCGACCGGCGAATTCTGGAAAGTCGAACGCGACCTCGCCCCCCTGCTCCGCGCCTGCCGCGAACTGCTCTCCCCGCAGGCGCAGTTCATGATCCTGACGGTCTACACGATCGACGCCTCTTCCATCCTCTGCCACAACCTGCTCGAAGACGTCACCCGCGGGCTGGGAGGTCAGGTCGACATCGGCGAACTCGCCCTGAAACAGGAAAACAACGGCCGCCTGCTCCCCCTGTCCCTCTGGGGCCGCTGGACCGCCGGTAAAAAGGGCTGATTCGGCCGACGGCTTCAATCGGGCCGGTTTGCTTTAATTGGTTTCCAAACCATAGGTTAACGCATCTAAATGCACGCGTGAGCCTAGTCCCCGACCAAGCTACTTTCCGCCAGTTGGCCCAGCAGTCCGACCTCATCCCGGTGTGCCTGGACCTGATGGCCGACCTGGAGACCCCCGTCTCGGTCTACGCCCGCCTCCGGGCCCTCGGCTCCCCCTTCCTGTTCGAGTCGGTGACCGGCGGTGACAAGCTGGGTCGCTACAGTTTCTGCGGCGCCGCCCCGGCCCTCACGCTGACGGCCTGGGAAGACCGCACCGAGATCGTCCGCCGTGACGGCACCAAGGAGACCCTGCCCACGCCGGCCGATCCGCTTTCGCTGGTGAAGAAGGAACTCTCCGGCCTGCGCGTCGCCAAGGTGCCCGGCCTGCCCCCGTTCGTCGGCGGCATGGTCGGCATGGTCGGCTACGAATACGTCCACCGCATCGAGCCGACCGTCCCGAAGCCCGCCAAGGACCCGGCCGGCACGCCTCTGCTCCACTTCATGCTGGTCGACCGCGTCGTCGCCTTCGACAACGCCCGCCAGACCTTGCGCCTCATCGTCAACGCCCGCGTGAAGTCGCCGGCCGACGCCGACGCCGCCTGGGCCGCCGCCAAGCAGGAACTCGAAGCCCTGCGCGCCGTGGTCACCGGACCGCGCGCCGCCGTGGCCGCCGAACTCCCGGCCGCCGCCGAGCTCGCTACGGGCAAGGCCAACTTCAGCCAGGCCGACTTCGAAGCCGCCATCCGCCGGACGCAGGAATACGTCCGCGCGGGCGACTGCGTGCAGGTCGTGCTCTCGCGCCGCACCGACGTCGGCTTCAAGGGCGACCCGCTCGACCTCTACCGCGTGCTGCGCCACGTGAACCCGTCGCCATACATGTTCGTCCTCGAGACCGGCCGCGGCTTCGACGTCGTCGGCGCCTCGCCGGAAGTGAACGTCCGCCTCACCGGCCGCCTCTGCGAGATCCGTCCGATCGCCGGGACGCGTCCGCGCGGCGTCGACGAAGCCGCCGACCGCCAGCTCGAAGCCGAACTGCTCGCCGACCCGAAGGAACGCTCCGAGCACCTGATGCTCGTCGACCTCGCGCGCAATGACCTCGGCCGCGTCTGCGTGCCCGGCTCCGTCAAGGTGCCCGACTACGCGATCGTGGAACGTTACTCCCACGTGATGCACATCGTCTCGCAGGTCGAAGGCCAGCTCGCCCCCGAGAAGGACGCGTTCGACCTCTTCCGCGCCACGTTCCCGGCCGGCACCCTTTCCGGCGCGCCCAAGGTGCGCGCCATGCAGGTGATCTCCGAACTCGAAGGCGAGCGCCGCGGCGTCTACGGCGGCGCCGTCGGTTACTTCGGCTTCGATGGCGGCCATGACTCCTGCATCGTGATCCGCACCGCTTCGCTCCGCGACGGCGTGGCCAGCATCCAAGCGGGCGCCGGGGTCGTCGCCGACTCCGTCCCGACTTCCGAATACGAAGAGACCATCAACAAGTCCAAGAGCGTCCTGCGCGCCCTCGGACTCGCCGCCGGCCTGCGCTCCTGAGAAGACCGCCTGTGCCCAAGTCCAAGCTCAAGAAAAGCGCGACGCCGAAGGCCAAGCCTTCGACGAAAGCCGCTGAGAAGGGCCGGACCAAGAAGCCCATCACCGCCAAGCCGGTGAAGGAGCCGAAGAAATTACCGGCCCCTCCGAAGAAGCCTGTCGCAACTAAGCCCGTCCTGCCGCCCAAGAAGCCCGCGCCCCCTGAGGCGAAGGTTCGACCCACCCCTACCCCAATCCCTACCCCTAACCCTGCTTCGGATACCGATCCCACCGAGCCGGGCCTGCCGTGGGAGGAACTGTCCACGGAAGAGCGTTCGCCGATCCGTTACTATCTCGACCAGATCGGAAAGACGCCGCTGCTGACGCTCGAGCAGGAGACCGCCCTCGCGCGCCGCGTGCTCAAGGGCGACGAAGCCGCCCGCCAGCAGATGATCCAGGCCAACCTCCGCCTGGTCGTCCGCATCGCCAAGGACTACGACAATTTCGGCCTTTCGCTGATGGACCTCATCAGCGAAGGCAACTTCGGCCTCATCAAGGCCGTCGAACGCTTCGACCCCGACAAGGGCGGCAAGCTCAGCACCTACGCTTCGTGGTGGATCAAGCAGGCGATCAAGCGCGCGCTGGCGACGAGCGGGAAGACGATCCGCCTCCCGGTCCACATGGTCGACCGCATCGCGCAGATGCGCCGCGTGACCAACCAGCTCGCCGCCGAACTCGGCCGCGAACCGCACAACGACGAGATCGCGATGGCGATGGAGATCCCCCTCGCGAAGGTCGTGCACATGAAGTCGGTCGCGAACCGCGCGGCCTCGCTCGACCAGCCCGTCGGCGAAGAAGGCGACGCCACCCTGGGCGACCTGGTCAAGGACGAGTCCGAACGCACGCCTTTCGAGACGCTCCGCGGCAAATCCGACAACGACGAGATCGGCACGATGCTCGCCGCCCTCGAGCCCCGCGAAGCCGAGATCCTGACGCACCGCTTCGGCCTGAACGGCGAAAGCCCGCTCACCCTCGAAGAAGTCGGCGAACGCTTCAAGCTGACCCGCGAACGCGTCCGCCAGCTCCAGCAGTCCGCCCTGATGCAGCTCCGCCGGATCATGACCGAACGCCAGAAGCTGCTGACCCCGGAAGATGTCCGGAAGAACCAGCTCGCCGCGGCCCGCTCCGAAGTCCTCGGCGAATTCTTCCGCTCAAAAGGCATCAGCCCGACCCCGCCCAAAGGCCGGACGGAGCGCGAAGGGCTCTGACCTGCCTGTTTTTCGCAGGGCCTGCCTAAGATAGCCCTCCGAAGCCGAGGTTTTTGACCATCCTCCCGCCATCCCGATGATGGCAGGGGTCTTGCTTACTTCTAGGCATGATCCTGTCCGACTACAAAGGGGCCGACCTCTTCGATGAGCTCGTCGATGAGCACGGCAAGATCCGTCCTTACTACCGCGGCGTGGCCGACAAGCTGTCCGGGCTCGGGCACGAGGAACTCCACCAGAAGCTCCGCAGCCTCGAACTGCTGTTCCTCAAGCAAGGCATCACCTTCACGGTCTACGGCGACGACCAAGGCACGGAGCGGGTCTTCCCGTTCGACCCTTTCCCGCGCGTCATCCCGGCGGGCGAGTGGGAGCAGATCGAGGCCGGCCTGGTCCAGCGGATCACCGCGCTCAACCTCTTCCTCTACGACGTCTACCACGAGCAGCGCATCATCAAGGACGGGGTGATCCCGCCGGAGGTCGTCTTCGGGGCCTCCCACTATCGCCCGGAATTCGTGGGCGTCTCGGTGCCCAAGGACGCCTACATCCACGTCTGCGGCACGGACCTCATCCGCGACCGCGACGGACGCTACCTCGTCCTCGAAGACAACGGCCGCTGCCCTTCCGGGGTCTCCTACGTGCTCGAGAACCGAGTCGCGATGAAGCGGGTCTTCCCCCAGCTCTTCGGGGCCAGCGGCGTCCGCCCGGTCGACACCTATCCCGCCGACCTCCTCGCCACGCTCCGGCACGTCGCCCCGCGCGAGAACCCGAATCCGAACGTGGTATTGCTGACGCCCGGAGTCCATAACAGCGCCTACTTCGAGCACTCCTTCCTGGCCCGCCAGATGAGCATCGAGATCGTCGAAGGGCGGGACCTCATCGCCCTCGACGGGTTCGTCTACATGCGGACCACCCGCGGCCTGCGCCAGGTCGACGTGATCTATCGGCGCATCGACGACGACTTCCTCGACCCGCAGGTCTTCCGCAAGGACTCCTGCCTCGGCGTCCCGGGCCTGGTCGACGCCGTCCGCCGCGGCAACGTGGCCCTCGCCAACGCCATCGGCACGGGCGTGGCCGACGACAAGGTCACCTACGCCTACGTGCCGGACATGATCCGCTATTACCTCTGCCAGGAGCCGATCCTCGACCAGGTCCCGACCTACCTCGCCTGGCGCGACACCGACAAGAAATACATCCTCGAGAACCTGCCCAGGCTCGTCGTGAAGGCCGCCAACGAAAGCGGCGGCTACGGCATGCTCATCGGCCCGGTCGCGACCCAGGCGCAGTTGGCCGAGTTCCACGACAAAGTCTCCCGCCATCCGCGGAACTACATCGCCCAGCCCGTGGTCAATTTCTCCCAGCATCCCACCCTCGTGGACGGGGGCCTCGAAGGACGGCACGTCGACCTCCGTCCCTTCGTGCTGTGGGGCGACACGGTCAAGGTGCTGCCCGGCGGCCTCACCCGCGTCGCCCTCACCCGCGGATCGCTCGTGGTCAACTCGTCGCAGGGCGGCGGCAGCAAAGACACCTGGGTCCTCGCGGCCTGACCTACGCCGATGATGCTCTCAAGGGTCGCCGACCACCAATACTGGATGGCCCGTCAGATGGAACGGGCCGAGAACCTGGCGCGCCTCGTCCGCGTCTCCGAAGAGATGCTGCTCGATGACGAGACGCTCGGCCGGGGCACCGCGCACGAATACTGGACGCCGGTGCTGGCGGCCACCGCGATGGAGGGCGCCTTCCGGACGCTCTACCCCGAGCCGAAGTTCGGCGACGTCGCCCGTTTCCTGACCCTCGATCTCCGCAATCCGGACTCGATCCTGTCCTGCATCCGCCTGGCCCGCGAGAACGCGCGCTCGGTCCGCGACAAGATCTCGGACGAGATGTGGTCCGAGATCAACGCGCTCAACCTCTTCGTGACCTCTCCCGAGGGGCTCCAGCTGCTGGAACGTTTCCCGCAGGCCTACTATGAGAAGATCATCTCGTCCTCGATGCTCTTCGACGGCATCACCGATGCGACGCTCACCCGTGACGAGGGATGGAACTTCCTGCAGCTGGGCCGTCTCCTCGAACGGGCGGACATGACGAGCCGCTTCCTCGACATCCGCTCCCAGACACAGTCGTCCGCCGGGGATTCGGCCCTGGAATCGCTGCAATGGGGCGCGGTCCTGCGCGCCTGCAGCGCCCACGCCGGCTACCGCCGGGTCCATGGCGGCGAGATCAGCGTCGAAGGGGTCGTCGACCTGCTCCTGTTCTCCAATGAGTTCCCCCGCTCGGTCCGCCACTGCATCCGCCGGGCTGACGAGGTCCTGCACGACATCTCCGGGACGCCGACCGGCCGTTATTCCAATCCGTGCGAGAAGATCACCGGCGCCTTGCTCGCCCGGCTGAGCTTCGCCGGGCCACCGGAGGTGATGGCGCGGGGACTCCATGCCTACATCGACGAACTTCAGTTGCAGCTGAACGCGGCCGGACAGGCGGTCTTCGAGAGTTACGTGCTCCTGCCGGGCGAAGTGGACCGGCATTTCCCGCGCGGGACCCGGCCAGAGTCGCTCTCGGACTGGCAACGCGAACAGCAGCAGCAGCAACAGCAGCAGTAAGGCGCGTCGCGACCATGAAGCTCCGCATCGTCCACCGCACCGAATACCGCTACGCCCTGCCCGTCCGCAACAATACCAACGAACTGCGCGTCACCCCCCTCACCCATCTCCGTCAGAAGCTCGGCCTGCACCTGGTGCGCGTGCTGCCGGCCGTCCGGATGCGCCGCTATCCGGACCTCTATCGCAATCCGGTCCACCTCTTCGAGGTCGAAGAACCGCACAAAGAGCTCGTGATCGACGTCTCCAGCGTGGTCGAGACCGTGGCGACGCCGGTGGCGGCCATCCCGACCGACATCCCGCTGACGGCCGTCCGGGCCGATGAGGTCATCGAGAGTTTCCAGCCCTACCTCCTTTCCGACGGGCCCATACGCATCACGCCGGAGATCTGGCGGGCCGCCGTGGACGTCGAAAAAGACCGCGGCGACGTGTTCTCGGTGATCATCGGGCTGATGGACTTCATCCATGCGACGTGCCGGTACGTCCCCGGGGCGACGCATATCGGGACGAATACCGAGGAATTTTTCGCCAAGCCCCAAGGGGTCTGCCAGGACTACGCCCACCTGCTGCTGGCCCTCTGCCGCTCGATCGGCATCCCGGCCCGTTATGTCTGCGGCTACGTCTACGACGCCAAGCGCGGGGACGTCATCGGCAGCCACGCCTCCCACGCCTGGTGCGAAGTCTGGCTCCCCGGGTATGGCTGGCTGGGGGTCGACCCGACGAACCGGAAGGTCATCCATGAGGCGTACGTCGCCTCGGCCGTAGGGCGCGATTATCGCGACGCGACCCCCGTGAGCGGCAGCTACTGGGGCGGCGGCGACCGCGAGATGCGGGTCACCGTGCACGTCGAGGCCAAGTAAGCCGGCCGATCGGGATGCTCGGACAACAAAAAGGGCCCCGTTGCCGGGGCCCTTAGGTCAGCTTCTGATCCGAAGATTAGAAGTTGTAGCGGACGGTGACGGAGACTTCTTCGTCAGCGTCGTTCTGGTCATCGATCGAGACGGCGACCTGGTACTTCGAGTTCACGTTGTAGGCGAGCTCGTAGACGAAGGAGTCGGCGCGCTCGGCACCGGTGTTGTGAGCGTAGACGAAGCGACCTTCGAGGCCGGCGACGATTTCGTTGAGGGAGCGACGGAGGATCACGCCGTAGGTGTCGTTCGAGGAGACAGCGACGGTGGCGTCGATGCCGCCGGCGACGTTCTTGAAGAGGTAACCCACGGAGACGGAGTCATCGCCTTCGTTGT
>JANRFG010000012.1:83008-91791 GCA_030725715.1 Opitutales bacterium
ACCAGCGCGGTTGTAGGAGAGACCAGCAGCAGCGGCGCTCTGGGCAGAGGCAGCGGCAGCGAGGGTCGTGAGGGTGAGGATCGGGAGGATATGCTTCATAGCGGGGTCAGTATTGATTCAATAAGATGACAAAATCAAGCACAATGTGCTTAAAATAGGCCTTAATGGGGCAAAACCAGGGCTTATTCACACCCATTCGCATACCCCTGTTAATAGTAATCGAAGTGATTGATGCATAAGGATTTATATCTAAATTTTTCCCACGGTTCACCGACGACATGCAAGGGTGCGAAAATAAGCCGTTCTTTTGCCTGCTTCGCCCTACCCATCACATCCCTGGACAACAAAAAACCCGCTCGGCGGACCGGGCGGGTTTCGGGGCGGCCTCGGGCGGGCCTTACTTGCGACGGAACTTCGTGTTGAACTTCTCGACGCGACCGGCGGAGTCCACGAAGCGCTTCTCGCCGGTGTAGGCGGGGTGCGAGTCCATGGTGACTTCACGGCGGATGACGAAATGCTCGATGCCGTCGATCACCTTGGTCTCCTTCGACTTCATGGTCGAACGAGCCGGGAACTCGCGGTTCGTGGAGACATCCACGAAGACGACGTTGTTATATTCAGGATGGCCTTCCTTCTTCATAAATAAAGGGGTTTGCTCGGGGTTAGCCCTGACGCGCCTTGTAGCGGGGGTGCGTCTTGTTGATCACGTAGATACGGCCCTTGCGGCGAACTACCTGGCAATTCGGGTGACGCTTCTTCAGCGACTTGAGGGAGGAGGAGACTTTCATGGTCGGGAGAGCCGTTTTAATAACGGCAGGTCGGCCAACAAAGGTAACCTGCGACCGACTGTCAACGGGATTTCCTGTGCTTGTTTAAGGTTTTCTCCGAGCTATGACTGAGCCCATGGAACCACGCGTCCGAGCCGCCCTCCCGGCCGATGTCCGGGCGATCAACGCCATCTATAACCACTACGTCCGTA
Organism: Opitutales bacterium; assembly: GCA_030725715.1. Taxonomy (GTDB): domain Bacteria; phylum Verrucomicrobiota; class Verrucomicrobiia; order Opitutales; family UBA953; genus UBA953. Next base: position 83,988 of record JANRFG010000012.1, read on the forward strand.
CCAGCACCTGCACCTGGCACCTGACGGAGGAATCCGACGCCGGGAGGCTGGCCTGGCTGAGGGCCCGCACCCCCGCCCACCCTGCCCTGGTCGTCGAAATCGAGGGCAAAGTGGTCGGTTGGGGCTCCCTCTCCACCTATAACAGCCGCCAAGGCTGGTCCACGACGGTGGAGGACTCGGTCTTCATCGAGCACACCCGCCACGGCCAGGGGCTTGGCAAGCTCATGCTCGGCGAGCTGCTCCGCCGCGCCGAGGCTCTCGGCCACGAGTCCGTCATCGCCCGGATTTCGGGCGAACAGACCGCCAGCCGGCGGCTGCATGCTTCGCTGGGCTTCGTCGAAGCAGGGCTGCTGAAGGCCGTGGGACGCAAATTCGGGCAGAAACTCGACTGTGTCTACATGCTGAGGACCTTACGCCAGCCCTGACCTTGACAGAGCGGGGGCTAACCCTTTGCTCACCTATCCGCTTTAATGCTCAGGTGGTGGAATGGCAGACACGCTGGATTCAGGTTCCAGTGCCCCTAAAGCGTAAGGGTTCAAGTCCCTTCCTGAGCACCAAAAGCAAGACACGACCCCGGCGACCCCGGGGTCGTCCGTCAGGCCCGCGCGCCGTTGTATCTGTTAATCAACTACATCTCTGCCGGCCCTGCCCCTATCCCTGTTTCGTTAGTGCCTTTACCCTATCACTTGGAGGGTTGTCCCCCGTCCGGGAATCCCCCAGCCTGTCCCGGACCCGATGGCGGACCTCTCCACATTGCCCGAAGTGCTGCCCTGGCCTTTCATGGTCTGCAGCCGCAAAGGAGAGGTGCTGTTCGCCAACCCGCTGGTCGAGCGCACCGTCGGCCGCAAGGTGCCGGTCGGGACCAACCTCGACCGGCTCTTCCTCGAACTCGAGAACGGCCAGCCGGTCTCGACCCTGCTCCGCTCCGCGGCGCGCTGGTCCGCCTGGAGCGGGATGCTCGAGCTGCGCAACGACCTCGGCGAGCCGATCCGGGCCGCCAAGATCATCCTGCAGCCTGACCCGAAGTTCGACCGCCAGGTGTGGCTGATCTTCGCCGAAGACCCCCAGGTCAACGGCACCCCGATCCTCACCCCGCGCTCGGGCATGAGCCTCGCGCGCACGCTGATCGAGAACTCCCCGGACTTCATCATCTTCCGCGACCTCCAAGGACGCATCCTGCATACGAGCCGTAGCCTCGACGAATTCCTCTCGCTGCCCTACCGCGGTTTCGGGGCGGACCTCACGCTCGCCGACATCCTCTCCGCGAAGACGGCCGACCAATTCCGCCAGTTCGACGAAGAAGTCGTCCGCACCGGCCAGCGCGTCCTGCACGCGGTCATGCACTTCGAGACCCAGGACCGCCGGTCGCGGCTCGTCCGCGTGGTGCACGAACGCATCAAGGGCGGCGGCGGCCTGCCGAACGGGCTGCTCACGTTCGCGCTCAACATCACGGAGTCGGTCGACGAGCACAACCGCCTGCGCATCGCGCTGGAGAAGGCCGAGGAGGTCGCGGCGGCGAAGTGGCAGTTCGTGGCCAACGTCACCCACGAGATCCGCAATCCCATCAACGCCATCCAAGGGCTCTGCGAGACCAACCTCGAAGCCGCCCTGCCGGCGCCGCCCGAAGTCCTCCGCAAGATCCAGTCCTGCGCCCGCGAGCTCGAGGACACGGTGCGCGACGTGCTCGATTTCTCCCGCCTCGACCGCGGCAACGTCACGATCGAGAGCATCCCCTTCAACCCGGTCCGCGCGCTCGAGGAGGTCATCGCCCAGTTCCAGCACCAGGCCGGCCGCAAAGGCGTCGAACTGGCCGCCTTGGTGCGCGCCGACGCCCCGCAGTCGGTGCTCGGCGACCCGATCAAGTTCCGCCGCATCATCGCCAACCTCATCGGCAACGCGGTCAAGTTCACGGAGAGCGGTCACGTGCACGCCGAGCTCGACCTCGAGGAACGCAACGGCCGCCTCCGCGCCCTGCTGACGGTCCATGACACGGGCATCGGCATCCCCGCCGACCGACTGGAGAGCATCTTCGAACCTTTCACCCAGGCCGACGCCACCACGACGCGTCGCTTCGGCGGCACCGGCCTCGGGCTCACGATCGTCCGTAGCCTCACCCAGGCGATGGACGGCTTCATGAAGGTGACCAGCGAGGTAGGCGTGGGCTCGACCTTCGCGGCCACGGTGATGGTCGAACCCAATCCGGCCTTCCCCGCTCCGCCGCAGCCGAAGCTCGCCGGCCAGCGCCTGCTCCTCGTGGCGGGCCATCCCCGCGTCCGCCAGTGGTTCGCCGATACGCTGGCCTTCTGGGGCGCGACCTGCGTCCAGACGGCGACCTACGACGAGGCGGAGGCCCTCTGGGCCGCCGCGGCCGCCGCGGAAGAGCCTTTCGACCGGGCCATCATCGACCTGCCCGACGACGTCAGCCCGCGCCTCCCGGCCTTCCCGCGCGAACAGGTGATCCTGGTCACGTCCTCCGAAGTCGAGTTCCGCAGCCAGGCCCAGCTCTTCCGCCCGGTCGGCCTCACGGCCCTCTGGACGCGCTTCAGCACCGAAGCCCCGGCGCTCGACGACGCGGAGCCGGCCGCGGGGCGCCTCCGCCCGAGCCGCCGCCTCCGCGTCCTGCTCGCCGAAGACAACGAGGTCAACCGCGAGGTGGCCGGGGCCCGCCTCCGCCGTGCCGGCCACGAGGTGAGCGCGACGGTCGACGGGTCGGCCGCGCTCGACCTCTGGCGCGCCAAGGAGTTCGACGTGGCCATCCTCGACATCCAGATGCCCATCATGGACGGCCTTTCGGTCGCCGCCGCGATCCGCGCCGAGGAACAGGCCCGCGGCCGCCGCCGGACCGCCCTCCTCGCCCTGACCGCGATGACCCAGGAACTCGACCGCGCCCGCTGCGAGGCCGCCGGGTTCGACGCCTACCTGGCCAAGCCCGTCCGCGGCGCCGAACTCCTGGAGAAGCTCGAACTGCTCTCGGCCAGCCAGGAGGCCGACCTCAACCGGATCCGGGACGACGAATTCGCCGCCCACCTCGAAGCGGCCGAGACGGAGGACGCCGAAGACCTCCGCGCCGCGGCCCGGGCCTTCCTGCGCCACGCCGACGACATCATCGCCCGCCTCTGCGCCGCCCGCGACGCCGGCGAGCCGGACACCCTCGGCCGCGAGGCCCACGGCGCCAAGGGGATGCTCTCCCTGATGGCCTGCGGCGGCCTCGCCCGCCTGGCCAACCAGATCGAACGGCAGCCCGGCGACAACGCCGCCCGGACCCGGACCGAAGAACTCATCGACGGCTTGCGGAAGCTGCGCCTGACGCTACAGTCCCGGACAGACCTGAGCGCCGATGGCCAAGCCGAAACTCAAACCCGAGATCAAGACTGAGTCGCTGGTCTCGGCGGCGCCCCGGTGGAACGTCGTCGTGCTCAACGATCCGATCAACTACCAGGCCTACGTGGTCATGGCGTTCATGAACGTCCTGCGGATCGGCGCCCCCGAAGCCAAGCGGCTCATGCGCGCGATCCACGCCGAAGGCCGCGCGACGGTGTGGACCGGCGACCGCGAGCGCGCGGAGATGCTCTCGCTCGAACTCCAGCAGTGGCACCTCAGCTCCTTGCTCGAACAGGATGGCTGAACTCCGCCTCACGATGACGACGGAGGCCCGCAAGGTCCTCACCGACCTGCTGCGCCTCATCGCCCCCGCCGCCGCGCGCGTGACGGTCAACCGCGCCAACGTGCCCGCGGCCGACGAGGAGATCGCCGGCTTCTGGGTCGAGACGCTCACCGCCCAGGCCTCGGAGGAGGCCCGCCTGCTCTCCGTGGCCTTCGCCGGCGCCAAGGGCGACCCGGCCGTGATCGTGCTCCCCAACGAGGCCCAGGCGCTCGCCTTCCTCCGCGCCCTCTCCGCCGTGCGCCTCGCGCTCCGCGACCTGGTCTTCGCCGACGTCACCGACGCGCAGCTCGAAAGCGCCGAGGACCTCGACGACGAGTCCCTGCCGACCGAGCAACGCCACGCCCTGGCCTGCTACGCCTGCTTCGGCCTGCTCCAGCAGTCGCTCATCGCGCAGCTGAATCCGGAAGCCTTCGATTGAAGGACGAAATCGGTTGAAGGTCCGGCGGCGAACCGCAACAAAGGCCGGGTGTCCAGCGGCCCGTCCAGTTTCCTCTCCGCGCTCCGGGCGCTCGGCCGCCAGCTCGCCGCCCTGCCGCGTCCGCGGCTCTTCCCTTTCGCCGGCGTCCTGCGCGGCATGGACGGACCCGCCTTCCGCGCCGACACGGTCGCGGGACTGAACGTCGCGCTGCTCGCCTTCCCGATGTCGATGGCCTTCGCGATGAAGGCCGGCCTGCCGATCTGGTGCGGCCTCGTCGGCTGCGGCGTCGCCGCCGCCGTCGCCCCGCTCTTCAGCGGCTCCGCCAATCTGTCCGCCGGCCCGACCAACGCCTCCGCGGCGCTGCTGCTCGGCTCCTTCGCCACGCTCGGGGCGGTCACGCCGGAACTGCGCGCCGCCGCCCTCCCCACGCTGGTCCTGATGACCGGCGCGTTCCTCCTGCTGGCCTCCTGGCTGCGGCTGAGCGGCTTCGCCGACTTCGTCCCGCGCACGGTGATCTCCGCCTACATCGCGGCGGCCGCCCTGCGCGTCATCGCGCTCCAGCTGCCCACGGCGCTGGGCATGCCCGGCGACCACGGCGACGACACGCTGCCCGAAGTGCTCTGGCATGCGGCCCGCATGGGTCGCGCGCTCATCAACCCGGAACTGGGCCTGGCGCTGATCACGAGCGTGGCCTACTTCCTCCTGCGTCCGAAGTACGGCGCGGGCAAGGCCATCCTCGGCGCGGTCATGGTCGCGACCTTCGGCGCGATCCTCGCCCAGAACGTGGCCCACGCCCAAGGCAGCCGCGCCGACCTCGTCGGCTACGTCGGCCAGGCCGCCCGGGCCGCGTCGGCCCTCCACCTCCCCGACTTCTCCGCGCGCACGCTCTCGACGCTCTTCTCGCCGGCCCTCGCGCTCGCGGTGCTCGTCGTCATCGAAGGCACCGCCAACGCCCGCGCCTCCGCCCTCAAGACCGGCCGACCGTCCGACCTCCACCAGGAGGTCTATGGCCTCGGGATGGCCAACCTGGTCTGCGCCTTCACGGGCGGCATGGCCGCCTCCGGCTCGATCAGCCGCTCCGCCCTCAACGTCGCCAGCGGCGCCCGCACGGCGCTGGCCTCGCTGCTCTGCGGTCTGTTCATCCTCGGCGCGCTCTTCCTCGCGAGGCCGGTGGTGGCCATCGTGCCGCTCTCGACGCTGGCGATCCTCGTCATCCTCGCGGAGATCGAACTCGCCAACCTTTCCGCGGTGAAACTGATCCTGAAGTCCGGCGCGCAGGATCGCACGGTCTTCCTCGCGACCTTCGCGACCGCGCTCCTCGCGCCCCTCGACGTCGCGATCTTCCTCGGCACGGCGGTGGCGGTCGCCTTCTACCTCCGCCAGACGTCCACCCCCGAGGTCGTCGAGTATGACTTCTCCGAGACCGGCGAGCTACGCGAACGCCCGAAGGGCCAGGCGTCGACGGGTATCTCGATCCTCCACGTCGAAGGCAGCCTGCACTTCGGCGCCACCCAGGCCTTCCACGAGCACCTGCGCCGCGCCTCGGCCGACCCGAACCTGAAGGTGCTCGTGCTGAAGTTCCGCGAAGCCCTCCACCTCGACGCCAACGGCGTGCTGCTCCTGCGCGACCTGGCCGAGACGCTGAAGTCCGACGGCCGCCACCTGATCCTCTGCGAGGCCAAGGCCGATACGATGCGCATCATCGTCAACGCCGGCCTCGACCGCGCGGTCGGCACCGAGAACGTCTTCCCCTTCGACGAAGCCCAGCCGAACCTTGCGTTGGCCAAAGCGGTCCGCCGGGCCCGTGACCTCGCCGGCGGCGGCAACGCGGTCCTCCGCATCGTGACGGCCCCGCACCCTGACCTCCCCAGCCCGGCCTCGGCCGCCGGCGAGGACTGGCAAATCTGAGCAGGCCGGCGGTTTTCCGACCAAGGTCGCATCCGGCTTGCCCGTTTTACGGCGGTTTTTGAATTCTGGCTTGAAGCCTGCCCCCGACCTCCCCCTTTTGGGGTGGTCTGTTCTCCGGAAAAGACACCCTCTTCCTCCTCACCATGAGCCACTACAGCGAAATCCAAAAGCACCTCGGCGCCGAAGCCGAAAACCTCCTCGGGTTCAACAACCCGAAGATCAAGAAGGAGCAGATCCACTCCCCTCGCGCGGATTGGGTCGACCACGCCTTCGCCGCCTCGGACCGCAACAACCGCGTCCTGGCCAACCTGCAGCGCCTCTACGGCTCCGGCCGCCTCGCCAACACCGGCTACGTCTCGATCCTCCCGGTCGACCAAGGCATCGAACACTCCGCCGGCGCCTCCTTCGCCAAGAACCCGACCTACTTCGACGGCGAGAACATCGTGAAGCTCGCCATCGAAGGCGGCTGCAACGCGGTCTGCTCCACCTTCGGCGTGCTCTCCAGCGTCTCCCGTCGCTACGCGCACAAGATCCCGTTCATGGTGAAGATCAACCACAACCAGCTGCTCACCTACCCCAACGTCGGTGATCAGGTGATGTACGGCACCCTGAAGCAGGCCGCCGACATGGGCTGCGCCGCCGTCGGCGCGACGATCTACTTCGGCTCCGCCGAGACCAACCGCCAGATCATCGAAGTCTCCCACGCCTTCCAGCAGGCCCACGAGCTCGGCATGGCCACCGTCCTCTGGTGCTACACCCGCAACAGCGCCTTCAAGACGAAGGAGAAGGACTTCCACGTATCCGCCGACCTCACCGGCCAGGCCAACCACCTCGGCGTCACCATCTGCGCCGACATCATCAAGCAGAAGCTCCCGGAGAACAACGGCGGCTACCTCGCGATCCAGGCCACCGAGTCCTCGTACGGCAAGATCGACAAGCGCATGTACACGGACCTGTCGACCGACCACCCGATCGACCTCACCCGCTACCAGGTCGCCAACTGCTACATGGGCCGCATCGGCCTGATCAACTCCGGCGGCCCCTCGGGCAACAACGACTTCGCCGAAGCCGTGAAGACCGCGGTCATCAACAAGCGCGCCGGCGGCCAGGGCCTCATCTCGGGTCGTAAGGCCTTCCAGCGCCCGATCGAAGAAGGCGCGAAGCTCCTGAACACGATTCAGGACGTCTACCTGACGAAGGAAGTGACGATCGCCTAAGGCGACCGCTGCCTCCCGACCAAAGCCCCGGCAAGCGCCGGGGCTTTTTGTTGGGGGATGACGAGGTAGGGACAGCACCACGTGCTGTCCTCGTTCGCCGCAGGGCGAACGCAGGTAGGGGCACGATTCATCGTGCACTCCTCGTCGGAGGGCGCGGCGAAGCCACGCCCCTACCCTTCGGCGACCCCCAGCCAATCATCCGGTCTCCGGTTTCCCTTGGTTTCGTTTAGCTATCTTTCCCAATCGCTAACCGCTATCCGCTACCACCCTGTCCAACCCTCCTTCTCCCTCGCCCCTCCTCCCCAGATTCCCCATCCTGCCTCCATGCCCCTCCCCCAAGGCTTCCGCGAATGGCTGGCGAAGGAATCCCAGCTCTGGCACGAACAAGGCATCCTGCAGCCCGGCCAACGGGACCAGATCCTCGCCCGCTATCCGGTGGAAGAAGCCGGCACCGGCCGCATGGCCTTCGTGCTCCGCGCCTTCGGGGTGCTGCTCTTCGGCGCGGCGGTGATGCTCGTGGTGGGGCATAACTGGTCCGAGCTCTCCCGCGGCGGCCGGCTCGCGACGGTGGTCGCCGGCGTCGCCCTCCTGCAAGGC